>NC_002932.3:147500-775000 GCF_000006985.1 Chlorobaculum tepidum TLS
CGTGCTCAACGGTGGCGCTCATGCTGACAATACGGTTGATTTCCAGGAGTTCATGATTATGCCGATCGGCTTCGAGCGCTATTCCGATGCGCTTCGGTGCGGAGCCGAGGTGTTTCACTCGCTCAAGTCCCTGCTACACGATCGCGGTCTGAGCACGGCGGTGGGCGACGAAGGCGGATTTGCGCCGAACGTGGAGTCCAACGAACAGGCCATCGAGCTGGTGATCGAGGCCATCGGCATGGCTGGCTACAAAGCTGGTGCGCCGACTGACAGGGGAGGCCTCGGCGATGGTCATGTCATGATCGCACTCGATCCGGCCAGCTCTGAGTTCTACGACGCCGAAAAGAAAAAGTACGTTTTCAAGAAATCCTCCGGACGCGAACTTTCGTCAGAAGAGATGGCCAGCTACTGGGCCGACTGGGCGAGCCGCTATCCGATCATCTCGATCGAAGATGGCATGGCTGAGGATGACTGGGAAGGCTGGAAGATGCTGACCGACAAGATCGGCGGCCGTGTGCAGCTTGTGGGTGATGACCTGTTCGTGACCAACAGCAAGCGCCTTGCCGAAGGTATCGAGAAGGGCGTCGGCAACTCGATTCTCATCAAGGTCAACCAGATCGGCACTCTGACCGAAACCCTTCAGGCCATCGAGCTGGCCAAGCGCAACGGCTACACCTCGGTCATCAGCCATCGCAGCGGCGAGACCGAAGACACCACCATTGCGCAGATCGCCGTGGCGACCAACGCCGGACAGATCAAGACCGGCAGCATGTCGCGCTCCGACCGCATGGCCAAGTACAACGAGCTGCTCAGAATCGAGGAAGAGCTTGGCAGCACGGCGCTCTATCCGGGCATCGGGGCCTTCCGGGTCTGACGGCGTCGGATTGCTGTTTTTGGAATCATTTCGAGGCGCCATGCCTGGCGATCTGGCAGGCATGGCGCTGAAAACTGCTACTGGCCCATGACGAAATACCTGACGGAACTCTGGGACCTCATCCGGCTGAATCCGAAAAAGTTCGTGATTCGGGCCCTCCTTGTGCTCGCAGCCATCGGATTTATCTTCGGTGATTTTGGCTTGGTGACCCGCATTAGCATGGAGTTGGAGAACCGGAAGCTCGAAAAGCTTCTGGCCGAAGAGCAGGAGAAGATCGTTGAGCTCCGTAGTACGATCAAAAATGCCTACCAGCCCGACAGCGTCGAAAAGGTGGCTCGGGAACGCTTCAATTTCCACAAAAAAGGCGAGACGGTATTTATCATAAGGGAGAAGTGACCCCGAACGAGGCCTGAAAGTGGACGTTGTGAACAGATGGTGAACTCAAAAGCATCGTCTTTCCGGTTTTCCTTTTTCATTCATAATTCGGCATTTATTATTCTCTTTCCCCCATCTTTCTCCCGCCTTTTATTTATCCCGGCCATTGGCTACCTTCAGGATCATCTTCAATCACTTTCAACCAGCCGTCTTATGAGCGAAGAGCGTCTTGTTTCAGGCAATATCATCGATTATCCGGCGCCAGTGTACAGTTATCGCCGGCGAGTCACCAGGGAAGTCCCTTTCGGGACGATCTTCCTTGGCGGATATTTGCCGATCCGGGTGGAGTCCATGATTACCGCTCACACGATGGATACGGCGGCTTCGGTGGAGCAGTGTCGGCGTTTGTACGAGGCGGGGTGTGAAATCATCAGGTTGACCGTGCCGACCGAGAAAGATGCGGAGAATCTCAAAAACATCCGTGAGCAGCTCCGGCGGGATGGTATCGACACGCCGCTGGTGGCGGATATTCATTTTTCAGCCAAGGCGGCGATGAAGGCGGTGGAGTTCGTCGAGAACATCCGTATCAATCCCGGCAACTACGCCACCGGCGCGAAGTTTTCGAGCAAGGATTACACCGATGACGAGTATCGCGCTGAACTCGACAAGGTACGTGAGGAGTTCACGCCGCTGGTGCGAAAGGCCAGGTCGCTTGGCGTCTCCATGCGCATTGGCACCAACCACGGTTCCCTCTCCGACCGCATCGTGAGCCGCTACGGCAATTCGCCGGAGGGCATGGTCGAGGCGGCGCTCGAATTCTCCAGAATCTGCGAGGACGAAGGCTATTACGACCAGCTCTTTTCGATGAAGTCATCGAACGTCAGGGTGATGATCCAGGCCTACCGGCTGCTCGTCGCCCGTGCCGATGCGGAGCTGCGCTACGCCTACCCGCTGCATCTCGGCGTGACCGAGGCGGGTGATGGCGACGAGGGGCGCATCAAGTCGGCGATGGGCATCGGCGCTTTGCTCGAAGATGGTCTCGGTGACACTATTCGCGTGTCGCTCACCGAAGATCCGGTCAACGAGGTGCCGGTTGGTTTCGCTATCGTCAAGAAGTACAACGACATGCTGCTGGTGCGGGGCGACCGGGCGCATCTTCCGGTCAAACACGTGATTGAGCACGAGCGCAAGAGCGCCGGACATGTGCAGCTGCCGTTCGAGCCGTTCAGCTACTCGCGGCGTCCTTCCATCAGCATCGATGGTGCGGGCATACCGGTCGGAGGCGATGCCTTGCCCGGGGTTGAAACTGCTGCCCATGCGCCCATCACTGATACGGAATCGCTCCGCGACGAGATTCTCGCGAGGCTCGATCCGGGCAAGCCGGAGGATGCGATCCGCTCGGAGCTGGTCAGTGTTGGCGTCGGTAGTGCCGAAGATATTTCGTTGCTCAAGGCATTGCTCGATTCGCTGGGAAATTTGCGCGAAAAGATTGTCGTTTCGACTGCCGATACCTCGATTGTTCCGGCGTTGTTGCCGCTCTGCGGGCGAGTGCGGCTCGATATCGTCGAAGGTGAAACGCTCGGCACCGGCTTGATTGAATCGCTCCACGACAGGAACGCCGCTATCGAGTTCTGCTTTATCCACGAAAAATCTTCGGAGAATGTGCCTGCCGAGGTGCTGGTCCGTCTTGCTGCCAAGCTGAAAGCGAGAGGGTTGCAGCGGGTCATGCTCTCTATCGTTTCCGATGCACCGCTCTATTCTACCAGAAAACTCGCGCTCGAGCTGAAAAAAGCCGGGCTCGACTATCCGATTGCCGTGCGTTACCGTCGGCTCGACGGTGAGCGCTCCGGCGTGCTCATCCAGAGTGCCATTCAGGCGGGCACCTTGTTCTGCGACGGTATCGGCGACCTCATTGCGCTTGAGACGAATATGCCAGCCAGCGAAGAGGTGAGCCTTTGCTTTAACATCCTTCAGGCGGCCAGAATCAGGATGTCCAAAACCGAGTTCATCTCCTGCCCTGGATGCGGACGAACCTACTTCGAGCTTGAGAAGACCACGGCGCTCATCAAGCAGCGTGTCTCGCACCTCAAGGGGTTGAAGATCGGCATCATGGGCTGCATCGTCAACGGCCCCGGCGAAATGGCCGACGCCGATTTCGGCTACGTTGGCTCCGGTAAGGGGCGCGTCAGCCTCTACGTCGGCAAAGAGTGTGTCGAGGAGAACATCCCGGAGGCAGAGGCGCTTGAGCGGCTGATTGAGCTGATCCGGCAGAACGGCAAGTGGGTTGATCCTGTATGAGCTTTTATACGCTGATTACGGGCGCGTCCACCGGTATCGGCCGGCGACTTGCTGAAGAGTTTGCCTCGATGGGCGACAACCTCGTGCTGGTTGCCCGCTCGCAGGATAAGCTTGAAACGCTGGCTGCGGAGTTGCGTCGCTCATGCGGTATCGAGGTGCAGGTCTGTTGCCAGGATCTTGCGGAGGTTGGCGCTGCGTTGAAGGTTTTCGGATTCTGCGAGGAGAGAGGGCTGCCCATCGATAAACTGGTCAACTGCGCCGGATTCTCCATAGCGGGCAACTTTGAGCGGATGGACGAAGAGACGTTCGTGCAGATGGTCTTGGTCAATATGGTCGCCGTGGCTGCGCTGACCCGCCGGTTTCTTCCGGCGATGCGCGCCCGCCGCCGGGGTGTGGTGATCAATATCGCTTCGCTCGCCGGATTCCAGGGTGTGCCGGGTATGGCCGGCTACTCCGCCAGCAAGGCGTTTGTGGTCAATCTGACCGAAGCGCTCTCTGTCGAGCTTCAGGGCACTGGCGTCCGAATCTTCGCCGTCTGTCCCAGCTTTCTCGACAACGATCTCTTTTACAGCCGTGCCGGTCATGACCGGAGCCGCATCGTCACGCCGGTTTCCAGTCCGGAGGTGGTCGTGAAGGCCGTCCACCGCGGACTCGACGGAAAACAGGTGCTGATTCTGCCGACCGTTCTGGATCGTCTCATGGTTTTTGTCCAGCGTTTCACACCACGGAAAATCGTGGTGTTGCTGGCCGATATCTTCGCCGGAGCCAGGGAGAGGGGGGGGAGTAATGGGTGATGACTGTACGTGCCGTGTGGTTTTCCTGTCGCGATTTCCGTCATTTATGCTCATTACGCCCATCAAGTTCACTTTGGCCGCGGTTTTTCATGAAATTTTTATTTTTTCCTTTTGCATTTTTTGATCAGGCTGTGTTATATTACCGGCCCTGTATTTTTGGTGAGCTGCTGGTGTAGCTCAATTGGTAGAGCAGCTGACTTGTAATCAGCAGGTTGCGGGTTCGAGTCCCATCACCAGCTCGAAGCGCCAGTACATGGGTAGGTAGCGAAGCGGTCAAACGCAACAGACTGTAAATCTGTCGACATATGTCTTCGGAGGTTCGAATCCTCCCCTACCCACTTGCTTTTGTTGGTGACAAGCTGATGTAGCTCAGTCGGTAGAGCACTTCCTTGGTAAGGAAGAGGTCATCGGTTCAAGTCCGATCATCAGCTCCGGTTCCTGGGGGAGCGGTATACGTCAGTAGCTTAATTGGTAGAGCAGCGGTCTCCAAAACCGCAGGTTGGGGGTTCGAGTCCCTCCTGACGTGCAGGCAGGCTGGATTTGAATGCTGTTCACGATCTTTTACCTCGTTGCTCAATCATGAAGAAATATATCGAGAAGGTTGATAAGTACTATCGTGATGTTGTTGGCGAGATGCGCAAGGTGTCGTGGCCGACAAGGGAGGAGGTGAAGGATATGACGATTGTTGTGTTGACGGTTTCAGGTATTCTTGCCTTGTTTACCTTTGTGGTGGATTGGGTCATCAGTACGGTGATGGGGAAATTATTGTAAGACTAAGGAGATTTTCGAGGTAACGAGATGAGCGCCAAAAAAAAGGTGGTGAAAGAACAGCATCCCCCGCAACTTCATTGGTACGCTCTCAGGATCTATTCTGGCCATGAGCGCAAGGTCAAAGAGAGTATCGAGATGGAGGTCGAGCGATGCGGTCTTTCCGAAAGCATCAAGCAGGTTTACATCCCCTACGAACGTTTCGTCGAGGTTAAAAACGGCAAAAAGCGCAGTCTGACCAAGAACGCTTTTCCCGGCTACGTGCTGATCGAAGCCGTGCTCGACAAGCAGACCCGAAACCTGATCATGGATATTCCGTCGGTCATGGGCTTTCTCGGCGTCGATGATAATCCCACTCCTTTGCGTCCCGATGAGGTAGAGAAGATTCTCGTCCCCGGTGGAGCGATCGAGCACCGTGCGGTGGTTGAAGCTCCTTTCAAGGTCGGCGATTCGGTCAAGGTGATAGATGGGCCATTCAGCTCGCTGACCGGGATCGTGCACGAGGTCTGCACCGAGCGGATGAAAGTCAAGGTCATGATCAACTTCTTCGGCAGGAGCACCCCGACCGAACTCGATTTTTCCCAGGTCAAGCCCGTTTCGCAATAACAGGGATCACAGAGGTCATAGTATTCATTCAAGCTGTTGAAAGAGAGATAATTTATGGCAAAAAAGATAACAGGGTTCATCAAGTTGCAAATTCCTGCAGGAGGCGCCAATCCTGCACCCCCCGTCGGTCCGGCGCTTGGTCAGAAGGGTGTGAATATCATGGAGTTCTGCAAGCAGTTCAACGCCAAAACGCAGTCTGAGGCTGGTATGATCATCCCTGTGGTGATCACGGTTTACTCCGACAAGTCTTTCACCTTTGTCACCAAAACGCCGCCTGCCGCCGTGCTCCTGCTCAAGGAGGCCAAGCTGCAAAAGGGTTCCGGCGAGCCGAACCGCAACAAGGTCGGTACGGTCACGATGGATCAGGTGCGCAAGATCGCCGAGCTGAAGAGGCCCGATCTGAACTCCATCGATCTCGAAGGTGCGACCCAGATGGTTATAGGCACGGCCCGCAGCATGGGTATCGTCGTCGAGGGCTGAGAAGCAAGTTTTTTTCGTGGGAGGCCTGACAAGCCGCTTTTACAACCACTAATATCATAAATGTCAATGGCAGGAAAGAATTACAGAAACGCAAGTGCAAAGGTGAACCGCGCTCAAGAGTATGAGCTCGCGGAAGCCATCGAGAAGGTTAAGGAGATCACCACCACCAAATTCGACGCCACGGTCGATGTTGCCATAAAGCTCGGGGTCGATCCCCGTCATGCCGATCAGGTCGTTCGTGGAACGGTCATGCTTCCTTACGGCACGGGTAAAACCGTTTCCGTCCTGGTTGTCTGCAAAGAGAACAAGGCGGAAGAGGCTCGCGAGGCTGGCGCTGATTTCGTTGGTTTCGAAGACTATATCGAGAAAATCCAGAACGGCTGGACCGATGTCGATGTGATCGTTGCGACTCCCGACGTTATGGGCCAGCTCGGCAAGGTTGCCCGAATCCTCGGCCCTCGCGGCCTGATGCCGAACCCGAAATCGGGTACGGTCACGATGGATGTCGCCAAAGCCGTCAAGGAGGTCAAGGCAGGTAAAATCGAGTTCAGGGTCGACAAAGCGGGCAACATCCACGCTCCGGTCGGCAAAGTTTCCTTCGATAGTGCAAACCTTGCTGGTAATATCACCAGCTTCATCAAAGAGGTCGTTCGCCTGAAGCCGTCGGCTGCAAAAGGTCAGTACCTCCAGGGGATCACCATTTCGAGCACCATGTCCCCCGGCGTGAAGGTGAAGAAGGATAAATTTGTTGCCTAACATTAAAGATTGTGCACCGATATGATGAAGCGTGATACAAAAGAGCAGATCGCTCAGGAAATAGCAGAGAAGTTCCAGAAGTCACAGGGCTTCTACTTTACCGAGTTTCAGGGGCTCGATGTCCAGAAGATGAGCCAGTTGCGCCTCGAGTTTCGCAAGGCCGGTATCGAGTACCGGGTGGTCAAGAACACCCTGATCAAAAAGGCGCTCAAGGATGCCGCCGACGTCGACAAGCTGGCTGCTGGTTTGAAGAACACCACCGCAGTAGCGTTCGCTTACGACGATCCGATCGCTCCGGCCAAGATCATCAAGAAGTTCAGCAAAGACAACGAAGCGTTGAAGTTCAAGATGGCCTCTATCGATGGACAGGTGTTTGGTTCCGATTCGCTGCCCCAGCTCTCCGAGATGCTCAGCAAGACCGAGAACATTGGTCGCCTTGCCGGCCTCTTGAACAACATGGTTGCTTCTGTGCCGATGGTCATGAATGCGGTGATGAGAAACCTCGTTTCCGTGATCGACCAGGTCGGAAAGCTCGAGAAATAAACGAATTACGCACTCAAAGCTTCAATATTTTCAATTCAAACTGAGAGAGGAAATAATGTCATCTATCGAAACCCTTGTAGAAGAGATTGGTAAACTTACCCTTACCGAAGCTTCCGAGTTGGTGAAAGCACTTGAGGAGAAGTTCGGCGTGAGCGCTGCTCCTGCCGTTATGGCTGGCGCCGTTATGGCCGCTCCTGCCGGTGAAGCTGCCGCTGCAGAAGAGAAGACCGAGTTCGACGTCGTACTCAAGTCTGCTGGCGCCAACAAGATCAACGTCATCAAGGTTGTTCGCGCAATCACCGGTCTTGGTCTGAAAGAGGCCAAGGACATGGTTGACGGTGCACCGAAGACCGTCAAAGAGGCTGTCTCCAAGGACGAGGCTGAAAAGATCGCCAAAGAGCTCAAGGACGCCGGCGCTGAAGTCGAGCTGAACTGATCGTTCGGCAGGTCAAGTAGCTGACAAGCTCCGTGCCGTTTCCGGTACGGAGCTTTGTCCTTTTGTGGTAAGAAATTTCTTTTCGCCGTTACGCGGCTTAAAAACCGCAGAACGATGACCCCACTTCGATAGGGTATTGACGAATCCTGTAATGACCAAAGAGTACCACTGATTACTGCCGTGAGCGATTCGAGTGAGCGGTTGTCGAAGTGCGGAGCCTGAATGTGCCGGCCTGTCGGGACATAAGGAGTGCAGCACCGGCTGACGTCGCCGGTCGCAAAACGGAGCAAAGCGGGCTCCAGATCGATGTCGCGAATACATATTGGTTGCGACTTCGAACGATGAGACCTGAAAGAGAATTGCCCATTAACTGTTAAGTACTCCCTGCAATTGACTAAAAGCGAGGTGCATGTGAAAGTGGCTGATGCAACACCAACACCGTGTATTGACTTTTCCAAGATCCAGAGTATCATAAATCCCCCCGACCTTCTCAAGGTACAGCTCGATTCGTTTCATAATTTCATCCAGGACAGCGTTCCCCTTGAAAAACGCAAGGATCAGGGGCTTGAAAAAGTGCTCAGGAGCGCCTTTCCCATTACCGATACCAGGGGGCTCTATCTCCTGGAATATATCTCCTACAGCTTCGACAAGCCGAAATATACCGTCGAGGAGTGCATTGAGCGCGGCCTGACCTACGATGTTTCGCTCAAGATCAAGCTCAAGCTCTCCTATAAGGATGAGGCCGACGAGCCGGACTGGAAGGAGACCATCCAGCAGGAGGTCTATCTCGGCAGGATTCCCTATATGACCGACCGCGGGACCTTTATCATCAACGGCGCCGAGCGCGTCGTGGTGGCGCAGCTTCACCGTTCGCCGGGCGTGGTGTTCAGCGAGGCCGTACACCCGAACGGTAAAAAGATGTACTCGGCCAAAATCGTGCCGACTCGCGGTTCCTGGATCGAGTTCCAGACCGACATCAACAACCAGATTTTCGTCTACATCGACCAGAAGAAGAACTTCCTGGTCACAGCGCTGCTCAGGGCGATCGGTTTTGCCAAGGATGAGGATATTCTCGGACTGTTCGATCTGGTCGAGGAGGTCGAGGTTTCGTCCAAGAGCTCGAAGCGCGAGCAGCTTCTTGGCCAGTATCTGGCTTCCGATATCATCGACATGACTACCGGTGAGGTAGTGCCTGCAAGGGCAGCCATTACCGAGGAGATCATAGACCAGATCGTCGCTGCCGGTTACAAAACGGTCAAGGTGATGAAGACCACCTCCCCCGAGAAAGGCGTGGACAAGTCGGTTATCATCAACACGATTCTCAATGACAGTTCCGCCACCGAGGAAGAGGCGCTTGAAATTGTCTACGAGGAGCTTCGCTCCAACGAAGCGCCGGACATCGATGCCGCCAGAAGCTTCCTCGAACGCACCTTTTTCAATCAGAAGAAATACGATCTCGGCGATGTTGGTCGCTATCGCATTCAGAAGAAGCTTCAGAACGAGCTTGCCGAGCTTTCGGCTTATCTTGAAAAGCGCCCTGAACTGAAGGAACTCTCCGACGCTATTTACGAGCGCATTCTCCAGACGATCAGCACCTACTCCGAGGAGCCGATCGGTGAGGATATTCTGGTGCTGACCCACTACGACATCATTGCGGTCATCAATTATCTGATCAAGCTGATCAACGGCATGGCCGAGGTCGATGACGTCGATCACCTGGCCAACCGCCGCGTGCGCTCGGTGGGCGAGCAACTCGCTGCGCAGTTCGTGATCGGTCTGGCGAGAATGGGCAAGAATGTTCGCGAAAAGCTCAACTCGCGCGATACCGACAAGATCGCTCCGGCTGATCTGATCAATGCGCGAACCGTGTCGAGCGTGGTGTCGAGCTTCTTTGCCACCAGCCAGCTCTCGCAGTTTATGGACCAGACCAATCCTCTGGCCGAAATGACCAACAAGCGCAGGGTTTCGGCTCTTGGCCCCGGTGGCCTGACCCGCGAGCGTGCAGGTTTCGAGGTTCGCGATGTTCACTACACTCATTACGGACGTCTTTGCCCGATCGAGACCCCTGAAGGCCCGAACATCGGTCTGATTTCGTCGCTGTCGGTCTATGCCGAAATCAACGACAAGGGCTTCATCCAGACCCCGTACCGCGTGGTCGAAAATGGTCAGGTCACCGACAAGGTCGTGATGCTCTCCGCAGAGGATGAGGAGAACAAGATCACCGTGCCGGTCAGCATCGAGCTTGACGAGAACAACCGCATCGCGGCCGAGTCGGTGCAGGCCAGAACCAAGGGTGACTACCCGCTGGTGCTTGCCGAAGAGGTCAACTACATGGACGTCTCTCCGGTTCAGATTGTCAGCGCGGCAGCCGCGCTCATCCCGTTCCTTGAGCACGATGACGGTAACCGCGCGCTCATGGGCGCGAACATGCAGCGCCAGGCAGTGCCGCTGCTCGTTTCCGAAGCGCCGATCGTTGGCACCGGCATGGAGGCCAAGGTGGCCCGTGATTCTCGCGCGGTGATCGTGGCCGAGGGGCCCGGCGTGGTGCAGTGCGTCACGGCGGATCGCATCGAAGTGCGCTACGATCTCGATCCGGAAAACAACACCGTTTCGTTGCTTGACCCAGACGAAGGCGTCAAGGTCTACAAGCTCATCAAATTCAAGCGCTCCAACCAGGACACCTGCATCTCGCAGCGCCCGCTGGTGCACAATGGCCAGAGGGTCAACGCCGGCGACGTGCTGGCCGACAGCTCCTCGACCGACAATGGCGAACTGGCGCTCGGTAAAAACGTGCTGGTAGCCTTCATGCCCTGGCGCGGTTACAACTTCGAGGACGCTATTGTGCTCAGTGAGCGCCTCGTCTATGACGACGTCTTTACC
This sequence comes from Chlorobaculum tepidum TLS, assembly GCF_000006985.1. Taxonomy (NCBI): domain Bacteria; kingdom Pseudomonadati; phylum Chlorobiota; class Chlorobiia; order Chlorobiales; family Chlorobiaceae; genus Chlorobaculum; species Chlorobaculum tepidum. The sequence continues at coordinate 158,311 of NC_002932.3, forward strand.
TCGATCCACGTGCACGAGTTCGAGTCGAGCGTGCGCGACACCAAGCGCGGCGAGGAGCAATTTACTCGCGACATCTACAACGTCAGCGAGGATGCGCTGCGCAACCTCGACGAGAACGGCATCGTGCGCATCGGCGCCGAGGTCAAGGAGCGCGACATTCTGGTCGGTAAGATCACCCCGAAAGGCGAGAGCGATCCGACTCCGGAAGAAAAGCTCCTGCGTGCCATCTTCGGCGACAAGTCGAGCGACGTGAAAGACGCCTCGATGCACGTGCCGGCCGGCATGAAAGGTATCGTCATCAAGACCAAGCTGTTCAGCCGCAAGAAAAAGATCGGCATGGACGTAAAAGAGCGCATGGAGGCGATCGACAAGCAGTTCGATCTGAAAGAGGCCGACCTGCGCAGCCGCTTTGCCAAATGGATGAAGCAGTATCTCAACGGCAAGAAGAGCGTTGCCATCACCAGCGACAAAGGCAAGGTGCTCGTTCCCGAAGGCACGGTCATCGATGAAGCGCTGCTGGCCAAGTTCAACGGCTTGCCGTTCCTCGAATCGATTGATCTGTCGAAAGGCATTGTGAGCGGAGCCAAAACCAACGAAAACGTCGTCCGCCTGATTCGTGAATACCGTCTCAAGCTGAAGGATCTGTCTGACGAGCGTGAGAACGAGAAGTACAAAATCAACGTCGGCGATGAATTGCCGCCCGGTATCGAAGAGTTGGCCAAGGTTTATATCGCCCAGAAGAGGAAAATCCAGGTGGGTGACAAGATGGCCGGTCGTCACGGTAACAAGGGTGTGGTCGGCAAGATTCTGCCGATCGAGGATATGCCCTTCATGGAGGATGGGACCCCGGTCGATATCGTGCTCAACCCGCTTGGTGTGCCGAGCCGTATGAACATCGGCCAGCTGTACGAAACCTCGCTCGGCTGGGCGGGCAAGAAGCTCGGTGTCAAGTTCAAGACCCCGATCTTCAGCGGTGCAACCTACACCGAGGTGCAGGAGTATCTTGAAAAAGCTGGTCTGCCTGGGCACGGCAAGGTCAAGCTGTTCGACGGACGTACCGGCGAGCAGTTCCACGACGAGGTCACGGTTGGTTATATCTACATGCTCAAACTGAGCCACCTGGTCGACGACAAGATTCATGCTAGGTCCATCGGACCATACTCGCTTATCACCCAGCAGCCGCTCGGTGGCAAGGCACAGTTCGGTGGCCAAAGGTTTGGTGAAATGGAGGTCTGGGCGCTCGAAGCCTACGGCGCGGCCAACATCCTGCGAGAGATGCTCACGGTCAAATCCGATGACGTGATCGGCAGGAACAAAACCTATGAAGCGATTGTCAAGGGACAGAATCTTCCGGAACCCGGAACGCCTGAATCGTTCAACGTGCTTATCAGGGAGCTGCAGGGGCTTGGCCTCGAGATCAGGATCGACGACAGAGTGCCCTGAAATGATGTAACGATATGCCGGATCGATCACTTCGGCAATTGAAAAGAAGTAACGAAGATAATTTCAAGGTTGTTTTAACAGGGATATCGACCATGATATTTTCACAGGGATCATCACCGCTCAAGGGTGATTTTTCGAAGATAAAGTTCAGCATCGCCTCTCCGGAGAGTATTCTGGCCCATTCGCGTGGCGAGGTGCTCAAGCCGGAAACCATAAACTACCGTACCTTCAAGCCGGAACGTGACGGCCTGATGTGCGAAAAGATATTCGGTCCTACCAAGGACTGGGAATGCTATTGCGGCAAGTACAAGAGGGTGCGCTACAAGGGCATCATCTGCGACCGCTGCGGCGTTGAAGTCACCACCAAGAGCGTGCGCCGCGAGCGCATGGGCCATATCTCGCTGGCCGTGCCGGTGGTGCACACCTGGTTTTTCCGCTCCGTGCCGAGCAAGATCGGCGCGCTGCTCGATCTCTCCACCAAGGAGCTGGAGCGCATCATCTACTACGAAGTGTACGTGGTCATCAACCCCGGCGAGCCGGGCGAGAAGCAGGGCATCAAAAAGTTCGACCGCCTGACCGAGGAGCAGTATTTCCAGATCATCACCGAGTACGAAGACAACCAGGACCTCGAAGATAACGATCCGGCCAAGTTCGTCGCCAAAATGGGTGGCGAGGCGATCCATATGTTGCTGAAAGGCTTGAACCTCGACGAGATCGCACTCAACCTTCGCAAGGTTCTCAAGGAGAGCGGCTCGGAGCAGAAACGCGCCGATGCGCTCAAGCGCCTCAAGGTTGTCGAGGCTTTCAGAAAGAGCTACGAGCCGCAGAAGCGCACCCGCAAAAAATCGACCGGTCTTTTCCCTGAGGAGGATTCTCCGGAGCTGTACATTTACGAAGGCAACAAGCCCGAGTACATGGTGATGGAGGTCGTGCCGGTGATTCCGCCGGAACTTCGTCCTCTCGTGCCGCTCGAAGGTGGCCGTTTCGCCACCTCAGATCTGAACGATCTGTATCGCCGCGTGATTATCCGCAACAACCGTCTGAAAAAGCTGATCGACATCCGCGCTCCCGAGGTGATTTTGCGCAACGAAAAGCGCATGTTGCAGGAGGCGGTCGACGCCCTGTTCGACAACTCGCGCAAGGCCAATGCGGTGAAAACCGGCGAGTCCAACCGCCCGCTCAAGTCGCTTTCCGACGCTCTTAAGGGCAAGCAGGGGCGTTTTCGCCAGAACCTGCTCGGCAAGCGCGTTGACTACTCCGGTCGTTCGGTTATCGTGGTCGGCCCGGAGCTGAAACTGCACCAGTGCGGTCTGCCGAAGAGCATGGCCATTGAGCTGTTCCAGCCGTTCGTTATCCGCCGCCTTGTCGAGCGCGGCATCGCCAAGTCGGTCAAGTCGGCCAAGAAGCTCATCGACAAGAAAGACCCGGTAGTCTGGGATGTGCTTGAAAAGGTGATCGACGGCCATCCGGTGCTTCTGAACCGTGCGCCGACCCTGCACCGCCTTGGTATCCAGGCTTTCCAGCCGACCCTCATCGAGGGCAAGGCGATCCAGCTCCATCCGCTCGTCTGTACGGCCTTCAACGCTGACTTCGACGGCGACCAGATGGCCGTGCACGTGCCGCTTTCGCCTGAAGCGCAGCTCGAAGCGTCGCTCTTGATGCTCTCGTCGCACAACCTCATTCTGCCGCAGTCCGGTAAGCCGGTTACGGTTCCGTCGCAGGACATGGTGCTCGGTATGTACTACCTGACCAAGGCGCGTTTCGGAGATGTAGGCCAGGGACAGCTCTTCTACTCGATGGAAGAGGTGATCATCGCTTACAACGAGGAGCGTGTAGGTCTCCATGCCCAGATTTTTGTTAAGTACGACGGCAAGGTCGACCAGGTCTCCGACCCGGTTCGCCTGGTTGATACGCTTGTCCCCGAAGAACAGGCAGAAAGGAGAGCGTGGCTGAAGAGCCAGATTGAGCAGAAGAAGCTGCTTGTCACCACGGTTGGTCGAGTGATTTTCAACCAGCATATGCCTGAAGAGATCGGCTTCATCAACAAGCTGATCAACAAGAAGGTGGCCAAGGAGCTGATCGCACAGCTCTCCAGCGAGGTCGGTAACGTTGAGACGGCCCGCTTCCTTGACAACATCAAAGAGGTCGGTTTCGACTACGCTATGAGAGGTGGCCTGTCCATCGGCCTGTCCGACGCGATCGTGCCTGAAACCAAGGTGAAGCACATCAAGAACGCCCAGCGTGACAGCGCCAAGATCATCAAGGAGTACAACCGAGGCACGCTGACCGACAACGAACGGTACAACCAGATCGTTGATGTCTGGCAGAAGACCTCCAACCTCGTGGCCGACGAGTCCTACGAAAAGCTCAAGAAAGATCGCGACGGCTTCAACCCGCTCTATATGATGCTCGATTCGGGTGCCCGAGGCTCCCGCGAGCAGGTTAGGCAGTTGACCGGTATGAGGGGTCTGATCGCCCGTCCGCAGAAGTCCATGTCTGGCCAGCCGGGCGAGATCATCGAGAACCCGATTATCTCGAACCTCAAGGAGGGGCTGACGGTGCTCGAATACTTCATCTCGACGCACGGTGCCCGTAAGGGTCTGTCTGATACCTCGCTCAAGACGGCTGACGCCGGTTACCTGACCAGGCGTCTGCACGACGTGGCGCAGGATGTGATCGTCACCATTGACGACTGCGGCACCACGCGCGGTCTGCACGTCGAGCGCAACATCGAGGAGGAGACCAGCGGACAGATCAAGTTCCGCGAAAAGATCAAGGGGCGCGTGGCGGCCCGCGACATCGTCGATGTCATCAACGACAAAGTTGTTGTCAAGGCCGGTGAAATTATCACCGATGAGCTTGCTGCCGCCATTCAGGACAACATTGGTGTTGAAGAGGCCGAGATTCGTTCCGTGCTCACCTGCGAGTCGAAGGTCGGTATCTGTGCGAAGTGCTACGGCACCAACTTGTCGGTGCACAAGCTCGTCGAAATAGGTGAGGCAGTCGGCGTGATTGCAGCACAGTCCATTGGTGAGCCGGGAACGCAGCTGACGCTTCGTACCTTCCACCAGGGCGGTGCGGCGCAGGGCGGTATCGCCGAGACCGAGACCAAGGCGTTCTATGAAGGCCAGGTTGAACTTGAAGATGTGAAGAGTGTCGAACACTCCATCATCACCGAGGACGGTATCGAGGAGACACGCCAGATCGTCATTCAGAAGAACGGCAAACTCAACATCATTGACCCAGATTCGGGCAAGGTTCTTAAGCGTTATGTGGTGCCGCATGGCGCGCATCTCAACGTCGAGCACGGTCAGATGGTGCGTAAGGAGCAGGTGCTCTTCAGCAGCGAACCGAACAGCACCCAGATTATTGCCGAGATGCCCGGTTTTGCGAAATTTATCGACATCGAAAAAGGCGTCACCTACAAGGAGGAAGTTGACCCGCAGACCGGTTTCGCTCAGCACACCATCATCAACTGGCGCTCCAAGCTGCGCGCATCCGAGACTCGCGAGCCGCGTGTTGCCATTGTGAGCGAATCGGGTGAAATCAGGAAGACCTATCCGGTGCCGATCAAGTCCAACCTCTATGTCGAGGATGGCCAGAAGATCGTGCCCGGCGATATTATTGCCAAGGTGCCGAGGAACCTCGATCGCGTCGGCGGCGACATTACCGCCGGTTTGCCAAAGGTGACCGAGCTGTTCGAAGCGCGTATTCCAACCGATCCGGCTATCGTCTCTGAAATCGACGGTTACGTGAGCTTCGGCTCGCAGCGCCGCAGCAGCAAGGAGATCAGGGTCAAGAATGACTTTGGCGAAGAGAAGGTATACTACGTCCAGGTCGGTAAGCATGTGCTTGCCACCGAAGGGGACGAGGTCAAGGCAGGTGATCCGCTGACCGACGGCGCGGTCTCACCGCAGGACATCCTGCGCATCCAGGGCCCCAACGCCGTGCAGCAGTATCTGGTCAACGAAATTCAGAAGGTGTATCAGATCAACGCCGGTGTGGAGATCAACGACAAGCACCTTGAGGTGATCGTGCGCCAGATGCTGCAGAAGGTACGCGTTGAAGAGCCTGGTGATACCGATCTGCTTCCGGGCGACCTGATCGATCGAAGCACCTTTATTGAAGCCAACGAAGCCGTGGCCGAAAAGGTCAGGGTGATCGACCGTGGCGATGCTCCGGCAAGGATCATCGAGGGCCAGCTCTACAAGCAGCGCGACATCACCAAGTTGAATCGCGAGCTACGCCGCAACGGCAAGTCGCTCATTACTATCGAGCCGGCGTTGCAGGCAACCTCGCATCCGGTGTTGCTGGGTATTACCAGCGCTGCCTTGCAGACCGAAAGCGTCATCTCTGCAGCCTCCTTCCAGGAGACCACCAAGGTGCTGACCGATGCAGCCGTGGCTGGCAAGGTTGATCACCTCGTCGGCCTGAAAGAGAATGTCATTGTCGGCAAGCTCATTCCGGCCGGTACGGGTTTGCGCAAATACCGCTCAATCCGGCTTCGCGACAACGAAGCTGAAGAGGCTGAAGCTGTTGAGGCAGCATCGGACGAGGAAATTTGAGCGTAAGGCGAGAGAAATAACGGCATCTTGTTGAGAGTAATGCCGCCCTGTAACTCAAACAGGGCGGTATTTTTTTTGTGCAATGTTGAGCCTTGTATGCAACAACTCCCGTTCTTGAAACCATTCGCGCCCGAAGCTCCCTGTAACGGAATTCGCTTGAGCGCAGGTTCAAGCCGCATCGGGCCAGTGCCCTGAGAATGCTTCGCGGTTTTCTCGAAAGGTGAAAAGTCCCGGAAATCCCGGCAAGCTTATCTAGCAAGAGAGAGTGGCGAATGTCAATAACAGCCGTGAGTTGACGGTCGGGGTGGGCGGAGGATCGATACAATCAAACCGTGGCTTCAAATGATCCGTCACCACGGCGCAGAGGTGTGGGGCGTGGATCAAATTGAGCCTCTGGGAAAGTCAGCAGGTATAGGGCTGGTTGTTTCGGGAATTTTCTGCCGGAAAAATAATGATCAAACCCTGCAGCCATTTAGTAAACAAATGGTTATTACATTACAGGGTTTGAAAATGGTCGGGTGCACTATGAAGAGAGGAGCGGCGTTCTCTTTGTTCAGGGTTACGGTTTCTCGAACCTGAAGCTGTCGAGGAAGCTCGTGTCGAACTCTCCGCTTCTGAACACCGGATCGTGCATCACCTGCTTGTGGAAAGGGATGGTGGTTTTGATGCCCATGATGATGAACTCGTCGAGAGCCCTCGACATGCGGGCGATCGCTTCGTCACGGTTGTGGGCAGTGACGATGAGCTTGCCGATCATCGAGTCGTAGTTCGATGGCACGACGTAGCTTGCGTAGCAGTGCGAGTCGATCCTGACGCCGGGGCCTCCGGGCGTATGAAAGACCTGAATCTCTCCCGGCGAAGGCCTGAACATGTGCTCAGGGTCTTCGGCATTGATGCGGCACTCGATGGAGTGGCCTCTCGGAATGAAGGTTTTCCCTTCCAGGCTTCCTCCAGCGGCGATGCTGATCTGTTCCCTGACGATATCGACGTCGTAGCGCTGCTCGGTTATGGGATGCTCCACTTGGATGCGGGTGTTCATCTCCATGAAGTAGAAGTTTTTGTGCTTGTCGAGCAGGAACTCGATGGTGCCGGCGCCTTCGTAGTTGATCGCCTTGGCGGCGGCCACGGCCGCTTCGCCCATCTTCGTGCGCAGGGCTTCATCGACTACCGGTGAGGGAGTCTCCTCGATCAGCTTCTGGTGGCGGCGCTGCACGGTGCAGTCGCGTTCGCCGAGGTGCACCACGTTGCCGTGCTGGTCGGCCAGAATCTGAATTTCGATGTGGCGGGGATTTTCAAGGAACTTCTCGATATAGACGCCGCTGTTGCCGAAGGCCATGCCGGCCTCGCTCTGGGCGGTCTTAAGGTTTTTTTCGAGCTGGCTCTCTTCGTGTACCACCCGCATCCCTTTTCCGCCACCCCCAGCTGTCGGTTTGATGATGACGGGATAGCCGATCTTTTTGGCGGTCTCAATGGCGTGAGCCACATCTTCGACCAGACCTTCACTTCCCGGGACGACTGGCACGCCTGCAGCAATCATGGTCGATTTGGCGGTGTTTTTGTCGCCCATCTTGTTGATCATCTCCGCGGAAGGGCCAATGAACTTGATGTTCGAGGAGCTGCATACTTCCGCAAAATCGGCGTTTTCGGCCAGAAAGCCGTAGCCAGGATGAATCGCGTCAGCGTTGGTGACCTCGGCAGCGGCGATGATGCGCGGAATATTCAGGTAGCTTTCTCTCGAAAGCGGCGGTCCGATGCAGACCGCTTCGTCTGCGTACCTGACATGAAGGGAATCGGCATCGGCGGTCGAATAGACGGCCACGGTGCAAATGCCCATCTCGCGGCAGGTATGCATGACCCGCAAGGCGATCTCCCCACGGTTTGCTATGAGTATTTTTTTAAACAAGGTGCAGTGAGTATTGAAGTTATGGCTTGACTCGGAAGAGAGCCTGATTGTATTCGACCGGCTGGCCGTTTTCGACGAGAATCTCGACAATGGTTCCTGAAACCTCCGACTCGATCTCGTTCATCAGCTTCATGGCTTCGATAATGCAAAGTACATCACCGGGTTTGACCTTGTCGCCTTCGTTGACGAACGGAAGAGAATCCGGAGATGGTGAGCGGTAGAAGGTGCCCACGATAGGTGAATAGATTTCGATCAGATCACTCACGGCAGGTTCTGCGGCAGCCGGGGCCGGTTGTTCCTGCACGGCCTGACGCACTGCAGGCAGGGGGGCCGGGATGGGTTGCGCGACGACGGGAGCGGTTGGTAAGACAGCCTGTGCCTTCGAGTTGTTTCGTCTCAGTGTGATTTCGGACTGGCCATCCTTGATGATCACTTCATCAAGAGCAGATACGTTGACGATCTCGATAAGCTGCTGAATTTCCTTGAGGTTCATGATTGTGGTCTTAAGATTTTACGCGCAATTCGGTAATAACATAACAACAGTCAAAACAGTCACTTTTTAACCCGCTCCATGTACTCGCCGCTACGGGTGTCGATGCGGATGATGCTGCCGGTCTGGATGAACATCGGCACGTTTACCTCGGCGCCGGTTTCGACGATGGCCGGTTTGGTGCCGCTAGTGGCGCGGTCGTCCTTGCTTGCCGGGCTGGTTTCTGTGACTTCGAGTTCGACAAAGGTTGGCAATTCAACTTCGAGGATCGATCCGTCATCGGCAAAAACGATATCGACCATCACGGAATCCTTGAGGAAACGTGAGGCTGGCCCAATGGCCACTTCTGGCACATTGATCTGATCGAAGGTCTCGGTGTCCATCATGACATAGTCTTCACCATCACGATAAAGGTACTGGTATTTCTTTCTCTCGGTGACGATGACATCGACCTGTTCGGTGGCGCTGAAGCGGTATTCGACGTTGCGGCCAGTCTTGAGGTTTTTCATGCTGGCCTGGTAGAAGGCGCGAAGGTTGCCGGGGGTACGGTGGACAAGGCTTTCGATGCTGTGTGGCGCCCCATTCCAGCGGATGATGGCACCTCTTGAGACATTGCTGATTGAAACCATGACTTGACTTGCAGATAGGTGATACAGTACTGAGTCTGAATATCGATGTTGAAAAGTTAAAGACACATAATATAACACAGCCAGAACTGAATAACAATGACAAGCCAAAACCCGCTTGGCACAAGGGAGAAAAACAAATTGGATGTTTGTTGGGCAGTCTTTAAATTGAATTATTGTAGTAATTGGAAATAGGCAACCTGATTTTCCTCAAACATTTAAACGGTAAACTACTTATTATGTCGAAAGCCGAGTTAGCAGAAAAGATTGCAGAGCAGACCGGTTTGACCAAGGCTGATGCTGAAAGAGCGGTCAATGCATTCATCAATGTGGTGACCTCGACCCTGAAAAGCGGTGATGATGTGACCCTGGTGGGCTTTGGTACTTTTACCACCGGCGACCGGGCAGAGCGCCAGGGCCGCAATCCCCAGACAGGCAAGACCATTACCATTGCCGCCAAGAAGGTTGTCAAGTTCAAGCCTGGCAAAGCGCTGAAAGAAGAGGTCGGTGGCTGAGCCATTACCGGAGCTTACAAGCTCATCGAACGAGTTTTCAAGGTCCATCATTGGCATGAGCAGTGATGGACTTTTTTTTAAGGAGCAAGCATACTATGGCGGCGAAAGTAGTTCTCGATTTTGAAAAACCCCTTTATGAGCTTGAAGAGAAGCTCAATGAAATGAGGGTTTACTTGAAAAGCGGCGAGGTCGATTCAATGTCGGAAGGCCGCGCAGGCCTGAAGCGCGAGATCGAATCGCTTGAAGCAAAGGTCGAATCGCTTCGCAAAACGATCTACAAGAATCTGACCCGCTGGCAGAAGGTGCAGCTGGCCCGGCACCCGGAACGCCCCTATACGCTCGATTACATCTACATGATGATGAAGGATTTCGTCGAGCTGTCAGGTGATCGTAACTTTGGCGATGACAAAGCGATCATCGGCGGCTTTGCCCGGCTTGAGGACGAATCAGCCGGTTTCTCGCAAAGCGTGATGGTCATCGGCCACCAGAAGGGGCGTGACACCAAATCGAACCTTTACCGCAACTTCGGCATGGCGCAGCCCGAGGGCTACCGCAAGGCGCTGCGTCTCATGAAGCTCGCGGAGAAGTTCCGCAAACCCGTCATCACGCTGATCGATACTCCGGGTGCGTTTCCTGGCATCGAGGCCGAGGAGCGCGGACAGGCCGAGGCCATTGCTCGCAACCTTTATGAAATGGCTGCTCTGAAAGTGCCGGTCATCTGCGTTATCATCGGCGAAGGGGCCAGCGGGGGAGCTATCGGCATCGGCGTCGGCGACCGTATTCTCATGGCTGAAAACGCCTGGTACTCGGTCATCTCGCCGGAAAGCTGTTCATCAATTCTCTGGCGGAGCTGGAACTTCAAGGAGCAGGCCGCAGAAGCGCTCAAGCTCACGGCGGACGATCTGCTCGCTCAGGGCATCATCGACCGGATCGTGACCGAACCTCTCGGTGGCGCGCATCACAACCCCGAACAGATGGCCTCAACGCTCAAGTCGATTTTGATCGAGGAGTTGCAGGGCTTGCTCACAAAAGATGCTCGTACACTGGTGGACGAACGAATCGCGAAGTTCTCAGGAATGGGCGTGTGGGAAGAGAGCTGACCGTTTTTCAAAGCGAAACCCGAAAAGCAGTCTCGACTTGTCGGGACTGTTTTTTTTACGTCATCGTTTTCTTGTTCTGTTCACGCCATTTACCAAGTCCACATCGTCCATCGAAGTTTTGGGCCAATAAAAACCCCCGGCGATGAACCGGGGGTTTTTGTGCGTATGTCGGATCGTGATCAGTTGATCGTCCAGGTGCTGTTGCCAGCAAGCAGTTCTTCGAGGGTGCCTTCGCCTTTTTCCTGCGCCTTGTCGATCTGGGCGCTCAGAGCCTGTTCGTAGGTGAAGCGATCCTCCACATAGAAGATACCGAACGGCCTCGGGAGGAACTCCTCGGTGCTGTTCGGATCGTCGAAGAAGCGCGACAGGATGTTTGCCTTGATGAGGTCGTTTTCGTCGTGAATCCAGAGGTCATCTTTTGAAACGCCCGATTTTTCGAGGTCAATCACCGTTGGTTTGAAACCGTCGAGGTAGATGCCCTTCGAGCCGTTCGCACCGAACACCAGCGGCTGGCCCTGTTCGAGGTAAAGCGTCGTGTCGTCCTTCCGCTCCTTGTCGCTGAAGGCTCTAAACGCGCCGTCGTTGAAAATCGGGCAGTTCTGGTAAATCTCGACGATCGAGGTGCCTTTGTGGTTGTGGGCGCGCTTGAAAATCTCCTTCATCAGCTTGCCGTCGCGATCCATGACGCGGGCCACGAAGGTGCCTCCTGCGCCAAGGGTGAGGGCGATGGTGTTGATCGGATAATCCACCACGCCGGTCGGAGAGGTGACGGTTCTCAAACCCACTTTCGAGGTCGGCGAGTACTGTCCCTTGGTCAGGCCGTAAATCTCGTTGTTGAACAGCACGACGTTGATGTCGAGGTTCCGTCTGACCGTGTGGATGTAATGGTTGCCGCCGATGGAGAGGGCGTCGCCATCGCCGGTGCCGACCCAGACGCTGAGGTCAGGGCGGGCAACCTTCAGACCGGAAGCCATCGCCATGGCGCGCCCGTGGATGCCGTGCACGCCGTAGGTGTTGATATAGTATGGCAGCCTTGACGAGCAGCCAATGCCCGATACCACGACAACCTCTTCGGTTTTCAGGCACAGTTCAGCCATCGCGTTCTTGAGTTGCTGGAGAACCATGAAGTCACCACAGCCGGGGCACCATTTCGGTTCCTGGTTCGACGTGAAATCCTTGGCGGTAAGGCAGGTATGTGTATCGGTCATGATTCAGAGCTCCTTTAAGATATCGGTGATTTTTTCTTCGATTTCCATCTCGTTGAACGGCAGGCCCTGAACCTTGCTGAAGCCGACCGGTTCGATGAGGAACTTGTCCCTGATGAGGCTGAGCAGCTGCCCGCAGTTGTTTTCGGGAATCAGCACTTTTTTGAAGTTTCCGAGCATCGCGCCGAGATTTTTCGGGAACGGGTTGATATAGCGGAGGTGCGCGTGGGCAACGTCAAGTCCGCCTTCGCGAGCCTGCTCGACGGCTTTCTTGATGGCGCCATAGGTCGAACCCCAGCCGAGGACGAGCAGATCGCCTTTTTCCGGGCCGTTGTCGATGGTGAGATCAGGAATAATATCGGCGACCTTTGCAACCTTTTCAGCACGCAATCTGGTCATGAGTGCATGGTTTTCCGGATCGTGCGAAACGTGGCCGGTTTCATTCTGCTTTTCGAGACCGCCGATGCGGTGTTCGAGACCAGGTGTGCCGGGGATGCCCCACGGCCTGACGCAGCGCTCGTCGCGCTTGTACGGCAGATACGGCGGATCGTCGGCTTTGCGCTCTGGCGAGAACATGGGAGTGATCGAGGCCAGCTCGTCCGGCGATGGCACCAGCATCGGCTCAGAGCTGAGTGCGAGGTAGCCGTCGGTGAGGCAAAGGACAGGAGTCATGTACTCGACGGCGATCTTCGCGGCTTCGTAGGCGGCGTAGAAGCAGTCAACCGGCGACATGGCCGCGATGACCGGCATCGGCGCTTCGCCGTGACGTCCGTACATAGCCATGAGCAGATCGGACTGCTCCGGCTTGGTCGGCAGACCGGTGGACGGGCCGCCGCGCATCACATTGATGATCACCAGCGGAAGTTCGAGGATAACCGCCAAACCCATCCCTTCGGTTTTGAGCGCCAGACCGGGGCCGGAGGTGTTGGTGGCGGCAAGCGCACCTCCATAGGCCGCGCCGATGCTGGTCAGGATACCGGCTATTTCGTCTTCAGCCTGGAACGTTTTGACGCCCCACTTTTTCAAGCCGGCAAGGGTCTGGAGAATTTCGGAAGCCGGGGTGATCGGATAGGAGCCGAGAAAGAGTTCCAGTCCAGCCTTTTGGGCGGCAGCGGCAAGACCGATAGCCGAAGCTTCGTTGCCAGTCACGCGGCGATAAACACCCTTTTTTTTCTGGGCCGGAGGGACACAAAAACGACCATGCTGTGAGAACATTTCGGTTTCATCGCCGAAGTTGTAGCCTGCCTTGACGGCTTTGATGTTGGCCTCGGCAATGTCCTGTTTATTCTTGAATTTTGACTGCAATGCCTCGATCGTGGTTTCGAGTGGCAGGCTGTAGAGCCAGTAGAGCACGCCGAGCACGAACATGTTTTTGCAGCGGTCGATGATCTTGGTGCTCAGGCCTGTATCGGCAAGCGCCTGGCGGGTGAGGCTGATTACCGGAATTTTGAATACGGTATAATCAGTCAGCGTGCCGTCTTCGAGCGGATTGTTGGTTTCACCGTAACCAGCAAGGTTCAGGTTCTTTGCGTCGAACCCGTCGGTATCAGCAATGATGATGCCACCATGGTGCAGGTTCTTCAGGTTTGCCTTCAGCGCGGCAGCGTTCATGGCGATCATGACATCGAACTTCGCGCCCGGAGTATAGACGCCGGTTGTGCCAAACTGCAACTGAAAGCCCGATACGCCTGCCACAGTACCGGCAGGAGGTCTGATTTCCGAAGGAAAGTTCGGAAAGGTGTTCAAATCCGAGCCGTAAACGGCCACCGTGTTGGCGAACTGGGTGCCGGTAAGCTGCATGCCGTCACCGGAGTCACCGGCAAAAAGCACTGACACGTTGGTTTTTGATATTACCATGTCATTGTTGTTTAAGATTACGGTGTCACTCATGGGTATCCCCTCTTCCTTTTTTCAGAAAAAAGTTTTGGACGGCAAAAAAACTCCCGCATATGACCTGGTCACAGCAAAGAGATGATGTCGTGGTTGTATGGAGAAATTCTCTTAACGGCGGGTTCGGGCAGACAATACTTAACCCTAGGCAATTTTTCGCCTTAACAAAAATATACGGCACGACGGCTGTCGATGCAAGAGTATGCGTGGGTTATTCTGCTTTTTTCTTCTCGATCACTATGTTGTGTTCTTTCAGCCATGCCTGCCACTCCTCTTCCTCCCTGACCGGACACTGGCTGCTCAGATCGCAGATGTCGCAGCGCATCAGGCCGTAAATCTGGTCCATCCAGCAACCGTTGGTGCTTTTGGGTACCTCGTTGACATAATTTGGATTGGCCATGGTTTTTCTGACGCCAATATCCATCAGGTCGAGGATGTCTTTCCTCTTTTTCGAATTTTCGATTCCCCAGCTCATAACATGACTTCCCGTTTGCCGTTGACAGCAAAAGATTTTTTTTTCGCAGGATTTTTTGCAGGATTACGAATAGCTAACCAAATAATATAGTGTCTTTTTTTTTAACATCATTATCAAGCCGTGAAATGGCTGGGTTCCCTGCTAAAATTGCTCCTCACAAAATCCGTTGGCATCGAGCCTGAAAAACCGTAAATTTCGAGCCGAAAACTGCTGCGGTTGGCTCTTTGCCGCGCATCGCAGCTCAACCCACAAGGGTGTCGCAGGATTGCCGTTCATGTGTTTCCCGATGCCCGCAAGCTACAGATAAGCTACAGATACTTATGAATTCAAGAGAGATACGGCAGTCGTTCCTCGATTTTTTTGCAGGCAAGGAGCACCGCATCGTGCGTTCTGCGCCGGTCATTCCGGCGGAAGACCCGACGCTGCTGTTCACCAATGCCGGTATGAACCAGTTCAAGGACGTGTTTCTCGGCAAGGGCACGCGGGAGTACACTCGCGCTGCCGACACGCAGAAGTGCATCCGCGCTTCGGGCAAGCACAATGATCTCGAAGATGTCGGTCGCGACACCTATCATCACACTTTTTTCGAGATGCTCGGTAACTGGTCGTTCGGTGACTATTACAAAAAGGAGGCGATCGGCTGGGCGTGGGAGCTGATGACCGAGGTCTGGAAGCTTCCCAAAGAGCGCCTCTATGCCACGGTTTATCACGACGACGAGGAGAGTTTTAAGCTCTGGCAGAGCGAAACGGACATCGAGCACTCGCACATCCTGAAGTTCGGCGACAAAGACAACTTCTGGGAGATGGGCGAAACCGGACCGTGCGGCCCCTGCTCGGAAATCCACATCGATCTCACTCCCGACGGTTCGGGCGGCCCGCTCGTCAACGTTGGCGACCACCGGGTGATCGAGCTCTGGAACCTGGTCTTCATCCAGTACGACCGTCAGGCCGACGGCACTCTTGTGCCGCTACCGCAGAAGCATGTCGATACCGGCATGGGCTTCGAGCGCGTGGCCGCTGTGCTTCAGGGCAAATCCTCGAACTACGACAGCGACGTCTTCGCGCCGCTTTTCGACCGTATCACCGAGCTGACCGGTACGGTTTACACCGCCTCGCTCGACAGCCCGTCGGATATCGCCATGCGTGTCATCGCCGACCACTGCCGCACGCTCACCTTCGCGCTCTCCGACGGCGCGATGCCGGGCAACGAGGGGCGCGGCTACGTGCTGCGCCGCATCCTGCGCCGCGCCGTGCGCTACGCGGGCACGCTCGGCTGCCACGAGCCGATCATCTATAAAATGGTCGAGGTGCTGGTGCGCACGATGGGCGACGTCTTTCCGGAGCTGGAGAAGCAGCAGGCGACGGTCGAAAAGATCATCCGCGCCGAAGAAGAGAGCTTCCTCGTCACCCTCGGACGCGGCACCGAAATTTTCAACGAGGTGGTCGCAGACATGAAAACGGCCGGAAGCACCACCATCTCAGGCGCGGACGCTTTCAAGCTGTACGACACCTTCGGCTTCCCGCTTGACCTGACGCGCCTGATGGCCGCCGAAGTTGGCCTCGGCATTGACGAAGCGGGCTTCGAGCACTGCATGATGGAGCAAAAGACCCGCGCTCGCATGGATCGTAAGGGCAAGATGCAAATGCAGGACGACGGCGGCGAGTGGCAGTGGTTCGCGCCGGAAGCGCCGACCACTTTTGTCGGCTACGACATGCTCGAAACGGAAGCGACGCTTGTCGCCGCCCGGGTCAGCGGCGACAAGCTTCTCATGGTGCTCGATCAGACGCCCTTCTACGCCGAAAGCGGCGGTCAGGTTGGCGACCACGGTACGCTCGAAACCGCCGGATACCGCCTCGACGTGACCGATACGCGCAAGGATGGCGAGCAGATTGTCCACGTCGTCACCTCGGCGCATGACAAGGTGCGCGACTGCGCCGTTACGCCAGCCGACGTCAGCTTTGACGGCGTGGTTTCCGTCAAGGCCGCCGTTGACCGCGATCGCCGCGTCGCCACCGAGCGCAACCACACGGCCACGCACCTGCTGCACGCTGCGCTGCGCAAGGTGCTTGGTGAGCACGTGCAGCAGAAGGGCTCGCTGGTTACGCCGGAGCGGCTGCGCTTCGACTTCAGCCACTTCTCGAAGGTGAGCGCCGAGGAGCTGGAGCAGGTCGAGCACGAGGTTAACGCCGAGATTCGCAAAGCGGCCAGCGTCACCAAGCACGCCGACGTGCCCTACGAAGAGGCGCTCGCTCTCGGTGCGCTTGCCTTCTTCGGCGACAAGTACGCCGACCGCGTGCGCGTGGTTGAGGTGCCCGGTATCTCAATCGAGCTGTGCGGCGGCACCCACGTCGGCAACATCGGCCAGATCGGCATGGTCAAGATCGTCAGCGAATCATCGGTCGCCGCCGGCATCCGCCGCATCGAGGCGGTCACGGGCGCGGCTGCCGAAGCGCTGCTCTGGCAGGAGTACCGCGATCTTCAGGAGATCAAAAATCTGTTGAAGCTCAAGGCAGACGAAGAGGCTGGGCCGAAAATCAAAGAGCTGCTCGAAGAGAAAAAAGCGCTCGACAAGCAGCTTCAGGAGAGCCGTCTCGCCGGACTGCTCGATCGCTTGGCCGCATCGCTGGCCGGTGGCGAAGAGGTCAACGGATGCCGCATTATGACAGAACGGCTCGACGGCGTCAGTGGTGATGAACTCCGCCAGGCGGCAGTGGCGCTTCGCGAGCGGGTGCCGTGCGCGGTCGGACTGCTGTGCGGCGTGGCCGACGGCAAGGTATCGCTGGTCGCCTTTGCTTCGGACGAGGCGGTCAAGTCGCTGAAACTCGACGCGGGCAAGCTGGTCAAAGAGGCAGCGGCCTCGGTCAAGGGCGGCGGCGGCGGAAAGCTTGAACTGGCGACGGCGGGCGGCAAGGAGCCTGCCGGAATCGACAAAGCCATCGAGGTTTTCGTCGCGTCGGTGAAGTCTGCGTTACAGTGATGAACGGTTTGAACATGAATGAGTGATGCTGATTTTTGACTGTTTTTTCGGACGATGTGAAAAACCCTCGTGCGATGGTTGCGGCCTGGTGCCCGTCCGCAATTTGCGGCGTGCGCTCAAGTCGCGCTCGATGAATAAAACCGAGGAGTCGTGCGTCGATCCGGACAACTCCTGGAAAAAAGCGGTGGACGCGACGCTTGCCGGAAAGTCACCGACGGCGAGCAAGGCATCGGCGAAGCGCAAAAAGCGCCTGCTCGTGCCGCGCGAGGAGATTCCGTGGTTTCCGGTCATCAAGCCGGAGCTTTGCAACGGCTGCGGCGACTGCAAGGTGCTTTGCAAACCCGGTGTCTTCGAGCTTGGAGAACCCGACCCGACCGGCATTCACCGCCCGAAACTCATCGTTGCCCACCCCATGAACTGCCTCGTTCTCTGCGACCGCTGCGTTCCCATCTGCACCTCCGGCGCGATTGTCCTGCCAAAGAAAGAGGATTTTGAGAAGTATGTGGAGTATCTGGATTAGTTGAAAGTTGATAATTGATAATCGGGAGGGGTATGAGGAAACGATTGCTTGCGCCGAGGGAGGAGATTGCGTGGTATCCGGCTATCGATGCGGACATTTGCAATGGTTGCGAAGCCTGCGCTGAGTTCTGCCGTCCCGGAGTGTTCGCGCCCGGTGCTCCTGAACCGGACGCCGCAGTGGTGAAACGTCCGAAAATGCAGGTTGCCCATCCCATGAACTGCCTCGTTCTTTGCACCCGCTGCGTGCCCGTCTGCCCCTCCGGCGCGATCACCCTGCCCGATCCGCTCGACTTCGAGCGCTTCGTGGAGTATATTGAGTAATCTCAGCGGCAAGACACTGGCTTTACAGGAGTTGCAACCAGATTCCCAGCAATGTTCTGATATGTTCTGGAATATGGTCTTGAGGATTATAACGAAGACTTTTTGAATATGGTATTCGGGATATGAATGATGGCCATCATGATATATTTCCAGAACCACGGGGTATAAAGCACGTCCTTTTTCTTTTCAATTGCATTGACAATATCGCTGGCGATCTGCTCTGGCTTCGCTAAAAGCATGTCCGGTGCGGAAATGCCTTCTGTCATAGGTGTTTCGACCATGCCGGGCTTGATGGTCAGCACGTGAACGCCGCTTTTGTGAAGGCGGGCACGAAGTCCCTCGCAGAAGGTCGTAACGGCGGCCTTTGCTGTTCCATAGACATAGTTGGATGGCCGTCCCCGATCACCCGCAACGGAACTGATCACGGCGATTGTACCATGATGCTGTTGTTCCATGGTGTTCGCTGTATGGGTAAGTAACGATATCGTGCTCAGGGCATTGGTCTGCAGTTCTTTCAGCGCCAGCTCAGGGTTGGTTTCACACTCTTTTTGATTGCCAAGAGTGCCGTGGGCAATAAGAACTATGTCGAAAGAGCCTATTGTCGCTTTTGCTTTTTCAAGTACAGTCCGGTGGTTCACTGTGTCGTTCGCATCAAATAGGGCGGTTTCAACAGCAGATGCTCCTCTGACAAGCAGATCTGAAGCGATGGTCTTCAGGCGCTCTTCATTGCGGGCGAGCAGATAAAACCGATGGCCTTTTGCAGCAAATTGTTGAGCCGTTGCTTCGGCGATAGCTGATGTTGCGCCGATGATAAGGATATTCTGCATTAGTCAAGTCCCAGGCGTTGTGATTGCATTGAGAGGAATGTATGTCGGGCACCATATTGCTGCCTGATATTCTGAAACTGTTCCCATTTTGGGTAGCATTTTCTGAAGGTTTCAGCGTTCATCCTTGCGTCTTTTGTCAGATAGAGCCTGCCCCCATGATCGAGTACCATGGCATCAAGCCGGTCCAGAAGCGGAAACAGATCCGGCTCGATTTTAAAATCGAGAGCCAGGGTATAACCTTCCATTGGAAAGCTCAGCAGGTTCCGGTTCTCTTTGCCGAATGCTTTGAGCACGGCAAGAAATGAGCCTTTTTTCGAGTTCACAATGGTACGAAGAATCAAGTCCATGGCCTGTAGGCCGGCCTCTTTCGGAATGACGAACTGATACTGGGTAAAGCCGTTTTTGCCATACATCCGGTTCCAGTGACCAATGCCGTCAAGCGGATAAAAAAACGGATCGTAATGAACCGTTGCATGCGTTTCCCGTTGCCTTGCTTTGTGATAGTACAGTGTATTGAATGCTTTTATGGAGTATGGATTCAGGATGAACGACGGCAGGTCAAGAGGTACCGAAAGCCCTGGATTATGATGGGCGGCAAGTGCTCCATGCTGTGCGTGCTTGCCGGTCATGAGCAGTGACCGGCCAAGCTTGTCACCGCTGGAGATACAATCGATCCAGGCTACGGAATAGGGCTGTTCAGCCTGTTTTTCAAAGAGTTCAAAACTTTCTCCGAGGTTGGCTGATTTGAAGGTGACCTGGTCGATGTAAGCGCTTTTTATTGGTGTGAGGCGAATCGCTGCTGAAAGGATGATTCCGGTAAGTCCCATGCCGCCACAGGTCGCATGGAAGAGTTGCGCCTGCTCATGAGGAGAGCAGCGGATGATCTCCCCTGAGCCGGTCAGGAGATCAAGAAAATCGACGTGATCACAGAAGCAGCCGTCGATGTGGTGATTTTTTCCGTGGATGTCACTGGCGATGGCCCCGCCAACAGTCACCAGTTTTGTGCCGGGTGTTACCGGTAAAAACCAGCCACGCGGCACGAAAACTTCCAGAATTTCGGCGAGGCTGACGCCTGACTGACAATGAAGCAGACCCGATTGCAGCTCAAAAGAGAGCATATGGTTCAAACGGAGCGTTTTTACCATCAGCTTGCCGAGTGAGCTGTCACCATAACTCCGCCCAAGTCCTCGCGGCGTAACGCCATCATAACTTCCGGTTCCGATGAGGTCTTGCAGTGCTTTTTCGGAAGAAGGGGTCAGTACTTGTGCCTCAATTTCAGGGTATTTTCCCCATCCGGACGTGTTCAT
The DNA here is from genome assembly GCF_000006985.1 of Chlorobaculum tepidum TLS. NCBI lineage: Bacteria > Pseudomonadati > Chlorobiota > Chlorobiia > Chlorobiales > Chlorobiaceae > Chlorobaculum > Chlorobaculum tepidum. The sequence continues at coordinate 178,475 of NC_002932.3, forward strand.
GAAGCGCCCTCCTGTTTAAAAACAAATCGCTTGTCGAGCTGGTATTTTGATGCGTATCCGATCGCAAGGCCGATAACGGCACCAAGATATCTTGACTCTTTTGTGTGGTAAAGATGGTTGAATCCGAACTCAAAGCCCCAGAAAATCAGTGTGGTGACCGCTCCCATCATGCTATAAAGTAGGAATGTCCGGGTGTCATGAATCGGGTTTTCAGCTTTAAACCGAAAGATATAGCGCTTGTCAAGCATGTATTTGAGCAACAGACCGGCAAGAGTGCCTAAGCCAACTGAAATGGCTATGGCATACTGGCCGGAATAGTATCTGATAGATATATCCTGAACTTCTATATTTGCGGCGGTCGCCAATATGGCAAAGAGAGTGTACAACGTAGAAATTTTCATTGCGCATCAAAATATCTTAAACAAGAATGGCCAGGAAAAATATACACGCAAAAAGGGTGGCGGTTATCAGGCTTGTGCGATCTTTGATGGCAAACAGGACAGGATCATCGTGCATCTGGCCACGGTGAGTGAGCATCCACATGCGGCTGATCCAGAAAAGCAGGATAGGGCAGGCAAGCCAGATCAGCTCATGAGTTTTGTACATCGCAATGGTTCTGGCATCCTGGATGTACAGCGCAAGCACCAGTATTGACAGGTATCCCGAGGCCGTACCGAGACTGGCGATGATTTGAATGTCGCTGGGGTAGTAGCCGCGGCCGCTGGTTTTTGCCGTATCGCCTTTTGTCTGCAGATCCAGTAATTCAGCATAGCGTTTGAGCATGGCAAGGCTGAGGAAAAAGAAGACGGAGAATGCGAGTATCCAGAATGTCGGTATAATAGAGCAGGCAAATGCACCAGCAAGAATCCGCACGGTATAAAGACCGGCGAGCATGATGGTGTCAACCAGAGGGATTTTTTTCAGGTACTGGGAATAGACAACGCTCAGCAGGTAATAGGTGACGAGCGAAATCGTGAATGTCGCGGATAACAGTATCAGCGATGCGGATAATGAAGCCAGGAAAAGCAGCGGAGCTGAAATCAGTCCAATCAGAATTGGCAGTTCGCCCGAAGCGAGCGGCCGGTTGCGTTTTCTGGGATGGTATCGGTCGCTTTCCAGATCGAGCAGGTCGTTGATCAGGTAGCCGCTCGATGCGGTCATCGAAAAAAGGACGAACGCCAGCAGCGCATCGGCGATCAGGGTGATATTGGTGAGCTGATGCGAAGCGATGAGCGGAATGAAGAGCAGCAGATTTTTTAGCCACTGGTGCGGACGCAAGGCCCGGAAAAAGGTTCGCAGCGAGCTTTGCCTCGTTTGGAAAACGCGGGCAACGCCTCCTTGCAGGTCCATCTTCTTTTTGACTCCGGGCTCGGGATCGGCAAGGTAGGTCTTATCGGCCGCATTCCAGACGACCACATCATCATGGGAATTGCCGATGTAGTCGAATCCCTTTTCACCGAACTGATCGATCAGGCAGTCTCTTTTGGATCGCGCTGACAGATTGATGCCGTTTTCAGTGGCGATGACAAGATCGAACAATCCCAAATGTTCGGCGATCTTCTCGGCAAACATCTTATGTGTGCCGGTGGCAAGGACGATCTGGCGCTGCTCCCGCTTTGCCTGTTTGATGAAATCGATAACCTCTGTGTTATAGGGCAGTACCTCAACCGACAGGTCAACCCTGTCCGCAAGCCGGGCTTTCAGGATCGCTTTTCCCTCCAGCAGCCAGAACGGAAGGTGAAACACAGGTCTGATTCCCTTTTTCGAATAGGCGAGCACGGACTCGATGAGCATGTCCGAACGTAAAAGGGTCCCGTCAAGATCCACAACCAGCGGTTTGTTCATGGGAGCAAAACTCTGTTATAGATTGAGGATAGTGCCGATCAGCTGGTTTCATGAACAATATATCATAAAAGAACTGTTCTTCGGGAACATGAGGAGGGGGCTGACAGGCCTCATGATTTCCGTACGCCGGGAATGCTGGATTCTCTACACCGCCAGCGCGTCGCGGTCGCGGAATCCCATCAGATAGAGAATGGCGTCGAGGCCGAGCGTTGAGATCGCCTGTTTTGCGGTTTCGCGTACGATTGGCTTGGCGCGGAAGGCGATGCCGAGTCCGGCTTTGCCGAGCATTGGCAGGTCGTTGGCGCCATCGCCGACCGCAACGGTCTGTTCGAGGCGGATGTTTTCCGTGGCGGCGATCTGCTCGAGCAGCTCCGCCTTGCGCTTGCCATCGACCACCTGACCGATGACGTTGCCGGTCATCTTGCCGTCCACGATTTCAAGCTCGTTGGCGAAGACGTAGTCGATGTTGAGCTTTTTCTGCAAGTAGCGCCCGAAGTAGGTGAAGCCGCCGGAGAGGATGGCGGTTTTGAAGCCGAGGCGATGCAGGTTGTAGAAGAGGTGCTCGGCGCCTTCGGTCAGTTGCAGCCGCTCGGCCACCTTCTGCAGCGTCGATTCTTCCAGCCCCGCCAGCGTGCCGACGCGCTTTTTCAGGCTCTCGGTGAAGTCGAGTTCGCCGCGCATCGCCTGCTCGGTGATCGCCGCCACCAGCTCGCCTGATCCGGCCTCTTTGGCCAGTTCGTCGATCACCTCTGACGTAATCAGCGTTGAGTCCATGTCGAACACCACGAGCCGTCGCGTCCGCCGGAAGATGTTGTCCTCCTGGAAGGCGATGTCGATGCCGAGGCTGTCGGTGATGGCCAGCATTTCAGTTCTGAACTGTTCTTCGTTTGCGGGTGCACCCCTCAGCGAAAACTCGATGCAGGCTTTTGTTTTGCCGGAATCGCCCTCGTCCTTGAGCGGCAGACGGCCCGAGAGGCGGTTGATCGTGTCGATGTTGAAGCCGTGGCTGGCGACCAGCGTGGTGACCCGTTCGAGATGTTCCGACGTGATTTTTCTGCCGAGCAGCGAGAGCAGGTAGCGCGGCTTGCCCTGTTCGCCAACCCATTTGTGGTAGTCGCGCGTGGAGATGGGTGAAAACTCGATCTCCAGCTTGAGCGTGTGCGCCGTGAAGAGCAGGTCTTTCAGGATCGGCGCGGAGGCGGAGGCTTTCGGCACCTCGATGAGCATCCCGAGCGAGAGGTGGTTGTGAATGACCGACTGGCCGATGTCGAGCACCGGCACGTTGTATCGTGCAAGCACTTCGGTAATTTTGGAGGTCAGGCCCGGCTTGTCCGGCCCGGAAATGTTGATGAGCAGCAGTTCGTGCATGTGCTGAAATTCTCGGTTAGTCCTCGTCGGTGGAGGGGAAGAGGCAAGGCGTTGCCTTGTAATGATTTATGATTCCGCCCAGTTTGCGGACAAAGCATGGGGAAAGATAGCGTTGTTTTGGGAAGGTTCAAAAAGTGGGGATGGCGGGTTGGTCCGGTGTTTTGGGTGGTCCGCGAAGGTTGCTCACATTTCATAGGAAAGAAAAATGAGATAATTAAAACCGAGGCGGACAGGATTCTGAGCAGTGCGCTCAGGCAAAAAGATTCCGAACGGGCGCGGATAGCGGAGGCTTTGATCGCCAGTCTTGAGGTGCTAACAGATGGGCTACAAGCCCCACCTTCGTAGGTTCGCAGACATCATCTATAAAATTCTCTTTAGACCATCAAAACATCTTTCTAATGAAATACCCAATATTAGTATTTCTTCTCATCCTGTCTTTTCTGATGACCTCTTATAAGATTACATATTCAGAAGAATCTCTATCGCCAGAATACATTTCATCTACCGGTGAAGAGTTTGTTTTCGCAACTACATACCCCGGTGGTGAAAAGTATGGTTATCCCTTATGGCATAAATGGCCAATGGTATTAGGAGGAGAATTGTCCTATCAAGATTATGTTGGTCGAAAAGGAAAGCTTGAAGACAGAATAATTTATGAACCATCCGGTATTTCAAAGTTTCGTAAAGCCGTGATGGAAAATGGTGAGGTTTTGTATCTTGATGTTGCTGGAAATATACCTCCTAATGGAATTTATTTCCAACTCGCCACCTTGAACCTGTCAGAGTGATTGATGTCGTCCTTGAAAGTTATGGATACGCGTATGGAAGTGGTCCATTCTTTTTAAAGGTAAAGAAGTTATCGGGAGAAGAGGGGCTAATCAAGTATATAGTTATTATAGCACATCAAACCCGTTTCCACCGGGAACTCCAATAAAAATAAAACAGGCTATTGAGCAACGAAAGATTATGATCGGAATGACCCGTAAACAGGCAAGCCTATCATGGGGAGAACCAGATAAAATCAATAAAAGTGTTGGATCATGGGGGGTAAAAGAACAATGGGTATATGGCAATCAATATCTCTATTTTACTAATGGAAAGTTAGATAGTTTTCAGACTAGTAATTGACCGAGTACCTTCCTTCCCTACTCCCCAACACAACAAAACCCCGCCGAAATCGACGGGGTTTTTTCATATCCAATAAATCGTTCTCCCTTCTCACTCCCACTCGATCGTGGCTGGCGGTTTCGAGGAAATATCGTATACCACACGGTTGATGCCTCTCACTTCGTTGATGATGCGGTTCGAGACTTTGGCGAGGAAGTCGTGGGGGAGGTGCGCCCAGTCGGCGGTCATGCCGTCGGTGGATTCCACGGCTCGCAAGGCGAGCACGTTTTCGTAGGTGCGTTTGTCGCCCATCACGCCGACCGACTGCACCGGCAGGAGCACCGAGAAGGCCTGCCACACCTTCGAGTAGAGGCCGCTCGACTTCAGCTCGTCGATGAAAATCTGGTCGGCGTCGCGCAGCACGTCGAGGCGCTCCCGCGTGAGCGAGCCGAGCACGCGCACGGCGAGGCCGGGGCCGGGGAAGGGGTGGCGCATCAGGATGTCCTCGGCGATGCCAAGCTCGCGTCCGACGGCGCGGACTTCATCCTTGAACAGCTCGCGCAGCGGCTCGATGAGCTTGAGCTTCATGCGCTTCGGCAGGCCGCCGACGTTGTGGTGCGACTTGATCGTCTCGGACGGTCCTTTCACGCTGACGCTCTCGATCACGTCCGGGTAGAGCGTGCCCTGCACGAGGAACTTCTCGTCGTGAATGTTCTTTTCGAACACCTGAATGAAGGTGCGCCCGATGATCTTGCGCTTCTTCTCTGGCGAGGCTACGCCTTTGAGTCGCCCTAAAAAGAGATCGCTGGCGTCGACGAGCGAAATGTTCAGACCGAGCGGCTTGAGGAACTCCATCACCTTCACCGCTTCATCCTTGCGGAGCAGGCCGTTGTCAACAAAGACGCAGTGCAGCTTGTCGCCGATCGCCTTGCTGACGAGCACGGCGGCCACCGTGGAATCGACGCCGCCGCTGATGCCGCACACCACGGTCGAGTCGCCCGCAACCCGCTTGATCTCCTCGATCTGGTGCTGGATGAAGCTCTTCGGCGACCAGTCCGGCGTGATGCCCGCGATGTCGATCAAAAAGTTCGAGAGCAGCTGCTTGCCGTAGAGCGAGTGTTGCACTTCGGGGTGAAACTGCAAGCCATAGACCTTGAGCGCGGCTTTGCTGCCGAAGCTCTCGATGGCGCACACCTCGGCATTCGCGGTGCTCGCCGTCACGCGGAAGCCCTCCGGCAGCTGCGTCACCTTGTCGCCATGGCTCATCCAGACGTCCGAATCGGGGATGTCGCGGAAGAGCAGGCTCTCGCTCTCGTCGTGGTTCACCAGCATCTTGGCGCGTCCGAACTCCTGCTTCGAGGAGCTTTCGACGTTGCCGCCGAAGTGCTTGGCGATGGCCTGCAGGCCGTAGCAGATGCCGAGCACCGGCACGCCGAGGCTGAACACCTCCGGGTCGGGCATGAATGCTTTTTCGTCATAGACGCTGTTCGGGCCGCCGGAGAGGATGATCGCTTTCGGCTGATGCGCCCGGATGGTTTCGGCCTTTGTGTGGTACGGAAAAATCTCGGAGTAGATGCCGATCTCGCGGATGCGCCGTGCGATGAGCTGAGTGTACTGTGAACCGAAATCGAGGACGATGACCGATTGCAGGGATGTTGCCATGGTTGATGTGAAACCGGTAAAGTATTGTTTAAAAATTATCTGCGGGCGCGGCTGCCGGTGCTGTCGGTGCTTGCCGGTGCTGTCGGTGCTGTCGGTGCTGTCGGGACAGGCGGTTGCTGCGCGCCGGTGCTGTCCGGATTGCCAACCGCGCCGGAATTGACCGGTTGCGGCGCTCTGTTGAAATCGCCAGCCTGGTAGCGTGCGTAGCCTTTTGGCGTGAAATATTCGACAGAGACGTTACGGTTTAGCACGTCGGACGGCTCGGTCGATGAGCCTGCAATCGGCACGGCAATAACGTTGTCGGGCATCGGGAAGTAGGTTTTTTCAAGCTTGAGCGAAGGATCGGAGTAACACTTTTTCATGAAGTTCGCCCACGCCGGAAGCGCGGCTCTGGCGCCCTGTCCATACTCCATCGAGGTGAAATGAATCCGTTCGTCATCGAATCCCGCCCAGACTACGGCTACGAGCTTTGGGGTGAACCCGGCGAACCAGGCGTCGCGCTGGCTCTGGGTGGTGCCGGTTTTACCGGCCACCTCCATGTCGAGGCCGTAGCGCGTCCTGGCGGCGATACCCGTGCCTCGGTCGATCACATCCTTGAGCATGGTGACCATGACGTAGTTGGTCGCCGGATCGAGTCCCAGATGGCTGCTGGGCTGGTGTTCGGCAATCACCCGGCCGTGCTTGTCGAGCACTTTGGTTACGGGAAGCACGTCGCACCAGGCGCCGTTATTGGCAAAAGTGGTATATGCCCTGGCCAGTTCGAGCGGCGAGACCTCTGATGTGCCGAGCGCGATCGACAGGTTGGGCTGCATGGGGGAGGTGATGCCCATGCGACGGGCGTAACTGATGATTTCCGAAGGACTCAGGAACTCGTAGGCGAGCCTGACGGTGACCTGGTTGAGCGAGTGGGCCAGTGCGTCGCGCAGCGTCGTCATGCCGCCGGAGCCGCCCTCGGCGTTCCGGGCTACCCAGACGCCGCCGTTGCCGCTTTTCAGCGCGAGGGGCTGGTCAAGAATCCTGTAGTTTGCCGGTATGCCCTGGTCGATGGCAGCCGCATAGACGAAGGGCTTGAAGGCCGAACCGGGCTGACGCTTGGCCTGCCAAACATGGTCGAACTGGTAGCGATAGTCATCTGGCCCGAAATTGGTGCCGCCAACCCACGCTTTGACATGGCCGTTCGACGGGTCAAGGGCGATGAGCGCCATCTGCACCCGCGTTTTCTGGTGAAGCAGATTGTTCAGCCAGGCGCTATCGGCCTTCAGCCGGGCAAGCGCCGTGTTTGCGGGAACACCCTCCTCGTTTACCATCTCCTTGTACCGGGCGCTCTCCTTGATGAACTGGATCTTGAGCGACTCGGGGCAGCGCCAGCTCCGGTCAAACTGCGCTTGCAGGGCCGCCGCCTGTTCGCCGATGGCCTGTTGCGCGTATTGCTGCATCCGGCTGTCGAGCGTGGTCTGGATGGTCAGACCGTCGCGGTAAACGTTGACGCCTTCAAGCATGGACGACGATTTGATGGTCTGCCGGATGTACTCGGTGAAGTAGGGGGCCAGGCCCTGTTGGGTGACGGGCGTGTAGTGCAGCACCAGCGGCGTGGCCTTTGCCCTGACGGCCTGGGCGTGGGTGATGAACCCCGCCTTTTCCATCAGCCCGATAATCAGGTTGCGCCGAGCCAGCGACGACGAAGGGTCTTTGGACGGATCGTAGGCCGTCGGATTTTTCAGCGTTGCGATCAACGTGGCGCTCTCGGGAATGGTGAGCTGGCTGGCCGGTTTGCCGAAATAGGTCTGGGCTGCCGACTCGATGCCGTAAGCGCCCGATCCGAAGTAGACGGTGTTCAGATAGAGGGCCAGAATCTCGTTTTTGGTATAGGTGCGTTCGAGCTGAACCGCCGTGACGAGCTCCTTGGCCTTGCGGCTCAGGGTGCGCTCCTGGGTCAGGAAAAGGTTTTTGGCGAGCTGCTGCGTGATGGTGCTCGCGCCTTGCCAGCGGGTGCGACCCTTGATGATATTTTCGCCTAAGGCGATGGCCAGACGCCGGAGGTCAACGCCCCAGTGCTGGTAGAAGGTCACATCCTCGGTGGCGATGAGTGCCGCAGGCGCCCACCTGGATATTGACCTGAGCGGTACGAAGGTTCTGTTTTTCAGGAAAAACTTGTGCAGGAGTTTGCCGTCTTCCGAATAGACCAGCGAGGCCAGTTCCGGCTTGGGATTTTCAAGCTCCTGAACGCTTGGAAGGCCTTTGAAAAGATCGAGTCCGAACACAGCGCCGGCTCCAAGAAGAACGACAAGAAGAAGACCGGCAATTTTCATAACAAATTTTTTACTCACGTTGACAAAGGTTCAGAATGGTGAATCATAAGCGTCTGTTTTCAACAGGAACATTTTTTCCGTTGAATCATTTCATTGAATCTGCACCCGGTCGGCCAGAGGCGTGGCAGGCTGAGTCTTTTTATAAAAATGTTCCGCAAAATCAAAATGTTTTTTCAGCTGCTCGACAAAGCACGGCGTGTCTTCGAGCATGGGCAGATGGCCGAGGTGCATGAACTGTACGAGCCTTGTTGGCGATGTCGCTGACGCCTTGCGCTTCTCGAACAGCGTGATGGTGCCTTCGGGCGGAATGGTGTGGTCGGCCATGCCGACGCAGCAGAGCACCGGCGAGGCGATCTCGATGACGCTCCGGGTGTAGGTTCGCAGCGCTTCGGGATCGATTGAGAAATGGCCCACCGCGTTGGTGGCCGCCTTGTCGGATGTGGTGAAATCCTCGATGATGATGTCGCTGTACTCCTTGCTGATGTGCCCGGTGGCTGCACGCTTGATGAAGAGTGTGCGCAGCGGTTCAACCCGGAACATGTTCCGGAAGTTCATCGAAACGTCGATCAGTCCGCCGAGGAACATCAGGCCGAGCGAGGTGAACGGCGTCTCCTCGAAAATACCGCAGGCCAGAATCGTTGCCGAGAGTAGCGCGTCGCGGTAGCGCAAGCACAGCTCCGTGGCCACCATGCCTCCCATCGAGTGGCCGACGATGTGCAGGTTTCGGCTTTTGTCGAGCCCGAGATGCTCGATCAATGCGCCGGCCTCATCGGCGAATCCGCCAATCGTCAGATCGGGCTGGCACCCGTCGATGGAGGTTTTGCCCGTGCCGCTCTGGTCGTAGGTGACGCAGCGGAAATCCTGCCTGAGCAGGTCGATAGTGGGCCTCCAGTACCGGGACGAAATCGCCCAGCCGTTGACGAAGAGAATCGCCGGTTTGTCCTTCAGCGAAGGATTCTGTTCGGCGGTATCCTCATAGAAAAGTTTGCAACGTGACGAAGTAAGGTAACTCATAGGCTCGGCCGGTTTGATCTCTGCGAAAAACTGAACTCAAATATACCATATAGAAATATACCATATAGAATATAGAATGCTGAATGATGAATGAACATCAGGTTATGGCGCATGACAAGAGCAATATCTGTCTGCTTCAGGCTCGATATTGATTTTATACCGGTATATTAATCGCTTGCCGCACGGATTTCGTCAACCAGATGAATTTCGCTGTAATGCGTTTATTGACAAATACTTACCATAGATTTTACTTCAATGGAGCTTTTCTCGAAACTTGCCGATTTTATTCTGCACATTGACAGGCACCTTCAGCTTCTCGCTTCGGAGTATGGTCTGTGGCTTTATGGAATCCTTTTTCTGATTGTATTCTGCGAAACCGGTCTGGTGGTTTTTCCGCTTTTGCCAGGTGACTCGCTGCTCTTCGCCGCCGGATCGCTCGCCGCGATTCCGATGTCGCAGCTCAGCCCGCACTGGCTCTTCGTCATCTTCACGACTGCGGCGCTTTTGGGCGATACGGTCAACTACTGGATCGGCAGAAGTCTTGGGCCGAAGGTGTTCCATTTTGAAAAGTCCGCGTTTTTCAATCCGGAGCACCTGCAAAAGACGCGCGGCTTTTTCGAAAAATACGGAGGCAAGACCATCATCATCGCCCGTTTTATTCCTATTGTCCGCACCTTTACGCCATTCGTGGCTGGCGTCGGGGCCTTGCCCTATCCGAGATTTATCATGTTCAGCATTGTCGGGGCGCTGCTCTGGGTGGGGGTCTTCAGCTATGGCGGGTACTTTTTCGGACAACTGCCGGTAATCAAGGCCAACCTGAAACTGATGATTGTGGGCATTATCGCCGTATCGCTGTTGATACCAGCCATCGAGTTCGTGAAGCATCATTTTCGGCGCAAGGCCAGTCTGGATGCGGATTGAGGAGTTTGCCGGTTAAAAAATAATTATGGTAATTTCCCGAAACTTCTTATAATCCAGTCCTTAATCGGCGTATAGCGCAGCCTGGTAGCGCACTACCTTGGGGTGGTAGGGGTCGTGGGTTCAAATCCCGCTACGCCGACAAGTTTTTCCCTCCTTCACTATCCGGAAGAGTTCCTTTCTCAACAAAAACCGGAAATTATGTATGGACTTTGAATGCCAGTTCGTGTGTGAGCTGAAAGAGCTCGCGCCGGTTCCAGCCCTGCTTATTCGCACACAAACCACCATGAGCGAGCTCGGCTCTTTGTTTGAAGCCGGCTACCATGATATCCTGCAACTGCTTGCAGGCCAGGGCAAATCGCCGTCGGGACCGCCTTTCGCGCGCTACTTCGGCATGAGTGCCGGGACGTTCGAGGTCGAATTCGGTTTTCCTGTCGAGGGAGGCGTCGAAGGCAGTGGCCGGGTCGTCACCGGGTTGACTCCCTCGGGCAAAGCCGCGAGTAGCCTCTACATCGGCCCGTATGGCGAAATCGAAGCGGTCTACGACGCGCTCATGAAGTGGGTTGACGATAATGGCTTTGACCTGAGTGGCGAGGCATATGAAATTTATCTCGACAATCCTGCCGAAACAGCGCCTGACCAGCTCAGAACGCGAGTCTCTCTGATGCTTCACGAAAGCTGACGGGAATTCTCTTTTCGTGGCGGCGATTATGAAAAGAAACTTTTCTCATTCAATCGCCGCGAGCCTCTCATGAACGTAAGCAATCTGCACTGTATCGTTATCGGAGCCGGAATCGGCGGGCTTGCCGCTGGAGCGTTGCTGGCTCGCCAAGGTATGCAAGTGGTGGTGCTCGAAGCGCAGCGCTATCCCGGCGGCTGTGCAGCAACTTTCACTTTCGGCGCTTACCGCTTCGATGCGGGAGCAACCGTTGGGTGTGGCTTTCACCCTGGCGGGCCGCTCGACCTGCTTGGCCGCGAACTCGGCATTGACTGGCCGGTGCACGCCGAACCGCTCGCCTGGCAGTACCGCCACCGCGACCTTCGGCTTGATCTTCTCTCCTCGCGTGACTCGATAATTTCTCGATTTCCGCGCTCGAAACCGTTCTGGGACGAACAGGCTCGGCTCGCCCGAACGCTCTGGCGTTTGTCCGCCGATGCGCTGCCGTGGCCGGTCTCGAACTTGCAGGATGTTGCCGGGCTTGCTGGCCGAGCGCTTGCCACTTTACCGGACTCCGCCTTTCTCCTGTCCTTCATGCAGCGCACAGCGCTTGCCTGGCTTGCTTCGCACGGCCTCGATTCCGATGCGGAGTTTGTGCGTTTTATCGACGCTCAACTCATGATCTCCGTCCAGACCACCTCGCGCCACGCCAACGCGCTCAACGCGGCGATCGCGCTCGACCTGCCGGTGGCGGGAACGTGGCGCGTCGAGGGCGGCATCGGCACTGTCGCCCAATGCCTGGCCGACTCCATCGGGCGCGATGGCGGAGCGGTGCTGTACGGCAAAAAGGTGATCCGTCTCGATACGATCAAGCGCGGGGCGCTCGGCGTCGAAACCGCCGATGGCGACGCCTTGGCAACCGATGCGCTTGTCGCGAATCTCACGCCGGAGTCTCTCGACATTCTCGATGAATTCCGTCCGGAGAGCGAACAGGATGCGCCGCCATCCGACGGCTGGAGCGCCTTCATGCTCTACCTCGGCGTCGATGCGTCACTGTTCAAGAAAGCCGGAGCTGATCACCTGCAAATCGTCGCGCCGGAGGGCGAGCTTGGCGAGTGCCGGAGTCTGTTCGTTTCCGCCTCACCGGCGGGCGATGCCGGACGGGCGCCTGAGGGGCAACGTGCGGTGACTGTTTCAACCCACACGAAGCCCGAACGCTGGTTTGAAGCGATGCGGCAGGGTCGCGAGGTGTATGAAGCGCTGAAGCAGGAGTACACCGATAAAGTGCTCGCACTGCTTTACGAGCAGCTTCCGGATGCTCGCGGTGCGATCCGTTCGATGACAGCCGCTACGCCGCACTCGTGGCAACAGTGGACGGGCCGGCATCACGGGCTGGTCGGCGGCTACGCACAGACCTCGCTCTTCGGTGTGCGCGGACCAGCTACGAAGTACGACAACCTCTTCCTCGTCGGAGACTCGATTTTTCCGGGCCAGTCGCTGCCGGGTGTGGTTACCGGAGCGCGCCGGACGGTGGAGCTGCTCTTGCGCCGCGCCGGGAAGCTGGGGCGGTTATAGCGGAGCGTTCAGGGCAACCGCAAGGGTTGCCCCTACAATTTTCCGCCTGCTCTCGTATATTCGGTTTATGGAGCTTCAGGAAAAAATCACCATCCTTTCGGGGGCCGCGCGGTATGACGCTTCGTGCGCGTCGAGCGGTTGCAGCAATGACACGCCGTACCGGGGAACGGGCAACACCTCGCAGGGCGGCATCTGCCACTCGTGGGCGGATGACGGGCGCTGCATTTCTCTTCTGAAAATCCTGCTCTCCAATGACTGCCGGTACGACTGCGCCTACTGCGTCAACCGCTCGTCGAATCCGGTGCCTCGTGCGTCGTTCACCGCGCGGGAGGTGGTTGATCTGACCATGGAGTTCTACCGGCGCAACTATATCGAGGGGCTGTTCCTCAGCTCCGCGGTGTGGGATAGCCCCGACCGCACGATGGAGGAGATGGTGCGCGTGGCGGAAATCCTGCGCAACGAGGAGCGCTTCGGCGGCTACATCCACCTCAAGGTCATTCCCGGCAGTAGCGCCGACCTGATCCGGCGCGCGGGGTTGGCCGCCGATCGCATCAGCGTCAACATCGAGTTGCCGTCGAACGAGTCGCTGAAACGGCTCGCTCCACAGAAAAGCAAGGAATCGATTCTGACTCCGATGAAACTCATCGGCGCGGAGGCTGGCTTCAGCCTCGTCGAGCGCACCAAGAGCCGCAAGGCTCCACGCTTCGCTCCGGCGGGGCAGAGTACGCAGATGATTATCGGTGCAAGTCCCGAAACCGATCTCCAGATTCTCCAGCTTTCGCAGAGTTTGTATCGCAAGATGAACCTCAAGCGCGTCTATTACTCGGCCTTCGTGCCTGTCAACGATGACAACCGCCTGCCGGTGCTCGCTGCGCCGCCGCTTCTGCGCGAGCATCGCCTCTACCAGGCCGACTGGCTTTTGCGTTTCTACGGCTTTTCAGCAGAGGAGATTCTTTCCGACGACGCGCCGAACCTCGACGAATCGTTCGATCCCAAAACCGCCTGGGCGTTGCGCCATCCGGAGTTTTTCCCGGTCGAAATCAACCGCGCCGATTACGCCACACTGCTCCGCGTTCCCGGCATTGGCATCACCTCGGCCAAGCGCATCATTGCCGCCCGTCGCTTCGCGCCCGTCACGCACGAGGGCATGAAAAAGATTGGCGTGGTGATGAAACGGGCAAAATACTTTATCACCTGCTCGGGCCGCCCGTTCGAGAAGATCGACCAGCAACCCGCTCGCCTCCGCCAGCGGCTGCTGCTTGGTGATGGCAGTGAGCAGAAACAGCCGCAGCAGCTTGTGTTGCCTGGGCTTTTCGCCTGATTGCCATGAACAAGTATTTCTACGACGGAACGCCAGAAGGACTGGTATCGGCCATTGGCGCGATTCTCGAAAGCGGCGATGATCCGGAGCAAACCGTGCTCTCCATCCGTCAGGATACGCTCTTCGAGGAGGGGTTGTTCCTGCGCACCGACTCCGCTGTTGCCGAAGCGCTTTTCCAGCGGCTCCGGGAGCGAGCGCCCGACGCGGTGCAGACGCTCTGGTACTTCACGATGACCGAGGTCGATGGGCTGGCGACGAGCCTCTTGCGCTACATCGCGCTCGCCTTCGAGCACGGCGACCAGGTCAACGGCTACCTGACGCATCCTGACGTCAAGGCGGTTGTCGCCACCGCTCGCAAAGTCGGACGTGAACTGCACCGCATGAAAGGACTGCTGCGTTTCGAGCAGCTCCGCGACGGTACCTGGCTGGCGCGGATGGAGCCCGACCACAACGTCATCCAGCCCCTGGCACGCCACTTCAGCCGCCGCTTGCGTACGCAAGAGTGGTTCATCTACGATGCCCGCCGCCACAGCGCCGCTCACTGGGACGGCCACGCACTCAGCTTCGGTACTCTCGAACGGTTTAGCCGCCCGGAACTCTCCCCGGAGGAACGGGTCATGCAGCAGCTCTGGCAAACCTTCTTCAAAACCATCGCCATTCCCGAACGAAAAAACCCCCGCCTTCAGCAATCCAACATGCCAGCGAAGTACTGGAAATATCTGACTGAAAAGCAGGGGGAGTGAGGGGGTATTACTGCACAATCCTCGGATAGAGTTTCGAGGTCACGACGATCAGCGCGATGAGCATTCCGGTTAACATCAAAAAATCTGTCCCGATGCCGAAGGTGCTGGTGCCAGCGGTCACCATCAACGCGCGGAGGAGGTCAACCTGGTAGGTGAGCGGGTTGATGTGGGCGATGATTTTGAGCCAGGTGGGCATGATCGAGATCGGGTAGATGGCGTTGCTGGCGAAGAAGAGGGGCATGGTCATGACCTGGCCGATGCCCATGAACCGTTCGCGCGATCGCACCAGGCAGGCGATCATGAGCGAAAAGGTCGAGAAGAGCGCCGCGCCGAGCACGATGGCGACGAGCACGCCGCAGAGTGCGAGAGGTGACCAGTTCAGATCGACGCCCGCGACGAGCGCCATCAGATAGACGATGGCCGCCTGCGCGATGGCGCGCATTCCCGCCGAGACCGCCTTGCCGAAGACGAGCGAGCTCCGCGGGGCGGGGCTGGCGAGCAGCTTCTGCAAAATGCCGAGGTCTTTTTCCCAGATGACGTTGATGCCGTAGAAAATCGCGATGAAGAGCACGCTTTGCGCGAGGATGCCCGGCGCGAGGAAGCTGAAGTAGTCGAGGTTACCGGTGGGGATGGCGCGCATTCGCCCGAACACTTGGCCGAACACCAGCAGCCAGAGCGCGGGCTGGATCGAGCGGCTGAGGATTTCCGATGGGTCGCGGCGCAGCTTGGCCAGCTCCGTGGCGACGATGGCTGCCGTGTCGCGCAGGAACCCGGTGGGGTCGAACTTGTCAGCCCAGCCGTTTGGCCGTCCGGCGGGCGCGGTTGATGTCGCGGAAGTTTGGCTTGCTGTCACTGAACTCTCCTGCAAAGTGAATGAAAACCTGGTTCATCGATTCGGTTCCGGCGCGCTGCTTCAGCTCCTCCGCCGATCCCTCGGCGGCGATGACCCCCTCTTTCATGATGGCGATCCGGTCGCACAATTCTTCGGCCTCTTCCATGTCGTGCGTGGTGAGCAGAATCGTGGTGCCGAAGGTTTCGAGCAGCTCCTTCAGCCGCTTCCAGACCTGGAGGCGGGCGGCGGGATCGAGGCCGATGGTCGGTTCGTCGAGGAAGAGCACTTCCGGACGGTGAAGCATCGAGAGGGCGATTTCGAGCCGCCGGATCATGCCGCCGGAGTAGGTGCACACCAGCTTGTCACGCGCTTCGGTGAGGCCCATGAAGGCGAGCGTTTCGTCGATGCGCTGCGTTCGCTTGCGGCGCGGCACGTTGTAGATGCGGGCGAAGAGCAGGAGGTTCTCGAAGCCGGTCAACGCCCCGTCCGCCGAAATCATCTGCGACACGTAGCCGATCCGCTTGCGCACGCCGATGCTGTCGCAGAGGATGCTGTGCCCGGCCACGGTCGCCGCGCCGCTTGACGGCGGCAGCATGGTGGTGAGCATCTTGATGGTCGTCGTTTTGCCCGCCCCGTTTGGCCCCAGAAGACCGAAGATTTCGCCCGACCGCACTGTCAGATTCAGCTCCCTGACGGCGACATTCGAGCCGAACGAGCGGGTGAGCCGGTCGGTCTGGATAGCGATGTCTGTTGTCGGTAGCTGCATGGTCGAGGTTTGTCGAAATGAGTTTCAGATGTGCCTGCAAGTTAAGATTCAGCAACGCGTTGCGCAACTCTCGAATCGTCCGCAGATCGGATTTTTCAGGTGAATCGGTATCTTGCTTTTAGCTGCACGTTGAACCTTTCCTCGCAAATCCTATGGCTATTCTTTCCATCGATCAGGGCACGACCGGCACCACCTGCATGATCTACGACCGGACGGGCAGCGTGCTCGCCCGCGCGTATCGCGAGTTGACGCAACACTATCCGCAGGCGGGGTGGGTGGAGCATGATCCGGAGGAGATCTGGCGGACGGTGGTCGAGTGCGTGGCCGAGGTGCGGGGCGCATATTCGGGTCACATCGAAGCTATCGGCATCACCAACCAGCGCGAGACCACCGTGGTGTGGGATCGGCGGAGCGGCCAGCCCGTGCACCGCGCCATCGTCTGGCAGTGCCGGCGGACGGCCAAATTGTGCAACCGCTACCGCAGCGAGGAGGCGGCGATCCGCGCGAAGACAGGACTGCCGGTGGACGCCTACTTCAGCGCCACCAAGATTCGCTGGATTCTCGACGCGCATCCCGAAATCGATCCATCAAATCTCCTCTTCGGCACCATTGACACGTGGCTCATCTGGAAGCTGACCGGCGGCGAGGTTCACGCGACCGACCTGACGAATGCTTCGCGCACGCTGTTGTTTGATATCCACGAGCGGCGCTGGTCGCCCGAGCTTTGCGAGTTGTTTGGCGTGCCGCTCTCAATGCTACCGGAGGCGCGTCCGTCGATGGGCGGGTTCGGCTCGGTGCGCACGATTCCGGCGCTCGATGGCGTGCTGATTGCGGGCGTGGCGGGCGACCAGCAGGCGGCGCTTTTTGGCCAGTGCTGCTTTGCGCCGGGGTCGGTCAAGAACACCTACGGCACCGGCTGCTTCATGGTGATGAACACCGGAGAAAAGTTTGTGAGTTCGAGTCACGGCTTGTTGACGACGCTCGCGCTCGACGGCGCTGGCCGGAGCTGCTACGCGGTCGAGGGGTCGGTGTTCATCGGCGGCGCGGTGATGCAGTGGCTGCGCGACGGCTTGCAGCTCATCGGCAGCGCCGCCGAGTCTGAGACGATTGCCCGCTCGGTTGAATCGAATGGAGGGGTCTATCTCGTGCCCGCCTTCGTCGGTCTCGGCGCACCGCACTGGAACATGGAGGCGCGGGGCACGATCACCGGCCTGACGCGCGGCTCGTCGCGGGCGCATATTGTCCGCGCGGCGCTGGAGTCGATCGCCTTCCAGTCGCACGACGTGTTTCGTGCGATGGTGGCCGACATCGGCATTCAGCCGCAGTCGCTCACGGTCGATGGCGGCGCGGTGAGCAACGAGTTTCTGATGCAGCTCCAGGCCGACCTGCTCGGCGTGCCGGTGCACCGTCCGCGCAACATCGAATCCACTGCCCTCGGCGCGGCCTGCCTTGCGGGTCTCGAAGCCGGAGTGTGGGGTTCCGCCGCCGAACTGCGTGTGCTCAACAGCGTCGAGCGGGTCTTCACTCCCGCGATGCCGGAGGGCGAACGCGAGGCGTTGCTGGCGGGCTGGCAAAAGGCGCTGCGGCAGACGCTCACATCATAAACCATTCATCAAAAAGAAGATGACACACAATGATCATCCCGGCGAAGGCACGCCGAAAACCGTCGTTTGCCCCATGTGCGGCGAGCCATTCACCTGCGGCATGTCCACCTCATGCTGGTGTGCCACGCGCGTGGTGCCCGATTCGGTCAGGAACTACCTCGCCGAGCGCTACGAAACCTGCGTCTGCAGCACCTGCCTCGACCGGCTCATCGCTGAGGCGAAAGAGGAATTGAGGGGAGCGTAACTTGGGCAGGTGGACTTCTTGGGCAAATGGTCTTACTCATTCGCCGACTCCACCACCATGCCGGCATAACCCGCCTCTACTGGATACGGCAGCTCTTTGCTGAAGCGTTCTACAGCTGCCTGACCGGTGCAGTGGCAGGCAATGAGGCGGGAGATGTCTCGATTGGCGAGCGATGCTACGGTGCGGTTGAGGCGCTCCGGGCTGGCTGCCGAGAGGTGCATTCCGCCGATAAGCGTCGCGATCCGTTTTTGCCCGGTGATGCTCTCGATGTAGTCAAGCGTGTTGACGATGCCGGCATGGCAACATCCTGCGAGCACGATCAGCCCTTCCGGCTTCTCGATCCAGAGCGACAGATCGTCTTCGATGGGGTCAGGCGTTTTTCCGTCCGGATCAAAGAAAAATGGGCCGCCGGTGTCCTCGAAGGTTGTCTGGCGGGGGACTGGGCCGGTCAGGAAGGCGCCATCGGTCAGGCGGGTCGGCTCAGTGACCCATACGACCCGCTCTTTCGGAAGTCCGTTAATTGCTTGCTTGGCGGTTTCGGGCATGTCGATGGGTTTGGGCTTGTCGTTGCGGATGCTGTAGCGTTCGATGAGCGCTGACGGGTGGAGGTAGAGCGTGGCGCGGTCGGCGATTCGGAGCACGTCGGCGAGGTTGCCGGTGTGGTCGTAGTGCCCGTGGCTGAGTACGATGATGTCGATGTCCGACAAGTCGATGCCGAGCGCACGGCAGTTGGCATCGATCGCCGTGAGCTGGCCGGTGTCGAACAGGATGCGCTTGCCGCCGGTTTCAATCAGCACCGCGAAGCCGTGTTCGCAGGTGAGTCCGGGTGCGGCGCGGTTGTCGGTAAGAATGGTGAGTTTCATGATGCAATCAAATGTCGATGCAATGTTTTGCGGCGTTTAGCCGTTTTCTGACAAGTTAAGGTTCTTTTCAGAGAACAACTCTGTGATGGAGGCGCAGTTTTTATTTTTCAGGAGTTGTCCGGCTGTTCTGAAGGGATGCGTTTTTTTCGGAAACTATAATCAACAAGGAGCATTTCAAATGATGAAGTCAGTGAAAGCGGCGATGCTTGCCACGACTATGGTGGCTATGAGCCTGACTGCCCATGCGGCGGAAACTCCCTCCGTGGCGCTGGGTAAAAAACTGTTCAACGATCCATCGCTTGGCGGCGCTGCCGGCGCCAAAACCTGCGCGAGCTGCCATCCGAACGGCAAGGGAGTCGAAAATGCGTGGAAGAATCCGAACCTCGCCAAGCAGATCAATACCTGCATCCTTGGCGCGCTGAAGGGCAAACCACTGCCGCTGGAGTCGGTTGAGATGAAATCTCTTGTTCTTTACCATCAGTCGCTTAAACCGGCTTCGATAAAGCCATGAATTTTGAAGTGTTATGAGTGAGAAAAAAATATCGATTCTCGGTTGCGGGTGGCTCGGTTTGCCACTGGCCCGTTTTCTGGCTGGCGAGGGGTATACCGTCAAGGGTTCGACTACCAGCGAAGCGAAAATTACCAAGATGAAAGAGGCCGGTGTCGAGCCTTTCCGGATTGTCATCGATGAGAGCATTGAAGGCGATATTTCCTCGTTTTTGGACAGCGAAATCCTCGTGGTGAACATTCCTCCCAAGCGGCGTGAAGATGTGGTCGAATACCATGTCGGCCAGATTTCGCTGCTGATCGACGCTCTTGCCGATTCGCCGGTGAAGCATGTGTTGTTCGTCAGCTCGACCTCGGTCTATCCCGCGTCGGGTGGTGAAGTGGTCGAATCTGACGCCGCAGATCCCGACGCGGCGGACTCTCCAGCCGGTCGGGCGTTGATGTACGTCGAGGAGATGCTGCGTTCGGAGTCTGCGTTCAACACCACGGTGGTGCGCTTCGGTGGTCTGATCGGCCCCGGACGCAATCCGGCGGAGTTCATCCAGCGCATGACAGAAATCACGAGTCCCGCTCATCCGGTGAACCTTATTCATCTCGATGATTGTGTGCACGTGATCGCTGAAATCATCCGGCAGGAAGCCTGGGGCGAAACCTTCAACGCCTGCGCGCCGCTCCACCCGACTCGAAGCGAACTCTATGCCGCCGCTGCTGAAAGTCACGGCCTCGCCGCGCTGCAGGAAGAACGATCCAGTGACACCAATTTCAAGATCGTCAACAGTGACAGGATTGTCGAGAAACTGGGATACACGTTCCTGCATCCTGATCCGCTGGCAATGGCAAGGGGAGGCAATTGACAGTTGCATTGTCGGGGCAGACCTTTGTGTCTGCCCTGTTCCGCAGTTGCCAGGCCGTTGCAGTTACAGAATGAATTCGAGGTCGTAGCCCTCTTTCGCTGCTTTAGCGGCGAACTTTTGGAAATCCCTTAGAAAACCGAGAGTCTCTGCTGGATCGATTTCGCGCCAGTAGGCAATGCGTTCCGGGTCGTCCTGCCAGCCGAGCATCACCTTTTCGGGGCTTTTCCCGCGTATCTCGCCGACGCATTCGTCGATAATTTCAATCATTCTGCCAATCGCGCCAGAGGGTAGAAATGCCTCGTCCCAGCTGTCGAGCCCGTTATTCGATTCGGAGATGAACGGCAGCGCGTTGAGCTGTTCGATGACGCCGTAGTAGAACAGGGCGGTGTAGTCGTGGGCGGAAATTTCCATCGAATCGTAGATCTTGTAGCTCTTGTCGGCAAGCCTGACGGTGTTGATCTTGCCGCTTCGATAAATCGGCAGTTCGCGGTGCAGGGGGTTCTGGTCGTCAAGGAGAATATGGGTGACGGTCATGGTGTTCGATGCGGGCTGAAACGATTAATTTCTCACCACTGTTTTGATCGAAGGAATTGGTTTGAGATGACGTCTTAATTATAGTTATTTAACTGAATGTAGCGATAACAGATTGGTTGTGCCCACTCGTACTTCATAGCCAGAGTTACAGCGCATTTCAGGGAGCTTCCCGTCAATTTTAGCGATACAGGATCATAAATGGAAGGAAATTTCTCGAATAGAGTTCAGGACGTGATCAGGCTCAGCCGCGAAGAGGCGCTGCGTCTGGGGCACGACTATATCGGCACCGAACATCTTCTGCTCGGACTGATCCGGGAAGGAGAGGGCATAGGAGCCAAAATTCTCAAAAACCTCAAAGTCGATCTTTTCCAGCTGAAGCAAAAGATCGAGGAGAACACCCATCCCAAGGTTCCGGCCACGCAGATGGGCAATGTGCCGCTAACCAAGCAGGCTGAAAAGGTGCTCAAGATCACTTATTTGGAGGCCAAGATCTGCAAGTCAACCATCATCGGCACGGAGCATCTGTTGCTCTCGATTCTCAAGGGTGACGACAACATTGCCGCCCAGATTCTCGAACAGTTCGGTGTCACCTATGACCAGGTGCGCGACGAGCTGATGACCATTACGACCGGGCGCAGCGAGGCTTACGAGCCGCCGATGGAGGGTTCCTATTCGTCGGGTTCGGGAAGCCCCGCGCGTCCGTCGAAAAAGTCCGAGACGAAGCGCGGTGAACGCACCAAAACGCCGGTGCTCGACAATTTCGGGCGCGACATCACGCGCTTGGCGATGGAGGACAAGCTCGACCCGATCATCGGGCGCGAAAAGGAGATCGAGCGCGTGGCGCAGGTGCTCAGCCGCCGCAAGAAAAACAATCCGGTGCTGATCGGCGAGCCTGGCGTTGGCAAAACGGCCATCGCCGAAGGGCTGGCGCTCAAGATCGTGCAGCGCAAGGTTTCGCGCGTGCTTTACGACAAGCGCGTCGTGGCGCTCGACCTCGCGGCGCTCGTCGCGGGCACGAAGTACCGCGGCCAGTTTGAGGAGCGCATGAAGGCGCTCATGAATGAGCTGGAGCGTTCGCGTGACGTGATCCTCTTCATCGACGAGCTGCACACCATCATCGGTGCTGGCGGCGCTTCGGGTTCGCTCGATGCGAGCAACATCTTCAAACCCGCGCTCGCTCGCGGCGAGTTGCAGTGCATCGGCGCGACCACGCTCGATGAGTACCGCCAGTACATCGAGAAGGATGGTGCGCTGGATCGCCGTTTCCAAAAGATCATGGTTGAGCCGACCTCGGTCGAGGAGACCATCCAGATTCTGAACAACATCAAAAACAAGTACGAAGCGCATCACCACGTGCATTACTCGGAGGATGCCATCGAGAAGGCGGTCAAGCTCTCGGAGCGCTACATCACCGACCGTTTTCTGCCTGACAAGGCGATCGACGTCATGGACGAGGCGGGCGCGAGAGTGCACCTGAGCAACATCCACGTGCCGCAGGAGATTCTCGAACTTGAGAAGTCCATCGAGGAGATCAAGAGCGAGAAGAACAAAGTGGTCAAGATGCAGAACTTCGAGGAGGCGGCACGCCTGCGCGACAAGGAGAAGAACATGCTTGAAGCGCTCGACCACGCCAAGCAGGAGTGGGAAGAGCAGTCGATGGAGAGCGTTTACGACGTGACCGAAGCCGACATCACCTCGGTGATCGCGATGATGACCGGCATTCCGGTGGCGAAGGTGGCGCAGTCCGAATCGAAGAAGTTGCTCACCATGGAGGCGGAGCTGAAAAAGGAAGTCATCGGCCAGGACGAGGCGATCAAGAAGATCACCAAAGCGATCCAGCGCACCCGTGCGGGCCTCAAGGATCCGTCGCGCCCCATCGGCTCGTTCATCTTCCTCGGCCCGACCGGCGTCGGCAAGACCGAGCTGGCCAAGGCGCTGACCCGTTATCTGTTCGACAGCGAGGATGCGCTGATCCGCGCCGACATGAGTGAGTACATGGAGAAGTTCTCGGTAAGCCGCCTGGTTGGAGCGCCTCCCGGATACGTTGGCTACGAAGAGGGCGGCCAGCTCACCGAAAAGGTGCGCCGCAAACCCTATTCGGTGGTGCTGATCGACGAGATCGAAAAGGCGCATCCCGACGTGTTTAACATTCTGCTCCAGGTGCTCGACGAGGGCGTGCTGACCGACGGACTTGGCCGCAAGGTCGATTTCCGCAACACGATCATCATCATGACCTCGAACATCGGTGCCAAGGAGATCAAGAGCTTCAGCACCGGCGGAGGCATGGGCTTCGCGCCGCCTTCGGATGCGACGGGTGATTACAAGGCGATGAAGTCCACCATCGAGGATGCATTGAAGCGCGTGTTCAATCCGGAGTTCCTGAACCGCATCGACGACACGATCGTGTTCCACCAGCTCGAAAAGTCGGATATCTTCAAGATTATCGACATCACGGCAGGCAAGCTCTTCAAGCGCCTGAAGGAGATGGGCATCGAGGTTGAGATCGACGAGAAAGCCAAGGAGTTCCTTGTCGAGAAGGGTTACGACCAGAAGTACGGAGCACGCCCGCTGAAACGCGCGTTGCAGAAATATGTCGAGGATCCGCTCGCGGAGGAGATGCTCAAGGGCCGCTTCACCGAGGGCAGCGTGATTCAGATCACCTTCGACGAAAAGGAGAAGGAGCTGCGCTTTCTTGATGGCGCGTCTTCCGCCGAACCGACTCCCAAAAAGAGCAAGAAAGAGGAGACGCTCGACAAAGAGTGATGCCCCGGATCGCAAGATTTTAATTTCTCCCGAAGCCCCGCTGAAACGATGATTTCAGCGGGGCTTTTTTTGGGGGGGTATTTCGTACAAGTGTCTGAACCGGGGGTGATTTGGAGATTATAACTCTTATACAATTGCCCCGGACTTCAGTCCGGGGTTTGCGGATAACACAAAATAATTCAGGGCTTTAGCCCGATTTCTTTTTTCGGATATGATCGCTATTCCACACTACCCCGGCTTTCAAGCCGGGGCAACATGAATGTAAACGGTTGGAATGTCCAGAGGGTTAAAACCCTCCTGAATGGATGATCGATTTCTGCGCCTGTTCAGCAGCCCGGCACCGGCGGATGGCCTTCGAGCGAGGCGGCGATGGAGCGTTGCAGCAGCTCCTCCGGCAGCGGGTAGTCGCTGATTTTGCCCGACATGTAGGCGTCGTAGCCCTGCAAGTCCATCAGTCCGTGGCCGGACCAGTTCATCAGGATCACCTTCTCCTTGCCCTCCTCCTTGGCCTGCTTTGCTTCGCGGATGGTCTGCGCGATGGCGTGCGAAGTCTCCGGCGCGGGGATGAACCCTTCGGTGTGGGCGAAGAGCAGGGCAGCTTCGTAGCACTCGGTCTGCGGCAGCGCGGTGGCTTCGATCAGCCCGAGCTGCTTGGTGTGGCTCACCAGCGGAGCCATGCCGTGGTAGCGCAGGCCGCCCGCGTGGATGGCCGGCGGAATGAAGGTGTGGCCGAGGCTGTGCATCGGCAGGAGCGGCGTCATCATCGCCACGTCGCCCGAATCATAGGCGTAGGGCGCGCGGGTCAGCGTCGGGCACGCCTCCGGCTCGGTTGCGATCACCTGCACATCCTTGCCGTGAATCTTGTCGTACAGGAACGGGAAGCTGATGCCCGCGAAGTTCGAGCCGCCGCCCGCGCAGCCGATCACGATGTCCGGGTAGCGCCCGATCTTGTCGAACTGTTTCCTGGCTTCGAGGCCGATGATGGTTTGGTGCAGCATCACGTGATTCAGCACGCTGCCGAGGGCGTAGCGGGTGTCGTCGCGCTCGACTGCTTGCTCGATTGCCTCGCTGATGGCGATGCCGAGGCTGCCCGGCGTGTCGGGATCCTCTTCGAGAATCCTGCGCCCAACCGCTGTCAGCGGGCTCGGGCTGGGGATGCACTCCGCGCCCCAGGTGTTCATCATGATCTTGCGGAACGGCTTCTGGTCGAAGCTGATGCGCACCATGAACACCTTGCACTCGATGCCGATCAGCTTGCAGCTCATCGCCAGCGCGCTGCCCCATTGGCCCGCGCCGGTTTCGGTGGTGAGGTACTTGATACCGAACTCCCGGTTGTACCACGCCTGCGCCACCGCAGTGTTGGGCTTGTGGCTCCCGGCGGGCGAGACCCCTTCGTTCTTGTAGTAGATTTTGGCCGGAGTGCCGAGCGCCGCTTCGAGTCGCCGCGCGCGGTAGAGCGGCGAAGGCCGCCACAGCTTGAGGATGCCGAGAATTTCTTCCGGAATATCGATCCAGCGCTCGGTGCTCACCTCCTGCTCGATCAGGTTCATCGGAAACACTTTGGCCAGCGCATCCGGCCCGATCGGATTGCCATCCAGCCCCACCGGCGGCGGCATGGGCGAAGGCAGGTCGGCCTGGATGTTGTACCACTGACGGGGCATTTCATCCTCGCTCAGGAGGATTTTGGTAGGCTCTGTACTCATGCGTGTAATGCTTTGAAGTAAGAGAAAAGAGAGCGGCGACGGCTCTCATGGCCGGGATGTCCGGTGGCCATCATGAAAGGTAGGGAGAGCGCAGGCGGATTGCAACGATTTGGGGCGGGGATTTTTTGGGAGCAGAGCTGGATGAGCAACGTTAGGCGAATCTGAAAAACGCTTGACAACTGGTCAGGTTTAGTGTACACTCAAGGAAGCGCTACGATGAAAACCATATCATTATCATTAAGCAATTTTTGGAAGGTTCTTCGCAGAATACCGTGGGTAAATGGTGAATATGGGTCAATCGACTGAGGCACGGCCAAAACGAATGCGCTCTGCAAAGAGTGTCCGGCCAAAGGATAAATCACCTTAACGCTTTATTATATGATGAGTTATAAATGTCTTTGACCGAACTGTTAAACTTGTTCATCAGGGATGGTCATGTGAGCATTAGCCATTGTTTCGCAAACAGTGCTCCTTACGGGCTGTAGTTTAGCTTGGCGTTAAACTTCTTCAGCCCAAAAACCTAATTTCCTATTTCAATCGTAGCTGATGGCTTTGAGGAGAGGCCGCAAGCGATTTGGAGGCAAGGAAAGAATGAGGGATGAGAGCGTGGGTGCCGAAGGCAGGAATCGAACCTGCACGTCCATTGCTGAACACGGGATTTTAAGTCTCGGGCGTTTACCAGTTCCGCTACTTCGGCAACCTTTTTGGAAAATCAGAGGTTGTGCAAATCAATATCCCTCCGCCCACTCTTCCTCCTAATTCCTTCCTAACTCTCACGTCGTACTATTACTCCTGACGCGGATGATCGCGTTGATAATTCAATCGATAATTCAATCAACAAGGAGTGATGATTATGAAACGTTATGGTTATGTGGCTGTTGGCGTTATGCTTTCGGCTGGGGTGTTTGGCGGCATGTTCGCGCATTCGGCTTATGCGGCGGAATCCGGGAATGATGCGCTTGAGTTTCAGAAACCGGCAATCAGCCTGTCGCAGGCGGTCAATGCTGCCGAGACGTTTACGCGGGGACGGGCGGTTCGCGCCGAGCTTGAAAAGCATGGCGGGCAGCCGGTTTACGATGTCGAGGTGGTCAATGGTGCGAAGGTGCTGGATGTCCGGGTTGACAAGGACAACGGCCGGATACTCGCAGCCAATGTGGACAAAGCGGATCATGACGATGCCGGGGACGCCGAGGATTGAGGCGTTCCGGCATGGATGTTTTTCGCGTTGTGTGTATGGTAACGCAGCTCACGGAACACTCTGTTCCGGTTGCATGTTCTTTGTTGTGCATGTGTTTGCGTTGTGCTGATGCAACGCCGGGGTGAAGTCCGGGGGTGGTGGTTTTCTGCCGCTCCTCCGGACCCGGCTCCGGAATTCCTGAATTTCACGATGGGGTAGTTGCCCTGTAAATCATCAAAAAAAATAGAAGTTATGCGCGTGCTGCTTGTCGAGGATGATCCCATGATTGCCGAGGCGGTTTCGGTGGCGCTGAAGGATGCGGCGTATGCGGTGGACTGGGTGCGCGATGGCGAGAAGGCTGCCGACGCGCTTCGTTATGGCGAGCATCAGGCCGTGCTGCTCGACCTGGGGCTTCCGGGGCGCGGCGGTCTGGAGGTGCTCGCGGCGCTTCGGGAGGGCGGGAGTTCGATTCCCGTCATCATCATCACCGCCCGCGACGGTCTCGGCGAGCGCATCGCGGGGCTGGATTCGGGCGCGGACGATTATCTCGTCAAGCCGTTTGATCTCGATGAACTGCTGGCGCGGCTCCGGGCGGTGATCCGGCGTCAGGGCGGGCAGGCTTCGGGGCTGATCGGCAATGGCCAGATCACGCTCGATCCCGCCACGCACACAGCATTCTGCGGCGAGGAGCGGGCCGTGCTCAGCTCGCGCGAGTTCGCGGTGCTGCACGCGCTTCTGCTCCAGCCGGGCCGCATCCTGAGCCGCTCGGCGCTCGAAGAGCGGGTCTATGGCTGGGACGAGGAGGTCGAGAGCAACGCCATCGATTACCTGATCCACCAGCTCCGCCGCAAGCTCGGCGCGACGAGCATCAAAAACATACGGGGTGCGGGATGGATGGTCGAAAAACAGCCATGACGCCCTCGCTGCAACGGCGTCTGACCGCGATGCTGGCCGGGGCGATCGTGCTGGCGGCACTGGTCGCGGCGGCGACTTCGTTCTATTTTTCCTACCGCGAGGCCAAAGAGTTTCAGGACGACATGCTCCGCCAGATCGCGGTGCTTCAGTCTCGCGGCGAGTGGGAGACCGTTGGAGCCGGAGCATTGTCAGTCCCCTCGTCTTCGGCCTCTCTGAGCGATCCCGAGTCCAGAATCACGATTTTTCATTTCACTGACCGATCCGCGCCGCGCTGGCTTGCCGGGCATCTCGCGCCCGGCTTTCACACGCTCCGGCAGGAGGGCGAACCGGTGCGGGTGTTCATCGTTCACGGGCCGTCCGCGATGACGGCGGTCGCGCAACCGACCGATACGCGCGATGAACTCGCGCTCAACAGCGCCTTGCGCACGCTCGCGCCGGGCCTGTTGCTGCTGCCGCTCATGGCGCTGCTCGTCATGCGCATCGTCCGTTCCGCGCTCAAGCCCGTCACCACGCTGTCGCGCCTGCTCGACCAGCAGCAGCCCGGCCAGCCGGTTCCGCTGCCGGAGCGCGGCATTCCCGAAGAGATAATGCCGTTCGTGGAGGCGCTCAACCGGCTGCTTGGGCGCATTTCACTTTTGCTTGGCCAGCAGCGGCGTTTCATTGCCGACGCGGCCCACGAGCTGCGCAGTCCGCTGACGGCGCTCTCCCTTCAGGCGGAGAATCTCCGGCAGGCGTCAAGCGCCGACCAGATGCGCGCCCGGCTTGTGCCGCTTCAGTCGGGCATCGAACGCGCCCGCCAGCTTACCGCGCAGCTTCTCGATCTGGCGCGGGTGCAGGCGCACCCTTCCGGCGCGGCTCCGGTCGATCTTCCGGCGCTGGCGCGAGAGCTGATCGCCGGGTACCTGCCGCTGGCGGAGGCTCGCGGCATCGATCTCGGCCTTGACGATTCAGGCCCGGTGTTGCTCGACGGCGATCCTGAAAGCTTCACGCTGATTCTGAAAAACGGCCTCGAAAACGCCCTGAAATACGTTCAGCCGGGCGGAACGGTGACGGTCAGGCTCGCCGTCGAACATGGCGACGGAATCGCGGAGGTGATCGATAACGGCCCCGGCATTCCGGAGAGCGAGCGGGAGCGGGTGTTCGATGCGTTTTACCGCACGCCCGGTTCCGGCCAGCCCGGCAGCGGCCTCGGCCTGACTATCGCGCGCGAAGCTGCCCGCTCGCTCGGCGGCGACCTCCGTGTGCTGTCTGGCCCCGATGGCCAGGGCACGGTATTTCGCTACCGGCAACGCGGGCGCGAAGCCGGGTGATTTTTGGAGCTGGAATTCTTCCTTGAAAAAAACTGCAATTGCATTGCCGATCGCTGGTTTATCGATTATCCGGCGGTTGCCGAACGGTGATGCTCCGCTATTAAATTGGCTATGGTTCGCTGAACCTCCGCTCTCTCAAACCGTTCGAGATGAATTCTCCGGCTTTCATCGCCCATTCGCCGTCTCAACCCCTCGTTGAGCACCAGTTGTTCGAGCGCATCGAGCCACTCTTTCGCGCTGTCCGCCAGAAATCCGTTCACCCCTTGTTCAATGGTTGACCTGTTGGCTCCGACATTTGAGGCGACCACCGGTTTTCCGTAAGCCATGTACTGGATCAGCTTGAACGCGCACTTGCCCCGACACCACTCGTCGTCGGTCAGCGGCATGATGCCAATGTCGATTTCGGACAGCCACGATTTCTCGCTTTCCGACGACCACGGCGTCAGTTTCCACGGCGTTTTCATTCCGCTCGCCATTTTTCCGCTCATCAGCGAAAATTGCACCCACGGATATTTTTCGGCGAGCAGGCTGAGCGTTTCATCGATTTGCCGGAGGAAATAGAGATTAGCGTTGATGCCGATCCAGCCGATGGTGACGGTTTTGTTTTTCTGGTGGACGTTGAGTTTTTGCGGCGGAGTTTCAAAAGGGGTCGGCACCAGATGCACGTTGCCGTTGTATTGCTCCGCATAATCCTTGAGCGCATCGCTGCCCGCCAGCACCATGGCCGAGCGTTGCAGTGTGCGGGCGATCCATTGGCGTTTCAGCCAGCTTTCAGGCTCCTGTTTTCCGGTGAGCATCACTTGCTTGACATGGATGGCGTCGTCGAAATCAAAGATCACGTTCGCCTTGCGCGAGAACAGCCAGACCAGCGGCGGCGGAAACACCTTGCGCTGAATCCACACGTAGTCGTAATTTCCGCAAACGGCCAGCGCCCTCGCGATGTTTCTTGACGCCTCTTTTCCCGAAACGCAGAGGGTATCGGCCTGAATGCCGTACTGATTCCAGTGCGGCAGGAACTGCCCCATCCTGTAACGAAAACTCGGACGGTGTGGCGAAAGGTGCAGACACAAAATGGAGATCATGATGATGGTATCGAAAGTTCGCAGTCCGCGCACATCGTTGTCCGTCGGAACAACTTGTTTCATAAGCACTTGAAAGAAATGTAGAGGGCGATGATTAGGCAGGAATTAGGGGAGGCGGGATCATCGGTTTTCGGCGAACTTGCGGTAAGGAAGTGGTGCCGCTAACTCTGCGCTAATTCTCTTTTCGTATCCTGAATCATTCGTTTCATGATCCAATTGACAGAGGAGATAACGTAATGCTGCAAAACACGATGAATAAAAACGATGCCGCCGCTCAGGCGTTGAGCAAGGTGCCGCAGGTGACGCTGATGTTCTGGGCGATAAAGATTCTGGCGACCACGCTTGGCGAGACTGGCGGGGATGCGGTCACCATGTCGATGAAGCTCGGGTACGCCGAGGGGAGCCTGATTTTCCTCGCCTTTTTCGCTGTGGCGCTGCTCTTCCAGGTTTTCTCCGTCGGGTATCATCCGGCGCGGTACTGGGCGGTGGTGGTCGCCACGACGACTGTCGGCACCACCATGTCGGACTACCTCGATCGCACGCTCGGCCTCGGCTACGTCAACTCATCGGCGATTCTTTTGCTTGGCGTGCTGCTGGTGCTGTTTGCGTGGAACCGGATCATGGGCAGGATCGAGTTCGAGGGGATTGCCGACCGGCGCGACGAGCTTTTTTACTGGCTGACCATTCTGGTCTCCAACACGCTCGGCACGGCGCTCGGCGACTTCGTGGCTGACGATGTCGGTCTCGGCTTCCAGCTCGGTGCGTTGCTCTTTGGCGTGCTGATTGTCGCGGTCGCCATCGCGTATTACAAGACGAGCATTTCGCCCAACATCCTTTTTTGGGCGGCCTACGTGCTGACCCGCCCGCTCGGCGCGACGCTTGGCGACACGCTCACCAAGCCGCTCGCGCATGGCGGCCTGTCGCTCGGCCGCATCAGCTCGTCGCTGGTGATTCTCGCGCTCATGGTGGCGGCGATCACGCTCAACCACCGGGCCGAACAGCGCCGCGCCGTGGCGGTCGCATCCTGAATGAGCCGGCGATGAATTTGTGGCGGCTGTTCCGGTGTTTGAAGAGGTTAAACGGGCGTGGTGGTTGTCAAATCAAACCAGATGGAGATGAAGCAGGAGAAGCGCTTTTTCGGGTTGAGCGGCAACGTCTTTTTTGCCGGGCTGGTGAGCTTCTGCATGGACGTCAGTTCCGAGATGATCTACCCGCTGGTGCCGCTGTTTCTGGCCAGCGTGCTTGGGGTGAACAAGGCCATGATCGGCCTCATCGAGGGGAGCGCCGAGTCGATGGCGAGCCTGGTCAAGGTCTTTTCCGGCTGGTACTCCGACCGGCTCGGCAAGCGCAAGCGGCTGATGCTGGCGGGCTATTCGGTCTCGACGTTGAGCCGTCCGCTGATGGCGCTGGCTGGCGGCTGGCATCAGGTGCTGGCCGCGCGTCTCGTTGACCGCTTCGGCAAGGGCGTCCGCACCGCGCCGCGTGACGCCATTATTGCGGATTCCACCGAACCGTCATGGCTTGGCCGCGCTTTCAGCTTTCACCGCTCGATGGACACTATGGGCGCGGTTGTCGGCCCGGCCATCGCCTTTATCGGCTTGCAAGTGTACCACAGCTCTTACCGTCAGCTTTTCTGGCTCTCGAGCCTGCCGGGCGTTCTCGCCGTGCTCATCATCGTCTTCTTCATCCGGGAAAAGCGGGACGCGCCGGTCAGGGCTGACGCTGAAAAGCCGCGGAGTACCGGAGGCGGGAAGCTCGACCGGCGGGCGTGGTTTTTCATCGTGATCGTCGCGGTCTTCGCGCTGGGCAATTCGAGCGATGCGTTTCTGATCCTCCGTGCCGGCCAGCTCGGCGTTCCGGCGGCGATGATTCCCGCCGTTTATCTGCTCTTCAATCTCGTCTATTCCATCACGGCCATTCCCGCCGGAATCGTCGCCGACCGGTATGGCCGCAAGCGGCTCATTCTCGCAGGATTCGTGCTGTTCGCCGCCCTGTACGCAGGGTTCGCCGTGGCGGGAAGTCCGCTTGCCGTGTGGGTTTTGTTCGCACTTTACGGAGTCTTCATGGGGCTGACCGAGGGGATCCAGAAGGCGTTTCTCGCTACGCTGACGCCGGAAGGTCTCAAAGGCACGGCATTCGGCCTCTATGCCGGAGCCGTCGGATTGGCGGCATTGCCGTCGAGCCTGATCGCCGGAGTGTTGTGGGACAGGGTTTCGCCATCAGCGACATTCTGGTTCGGCGCGGCGACAGCCTTGCTCGCAGCCGCGCTGTTCGCGGTGTTTATCGCGGGGATAAAGTCGAAGCCCTCTTTCGGGGAGTGAGGGAGGAGTTGTGCCGAAGGCGGGAATCGAACCCGCACGTCCATTGCTGAACACGGGATTTTAAGTCCCGGGCGTCTACCAGTTCCGCCACTTCGGCAACCTTTCCGGTTGGAACTCGTTTAATGTACTATCTTTAAAGGGAATGCACAAGCTTCAGGGATCGTCGTCCGCCCTCACCCCGCGAAGTGATCGAATCCCCGTTTCATGTCGGCCATGTCGATGGTCATGCCGAAGATGTCGGTCAGCATCATGCCCTCTTCTTTCTCGGAGATTTCGCCGATGACCGTGATGTCGCGGTGGCTGGCGATGAGGTCGTACTGCGATTTCGGGACGGTGAAGAGGAGCTGGTAGTCTTCGCCGCCGGTGAGCGCCCAGTCGAAGACGTCCTGCTGGAACTCTTCGGCCACGGCTCGCGCTTCGGGCAGGACGGGCAGCTTGCTCTCGTCGATCTTCGCGCCGACACCGGAGCGGCGGCAGAGGTGGCCGAGGTCGGAGACCAGGCCGTCCGAAATATCGATCATGGCGGTCGGTACGATGCCCTCTTCGCTGAAAAAGTCGATGATGTCGATGCGTGCTTTCGGCAGCAGGTGGCAGCGAATTGCTTCGGTGTATTCCTGCAACTCGGCCATCACCTCCTTGTTGTACGGTTCGTTGTTGCGCATCTGCTCGATCATCGTCGCCTTTTCACGCTGCAACAGGTGCAGGCCGGCGGTCGAGCCGCCAAGCGTTCCCGTCACACAGATCAAATCGCCCGGCGACGCGCCTTTGCGCAATGTGAGCAGCTCCGGCGTTGTCGTTCCGGTCATTGAAACCGAGATGAACAGCCCCGACGCCGACGACGAGGTGTCGCCGCCCGCGATGGCGAGGCCATAGATTTCGGCGGCGTGGTTCATTCCCTTGTACAGCTCTTCGACCATCTCCACTGGCATCTTCGGCGGTACGGCGATCGAGATCACGGCGTAATCCGGCATGGCGTTCATCGCGCAGATGTCCGAGACGTTGACGCTGATTGCCTTGCTTCCGAGGTGGTGTAGTGGCGTGGTCAAGAGGTCGAAGTGGACGTGTTCGGTCAGAATGTCGGTCGTCGCGACCTGCACCACCGACTCGTCGCTTTGCCACACCGCGCAGTCGTCGCCGATCCCTTCGATCAGCTCCGGTCGCTGCTTTGTGGAGGGGGCGGTAATCTTTGCAAGCCGGTCGATCAGACCGAATTCGCCAATCTCGGAAATAGGGTTATATGACATATATTTGCGTACATTGAATTCAATCCGGAATCCGTTCCGATCCCTTCGTCTGTAAACATAGCCAATTTCTCATTTTCCATGGGCTTTTTTGACAAGTTAGGGCTGTCGCGCCTCAAGGAGGGGCTCACCAAAACCCGCGACACGCTTCGCGACAAACTGGCGTTTGTTTCCCGGGGCAAAACCGAGGTGGATGACGAGTTCCTCGAAGAGCTCGAAAACATTCTCGTTGCCGCCGATGTGGGTGTCGAGACCACGCTTGACATTGTCGATGCGGTCACCGTGCGCTCCAAAGGCAAAACCTACCGTTCGGAGGAGGAGCTGAACGAGATGGTGATGGGCGAAATTCGCAACCTGCTTGTCGAGTCGGGCCACGAGCATCCGGTTGATTTCGACGCGCCGTTGTCGGCAAAACCCTACGTCATCATGATCGTCGGCGTCAACGGCGCGGGCAAGACCACCACCGTGGCCAAGCTGGCGCACAACTACGACAAGGCGGGCAAGAAGGTGGTGATCGCCGCCGCCGACACCTTCCGCGCCGCGGCCTACGAGCAACTCAAAATCTGGGCTGATCGCGCCGGAGTGCCGATCATCGGCCAGGGGCAGGGAGCCGATCCGGCCTCGGTGGTGTTCGACTCGGTCAGCTCGGCGGTTTCGAAGGGCACGGATGTGGTGCTGGTCGATACGGCGGGCAGGCTGCACAACAAGAGCCACCTGATGGAGGAGCTGGCCAAAATCATGCGCGTGGCCAAGAAAAAGATCCCCGAAGCGCCGCACGAAGTGCTGCTGGTGCTCGACGGCACCACCGGCCAGAACGCCGTACAGCAGGCTCGCGAGTTTACGAAGTTCGTCAACGTCACCGGCCTCGTCATGACCAAACTCGACGGCACCTCAAAAGGAGGCATCGTGCTTTCGATCTCCCGCGAACTGAACCTGCCGGTCAAGTACATCGGGGTCGGCGAAAAGATCGACGACCTCCAGCTCTTCGACCGCAAGAGCTTCGTCGAAGCGCTGCTCGAAAAAGAGAAGTGAAAACGTTCAGCCTTGCCGGATCAGATCAGGCATTGCTTTTTCGAGGCACGGCAACAAGGGTTCCAGCTTGTCAATCCTGAAAAGATGCGTACCTGCGGCGGCGTCCTGGGCGCCGAGGCGGTCGGCGACGGGCGTGGTTTCTGGCATTGCGGCGAGCGTTGCGGCGAGTCGCGCTTCAATGCGCTCCGCTCCCGGAAAAATAAACACATGCGCGAGTTCGGCTTCCTCGCGGTCGAGCAAAAAGTCGATGTGCCAGTGCAGTTTTTTATCCCCCCGACTGGCCGGCGCGCGGTATCCCCATGACATGAACAGTTCGAGCAACGCGCTCCTGATGGCGTGCGGCGGCTTGCTGTCGCTTCGCGAGGCGTGACGGAGCAGGCGCGAGGCGAGCGGGAAGCGCCCTTTCGCGCTGCCGAGCGCCGAGCCGACGTAGAGGTAGTGGCTCGGTTGCAGTTCGAGCGGTTCACTTTTGCGGAATTTGCCGAACGCCACTTTGATTGCGCGGTCGAGGTTGATCAGCAAGATGTAGCTGCCCTGTCGGGAATTCTGCCCGAAAATGGTATACTGCATTGCCCGGAATTGCATTATCTTTTATCAGATGCAATAGTAGCGAATCTTCGGCGGATTCCATGACGGTGTGCTGACTGGAACAGGTTGGGAAACGTATGAGGATGCAACAGGATGACGACATGGCTCGGGAGCGCCAGGAGATGGTGGTAGAGCTCAAGCGTTACGGTATCAGCAACGCCCGAGTGCTCGATGCGTTTCTGACGGTCAGGCGTCATCTCTTTGTCGATGCACAGAGCCGGCCCTACGCCTACAGCGACAATGCTATGCCGATCGGATTCGGCCAGACCATTTCGCAGCCCTATACGGTGGCGTACATGACTTCGCTGCTGGTGGAGCGCGTTCCATCCGGCAAGGTGCTTGAAATCGGTACCGGTTCGGGCTACCAGGCGGCTATTCTCGCCGAGCTTGGCTATCGTGTCTATACCATCGAGCGGATTGCCGGGTTGTACGCAGCGGCGGGGCGCGTGCTCGATGCGCTTGGTTTGCCCGTTCACCCGCGTCTCGGTGATGGAACGCTCGGCTGGCCGGAGGAGGCGCCGTTCGACGGCATCATCGTGACCGCCGCCGCGCCGCGCGAGCCGCATACGCTCATGAGCCAGCTTGCCGAAGGCGGCGTGCTCGTTGTGCCGATTGGCGACCTCGGTTCACAGCAGATGACCGTCATTCGGCGCAGGGGCGAGCGGTTCGAGCATGAGATTTTTCACAACTTCGCCTTCGTGCCGCTCTGCGGGCGTGAAGGTTGGGCAGACAACAACGAATAAACAGTCAAAGACAGAAAAGAGAAGTTATGGCACTAATGAGCAAGTTGAGGGATAAAACGCACATCGTGTTGTTTGTCCTCGTGGCGGCGTTCCTTGCCCTGATCGTTTTCGAGTGGGGGATGAACTTCACCGGCCCCACCAGAAAAGCGGGCGTAGCCGGGAAGGTCAATGGCGAGTCGATCTCCATGAATGAATACGAAGCGTTGTACAACAACATTGTCGCCGGGTTCCGGCAGAGCAATCCAGGCGTAGAAATCACCTCCGGCCTCGACGCGAAGTTTCGCGAGCAGGCCTGGAACTATGTTGTCGATCAGACGCTTCTTGCCCAGCTTCTCAAGAAATATGGCATCACCGTCACCGACCAGGAGGTGCTCGACGCGGTCAATAATCCCGTCAATCCGCCAGCGATCATTCGCCAGAACTTCACCGATCCCAGGACTGGCAAGATCGACCGCCAGTTGCTTGAACAGGCGCGTAGCGATCCGAAAGCCAAAGATTTCTGGCTCAACGCCCAGGAGGCGATCAAGCGCGAACTGATGGTCAACAAGCTGGTTATGACACTGAGGACCATGGTTTTCGTTACCGATCCCGAGCTTACTGAAGTGGTGCAGCGCCAGTTCACCACCTTTGCCGGTTCGTTTATTCCCTTTCCGTACAGCTATGCGGGCGCGGAAACCAATTTTCCGGTCAAAGATGACGAGATCAAGGCCTGGTACGACTCTCACAAGGAGCAGTTCCGGGAGGAGCCGGTGCGTAGCGCTGAGTTTGTCTTTTTCCCGTTGACTCCCTCCAGGCAGGATAGCCTTCAGGTTAAAAAGGAGATCGACGGGCTGATTCCGCAGTTCGCTGCGGCAAAGAGCGACAGCGAGTTCGTCAAGATTCAGAGCGACCTGCCGAATTCGGCGAATGTTACGCTTTCAAGAGCGGACTTTTCGCCCGCCGCAGGGCAGGCGCTGTTCAGCTCGCCGAAGCTCGTGCCCGGCCAGATTGTCGGCCCCATCGCCGACGAGGGCTACTACCGCTTGCTCAAGATTAAGAGCGTCACGACCGGCGAACCGGTTGCGAGCGCCTCGCACATTCTGATTCGCCTTAATCCGGCGGACAAGGCCGAGGCCGCGCGCGCCATGGGCCTGCTCAAAAAGATTTCCGAGGAGCTGAAGGGAGGCGCGTCATTCGCCTCGCTGGCCGCTAAATATTCCGAGGATCCCGGCAGCGCCCGCAACGGCGGTTTTGTTGGCTGGTTCACCAAGGATCGCATGGTGCCCCAGTTCGCCCAGGCGGTCTTTGCCGGCAAGCCCGGTCAGATCGTCGGGCCGGTGCAGACCCAGTTCGGCCTGCATATCATCAAGATCGAAGGGTTTGACAACCGGCGCATCGTCTGCTCGGAGGTCGCCCGCCAGATCAAGGCATCGACGCAGACCTCCGAAACGATCAAGCGTCAAGCGCAGGCTTTCCTGACCGAGGCAAAGTCGAAGGGATTTGAAGCGGCGGCGAAGGCGCAGAGGCTCGAAGTGGGCAAAACCGGCGACTTTACGCGCCAGAGCCTGCTCGCCGTGCCGGGCATGGGCGAGGCGATTACTGGCTTCGCATTCAAGGCCAAAGATAGTGATATTTCCGACGTGCTCGATGCCGAGAAGGGATTCGTGGTCGCGAAGTTGTTGACGCAAAACGATACCGGTTATCACCAGCTCGACGCCCAGCTCAAGGAGATGATCAAAACCGAACTGGTTCGTGAAAAACAGGGCGCGGCGCTGAAATCGAAGCTTGTCGCTTTGTCGAAAAGCTCCGGCGGCTCGCTCGACGCCATCGCCGCAAAGGACCCGTCTCTGCGTAAAATCACCTCGAAGGAGATTCGCTGGCGCGACGGCTACATCGACGGGTACGGCGTCGATCCCCAGCTCGTGGAGGGAATGGCGGGCATGAAGCTCAACACGCTTTCGCAGCCGGTACAGACCAGCGGAGGATATGCGCTCGTGCAACTGACCAGCCGCCAGCTTGCACCGGGCACCGATCTTGCCGCCGAGAAACAGAAGGTTTTGCCGCAACTGATGCAGGCCAGGCAGCAGCAGTTCCTTTCCGAGTATCTGCAATCGTATCGCCGGAACGCCAAAATCGAGGATTTCAGGTAGCGCCATTCAGGCAGACCCGATGCCGGAACAGCAAAAAGCCGCCCGGATAATTCCGAGGCGGCTTTTTTGTTATCGAGCTCTTACGGTCTTGCGTGTGATATGCAGGCGGCGGAATCCGGCGCCAGGTTCAGTGCGCCTTGACGAACGCTTCGAGGTGCGCCTTGATGGCCGAGGCGCTGGAGAGTTTCAGGCATTCGGCGGCGAGCGCTTCGCACTCCTCGACCGTGTATTTACCTACCATCGCCTTGAGTGCCGGGATATCAGAGCTGACGATGCTGAACTCCCGGAGGCCGCAGCCAATGAGGTATGGTGTGGCCAAGGGGTCGGAACCCATGTCTCCGCAAAGCGAGACCCGGCAGTGGTTTTTCTGCGCGGTCGAAATGACGCGGTGAAGCTGGCGGATGACCGCCGGGTGGAATTTCTCGAACAGATCCTGCACGATCAGGTTGTTGCGGTCAACGGCAAGGGTGTACTGGGTCAGGTCGTTGGTGCCGATGCTGACGAAATCGACGATTTGCGTGATTTCGTCGATCAGCTCGACGGCCGCCGGCACCTCGATCATGGCGCCGATGCCCGGTTTGTCCAGCGGCTCGGTGGTGAGTGATCTGATATGTTTATAATGCTCCTCGACTGCCTGTTTGATGTGCATGATCTCCTCGACCGACGAAATCATGGGGATCA
Organism: Chlorobaculum tepidum TLS; assembly: GCF_000006985.1. NCBI lineage: Bacteria > Pseudomonadati > Chlorobiota > Chlorobiia > Chlorobiales > Chlorobiaceae > Chlorobaculum > Chlorobaculum tepidum. The sequence continues at coordinate 216,884 of NC_002932.3, forward strand.
GCACGTCGATGTTGCCGTGAATGTTGGCCCTGATGACCGCCTGGAGCTGCGCGTCGAGAATCTCCGGCACGTCGATCAGAATCCTGACGCCCCGCCAGCCGAGGTTCGGGTTCGGCTCCTTGACGGGCGAGTAGATGAGCTTGTCGCCGCCGATGTCGAACAGGCGGATGACCAGCGGCTTCGGCGCGAGCATCTCGCCCATCTTGCGGTAATACTCCTGTTGTGCCGCCTCTTTTGGAGGCTTGAGATCGTCGAGGAAAAGATTTTCGGTTCTGAACAATCCCACGCCTTCGGCCCCCATCGAGTCGAGATGTTCGATCTCCTCCTTGAAATCGATGTTCGAATAGACTGAAATCCTCACGCCGCAACGGGTAAAGGCGTGACGATGAGCCATGATCGAGTCATCGGCCTCGCGTTTGCTCTCCTCTTCCCGCTTTTTGAGATAGGTATCGACAGTTTCATCCAGCGGATTAGTGATGACAAGGCCTTCGTTGCCGTCGAGAATGATGCGTTCGCCCGAAACCGCCTTCTGCGAAAAGTTGCCCAGGCCGACTACAATCGGGATGTTGAGCGATTTGCAGATCAGCGAGACGTGCGAAGTTTTGCCGCCGGTGTCAGTGGCGAAGCCCTTGATGTTGCTGCGGCTGAGGAGAATGATGTCCGCCGGCGAGAGGTGGTGCGAGACCACAATGGAGCCTTCGGGCACCCAGGAGTGCAGCTTGCGAATGTGCAGATTTCGGATGATCCGCTCCTTGAGGTCGTGCAGGTCGGCGGCCCGCTCGCGGAAGATGACGTCGTCGGAGTTGAGGAAGTGTTCGAGAAGTTTGCCGAACTCCTGCTCGATAACGATATGCGCGGGCTTCAGCTCCTGGCGGATGCGGCGGGTGATGTTGCCGGTCAGCACCGGATCCTTGAGCAGCATGATCTGCGCCTGGAACAGATCGGAGTAGAGGCGCCCGATTTTGCGGGTGGTCACCCGTTCGATCTTTTTCAGCTCCTTTTCCGACCGGTGCAGGGCGGTCATGAAGCGCTCGATCTCCCCCTCGATGTTCTCCGGCGAGAGGTCGGCGGTTTCGTGCTCGATGGTCTCTCTGACGAATTCGTAGGTCTCTCCGATGGCGAATCCCTTCGCGCTGCCGATGCCTTGATAACGGCGCTCCTTGCCTGTCGAAGCAGGGCGATCGGCAGGGTTTGCGCTCGAGTCCGGCGCGTCGCCGGAATGTTTCGGGGCTTTTCTGTAAACCATGACCGGCAGGGTTAAAAGGGTGCGGCGTCCGAATTGTTGATAAAGCTGTCCATATCGAGCGGCGGCGGCTCCGGCAGGGATGCCTCCGGATAGCCATCTCCACGGGCGGGTTCTGGCTGCTGCTGTCCGCTATCGGCGGCTGTCAGGTAGCTGTTGGCCGTGGACTGGAAGCGCCCGTACTTTTTCAGGAAAAGCAGCCTGACCGTGCCGATCGGGCCGTTTCGCTGCTTGCCGATGACCACCTCGGTTATGTCCTTGGTCGAGGAGCCATCCTCGAAGTTCTTGATGCCGTACATCTCCGGTCTCGACAGGAATATCACCATATCGGCGTCCTGCTCGATCGAGCCGGATTCGCGAAGGTCGCTGAGCTGAGGCCGGCGGTCGCCGGAGCGCTGTTCGACCGAGCGGTTGAGCTGCGCCAGCGCGATCACCGGAATGTTCAGCTCCTTGGCGAGCGCCTTGAGCGAGCGAGAAATCTGCGCGATCTCCTGCTCGCGGTTCGAGCGCCCGTCCCTGACCGGCGTGACGAGCTGGAGGTAGTCAACCACCACCATGCCGATGCCATGCTCCTGCTTCATGCGGCGGGTCTTGGCGGTCAGCTCCATGATCGAGATGCCCGGCGTGTCGTCGATGAAGAGCTTGGCGTCGGCCAGCGCGTCCATGCTGTTGATGATCTTGTTCATCATCTCCGGCGAAATCTGGCCGCGCCTCACGAGCTGCGACTCGACGTAGGCTTCGGCGCACATCAGCCTGAGCGCGAGCTGAATCTCCGCCATTTCGAGGCTGAAGAAGAGCACCGGCGTGTTGAAGTTCACCGCCGCGTTTCGCGCCAGTGCCAGCGCGAAGGCGGTTTTACCGGCGGACGGACGGGCGGCGATGATAATCATGTCCGACGGCTGGAAGCCCGCCGTGTACTCGTCGAGTTCCGAAAATCCGGATCCGATGCCCGTGACCGACGAGTGTGACGAGCCGAGATTCTCGATCATTCTCGTGGCGGTTTTGAGCAACTCCTTGATGCTGGTGGCCTTTTTCTTGACACCCGCCTGCGAGATGTTGAAGAACTGCTGCGAGGCGTTTTCGACCAGATCGAAGATGTCCATCGAGGTGTTGTAGGCTGCGCTCGAAATGTGCGACGAAATCGAGATCAACCGCCGGTAGAGGTATTTCTCCTTCACCAGCCGGGCGTAGAACTCGATGTTCGCCGAGCTGATCACCTTTCCCGAAAGTTCGCCGAGGTAGGGGCGTCCGCCGATGTTCTCCAGCTCGCCTATGCGCGACAGCTCTTCGCTTACCGTGATGAGGTCGATGGCCTGCCGCTTCTGGTAGAGCAGCATCATCGCCTTGTAGATGATCTGGTGGCGCTTTTCGTAAAAGACCGCTTCGCCGTTGTCGCCGAAAATCTGGATCACCTGTTCGATCGGATCGTCTTCGAGCAGGATGCAGGCAAGCACCTCCTGTTCGACCTCCAGCGAGTAGGGGGGCACCCGGCTCTCCTTGCTGAAGTCGATGTCACGGCTCAAATCGAGTTGCGGTTCGCGCGGCTTCATTCCTTTTCTTTTCCTCGTCTTCTCATGGTTTCCTGTGCGGTCAGCCGTTCGGGCAGACCTTGTCGTAATGCGCCCGGAGCATCTGCACATCCTCCCAGCAGAGGCGCTTCCAGTTCGGATTGCGGAGCAGCGCCGCCGGGTGGTAGGTCACGACGCAGTCAAACCCTTTCCACTTGATGATGCGACCTCGCATCAAACCCATCGATTGCGTGTTTTCGAGTATCGTGTTGGCCGCCACTTTGCCGAGCAGGAGCAGCACCTTCGGTTTGATGATGCCGAGCTGTTGCATGAGCCACGGCTTGCAGCAGTCGATTTCGTCCGCGAGCGGATTGCGATTCTCCGGCGGACGGCACTTGATGATGTTGCCGATATAGACGTCTTGGCGCTCGAAGCCGATGGCGAGCAGTATCTTGTCGAGCAGCTGGCCCGAGCGGCCCACGAAGGGGCGGCCCTGCGCATCTTCATCCGCTCCCGGAGCCTCTCCTATAACGAACAGACCGGCCTGGGGATTCCCTTCGCCGAAGACCACGTTTTTGCGCGTTTGGGCCAGACGGCACTTGCGGCATTCGACGGTGATGCGGCACAATTCGCCGAGGCCCTCCAGCGGAGAGTTCGGCTGCGCGGCTTCTTCCGGAGCGGGATCGAACAGGGATTCCTGCGTTATCATGAACGGTCGTGCTTTGAAATTAACGGGGCAGAAGCGATTCGACCGCGTCGAGCAGTCTGGCTGCGGCCTCTTCCTTCGGGAGTAGCGGCAGTTCGGTGACGCCGCCGTCGCGAGCGAGGAGCGTCAGTGCGTTGGTATCGACTTCGAAGCCCGAAGTGCGGCCATCGTACACGTTGAAGGCGACCAGGTCGAGCTTTTTGTCTGCCAGTTTTTTCCGTGCGTAATCGATGCCGCCGGCCGTCTCCAGCGCGAAGCCGACGGCGAGCTGGCCTAGCTTTCGGTTCGTCGCGAATTCGGCGAGAATGTCCGGATTCCTGACAAGACGAATCTCCATCTCCGCTTCGTTCTTCTTGATCTTGCCCTCGACCGGCGCTTCGGGGCGGTAGTCGGCCACCGCCGCTGCGCCGATGAAGAGATCGCATTCGCCGAACAATGGTTGTGCCGCTTCCAGCATTTCGACCGCGCTCTCGACGTCGATTCGCTCCACGCCCGACGGCGTCGGCAGATTGACTGGCCCCGTTACAAGGTGAACCCTTGCGCCGCGCCGCGCTGCGTTGGCGGCGATGGCGAAGCCCATCTTGCCGGAGGAGTAGTTCGAGAGAAAGCGCACACCATCGATTTTCTCCCGCGTTGGCCCGGCGGTCACGACCACCGATTTGCCGCAAAGCGCGGACGCTTCCGGCGCGGCGAGCATTCCTGTGAGCGCCTCGAAGATCGTCTCCGGTTCGGGCATTCGCCCCAGGCCGCACTGGCCCGAGGCGAGCGAGCCGCTTTCGGGTTCCATCAAGCGGCACCCCTGCGCCCTGAGCGTCGCGAGGTTGCGCTGCACCGAGGGGGAGTCGTACATATGGCCGTCCATCGCCGGAACGATGAGCACCGGCTTGCCGGGGCGGAGGGTGAGAAAACAGAGCGAGAGCATGTCGTCGCAGAGCCCGGTGGCGAGGCGAGCGAGGGTGTTGGCGGTGGCGGGTGCGATGACGAACGCGTCGGCCCACTCGCCGAGCGCAATGTGGCGGGTGTATTCGTCTTCCCGTGCCTCATGGCTTGGGAAAATGCCTGTGAGCACTGGATGGTTCGAGACCGTAGCAAGCGACAGTTCGCTGACAAACTTCAGCGCCGACGCGGTGGCCAGCACCTGCACGCCGGCTCCCGACTTTTTCAGAAGCCTGACCAGTTGCGGCGTTTTGTAGGCAGCGATGCCGCCGGAGATGCCGAGAAGAATGTTTCTGCCAGTCAGCACTGTTGACTCAGGAATCGATGGTTCCGTTCTGTGAAAAATATTCTTAAAGGTATTAAAAATAACAACTATACGAAGCTTTACTCTTTTTTGTCTTTGTCTTTCTCCCGCCCCTTCTTTTTCCCGCCGAACAGGTGATCCCAGAACTGGCTCCAGGTGTGGAATTTTTCGCGGTATGACACGCTGACGCCCCAGTTTTCGGTCGGCTTTTGCAGGTTGGTGTAGGTTGCGTCGCTGGTGGTCATGCCATAGGAGCGGAACGCTTCGACGTACACTTTTGGCGTGACGCGGTATTCGATCTTCTGCGACGAACCGTTGTAGTAGTTCGTGGTGGTTCTGCTGCCCGCGACGGGCGTTGTGTTGGTGCCGACAAACCTCACCTTGCCGCCGGTGCCCGGCACGAGCATGGCGTAGGAGACCTCCAGGCCGCTGAGGTTGCCGTTCGCGCCAGCGCCGAGGTTGACGTTGAAGCTCTCAAGCCCGGCCAGATTCTGCACGATACTCGAAACCTGCGAGGAGAGCAGGCCGGTTCCGGCAGAGATGCCGACGCTTGATACGGGGCTGACTCCTCGCGAACCCTGCCGTTCCGGATTGAGGTACCACTGCCTTGAAAAGAGCATCGAGATGACGTTCAGATCGGCGTTTGGATCGACGTGGCTCGACTGGCGCCCGATCATGTTGGCTGATGAGTACGGCTGCGTATCATCGTTCAGGTAGTAGCCCATGCGCACGTCCGGCTTTTCGATGGTGCCGCTGACGGCGATGAGCAGCCGGACGTTGTCGCGCTCGCCGGTCTGGACGTCGGTTGCCGTCACCTGTTTGACGCCATAGATGTCGATCAGGCGGCCATCCCTGATCTCTTCGTTATTCCACGCCACTCGTCCGCTGTTTTCGAGCTCGAAGCTCGTGTTCGAGAAGGTGTACTTGCCGCCGGTAATATCGATCGAGCCGAACAGGCTGAATCGCTGGCCGGTTTTGTTGACCACGAGCGAGAGGTTGTTCATCTGCGCTTCGACCCGTTCGCCCCTGATCCGGTCGAAAATCATGGTGCCCTTGACCGGCGCGCTGTTCGAGAGCCTGAGATTTTTGATTTGCAGGATGTCGAGCAGGTTGTAGTGAAACTCCAGCTTTTCGGGTGGCGCGGCGGCTTCGACCGGTTTTGGCGCGGGACGGCGCGGCACGAATTTGATGAATTTTTCAACGCCGATGTACTTGGCGCTTTCGTTCGATCCTTTGCGGTAAAGGCTGAAGTTGACCGAATTCAGCACCAGATCGCCCTCGGCGACGGGCGCACTCAGCTCGCCGTAGAAACGAAGGTTGCCGGTTGTGCCCCGGATGGTGCCGAAGGAGGTGTCGTCCTTCATGTCCTTTTTGTTGTAGAGCAAGAGGTTGCTGAACGAGCCGCTGAGGTTGACCGTGACCGGCTTGAGGCCGTCGAGGCCGATCATGCCGCTGACCGCGCCCGTGCCATTTTCGGCGTCCTTCACTTCGAGGCGGCCAAAGTCGATGCGCGATGGCGTGCCGATGATCTGGCCGTTGACGCGGTAGGTGACTTGCGTCGGCGCGATGCGGACGTCGGTACCACGGAGGCGGGTGGTCAGGAATATCTCCGGCTTCGGCATCCGGCCAGTAACGCGCAGGTCGGTCGGGATGACTCCTTCGGCATGGTCGAAAATCGGGACGATGTAGGTGATGATGCTGGCCGACAGGTCGTCCGAACGCATCGAGATGCTGACTGGCCGGTTATCGGGAATCCGCGCCTCGAACGGCGAATAGCGCAGTACCAGCGGGATCGATCCGGAACCCGTGATGGTGTTGACTGGTACCGTTGCGGTAGTTCCGGCTGGCGTGGCCGCACCCCGGCTGTTGTACTCGAAACGGAGCTGCTCGCCAGCGTGGCGGGCCGTCAGGTGCACCGCACCGACATTGAGCTGGTCCCAGGTTACGCCGGAGCCTCTCAGGTCGAGGTCGCTCGTCTTCGAACCTGGTGCACCGCTGACGGTAAAGTCCGCGTTGATGGTGCCGCTCATTGGCTTCTGGGCGGAATCGGGCAGGAAGTATTTCGCTTCGGTCAGGTTGATGCCGGAGAGCGTTCCGCGGAAGGTTCCGGAGACGCTGTTGCTGAGCAGCCCGTTCAGTTGCAGCGACTGCGTGCCCTTCGCGAATCTGACGCGGTTGAAACGGATAAACTCTTTTGCGACATCGAGTGTGCCGCCGGGCGCGGTTTGCCAGACGCCACTCGGGGTGGTGAAGGCAAGCCGGTCGATGGAGACGGCGGCAGCGTTGCCGGAGCGCCGGGCAGTGAAGGCTGCGCTTAGCTTTTCCGAGAATCTGGGTATGGCAAGATCGAGCGAGGCCGCAAGGCGGCCATTGTCGAACGATGATACCAGGCGCAGGTTTTTCAGCTCTCTGCCGAACGTGTTTACCGTGCCTGCCGTACCGGAGAGGCGAGCCGCGGCAACGCCAGCCGCCGTGCATTGCATCGAGCCCGTCATCGCGGTGTTGTTCAGCTGGAACGATGGCCCGTTGGAAAGCGTGGTGCTGGAGAGAGCGGTATCCATCGAGAGGCGGCCTCCCGACAAGGTGGCTTTACCGGAGGCGGAGCCTTTGAAGCGGAACTCTTTTGCCGGAAGCAAAGGCTTGAGTGGCGTGAGGTCACGCACGGCAAGTTTGTAGTTGAAGGTCCAGGGCGAAGGTCCGCGCGGAAGCCGAATGGCCGCGGTGCTGCCGGTTTCTCTTGCAATGCAGGCCGCCGCCATTTGAAGGGCCTCAATCATCTGGCTCATCGACGCAGAGCCCTGGACGGCAAGGTCGACGGCTTCACTTTCGAGTGACACCGCCGAGGAGCCGGCGCTCTGCGCGATGCTGGCCGAAATCGCCGAGCGCTCCCTGAAGTGGAAGTCGCTGAACGACGACGGCTCCAGCACGAAGCTGGCCTTGATGTTCAGCGAGGCGGGATCGAACCCCCGCCCTTTCAGATCGAACCGGCCGTTGAGGTCGCTTCTGTAATCCTGAAGTCCGGTGGCTTTGGAGAGATCGAGTTTTTTGACGCTGCCACCAACGCTGTACGAAGGCGCCAGGCTTGAGAAATCGATGAGGCCCGCCATGATGAGGCTGCCGCCGTCAGGGCTTTTGAGGTCGCTTGAAAGATCGGCCTTCTTGCCCTTCAGGTCGAGTGTGACCGAGCCCGACGAGATAGTCTGCTGCTGCCAGAACGCGCTCTTTACGGACGTTTCGAGATGGGCGTTTTCGATGCCGGAAGCGCTGCCGGTACCATTGAACGAGCCCGAACCGGAAAAGCCACTTTTGACGCCTCTGATGCCAAGCAGTCGGTGCGGTTCGGTTTTTTCAATGTTGAAGTCCCCGTCAAGCTGATACTTTCCGCCGCCCAGCCGCTTGGTGTCGAATTTGGTCGATCCGCTGCCGAGGCCAGTCTTGAAATCGATACCGGTCATCCACTGGTCAAGCCGTCCCCTCAACATGCCGCTGAAGTTCACATCACCAGCCTCTTTGGCGAGCGAGCGGTAACGCTCGTCAGTGAGCACCTTCGTGAGCAGTGCTGAAGAGATTTTCGATTTGTCGATTTGCAGATTGAACGAGAGGCTCTCCGGATCGAGGAGGTTGAGTATTTTCCCCTGGAGCGCTACGCTGCTGCCGTCATGCTCGATGCTTACCGGCAGCATTTCGAGGTCGCTGAAGGTGCCTTTCGCATCGCCTTTGATACGGTACACGCCGGAGGGGAGCGCCGGAATCGGGATGAACCGGTTCAGCTCGGAGGTGTCGATGCCCAGCGATTCGATATGGATGAATGTTTTTTTGTTCAGCAGGCTCTTTTTCGAGATGCCGGAGAAAATGTCGAGTCCGTCGATGGAGACCGACAGCTTCGCGTGGCTTTTGGCGGTTTCGAGGTCGAGACCGAGCACGTCGCTTCGTACCGATGAAAAGGCCAGCGATCCGGAACCCTTCTTGAGCGTCAGCCCACGGTCGGGCATGGTGAACTGCATCTGTTTGATCGTGCCCATGAACTCGTACTTGGCAACAAACGCCCTCGACATGTCGAGCTGGAGGTTTTGCAACCGGTAGGCGGGCGCGTTGGCCGGTTTCCATGACACCGTGCTGTTTCTGAGCTTGAGCCGTCTGGCGCGAAATTTCTCGATAGCCAGCATTTCAGGCAATTCCGGATGCCTTCTGGTGAAGATTTTCCCGATATTGAGCTGCCCGTCGGGATACTCGGCGATGCTGGCATGGCCACCGTCAACATCGACCTCCCTGAACGACAACAGCGTGATCTTTGGTCTGAGCAGCGAAAGAAAATTGAACTTCAGGGTGAGTCTGTCCGCGCGGGCCGCGGGTTTTGCGGCTCCTTCCTCGAAGATGCCGGGGCCGACGAGGGTGACCTCATCAGGGAAGCGCAGTTTGACCTCTTTCAGTTCGAGACGTCCCCGGTACTCATTGTTGAACATCGACAGGAGCTGCTTTTTGGCAAACAGATCCACCATGCCGCTGTTGAGCACCAGGGCGGCGGCGATGCAGAGAACGATGACGACGGCCGATGCGGCGGTCATCACGAACAAACTGAATTTCTTGACTCTATCCACCGGTCTGTTGGGGGCAATGAAGTTGAATGATGGTCTCGATGATGCCGGTTGTCGAGCGGCCCTCAAGCAGCGGCACGGTCAAAACGGAGCCGCCGTGTTCGATGACGGCTTTGGCTCCCGCGATTTTTTCGACCGGCCAGTCAGCCCCTTTGACCAGAATGTCCGGCAGGAGCAATTTGATCAGCGTTTCAGGCGTATCGTCGTCGAAGAGCGTGACGGCATCGACCGACGCCAGCGCCGAGAGTACATCAGCCCGGTCTTGCTCCGGCACCACCGGTCTGTTTGGGCCTTTGAGCCGTCTGACCGAAGCGTCAGTGTTCAGCCCGACAACGAGCCGGTCGCCCAGTTCCCGGGCTGCTGAAAGATAGCGCACATGACCGGCGTGGAGAATGTCGAAGCAGCCATTGGTGAAGACGACTTTTTCTCCGGCAGCCTGCCAGTTTCTGGTCTTCAGCACGATTTCGTCTCGGGTGAGCACTTTGGGGGGCATCTCTCTTTTCGGGTCTTCAGATTTCAGGCCTGAAATTCATATTAATAGTAAATATAATCCGAGACGCAAGAGTCCCTAAAAAGTTGTTCGCTCCGTTCGCGGGCGTCTCATTGCCGGTGAAATTTGCCGCCTGCCGTTGTTGCGGTATTCTCTGACCGAGGCCGCACTTTGTGTTTCCCATGTTTTTTCCGGTTTCGTACCTTCAGAAAGGCTTTGCGCTCAGGATTGCTTATTCAGGCGCAGTGCGGCCCTTTTTGACCGTTTTCCGGGATAAAGGATGATTTCAAAGTATGGTGGTTATGAATATGAATGAGGTGCGTGTTTCATGAGCATCGAGCGAAACAGGCGCACAAAGAGAGTTAAACGCACCATGCGCTCGGCATCGAATACCGTGACCTATGGGGCGGTCATGTTGCTTGGCGCTCTGGTTCGGAAGTTGAGCCGGAAACAGACCCGGCGTCTGGCCTGCGTCATCGGGGACTTCATGCACCGGGGCATCGGGCTCAGGCGGGATCTGGTTTACAGGAACCTCAGCCTGACCTTCCCTGAAAAATCTTCAGAAGAGATCGGCCGCATCGCGACGGCCATGTATCGCAATGTTGCCGGTACGCTGCTCGAAGTGCTGCGGCTGCCCTTGATCTGCAACCGCGACGACGCGGCGGCGCTGGTCGATATCAAAGGCGACGAAGCCTTCTGGGAGTGGCATCGTAGCGGGACGACGGGCGCTGTGATGGTGTCAGCCCATTATGGCAACTGGGAGTTGATGGCGATGGCCTTCGGCCTGTTGATCTGCCCCGTTACCATTATCGTCAAGCGGCTGCGCAACGAACGGGTTGATCGCAAGATGAACGAGTACCGGACCATGCGCGGCAACAGCGTGGTCTATCCGAAGCAGTCGGTCAGGGAGGGCTTGCGCCTGTTGCAGAGCGGCGGTACACTGGCCATTCTCGGTGATCAGTCCGATCCCGATGAAGTCAATTTCGGCGAGTTTCTCGGTCGTCGCACCACCATGTTCCACGGCGCAGCCTTCTTTGCGCTCCGGGCGAACGTGCCATTGTTTGTGCCCACGTGCACCAGTAACGGTGATGGACGGTACACGATCAACATTACTCGGGTCAACACCGCTGACCTTACATTCAACAAGGCCGATATTGCCACGCTCGCCGTACGCTACACCAGCGCGATCGAAGCACAGATTCGCCGTCGTCCCGAGGAATGGTTCTGGCTGCACGACCGCTGGAAGCGGGGTCGTGATTGAGGAAAAAGTGGATTTTCAGTATTCTTGATTATTGACGCACACACTTTATGAACGCAGGGAAAAAAGGCGTTATCTACACCTGTATTACTGGTGGGTATGATGAGTTATTGAACCATACATTTATCAGTCCTGAGTGGGATTATGTCTGTTTTTCCGATGATATGGGTATCAACAATGAAAAAAACGCTCAATGGGAAATCAGACCATTGCGTTTTGAAAAACTTGATGATGTTAGGAATCAGCGATGGCACAAGCTGCATCCTCATCTCCTGTTTCCGGAATCTGGGTTGAGTTTGTGGGTTGATGGTAATGTTGATATTTTGGATGGAGAGATCTTTCATGATATAGACAGGGCACTAAACGCCAATCTCTTGATAGCTCCTTCGTTGCATCCGGAGAGGAATTGCATCTATGATGAGTTTGATGCATGTCGTCAGCTTGGTAAGGATGATCCGGATGTCATGGGAAGACAGGAGTATTTGATAAAAAAAGATGGTTTTCCAAAGGCAAAGGGGTTGTTTGAAACAAATATTATTTTTCGATGTCATTCTCACCCGATGGTGATCACTATTATGGAAGAGTGGTGGTATTGGGTGGAGCAGTATTCGAGAAGAGATCAGCTTGGTTTTACCTATGTCCTCTGGAAAAATAATTATACTGTTGAACCTCTCTCGCCTGTTTCGTACAGATTTAGTCCCGGTGTCAGGTTCAGGTATGGTGCTTTTCATATAACAAAGGAGCAGCTGATAAAGGAAAAGGCGGCACTTGAAATAAAGGTGCAAAGATTTGAGGCGTTGATATGCGGGCGACTTGTTAAGGTATTGTACAAAATCAGGAAGTCAACGGTCAAAAGGTGGTGTCGTGTGAAAATGCAGTTACTTAACTCTCTATGTTGTCGTAAATGATGGGCGTTTCAAGTCTGCCAATAGTTTCAGAATCTTGTTCTTTTTCTTATTTCTCTTTCGACATGCTTTGCTGTTTTTAGTAATCTGTACAACGGTTTTTCTTGTAAGGTTTTATAGAAATTATCAATGAGCGCAGTGTTTTGTGTTCGCAGGGTTTCTGATAGCATAATCATCTCACTGATACTTATTTGCGTTTCGTCTCCGCTATCTTTTTCGATTGTTTTTTCCCCGATCATTGAGAGGTCCCCGGATTGAAAACCCTTTTCAAGAAAGTCTGTCGTTTTTGTTATGATTTCGCTGAATCGTCGGTCAATGATGTGCGCTGGTCCCAAGCTTTTTGATGTTGGCTTGTCAGGCATGGAGTGCTTCTCCCAGAACCAGTCTAACCGCCCTTCTTGCGCTATCTTGTAAACAAGTTGATTTTGCCAGCCATGGTTTGGGGGAAATTTGTTTTTTATCTTGAATTCTCCATGTTCTGCCTTGTTTTGCAGGCGTTTCTTTGTTGGATAGGTTAAGTGGGCTGCTTCAATTTCTTTTATGTGTTTGCCTTGGACGTTGCCTTTGAAGTGAATTGCTGAATGTGCCCCTGCTGTTATTTGTAAAAAATCACTGAGTCTTATGATTACTTTTGAAGGAAATGGTATGTCAAAAAATGTGGCATCTCCATCATAAATCAATTCGGGGATCGTTTTGTTTTTTGTGAGGCTTTTATATGGGCGCGTGTTTGCCTTTTTCTCTATCTCTGGATTGGGGACGGATTTATGGATAATGTTTTTGTAGTTATCGAGTATGAGGTCATTAAAATGTCTTGTTGAGATATAGTTGTTGACTGTGTATCTGATTGCCTGGTGACATTTTTCTGTATTTGACAGTATTTTTCTTAACGAAGTTGATTCGTCTACTAATAAGAATTCGTCGGCATCAAAAACATATATCCAGTCAGGGTTTGATTTTTTTGATATCTGTATTATTGTGTTGGTTGCTGCCTCTTGAAAAAAACCGATATTGTTTATCGTTATAATGTGAAGACGTTCTCCCCAGAGTTTTTTAAGATGGTTTAGACCATGAAAGGTTTGGTCTGTGCTGGCGTGGTCAACCACATAGACTTCGTCTACATGGTTTATCAGTGCATGCGATATGGATACGGCGATCAATCCCCATTCATTATGGGCAAAAACAATTCCAACTATCTTCATTGTTTTTTTTGTGAAATATGTAAAAGCCTATATGCTATAGCGTTAACCATGATACTACGCCACGCCAGACATGGTCTTTCAGGTCACGTTGTTTGTTGCCGATTGGCAGCCTGTCCCGTAAACTGGATGTCGTAGAGCATTTTGTACACGCCATTCTTTTCGAGCAGCGCGGCGTGGTTGCCAGCTTCGACCACCTTTCCTCGTTCCATGACGATGATCTTGTCGGCATTCTTGATAGTTGAGAGACGATGTGCCACAACCAGCGCCGTGCGGTTTTCCATGGCGTGGTCGATGGCGTCCTGCACCACCTTTTCCGACTCGTTGTCCAGCGCGCTGGTGGCCTCGTCGAAGATGAGCAGTTCTGGATTCTTGACCATAGCGCGGGCAATGGCAATGCGCTGGCGCTGGCCGCCTGAGAGCTGAATTCCCCGGTCCCCGATCATGGTATCGTACTGTTCCGGTTTTTCCATGATGAACTGGTGCGCATTTGCCAGCTTTGCGGCTTTTTCGATCTGGTCGTGCTCAATCTCTTCATGGACGCCATAAGCGATATTCTGCTCGATGGTGTCGTTGAACAGAATCACCTCCTGGCTGACCACACCGATCATCTTTCTCAACTGTTTGTAATCAAACTCGCGAATGTCAATGTTATCGATGGTGATGCGCCCCGAATCGACGTCATAGAAGCGCATGAGTAGATCGACAGCTGTCGATTTGCCCGATCCCGACTGGCCTACGAGCGCCACCATTTCACCCTTTTTGATTTCGAAGGAGACGTGATCGAGGATGTTCGGGGCGTTGGGATCCTCCTTGTTGTATTTGAAACAGACATCCTCGAAACGAATTGCCTCGTTGAAGGTACTGATGGATCGGTTGCCGTTGACAATCTCTGGTTCGGCGTCCAGCACTTCAAACAGGCGTTCGACTGACACCAGTCCGGCCTCGATAGCGGTGTTTGCGTCGCCAAGCTGCTTGATTGGTCCCATGGTCGAGTACAGCGTGAAGGCGAAGAGCAGGAGTTCATTGGCGGTCATCATGCCGTTGAAGACCTGCAGGCCGCCAAACCAGAGCACCATGGCGATGGCCGCAATCATGAGCGTTTCATTGAGAGGGCCAATCATGTTCTTGAGCTGCGAGATGCGTATGCCGAGCGTACGAAACTCCTTGGTGAACGCCTTGAACTTGTTGAACTCGACCTCTTCGAATGCCGTGGATTTGATGATCTTGATGCCGTTGAATTTTTCCTGCAATACAGAGTTCATGTTGCCCATGTTTACCTGGTAACGGCGCGCCAGGCCCCTGATTTTCTTGCCGATCATGCGGACGAACACAAGGATAAAGATCGACGTGACTGCTGAAAAAAGGGTCAATTGCCAGCTCAGCGTGAGCAGCACGGCAAGAAAGACGATGATGGAAAAAGGGTTTTGCAGGAAGTTGACGAAGGTCGCGCTGATGCTGTTGTTGACGTTTTCGACGTCGTTATAGACGTAGTTCATCAGGTTGCCGACCCGGTTCTTGTTGAAGTAGTCGAGCTGCATTTCGATGATACTGCTGAAGACGTCGTCACGGAGTTTCTTGGCAGTTTTGGTCTGGATGCGGAAAATGATCTGCTTGTTTAGATAGATGAACAGGTTTTTGAGGGCGAATGCCGAGATCAGGAACAGGCAGATTTTTAGGAGCGTCTCTTCTTTGGTGGGAGCGTTGAACATTGCCTGGAACTTTTCGAGAGCCCAGGTTTTCAGCTGAATGGCTTTGCTTTTGAGTGTTTTGTCCCCGGGGTTTTTGCCTGTCGCATCTGTTGTCGATAAACGCTGATCCGGTTGGGGCGGCCTCGTTTTTTGCAGGGCCAACGTTGGATGGGTGGTGGTAGCTGGTTCGGCTTTGAGGGCCGTTTGGTTGGTGGAAAAAACCTCGTTGAGCAGCGGAAGAATCGAATAGATCGACACGACGCTGAAAAGTGAGGTAAGCATGCTCACAACAATGACCAGAGCGATTTTCCCTTTCGATGGAGCTAGGTAGCGAAGTATTCTCAGCAGTATCTTCATGGATAGACACATCCCTCGTTCATATGGCACAAACTTTAATATAATGCAATAATCTGAAACAAAGGGAACCGTTCGTCAGATTATGCTGGCGTGATTTTACTGTGTTTTGTTTAGTGTTTTGACCTTTGCTTGCGGTTTTTTATTTTTTTCAAGCCCTGCTCTATCCCTGAGTACCCCGGCTTCATTTACCCCTACAAAACAAGCCTATACAACAAGCCTATACTCCTATGAGCTGCTCTTTTCAAACCAATCATGAAGGGACTCCCTTTTCAGTATCGGCTGTTATGGCGGTGTATAATCCCAAGCCTGAATTCTTCAGACAGGCCGTTTTGTCGGTGCTTGGCCAGACGATGCCTGTGCTTGAACTGGTGTTGGTTAATGACGGTGGCAGTGATGAGTTCAAGAGCGTTTTGCCGGACGATGATCGGATCAGGGTGTTTACAAAGCCGAATGAAGGGGTGGCTGCAACGCGTAATTTTGCCATTAAGCAATGCCGTGGCGAGTACATTGCGTTTCTGGATCAGGATGATTACTGGTATTCTGACAAACTGGCCGAGCAAATGGCTATGATTTCCGTTAAAGGGGAGGCGTGTATGGTGATTTCCCCGGTGGATATTGTCGATAATCAGGGCGTGCCAATCATAAAACAGAATCGTAAAAAAGTCACAAATAGGTATTTTAGGAAAATAGCGCATCCGGATATTCGTTTTCCGCTTGCCGACGGCAATTTCATATACTCTTCAACTCCGCTCATTCATCGCCGGGTTTTTGAATGTGTCGGTCTGTTCGATTCTTTTACCCAGCCGCATGACGACTGGGATATGTATCTCAGGATCGCTTTAGCCGGGATTTCTGTTCATTGTTACCGTGAACGAGCATTGTCGGTCTGGCGTATGCATGATTCCAACGAGTCACAGAAGCGAATGGCCATGATGCTCTCGAAGTGCGAGGTGGAGTGGAAGATTCTGCAGGGGGGCGTGCCAGAGCCTGTCGCGAAGATCATGCACTCCAATCTTGCGCTGGACCAGATCGTGATGGATAACCTGTGGTACAATGAACGGGAGTTCGCCAGGTTCAGGGAGACGGTGCGTCGTGATCTGCCCGGACTGATGAGGTGCGCCGTGAACAGTGGTCGGCACGATCGTTATGTGACAGGCTATCGAAAGCGGGCTGCCAGCGCAATCATAAAGTCTGCTCGTCGTTACCTGCTCTCTCTTTTCAGCCGCCAGCGATAACACGTTGTACGGTATTGTTGTCCGGAAACTTTTTAAGCAGATCGGCTTCAAACGTGTTCCATTTTCTCAGAATGACCCGTTTAGCAAAGGTGCTCATGTAGTTTGCGATGGGCAGGCACTGGTTGTTGCCGAGTCCGTCGATCAGGATGAGGCGCTGCTGGTTGGGCGTCAGGCGTTGCAGGACGATGTTGTCGGGCTTCAGCTCCCTGACGACAATACGCTCCCTGAGCATGTAGCTCCGGAAGTTGCTGAACAGTTCCGTCAAAACCGTGGCCGGAGGCGTGAGCCGGTCGTCGGCCAGGTAGCTATCGAGCGTGCGGGAGATCGAACCGTCGAAGTCTCGAGCCAGGCTGAACATCACGCCCGAACCCGCGCTGTTTTCTACAGAACCGTAGGTTTTTGCCAGCATTTCCCATGAGATACCGCGTCGCTGGTGGCGACGGTAGTACTTCAGCTCCTGCTTTTCGACATCAGGATTACGGGTATAAGTGATCTTGATGCACTTGTCGGGGTCATCGGGGTGTGCAAGTAACAGAGCCGTGAAGAGCCTTTACCAAGCAATGGTGAATCGGTCAGGTCGAGCACGCTGGTTACGATTGTTAAGAATGTCAACAAATAGTTTTCGTAATTGTAATAAAAAAAAGTTTGTTGCAAAAGCGTGTCGCGTTCTGGATTGTTTTCAGATGTTTGGAGTGAGGCCTATGGCAAGAGCATCGTTATCCCGATCCCGATCCCGATTCGGTTGGGGGGGGGCTGTTGGTCATCTGAGAGCTACGTCATGATGTTGTTGGGGCAATCTCTTGCGGTTGCTCTTCTGTCGTCAGTCAGGTCGGGTCAGCGTGAATGGTGAATTTTCGTTTGCCGGAAATGATCGTGCAGGATGGTTGCCATCTGTTCTTGAACCCGCTGCCGTTCGTATGTTTCCAGAAAGTGTCGGAGGCTTTCCTGGCCCATATTTTTACGTTGTTCTGGATTCAGAATAAGAACTTCGAAAGCTTTTGCCCATTCTTCTTCAGTGTCGGCAAGTATGCCACTTATTCCGTGGATGACTGCTTTTGTATTCGCGCCCACCTTCGAGGCTACGACTGGTTTGCCGTGAGCCATGTATTGCAGCAGTTTGAAGGCGCATTTGCCACGGCTCCATTCGTCATCTTCCAGTGGCATGATGCCGATATCGATCGAATCGAGCCAGCTCTCTTCCGCCTCTTTTGACCACGGCGTGAACTCCCAGCGGGTTTTGAGGCCTTCAGGGGGCTTGCCGCTCATGACCGAAAATCTGACCGATGGGTGGCTTTGCTGGATCGTCGATGCGGCCTGATCAAGCATTTTCAGGAAATAAAGGTTGCCGGTGTTGCCGATCCAGCCGATGGTGACCGTCTCATCGGTCGTCTTTGGTGACGGTGGCTCCAGAAGTTTTCGGTAGGCGGTCGGGACGACGAAGGTGTGTTCGGGATTGAACCTGCGAGCATACTCCGCCAGGGCATCGCTTCCGGCAAAGACCAGTGACGAGTATTTCAGGGCAGTGTTTAGGCGACGGATGATCTGTTTTGATCCCGGCTGGGTCGGTTTTGGCTTGCCATTGAGATAGCTTTCGACAGCATAGAGTGCGTCGTCGTAATCGTAGATGAGCCGGGTTTTTCGTGCAATGATCGAGGTGAAAATGGTGGACAGTGGTTTGCGTTGCAACCAGACGTAATCGTACTCTCCGCTACGGAGCGCAATCGAGAGTTTTTCAGGATAGCTTTTACTGGTGATGCGGAGTGGCTGCATATCAATGCCGTACTCCTTCCAGTAGGGGAGGAACTGCTCGACGCGGTAACGGTAGCTGGCTTGGTTTTCTGCGAGATGCAGACAGAGTATCCGGATCATTGGGAGTTCTCGGATTTGTTGCTTATTCAATAGGTATCATTTTGCCGTGAAGCCCGTCCGCATTTGGAGCGCCAGATTCATCATGACCTCAATTTGTCTTCCAGTCCGTCAACCAGCGCGATCCAGCGGCCATCGGGCATCCGGTGCGGATCGACGGTGTGCATCCCTCTGCCGTTCCAGACCTCGTTTCCTTCTTGGACGACCGGCGTGTCGGAAACTGCCTCCTCGCGGTAGGCGGTAGGCGTCAGCTCGGTGATGCGAAAGCCCCACACCTTGCTGCCGTAGCGAGGCTGGCCGTCCTGCGCGAAGCGGTAGAGCGCCGCGCCGTTCTTGACGACCCGACCGCCGGGTCGCGCGAAGTGGTCGCTGTTTTTGACGACCGGACTTGCCGGATGCTCCCGCCATGGCCCGGTGAGCGTTTCGGCGACATGCAGATGGAGATTGTTCACCTTGCGCATGTAGCTGAAGAGGTACCAGTGGCCGTCGTGAAAGATGATCGACGGGTCGAGCAGCGCCACCTCGCGTTTGTTTCCGCTCAGGAGCGTGGCGATTGGCCGCCAGTCGTCCGGAAACGAGGCGGCCCGGTAGAGGCGGATCGATTTTGATTTGGCGCATTCGGGAATCATGTACACTTCGCCATCGTGTTCAAAAACATAGGGATAGGAGAGGTGGAACCGTTCCCGGAGCACGACGTGGCTGTAGCGCCATGTTTTCAGGTCGTCGCTGACGGCATGGCCGATTTCGCCCATCTTCCGCTTCGTGTTGAGCAGCTCGAAAAAGAGGTGGAACGCGCCGTCCCGCTCTATCATGAACGGATCGGCGATGAATCTCGCGGGCGCATCGGTGACCTCCTTGGCCGTCAGGATCGGATTGCGGATTCCGGCGGCGGGCGAAAGCGTGACGGGATCCGGCCCTTCGTACAGGCCGATCGACCAGACATCGTTTTGCTGCCGCAGCTGCTTTTGCTTCCAGCGCTTGATGCGGTACTTGACGAGCAAGCTGAGTCCGGTAAAGAGCACGATTGCGGTGATGTTGAGGACGAGGGTCATGTGCAGGGGCGATGCTTGATCGGAGAAATTGTGCCCGTTAATTTAAACGATTTCACGCTTCTCTCCCAATGGCGCGGGCCATGAGCCGCCTCACGGCGTCAGCGACGCTTTCCGGCTTGATGCCGCTCACTTCGCCGGTCGGCGAGATGACGATTTCGTACGGAATGGCGTAGGGGCCGAAGCGCGAAATGTCCTGCGGCGCTTCGCGGTACAGCCCGGCGACGGGTGTGCCGGTGGCCGAGGCGACGTGCACCATCGAGGTGTCGGGCGTCACCAGCAGCCGCAGCTTCGCCACGATGCAGCTCGCTTCGTAGAGGTTCCGCGTTGGCGGCGAGGCGACGGCGTTCGGGCACTGCTCTTCGAGGCGGCGCTTGGCATCCAGATCGTCCGGCCCGGAGAGCACCACGAAGCGCTCACCGGGGAAGCGTTCGAGCAGCGCCCGCCACTTCGCCTCCGTCCAGAGCCGGTTCGGCTCGCCCGCGCTGATGTTGACGCCGATCGGACGTATGTCTTCTGCCAGCCGTGATAGCAGTTGCCATATCTCGTTTGATACCGGCATGGCGGGCAGCGATGGGCGGCACGCCTCTGTATCTGCCGTGACGCCAAGCAGCGGGAGCAGGGCGCAATTTTTCACCGCCATGTGGGCGTGAAACTCCGTGTCGAGCAGGCGGTCGTAGAGTCCTTCGTGGAACGGGTTGTTGTGCCCCACCTTGAAGCGGGCGCGAATGAGCGCCGACTGGAGCAAAAACCAGGTCGAGGGGTGATCCTTGGTGTTGAAGAGCAGGTCGAACTTCCGCGAAAGCACTTCCCGGAAATAGCGCCGGGGCTGTTTCTTGACGAGGTGAACTGCCGTGACCTGCGGGTCGTTCATGAAGAAATTTGCTGAGGCGCGGCTGAAGGTGATGAGGTGAATTTCGAGATCGGGAAAGGCCTGCCGCAGATTCCTGACGAGCGGCGTGAGCAAGACGCAGTCGCCGAGTTTTTCCTGCGCGAGAATGGCGACGGAGCGCAACGGGCCGCTGAATTCGGCGCTGCCGCTTCTCGTGCGGGCGAGGCGTTGCAGCGAGCGGGCGAAAAGCTGGCGGAACTGCCGCTTCTTCTTTTTTCGGGGCTTCATCTCCGGGCTGTTTTTCCGGGCCGCATCCGGCGTCATCGATGTTTCGGGATTTTTCGTTATCGAGCAAATCAATGTACGCCATTTTTTATCTTTATGCAGGTCTATCGATTTTCCTGGCAGTAATCTTTTCAAACCATGAGCTTGACAAAAAAGCTGGTCGTGGTGCTCGGCTCCAAGCCGAACGCGGATATTCCTCTGGGAGACGCGGTCTATTGCGCTAACGCCGCCATCGGTTATTACGCAGAGATGGTCAGCCGATTTCCGCGCGTGGTGAGTGTTATGAGTCCGGATGTGATCCATCCTAAAGAGTTCAGGGAAGGGGTGCCGGATAGAGCGTTGAATCAGCGGCAGTTTCAGATGGTCCTCGCCTCGCGGCCCGAAAAAATGATTCTGACAAGAACCGGTCATTTTGAATTTCTGAAGGAGACGCTTGCCGGGGCCGGGTTCAAATCTCCCATGGAGGCTGTTTCGGCGCAAGAGCGGCGAGCGCTTGTCGGCAAAATCAGCGGCTGTTATGATCCGATTGTCACGAGCGATTTTTTCCGGCTGCCGCTGGACAGGAAAATCCGCTACGCCGGTTCGCTGGCAAGCACTTTCCTGAAGCGTCTGCTCAATAAGCGCAAAGATTGCGGGGCTGTTTTCAGGCCATCGACGGGCATTCTCGCGCTCGTTTTCGCCATCGCCGAACATGGCCGGACTGCTGACTACGTCATTTGCGGTATTGGCGTCCGGAAAAGGAACGAATACCTCAGCGGCAAGCAGGTGAAGGGGCATGATCTTCCGCATCATGTTTTCGCCGATGTCAAGGTGCTCCGCAAGCTGGCCCGCCGCTACAATCTTTTCACCACCGAGCCGGAGCTGGAGCACCTCGTTCCGCGTTACCGCTCCGGTTGAGCGCTCGCCGCGATTGCTCCGTTTTCCTCGGGAGCTTTATGGCCTTTGCTGTCGTCATCGCGAGCCATCCCGACAAGTCGGGACACGATACCCCGCGCGAACCTTGAACATCCAGACAAAAACCAATCATTCTCGATTGTAGGAGCGGGTTTTGTGCCCGTCTTCTTCCTCGGTCAGTTCATGGAATGCTGCGAAGCGAAGCGGCAATCCACCCCGCTTGCGCTGGTTTATCGCCATGTCTTTCGTTGCCTGATTGCCATTGAATAACCATCGCAAGAGGGCGAACACACAGGTTCGCCCCTACGGTCGGGAATGACGGGTAATCATGTTTTCCGTCATCATCGCTCGTGGTCAGACTGGCGCGCCGGTCAGCACCGCCCGGCTTTTTCAGCGAGCTTCGATTGCAGGTGTTTTTCGAGATTGTCGATCATGATTGGCACGGTGAAGTGCGTTTCGACGCGCTGGTGTCCGGCTTTGCCGTAGGCTTCGAGGAGGGCGGGGTTGTCGATGATTTGTTCGATGGCCTCGGCGATGGCTGCCGGATTTTTCGGCGGGATGATGAGACCGGTGTCGCAGACGAGGCTTTCCGGGCTCGCGCCCATCAGCTCGCGCGCGCCGTTCACGTCGGTGGCGATGACCGGCTTCTGCATGGCCATCGCCTCCATGACGACGTTCGGCATCCCTTCGAAAAGCGACGCCAGCACGAAGAGGTCGCACCCTTTGAGGAAGGGGTAAATGTCGGGCGTGAAGCCGAGGAAGACGAACGACCCTTTGAGGCCGAGCGCCGCGACCCTGTTTTTCAGCTCGATTTCGAGCTTGCCTTCGCCCGAAATGGCGAAGAGGAGGTCGTCGCGCTTGCGCTTCAGCATGGCGGCGGCGTCGATCAGGTACTCGAACCCCTTCTGTTTCGATAAACGTCCGGCGCTGTAGATGATCTTTTTGCCGGGGTAGCGCGAGGCGAAGTCGAACGCCGTGACCTCTGCCGGAATAGTGAGGCCGTTGTAGATCACCTTGACGAAATTTTCGCTGAACCAGCCGTACCCGGCGTAGGCTTCGCGGATGGTGCGGCTGTTGGTGACGATGCCGTCGGTCAGGCGCGTGAGCGAGAGTTTGTGCTTCCATTTCTTGCTGCACAGCAACATGCCGTGTCGCGCCAGCACCACGGGCCGCCCGACGAGCCGCGCGGCGAGGCCCGCCACGCGCACATCCTTGTTGAGGTTGCAGATGAGGATGTCGGTCTGGTGGCGTTTCATCCACGCGGCGATTTTCAGCGTCGCCAAGGGGCTGAAGTCGCCGCGAATCTCCATCACCTCCGTACGGACGCCGCTCCCGGCGGCGTAATCGAGCAGCCGGGAGTTGCGCTTGCTGGCGAGCACCACGTTATGGCCGCGATCGGTCAAGCCTTTGGCGGCGTTGACCATCCACTTTTCGCCGCCGCCGAATTTGTTGCGGCCAATGGAGTTGATGAAGAGTATGTTCACGTGCCTTTTTTTCGATCATTGATTTCTGAACAGAATTCGAACAGGTCTTTGCGCATCAGCTCGATCGAGAATCGCTGCATTATCGTTTGGTGTGCATTTGCCGCGACAGAGGCGATTTTGCCGGGGTTTTTGTAAAGCTCGCTGAATATCTCCGCAAGCCGTTTTTCGTCACCGTAGCGGACAAGAAAGCCATTCCGGCCATCTTCGATCAGCTCATCGGCTCCTCCAGAGAGCGTACTGACGGGGACGCAATGGAGCGCCATGCTTTCAAGAAGCACGTTTGCCAGACCTTCGGATGTCGATGCCGAGACAAACAGGTCGCAGGCGCGCATCACGGGATAGGGATTGGTCAGATGGCCGGTAAAGCGCACCCGGCCAGAGATGCCGAGATCAGCCGCAAGCTTTTCGAGCGACTCCCGCTCAGGACCCGTTCCCGCGATCACGAGTCCGGCATCGGTTATCTCGTTGCTGCCAGCGCTAAAGCGGGCGAAAGAGCGAATGAGGTAGTCGAATCCTTTGCGCGGGATGAGCGCTCCGGCAGCGCCAATCGTGAATGAAAAAGGTTTTTTACAGGGCAGCACGGAGTCTGGTTCCAGTTTTTCCCGGTCGATGCCATTGTAGATTACCCTGACCTTGTCCGGGTCGATCCACGGAGAGAGAGCAAGGGTTCGCCGAATTTTGTCGGCATTGACGATAATGCCATCGGCCAGCCAACCGTAGATCAGTCGCTGAACAGGCGTATTTTTTAGCGGGCGGTCGATGCCGAGACGGAGGATGTTTGCTGCTCCGGTGAGGCGGCAAACCAGACCGGCAAGTACGTAATCCTTGCGTTTCGTAGGGATCAGAATGTCGATTTTTTTTCGCCAGACGAGTCTGACCAGGCTGAAGATGGTGGGTAGATCGAATTCCCAGCGGAATGGCAGGCGAACTTTTTGGACGTCGATATGGTCGCCGATTGCTGGGTCGCGGTACGCGAGCATCACCAAGTGTTCATCGGCGAGGGCTTCGGCGGCCATTTTGGTCCATTTTTCGTTGCCACCCCATCCGCGACTCGCGGAGTTCAGGAAGAGGAAGTTCACCGGTTCGCGGGTTTGCGGAATTTATCGAAATCTGTACGTGCTTCTCTCATCGTTTCGCCGCCACCTCCCGGCAGAAGCTGGCGATTTCGCTCGCCATCCGCTCCATCGAAAATTGCTCGACGATCCGCGTCGTCGCTTGCCGCGCGAACTCCGCTCGGCGCTCCGGCGATTTGACGAGCAGTTGCAGGGCACTCGCCAGCGCCTCCTCGTCGCCGTAGTCGAGCAGAAGTCCGTTCCGGCCGTCGTCGATCACCTCTTCAACGCCGCCCGCCCGCGTGCTGATCGGCGCGTTGCCGAGGTACATCGCTTCGAGCAGGGCGTTGGGCAAGCCCTCGTTGGTCGAGGTGACGGCAAAAATGTCGCTCGCGGCGAGCCACGAGTAAGGATTTTGCTGGAAGCCCGGAAAGAGCACGCGATCCGCGAGTCCCAGCTCGTCAGCCAATTTCGCGAACTCCTTTTTCTGCGCGCCGTCGCCGATCAGCACGATTCCGGCGTCACGGTTGCCGCTCGCTTCGACGAAGCGCGAGAAGCTGCGGATGAGGAAGTCGTACCCCTTGTTCCAGGTGAGCCGTCCGAGGCCGGTGATTGTCACCGGGAATGGCTTGGCGACGGTCTGTTCCGAGCGCCGCCGGTCGAGTTCGGCGATGTCGAGGCCGTTGTAAATGACGCGGATCTTCGCTTCGGGGATGTAGCCGGTTTCGAGCAGGGTCTTTTTGATTTTGCTCGCGTTGACGATGATGCCGTTGCTGAGGGTGTGGTACATGAAGCGCTGCCAAGGCCATTTCAGCTTGCGGTCCGCGCCGAGGCGTAGAATCATCGCCGCGCCGGTCATTTTTCCGGCCAGACCGCCGAGGAGGTAGTCCTTGCGCTTGGTCGGGATGACGACCTCGATGCCGTTTTGGCGAATGATCGCCACCATCCGGAAGAGCGTGTAGAGATCGATGTGGCTGAGGCAAGGGAGGCGGAATTTCGGCAGGTCGAAGTGTTTGCCCACCGCCTCCTTGCGATAGATGAGCGAGACCTCATGCTGCTCCGAAAGCTTGCGGGCGGCCATCCGCGTCCATTTTTCTGTGCCGCCCCACTCCCGCGCGGAGTTGACGAAGAGAAGCTTCATGCCTCAGAGTCTGCCGTCGATGGCGTCGGTTGGCAGTACGCCCTTCACGTCGTAGATCACGGCGTTATCGCCAGAGCGGAGTTTGCCGATGGCCATTTCCGCGAACGCCGCGTGCGCGACGGCGAGAATGATGGCGTCGTAACCGCCTTCGACCGGCGCGTCGATACAGTCGAGTCCATATTCATGTCGCACCTCCTCCGGGTTAGCCCAGGGGTCGTGAATGTGCACCTGCGCGCCGTACTCCCGCAGTTCGGCCACAATGTCCACGGCGCGGGTGTTGCGGATGTCGGGGCAGTTCTCCTTGAAGGTGATGCCGAGCATGAGCACCTTTGAGCCTTTGACCTTCAGGTCGCGCGAAATCATCAGCTTGACTACCTCCGAGGCGACGTAGCGCCCCATGTTGTCGTTCAGGCGGCGGCCCGCCAGAATGATCTCCGGGTGGTAG
Organism: Chlorobaculum tepidum TLS; assembly: GCF_000006985.1. Lineage (NCBI taxonomy): Bacteria > Pseudomonadati > Chlorobiota > Chlorobiia > Chlorobiales > Chlorobiaceae > Chlorobaculum > Chlorobaculum tepidum. The sequence goes on from NC_002932.3 coordinate 242,356, forward strand.
CCGTACTCCTGAGCCTTCTGCGCCAGGTAGTAGGGATCGACGCCGATGCAGTGGCCGCCGACCAGACCGGGCCGGAAGGGCAGGAAGTTCCACTTCGTCCCGGCGGCCCGGAGCACGTCGAGCGTGTCGATGCCCATGCGATTGAAGATCATCGCCAGCTCGTTGACGAAGGCGATGTTGATGTCGCGCTGGGAGTTCTCGATCACCTTGGCCGCTTCGGCGACTCTGATCGACGAGGCCAGGTGCGTGCCCGCCGTGATGACCGAAGCGTACAGTTCGTCGATTTTGCGGGCGGCTTCGGGCGTGGAGCCGGAGGTCACCTTTTTGATTTTCGTGACCGTGTGCTCCTTGTCGCCGGGGTTGATCCGTTCGGGAGAGTAGCCCACGAAAAAGTCCCGGTTGAACGTGAGGCCCGAGACCCGTTCGAGCACCGGCACGCAATCCTCCTCGGTAGCGCCGGGATAGACGGTCGATTCGTAGATGACGATGTCCCCCTTTTCGAGCACCTGTCCGACCGTTTCGCTCGCCCGGATGAGCGGGGTGAGCACGGGGCGGTTGTGCTTGTCGGTCGGTGTCGGCACGGTGACGATGTAGATGTTCGCTTTGGCGATCTCCGCGATCGAGGAGGTGACGAAGAGGCCCTTGTCGCCATCGGCGGTCAGCGGGTTGCTCGCTGTGAGCACCGCGCCGAGCGCCTCCGCATCGACTTCGAGCGTCGAGTCGCACCCGTTGTTGAGCTCTTCGATCCGCTCCTGCTTGATGTCGAAGCCGGCCACCGGAAATTTTTTCGCGAACTCGACGGCGAGAGGCAGGCCGACGTAACCCAGGCCGATCAATGCGATCCTTGTTTTGTCCATTGTTACTGGTTGATCATTGAGAGTTTCGCTCAGGCATTTTCGTTATGGCGCTTCCGGGGATTTGCTCTTCGGACAGGCGGCGAGGCTGTTCGCGTTCGGTATAGGCTCAGCTCGGGCTGCAAAATCGGATAAAAAAGCAATGTAACTGCCAGCCAATATAAAAAATCGTCGTGATTTTTAGCTGGCGCGGCTGGTCTGGCGCGCTTGCTTTCTCGTTATTTACAAATGATATTGCTGTAATTATTTGCTGGCAAAGCCAAGCTGTATAGGGGAACAATGGTTCCTCGCTGTTCCAAGTGGGTAGGGCGACATTGAGTTTGCCGCCCGGAAATACCACTTTTTCAGAAACGATTCGGCCAGTGCTGGCGGCTGACTAAAAAGTCCTGAAACGCCAGACGCATCCGGCCTATTGTGCTCGTCGACTATCGTGGCGATCGTCTTGACCGCCATTGACCTGGCCATGAACATAAGGAAACGGATTGCAGCTTGAGAAGACCGCACTCAGGAGAGGAGATTTGCGGTACTCTGGCCGTCAGACAGGCCTTGTGCTGAAAAAAGTTGAGGTGACGCCAGGTTGCCTCTGAAGTTTCACATAGGCTTTCATGCCTTTTTGGCCGCACTCTGGGCAGCAGAATACGCTACCCGGCACGGTACGTCGGACGTTAAAAAAACGAACTCAAGCCGTGGAAGCAGCAAGGATGGGTAAGCCCGCCGAAGCAACTTGATCGCCGAAAGCCGTGGCCGGAGCAGTTGGAAACTCCAGCCACGGCTTTTTCTGTTCGGCGACAGGTCGCCCGTAAACGCTCAGACCTTGAAGAACTCGCGGTACCAGGCGATGAAACGGTTGACGCCCTCCTGCACCGTGGTTTCGGGCTTGTAGTCAAAGTCTTTGACCAGGTCGCTGACATTGGCCCAGGTCGAAGGCACGTCGCCCGGCTGGATCGGTAACAGATTTTTTTCGATGGTGACACCGAGTGCGTTTTCGAGTGCTTCGATGTAATCCATCAGCTTGACCGTCTTGTTGTTGCCGATGTTGTAAACGCGGTACGGGGCGGACGAGGTGCCGGGATCGGGGGCCGCGCCGCTCCAGTCGGGGTTCGGCTGGGCCGGATGGTCGAGCACGCGCACGACGCCCTCGACGATGTCGTCGATGTAGGTGAAGTCGCGCTGCATGTTGCCATAGTTGAAGACATCGATCGGGCGGCCTTCGAGCGCGGCTTTGGTGAAGAGGAAGAGCGCCATGTCGGGCCGTCCCCACGGGCCGTAGACCGTGAAGAAGCGCAGGCCGGTGGTTGGAATGCCGAACAGGTGGCTGTAGGTGTGGGCCATCAGCTCGTTGGACTTTTTGCTGGCCGCGTAGAGGCTGACCGGGTGATCGACGTTGTCGTGCACCGAAAAGGGCTGGCGTTCGTTCAGGCCGTAAACCGATGAGCTTGACGCATAGCAGAAGTTGCCGAGGCTGTTGTGGCGGGCCGCTTCCAAGAGGTTCACGAAGCCGACGATGTTCGAGCTGACGTAGGAGGCGGGATTGGTGAGCGAGTAGCGCACGCCCGCCTGGGCGGCCAGGTTGCAGAGCGCGTCGAACTTCTCCGCCTTGAAGAGGTTGTCGATGCCCTCCTTGTCTTCGAGATTGAGCTTGACGAAACGGTAGTTCGGATATTTCGACGACTGCACGGTTTTGCCGTATTCGATGGCGGATTCAGCGATGCCCGAGTACGCCAGACGCCCGTACTTGACCCGCTGGTCGTAGTAGTCGTTGATGTTGTCGATGCCGACCACGTCGTCGCCCCTCGACGCGAGTCGTTCGCAAAGATGGAAGCCGATGAATCCGGCAGCGCCGGTAACGAGGATTTTCATGCAGTGTGTATGATTTGAAGCCCATCTGTGGGGCTGTTTTCGGGAGCAGGTACGCCACAATCTGGCGGTTCGACTGCGCCGGGAATGTGTTTGTGAACTTAAAGATAATCAGCTTTTTGGGAAAAAAGCGTTTCATTCAGGATGAAAACGAACGCTGTTTTTGCCCATTGTCTGCTCTGTCGAAAATAGGGTATCTTTCTGCCTGCAATGATACAATCATTTTTCAACCGATGAACCGTGCTTCATGAATTTCCCTGACGATCCGAAGCCGCACCGGCGGCCCCGTTTTTTCGATACCGTTTTGGTTTTGCTTTTCGTATTGGCCGCCTATCCGATTGTTGGCGCGCTTCTGACCATACTGGTGGCGGGGGGTAATCCTTTCGGCAATGGATTCGAAGCGGCAACCCATTCGTTCGTGGTGCGTCTTCTCGTAGCTCAGGCATTCGGGCAGATGGTGGTGCTTGCGCTTCCGGTGTTCTGGCTTGCAAGGCGCTTTTCCGGCGACGGATTGTTCGGCAATACAACGCTTGAGTGGCTGGGGATCAGAAAGCACGGCGGCAGCCGACCTGCGTTGATAGCCGGGGCCGGAATGCTGCTGTTGCAACCCGCGCTGTACAGCATTGTCGAGTTGCAGACGCTTCTGCTGCCTTATCTTGGCACTTTTGGGAAGTCGCTTCTGCAGGAGCAGGCCACGCTTGACATTTTTCTCAAAAAACTTGCCGGAGGTGCGTCGATCGGGGGGAGCGTCCTGTCGATTCTTGTGCTTGTCCTGACTCCGGCGATCTGCGAAGAGCTGTTTTTTCGCGGGTACATCCAGAAAAGTTTTGTCCTGAGCCTTTCCCCGCAAAGGGCGGTGCTTTTTACAGGGATTGTGTTTGCCCTGTTTCACATGGAGTGGTTCAATTTCGTGCCGCTGACTTTGCTCGGGTGGTATATTGGGTATATTTACTGGAAATCTGATAATCTCCTGGTTCCCGCCGTCGCGCACGGCACCAACAATCTGGCCGCGCTCGTTCTGCTAAAAAGCGGCATCGATTCAGGCAGCGCAACTGATCCGTCTTCCGGATTGCTTGTTTCCTGGCCGTGGTGGGGTCTTGTGGTGGTTTCGTTGTCTCTTTTTTTTCTGCTGATCCGGTATTTTCCGGTGAGGCCGGCATTGCAGGATGCCGATAACCCGATGCCTCCCGGGCATCGCTGGAAATCTCAGTGTTGATGCAAAGCAATCTCATGCAGAGAGTGGCGGTTGCCATTGTGGGCATTCCGCTGTTACTCTGGCTCAATATGCAAGGTGGTTTGTATTTTCTGGGGCTGGTGCTCGCGCTCAGCCTCATGGCGACCTGGGAGTTCTGGCGCCTGGCCACGCATCGGGCACATCCGCCGTCGGTTGTTATTCTGCTGCCGCTGACTGCCTTTGTGCAGCTCGATTTCTATTACGGCTTCATCGGCTACTGGGAGGCGATTCTCGCCGTGGTCATGCTTCTGTATGTGCTTGAAATATGGCGGAACCAGGGTTCCCAGTTCATGAACCTCGGTGCGACGCTTGTCGGTCTGCTCTACGTGAACCTAAGCTTTGGTGCGTTGCTCAGGCTCCGCTTGTCGGAGACCACCGGCGAGGGTTCCGGCGAGGCGCTGGTGCTGCTCATGTTGCTGTGTGTCTGGGCGGCGGATATTTTCGCCTATTTCGGCGGACGCGGATTCGGAGGCAAGTTTATCAAAAAGAGGCTCTTTGCGCGCATCAGCCCGAAGAAGACCTGGGAGGGCTATCTTGCTGGAATTGCCGGAAGCGCGCTGGCGGCGTGGGCCTGCTCGGCGTACATCTCCGGCTGCCCCGACGGGCGGGCGATACCGGCGGGCCTGCTCATCGGCGTGGTCGCGCCCGCAGGCGACCTGCTCGAATCGATGTTCAAGCGTGATGCGGGAGTCAAGGACTCATCGGGTGTCATTCCGGGGCACGGCGGTGTGCTTGACCGCTTTGATACCGTGATGTTCGTCTCCCCGCTGCTCTATTTCCTCGTGCATCACTGGTGATCTTTCACCGGTTGATGCCGGTACATAAAAGAATGTTTTTCTTATATTCCGGTTTTGTTTTTAGAGGAACTCCTCTGTTGACGGTATCGTGATCTTCGGTTTGCCGGAACCAGGTCTGGAGCACCTGCGGCAGTCTTGCTGTTCGCGGGTTTTCCCCGTTTTTGGCTACTCTGCCTTTTTTCGGTTCTGCGGCTCGCGGCCAGACAATCCGGCATGGTTCCCCGGAGAATGCGGTTTCCCGATCTTGCGTCCACACTCTGCAATGCTGTCATCGACCATGAAAATCGAAGCCCTTCTCACAGAAAAGCACATCAACCTGAATCTCGGTTCCAGTTCAAAGGACGAGGTGATCGATACGCTGATCGCTATGGTGGCTGATCATGACAAGGTCAGGGATTTAAAGCAGCTTGCCGAGGATGTACGAAAGCGGGAACGAGAGATGTCCACGGGCATCGGCAAGAACATCGGGTTGCCGCACGCCAAGACCTCGGCGGTGACCGAACCGGTGCTGGCACTCGCCACGCTTTCCAATGAGGTCGATTTTGAGTCGATCGACAACCAGCCGGTGAAGATCGTGTTCCTGCTTGCCACGCCGGAGACCATGCTTGCCGAGCATCTCAAACTGCTCGGACGCATCACCAGGCTTGCGGGCCGGGACGATGTTCGCCGCAAGCTCATCGACGCGGCAACCCCCGCAGATGTGCTCGAACTTTTCAAGCAGGAGGAGAGGGATCTCCCCCAGATTTAATTTGATGACCGCAAGGCAGCTATGACACAGTTCCAAGGAGTGAAAGGGACGAGAGATATTTTTCCTGATGAGATTTCGAGATGGCACTATGTCGAGGGGGTTGTCCACTCGGTAGCCGCGCTGTACGGATTCAGCGAAATCCGTACGCCTGTTTTCGAGTACACCGAGCTCTTTCAGCGCGGCATAGGAGCGACCACCGATATCGTCGGCAAGGAGATGTTCACCTTTCTTCCCGATCCCAATGGCCGCTCCCTGACGCTTCGTCCCGAGATGACCGCAGGCGTGATGCGCGCCTGCTTGCAGAAGAACCTGCTCTCGCAAGCGCCAGTGCACAAGCTCTGGTACATTAGCGATCTGTTCCGCAAGGAGCGCCCGCAGGCTGGCCGTCAGCGCCAGTTCACGCAGTTCGGCGCGGAGCTGCTCGGTGTATCCAACCCGGCGGCGGTGGCCGAAGTGCTTACCCTCATGATGCAGGTGTTTGAAACGCTCGGGCTGCACGGCTTGCGACTGCGCATCAACTCGCTTGGCGACCTCGACGACCGTGCGCGGTATCGCGAGGCGCTCCGGGCCTACTTCCAGCCTTACGAGGCCGACCTCGACGAGTTGTCGAAGGAGCGGCTTAAAAAGAATCCGTTGCGCATCCTCGATTCGAAAAATCCCGCTTTGCAGGAGATGATCATGGGCGCGCCGAGGCTCTACCATTCGCTCAAGCCGGAGTCTGTGGCCGAATTCGAGCAGGTGCTCGCCTATCTCGACGACAGGCAAATCGCCTACAACGTCGATCACCTGCTGGTGCGCGGACTCGATTATTACTGCCACACGGCTTTCGAGGTGACCAGCTCCGAGCTTGGCGCGCAGGACGCTATTGGCGGCGGCGGGCGCTACGACGGCTTGGCGCGTGAACTTGGAGCTTCCGCTGATCTGCCCGCCGTGGGTTTCGCCGTCGGCATGGAGCGGCTCATGATTGTCATGGAGAAGCAGGGGCTGTTCGCGACGCTCAATCCGCATGGTCCTCTTGTTTCTGTCATCATACAGCAAAAGGAGCTTGCCGGGCATGCCATGCAGGTCGCTTTCCATTTGCGCAAGGCAGGCATCAAAACCGAGATCGATCTTGCCGAACGGAGCATGAAGGCGCAGATGCGTGACGCCAACCGAATGGGTTCGGCCTACGCGCTCTTCGTTGGCCAGTCGGAATTCGAGTCGGGCATCTATGCGCTCAAGAATCTCGTCACTTCCGAGCAGACCTCGCTCGATCTTGACGCCATCATCGAGGTGTTGCGCGAACCGGCGGCGCGGGAGTCGCTCAGGCCATGAGGCCGCAAGTGACCATCTACGGCAAGCCGGAGTGCTGCCTCTGCGACGATGCGCTCAAAGTGCTCGAAGCAGTGCGTAAGCGGATTCCGTTCGATATCGAGAAGCGGGACATCTCCGGCAACGCGGATCTCATCGAGCGTTACGGGTTGAGCATTCCGGTCATCTTCGTCGATGGCAAACTCGCCTTCAAGCACCGGATCGACAAGGAGCGCCTGATTGCTCTGCTCAAAGGGCAATAACTGCCTGTACCCAGCAGCATCTGAACTACCGGTTCGGGTTGGTGATTATCGATGGTATCATGCATTTTTTTTCGAAAAAGAGTCCGTACAGACGGAACGATGTATTGAGGTTGACCATATGCTGAAATTCATTCTTCTCTTGATCGCCCTGTGGCTGGTTGTGCGTTTTTTGCGGCGTCTGATTGGTTTGACTTTTTTTGTCAGGAGCGATGATCGTATGGGGGGCGGCCTCTCATCGTTTTCTTCTTCCGCCGGACGCCAGGCGCAGGTTGAGGAGGCAGAGTATGAAGTGATCGACAGCCAGATCAAACAAAAGGAGTAAAACGCGCAGATTGCGCGATAGTTTTTGGTTTGTGTTCGATTTTTTTTATATATTGTAAGTCATTGGAGCACTAGTCTGTTAAAAGCAAAGTTTCTGAAAGTGGGGGATCCCCACTTTTTTGTTTTCGGAAATTCGAGCGAAGCAATTGATGCGATGACGGATGATTTGATAAAGAAGGCGATTGGCGAAACGATCGGTGAACTCTCTGCCACAAGCGGTGAAGAGATTTACGTTGTCGAAGCTGCCATTCGCGCGGGCGGCAGGAAAATCGAACTGACCGTCGATACCGACAAAGGGGTCAGCATCGATCAGTGTGCAAAGCTAAGCCGGGCCATCAGGGCGCGTCTTGAAGCGTGCGAAGAGGATAGCATGCTTTCGAGCGGAGAGTTCGATCTCATGGTTTCATCTCCCGGTATTGGCGAGCCGATCCAGGTGCAGCGTCAGTACTTGCGGCATCTGGGCCGTTTGATCCGGGTGAACTACCTCGACGAAGAGGAGCAGCCGAAGGAGATTACGGGCAAGTTGCTCGAAGCCGCCGTCGGGCCCGAAGCCGAGCAGCCATCGATCACCATCGAAGCCGTCAAAGAGGGGCGAAAAAAGAGAACCGCCGGAGAGCCGCCGGTGACGATTCGCCTTGCCGATGTCGTCAGGGCGGTGGTGCAGACCGAGTTGTAATAAGTTATAGTTCCGTGAAGTGCAAGAACGAATCGCAGACTATTTTATATCAATAAAGATCACACAGCGATGCCAAGAAAGCAGCTAAAGGGTGAAACTCATGATCAGAAGGCGCAGATTGCCAGCGCTTTCGGAGAAATCGAGCAGTCGAAGATTTTTCTGGACAAGCGTTCCGAAAGCGCTGCTGTCAAGATGGATATTGCCGACCTGCTCAAGGAGATCATCCAGAAACAGCTCAGGAAAGATTACGATCCCGAGGTGGAGTCCAATATCTTCATCAATCCCGAACGCGGCGATTTCGAGGTCTATATTCTGAAAAAAATCGTCAAAGAGGTCGATCTTCCCACTATCGAAATCGGTCTCGACGAAGTTCGCCAGATCGACGATTCGCTTGAGCTGGGTGATTATTACGAGGAAGGGCCGATCAAGCTCGATGATTATCTGACCCGCAAGTCGATACAGATCATCAAGCAGTCGGTGCAGAAAAAGGTTCGCGATCTGGAGCGCCTGGCCGTGTACGAGGAATGCCTCGAAAAGGTCGGCGAGGTGGTGGCCGGTGAGGTTTACCAGGTCAGACCGAACGAGGTGATTTTTACCTACAATACCTCCAAGGATCATCGTGTGGAGCTGGTGCTGCCGAAGTCGGAAATGATGAAGAAGGACAACCCGCGCCGCACGCCGCGTATGAAGTTGTACGTCAAGCGCATCGAGCGCGAGAAGGTCAAGGTGCGAAACGACGACGGCACCGTTGAGGAGCGAGAGAAGCCGGACGGCGGTATGAAGGTGATCGTTTCGCGCGTCGATGACCGCTTCCTTTACAAGCTCTTTGAAAGCGAGGTTCCGGAGATTCTCGATGGTTTGATCGTCATCAAGGGCATCGCCCGCGTGCCGGGCGAACGAGCCAAGGTTGCGGTTGAATCGACCAGCTCGCGTATCGATCCGGTTGGCGCTACGGTCGGTTACCGCGGCAAGCGCATCCAGAGCATCGTCAAGGAGCTGAACAACGAGAACATCGATGTCATCTACTACACCGACGAGCCGCAGGTGTTCATCGCCCGTGCGCTGCAGCCGGCCAAGATCGACCCGATGACCGTGCACGCCGACATGAAGACCCGCAAGGCGCGCGTTATGCTCAAGCCCGACCAGATCAAATACGCTATCGGCAAGAACGGCAACAACATCCATCTGGCCGAAAAGCTGACGGGCTATGAAATCGACGTCTATCGCGACGTGATCGACAAGTCGCTCGAAGACCCGAACGACATCGACATCATCGAGTTCCGCGAAGAGTTCGGCGACGATATGATCTACCAGCTGCTCGACGGCGGTCTCGATACGGCCAAGAAGATTCTGAAAGGCGGCGTCGAAAAAATCGAGGAGGCTCTGCTCGGCACGCAGAAGAGCGAAGAGCTGTTCGTCTTTAACAAGACTCGCAAGCCGGTCAAGCCAAAAGAGCGCCGGATCACCGACGACGAAAAGCGCTACTGGAAGAAGATCGCCGAGACCATCTATCGCACCGTCAGGGAGCAGTTCAACGATGAAGATCTCAAGGCGCTTCTCGATGACAGCCATGAACGGTCGCTCAAGGGCGACGGGATCGATCCGGAAGAGATTCGGGACAAAGAAACAAACTGAGAATGAGTACAGGATTTCCGGGCAGGCGTCGGGGCGGCGAGTGTGAAGGAATTCCGGCAAGAGGATAATTATCCAGGAGGAGTCAATGGCCATCGAGGAAAAGCAAAGCAGGTTCCGTATCAGTGATATCGCCAAGGAGCTGCAGGTCAGCCCGCGGGAAGTTCTGCAGTTTGTCAAGCAGGCAGGGGGCAAGGTTGCCTCGACCTCTTCAATGGTGGGCGAGGACATGCGTGACATGATTTTCGGCAATTTCAGCCAGGAGAAAAAGCGGGTTGATGAGGCTCGCAAGATCAGGGCTGAAAAGCAGAAGCGCCTGACAAGGCTCGAAGAGCAGTCGAGGAAAGCGTACGAAAAGGAGCAGCAGCTCAAGGAGAGCCTGAGCATCGCTCCTCTTCCGGCACCTGTGCTGCATGCGCCCGAAGTCAAAATCGAGATTCCTCCGGAAACCGCAACAACGCCCGTTGCCGCCGAGCCGCCCGCCATTCTTCCGGTTGTTTCCACGCCGCAGCCGGAACCGGTTGCCGACCTGCCACTTGTCACCGAACCTGTTGTCGCCGAGCCTGTTGCTGAAGCAGAGCCTGTGGTTGAGGCGCCTGTTGCGGAGACCGCAGGACCGGAAGTAATGACGCCGCTGGTTCAGACCCTGCCCGAGTCGATGCAGGCTTACGAGGCGCCGCAGAAGATCGGTGGCCTGACGGTTCTCGGCACGATCGATGTCATCAGCGAAGCGGAACGGAAAAAGAAGTCCCGCAAGAAGAGCTTCAGGGAGAGTGCCGTTGAACTCAAGGGCGAGTTTGAAAATGTGCTGAGTGTCGACAGCGAAGATGGTGAAGCAGCCAAGAAAAAGGCAGCCAAACCTGATGGCGGAGAGGACGTCGGTGTCAAGAAAAAGAAGGGCAAGAAGAAAAAGAAGGTCGAGATTGACGACAAGGTCATCTCCAAGAATATCAAGAGCACCATCAGCGGCATGGACGACAGCGGCTTGTCTGGCTCTCGCCAGAAGTTCCGCAAGCAGCGCCGTATGGAGCGCGAACGCGAGTTCGAGGAGGCCGAGGCGATGCGCGAGGCTGAAAAGACTCTGATCAGGGTCACCGAGTACGCCTCACCGCACGAGCTGGCCGAACTGATGGGCCTGACCGCCAAGGAGATCATCCAGAAGTGCTTCTCGATGGGCAAGTTTGTGACCATCAACCAGCGTCTCGACAAGGAGACCATCGAGTTGATCGGTCTTGAATTTGGTTTCGAGGTCGAGTTCATCTCGGAAATCGAAGCAACGACGACCGAAGAGCTGGTGGACAATGCGGAGGATTTGCAGACCCGTCCGCCCGTGGTGACCATCATGGGTCACGTCGATCACGGCAAGACCTCGCTGCTTGACTACATCCGCCGAAGCAACGTGGTTGCGGGCGAATCGGGTGGCATCACCCAGCACATCGGTGCCTACGAGGTTTCGCTCGATGACGGACGCCATATCACCTTTCTTGATACGCCGGGTCACGAGGCCTTCACCGCCATGCGTGCTCGCGGCGCCCAGGTGACCGATATCGTCATTTTGGTGGTGGCTGCCGACGACAGCGTCATGCCGCAGACCATCGAGGCGATCAATCATGCCAAGGCGGCGGGCGTGCCGATCGTTGTGGCGATCAACAAGATCGACAAGCCCGAGGCCAACGTCGAGAAGATCAAGGCGCAGCTTTCCGAGGCGGGCGTGCTGGTCGAGGACTGGGGCGGCGAAAGCCAGTGTCAGGAGATTTCAGCCAAGAAGGGTATCGGCATCAGCGAGCTGCTGGAGAAAGTGCTCGCCGAAGCGGAAATCCGCGAATTGAAGGGTAACTATTCCAGAGACATTCTCGCCAGCGGCGTCATCGTTGAATCCGAGCTTGACAAAGGCAAGGGCGTGGTTTCAACCGTGCTGGTGCAGCGCGGCTTCCTGAAGGTTGGCGATCCGTTCGTGGCTGGGAACTCGATGGGCAAGGTCAGGGCGCTCATGGACGAGCGCGGCAAGCGCATTCACGAGGCCGGTCCCTCGACGCCGGTGCGCGTGCTCGGCTTCGAGGATATGCCGCAGTCCGGCGATGTGCTGACCGTGATGGCCTCCGACCGCGATGCCCGCGACCTGGCCCAGAAACGCCAGATTATCAAGCGTGAGCACGAGTTCCGCCGCAGCACCCGCGTCAAGCTCGACAGCATCGCTCGCCAGATTAAGGAGGGGCTCAAGAAGGAACTCAGCGTCATCATCAAGGCCGATACCGACGGCTCGATCCAGGCGCTGGCTGACGGTCTGATGAAGATTCACAACGAAGAGGTCAAGGTGCAGATCATCCACCAGGGGGTCGGTCAGATCACCGAAACCGACGTGCTGCTGGCCGCCGCTTCGGACGCGATCATCATCGGTTTCAGGGTGCGCCCGAATGTCAACGCCAAGCGGCTTGCCGAGAAAGAAGACCTCGACGTGCGCTTTTACAGCGTTATCTACCACGTGCTCGAAGATGTGGAGAAGGCGCTCGAAGGTATGTTGTCGCCTGAACTGCACGAGGAGAGCCTCGGTTCGCTTGAGATCCGCCAGGTCTTCAGGGTGCCGAAGGTGGGCAATGTCGGCGGCGCTTACGTGCTGGAAGGCAAAGTCTCGCGCGACGCAAAAGTCCGCCTGCTGCGCGATGGTGTGCAGATTTTTGAAGGCCAGCTCGACTCGCTCAAGCGCTTCAAGGATGACGTCAAGGAGGTCGATGCCGGCTACGAGTGCGGCGTCAGTCTCAAAGGGTATGACGATATCAAGGTGGGCGACGTGATCGAGGCCTACAAGATCGTCGAGAAAAAACGCAAGCTCTGAGCTGAAAGGAGAGCCCTCATGTCAATACGTACCGATAAAGTCTCCTCGCTGTTGCAGCGGGAGTTGAGTGCTATTTTCGAAAAAGAGCTGCCAAGAAGCGGCCCGCTGGTGACCGTGACCGAGGTGAGAATGACCGCCGATCTTGGTATCGCCAGGGTTTATGTGTCGGTGATCGGATCCGAGGCGCAACGAGCAGAGGTGATGGAGTATCTGGATGCCGAAAACAAGATGATCCGCAAGACGCTCTCTGCGAAAATTCGCCACCAGTTCAGGCGGATTCCTGAGCTGGAGTTTTACGAAGATCGTCTGTTCGAGCAGGCCAACCGGATCGAGCAACTGCTCAAATCGGTCAAGCCTGCCCGGGATGAAGAGCAGCATTAACTCCGCATTGTTTGGAATCGGGATCACGATGATCGATCAAGGCCGCATATCCGTTCTGAGCGAAGAGGGCGACTATCTGCTGGTGGACAAGCCGCTCGACTGGACATCGTTCGATGTGGTGGCCAAGATTCGCGGCGCGTACAAGCGCAATGGCGCAAAGCGGAAGGTTGGGCACTGCGGCACGCTCGATCCAAAAGCCACCGGTTTGCTGATCCTTGCCACGGGGCGCAAGACCAAGACCATCTCGTCGCTTGAACTGCTCGACAAAGCCTACGAAGGCACGATCAGGCTCGGAGCCAAAACGGTGAGTCACGATACGGAGAGCGAGGAGTATGATCTTCGCGACGTGCCTAGCCTCGACGAGAGGGCGATCCGCGAAGCCGCCACGTCGATGATCGGCGAGCGGATGCAGCAGCCTCCAATGCACTCGGCAGTCTGGCACAACGGCAAGCGCCTCTACGAACTGGCGCGGCAGGGTCACGAAGTCAAGGAGCGCAAGGCTCGCCAGATCGAGATTCACCAGTTCGAGATTACCGGTATTGAGTTGCCGTATGTCCATTTTTACATCAGGGTCTCCAAGGGTGCCTATATCCGGGTGATTGCCCATGAACTTGGGGAACTGCTTGGTGTTGGCGGTTATCTCAAATCATTGAAACGGGTTGCGATTGGTCAGTACCAGCTTTCGGATGCGATGAGCGTCGATGCTGTTGTTGACGAAATAACCCGTGCCGCTTCGGTCATCGAAGAGTAAAACCGCAAGGAGTATGCGCGTCGTAGTTTTGCAGGGCGATACGGTCCTTGATTCCGTAAACGGTTTGCCGGTTCAGCTTTCACCGGAGCCATCGGCGGTGACCATCGGTTCGTTCGACGGACTGCATGTCGGTCACCGGAAGATCGTCGGTTCCATGATCGGACACGCCAGGGAGCTGGGTCTCAGAAGCGTCGTGGTGACCTTCGAGCCCCATCCGAGAATCGTGCTCGAAGGTGGCGATGGCTGTCCGGTGCGCTTGCTGACAACCTTCGACGAGAAGATCAGTCAGTTTAGCTCGATGCCGATTGACCTACTCTTCGTGGTGCGCTTTGACCGGCAGTTCGCCTCGAAAAGCTCCGAAGCGTTTATCCGCGAAGTGCTGGTGAAGATGCTCGGCGCGCGCCATGTCACCGTCGGCTATGACCACGGCTTCGGCAAACGGCGGAGTGGAAGCGAAGAGACGCTGCACATGCTCGGCGCGGAGTGCGGCTTCGGCGTCGATGTGGTCGGCGAAGTGATCGTTGCCGGTTCGCCGGTATCGAGCACTCGGATCAGAGGATTGCTTGAAGCGGCAAGGATACGGGATGCCAACGAATGTCTCGGGGCACCGTACGCGATTAGCGGCACGGTGGTCGAAGGCGACAAACTTGGTCGCACCATCGGGTTCCCGACGGTTAATCTCGCCCTTCCCGACCGTTGCAAAATGGTTCCGGCCCATGGAGTCTACGCAGCCAGTATCGAGATTGACGGCAGGGAGTACTCTGCCATGATGAACATTGGTCGTCGTCCGACTGTATCGGAAGATGGCGAGGTGAGGGTTGAGGCTCACATCATCGGGTTTTCAGGAGATCTGTATGGACGGTTTCTGATTGTGAGGATGCTCGATTTTATCAGGGAAGAACGGCGTTTCGCATCAATCGACGAACTCCGGACGCAGCTCGAACTCGATAAAAAAGAGGCGGGATTCTGCAAGAAATAATGTTATATTAAAGGCTATTTTTTATTTCGTTATTTACTAACATATCATAGAGCAAACATCATGGGTCTGACAAAAGAACACAAAACCGAGATTATTACGAAGTTTGGTGATTCTGCGACGGATACCGGAAAAGCGGAAGTGCAGGTTGCCCTGTTCACCCGCAGGATCACCGATCTGACCGGTCACCTTCAGCAGCATCCCAAAGACAAACACTCACGCCGTGGCCTGCTGATGCTGGTCGGCAAGCGCAAGCGTGTGCTGAACTACCTGAAGAAAGTCGATATCGAGCGTTACCGCAAGGTGCTTGCCGATCTCGATCTGCGTAAATAATGGGCTGTATTGTACGCTGGAACCTGCGGGGCCTCTGCTCCGCAGGTATCTTCAAGAATGTAAGAGGGGACGTGTATGTTGGAAAGCATGACCGGATACGGCAGCGCCGAGCGTTCGGAAAAAGGCATGAAGGTGCTTGTCGAACTGCGTTCGGTCAATAATCGTTTTGCCGAAATCGGCGTCAAGCTGCCCAGGCAGTTGCTGTCGTGGGAGCTGGAGGTTAGGGAGCTGATCCGTGCCAGTTTCCAGCGGGGCAAAATATCGGCGTTTGTCCAGCTTCAGCTCGAAGAGGCCGAAGCGTTGCCGGTGACTGTAAACCCTTCGAAAGTGAGGGGCTACAAGGCTCTTCTTGAAACCGTCCGCCGGGAGGCGGAAATCGAAGCTCCGGTAACCCTCGATCATGTGCTTCGTTTTTCCGAGATTTTCGAGCCTGACCACACCATTCTGGAACACCCGGACGAGATCTGGCCTATCGCTCAGTCGGCACTTATTGAGGCTATCGGCAATCTCAAGGAGATGCGCCGGAAAGAGGGTGAAGAGCTTGCGATTGACTTCCTGTCGAGGATCGACGAAATCGAGCGCACGCTCAAAGAGATCAAGGAGATTGCCGCTGGTAATCTCGAAACGATCCGCAAGCGGCTGGCCTCGAAAATCAGCGCCATTGCTGGGTGCGATGTCGAGTACAGCAAGGATCGCCTTGAAATGGAGATCGTCATGGCCGCCGAGCGGCTCGACATCACCGAGGAGTGCATCCGCTTCAGCAGCCATAACAAGTTTTTCATCGAAGAGCTGAACAACAGTTCGAGCGGCTCGGGCCGCAAGCTCAATTTCCTCCTGCAGGAGCAGCTCCGCGAGGCCAACACTATCGCGTCCAAGTCGCAGAATGCCGATATTTCGCAGAAAGTGGTGCATATCAAGGAGGAGCTCGAAAAGGTCAGGGAGCAGTTGCAAAACATCGAATGAGTCTATGAGCGCAGAACAGGTTTTGGACCAGGGCAGGCTGATCGTCTTTTCCGCGCCTTCCGGCACCGGGAAATCGACGGTTGCAAAACTCGTGATGGAGCGTCTCGGCTCTCTCGAATTTTCTGTTTCGGCTACCACGCGCCAGATGAGAGCTGGCGAGCGCGATGGCGTCGATTACCACTTTCTCTCCCGCGAAGAGTTTGAGAAAAAGATCGCTGAAAATGGCTTCATCGAACACGAGTTCTTTTTCGGTAACTTCTATGGGACGCTCCTCGACAAGACCATCGATGCGATCAAAGCGGGCCACAATCTGCTTTTCGATCTCGATGTGAAGGGTGCGCTGAACCTCAAGAGAATTTTTGGAGACCAGGCGCTGCTCGTTTTCCTCAAACCCCCAAGCATGGAGGAGCTTGCCCGCCGCCTGCAGGCGCGCGATAGCGAGAGTGCCGAAGCGCTGAAAAGCCGTCTCGAACGAGCGGAGATGGAGCTTTCCCATGCCGGAGAGTTCGATTTTGTCGTGGTCAACGACGATCTCGGGCGCACCGTCGATGCGGTTGCGACGCGGATCGCCGAGTTTCTTCCACAACCATAACGCACTATTGCCATGTCGGTCAAACCTGTCGATTTGAACAAGCTGAGAAGTACGCATGAAAATCTCTACGAAACCGTTGTAGCCATTTCAAAGAAAGCGAGGGAGATTCAGGAGGAGGAGCGGGCTGAACTCGAAGAGCGCCTGCTGCCCTACAAGGAGATGATCCGGAACCCCGCGTCGGAGTCCGAATCGGAGAAGGTGTTTCCTGAGCAGATTGCCATCAGCGTGGCGTTCGAGTGCCGCGAAAAGCCTACACAGCAGGCGCTGGCGCAGTATCTCGATCACCAGTACGATTATGTGCTCGAAAAGAGTCCCGAAACGAAAGTAGCGCAGAACGAGGATGAAGATGAATCTGACAGGGATTAACCAGATCACGCTCCGGGTCAACGACGTACGGTTGTCCGAAGAGTTCTATGCCGGAATTCTCGGCTTCCGGGTCGATTACCGCGCCGGGGCGAACATCTCCTACCTCCGGATCAATTCCGACATGCTTGTGCTGGTCAAGGCGGAAACGCCGGGGACCGCCGATGCGCGCGACATCCGCGTGGATCACTTCGGATTCAGGCTGGCCTCTGACGCCGAGGTCGATGAGGCCGCCGTCTATCTCGATGACCGCGGCGTGCACCTGGTGACCCGGCCCGCGCATCGCCGCGAAGGACGCGCCTTTTTCGTGATGGATCCGGATGGCAACCTGATCGAATTTTATTCGATGAATGCCACCGGCCTTCAGCCCCTGGCGGAAAACATTGATACCCGTACGGCCAGCGATATTGCCTCAGACTCCCGCCGGGAGCTTGCCGCTGGCCGCGATCTCAAAAAAACGAGACGCTCACGAAAGTAAGCCGGTTCTTGCCGTTTCTTTGCACCCCAACTCTTTGACGGGATAATTGCCATGCATATCGGTGTTTTGACCGGCGGCGGCGACGCTCCCGGCATCAACGCGTGCATCAAGACCATCGTGACGATCAGCACGGAGAAAGGGTATCGGGTGACCGGTATCCGCAGGGGCTGGAACGGTCTTCTGGCGTTTGATCCCGATGATCCGGCATCCCGCACGGAGCATATCGTCGATCTTGACTCCGAGCTTGTCCGCAGAATCGATCGTACTGGCGGCACCCTGCTTCACACCAGCCGCATCAATCCCGGCAACCTCAAAAAGAAAGAAATTCCACCATTTCTTCGCAACTCGCCACACCTGTTGCGCACGGGCTTGCATCACTCCGGAAACTTTGATCTGACCGATCATGTGTTGCGGAGTATTGATGCGCTTGGCCTGGATGTCATCATTGTCATCGGCGGTGACGACACGATCGGCTATGCCGATCACCTGGCCAAAGCTGCTGTCAAGGTGATTGGCGTGCCAAAGACGATGGACAACGATGTTTATGGCTCGGACTACTGCATCGGGTTTGGCACGGCCGTTACCCGCAGTGTCCAGTACATTCATCAGCTGCGTACCAGTTCCGGCTCGCACGAGCGAATCACTATTGTCGAGCTGTTCGGTCGTAGCACCGGGGAAACCTGCCTCGTCAGTGCCTACCTGGCCGGTGTTGACCGCGCCCTCATTCCGGAAGTGCCTTTCGACCCCGAAACTCTCGCCGATTACGTTATTCAGGACAAAGCAGCCAATCCGAGCCAATATGCCATGATTGCTATCAGTGAAGGTGCGCGGATGATTGGCAGCAAGATGATCGAATATTGCGGACGGCGGTACGACGAGGATGGCCATGAGCCTGCCGGAATTGGCCAATTGACCCGTGAAACCATCTCCATGCTGACCGGCCAGGATGTCATCTGCCAGCAGCTGGGCTATCTGATGCGTTCAGGTATTCCCGATGCTCTGGATCTGATGGTCGGCTTCAATTTTGCGCAGCTTGCCGTGGAACTGATTGCAGAAGGCACCTTCGGTGTCATGGTGGCGCTCCAGAAAGGCATCTACACCTGTCTCCCCCTTGCAGAGGTGTCGTCAAACACCAAGCAGGTCGATATCAGTGAACTGTATGACCCGCGCTACTACCGCCCGAAGATGCGAAGCGTCATGGGCAAGCCGATGTTTCTTTATTAGCGGATTACCGATATGGCTTGGAACACTGGAGATTGGGTGGTGGGGCTGTGCCCGGATTGGCCAGATCAGTCGGATATGACCAATCCCACCGATTTTTTCAGCAATACTTTTCGCCTTGCAGGAGCAGTTCTGCTTCCCTGAGTTGTTCGGGGGTGTTGATGCCGCGGATTTCGTTGGCATCGGCTACCTTGAAGGCGCACACTTTTTTGCCTTTTCCAAAGCAGATACCGAACACATCGGTGAGATAGTACTCCCCTTGGGCGTTTTTGTTGGTGATGCCGTGCAGGGCGGAAAACAGCTCGTTGGCGTTGAAGACGTAAACGCCGGAGTTGATTTCAGTTACCGCTTTTTCTTCTTCCGTGGCATCTTTCTGCTCGACGATTCTGAGCACCTCTTCGCCCGCATCACTTCTGATGATCCGCCCGTATCCTGTTGGGTCGTCCATCTCGGCGGTCAGTACCGTGGCGACAGCTTGCCGCGAACGATGGAAGTCGATCAGCTCTCTGAGTGTGCGCCCGGTGAAGAGCGGCGCGTCTCCCGAGAGGATGATAATCTCTCCGCTGAAATCTTTCAGGAACGGTTCAGCCTGCATGATGGCGTGGCCGGTGCCGAGTTGAGGCTCCTGCAAGGCATAATCGAACGGAAAACCGGCGGTTGCAGCCCGAACCAGCTCGGCCTGATGGCCGATGATGAGCACGATCTTGTCGGGATCGAGCGCCTGCGATTTTTCGATGACATACGCCACGAGCGGTTTGCCATTGGCCTCGTGCAGTACCTTCGGGAGAGCCGATTTCATTCGCGTGCCTTTACCGGCGGCCATGATGACGATTGCCAGGCTCATAAAGTTCTTGCTGAGGGGTTGAGATGGCTTCAGCCAAGATATTCGTCTTCGGAACCTACCCGGTGGCGTCGCTTCGGATTGTTCATCCGGTCAACGATGACAATCATCGGTTTCCAGTTGCGCGCCTCTTCCGGTTCCATTTCGGCGAAGGTCATGATGATGATCTCGTCGCCGGGCAGCGCGCAACGGGCCGCCGCGCCATTGAGCTGGATTTCGCGCAGTCCGCGTGTTCCCTCGATGATGTAAGTCTCGAATCGCTCACCGTTGTTGTTATTGACAACCAGCACCTTTTCATTGGCGATCATATCGGCCATGTCAAGCAGCTCCTTGTCGATGGTGATGCTTCCTTCGTATTCCAGGTCTCCACTGGTGACAATGGCGTTGTGGATCTTGGATTTGAGCATGTGTAATTTCATAACGACGCAAACAGAGTCGAATTATTTTGATAAGGCTTCACCGCTGGCATGGAAAATCCTGTACCGTTTCATGGCGTCATCGCTTTCAAAGCCATAGCCTCGTATGGTACGGGAGGGGCCTGAAATGGTGACATATTTGTCGGACCGTATCATACGGTTGCTGCTTGATCGGGAGATATGTTCGGTGCGAATGACCGTGTTGTCCGCTGAACGGATGACGACGTTATCGAATGCTTCGATATCCTGATTGTCATGCACGATGCCTCGACCTGCCGTTATCAGGGTTACGCTGCCATCACGGTTGATCAGTTGTACGTTGATTCCTCCATCGAGCCGGATTTCCTGTTTCTCTCCCTGACGGTATTCAGCTGCATGACGGGCGCTGACAATCGTTTTGGTTCTGCCATTGTCAGAAACCACCAGGGTGACATTCCAGCTTTCCTGGGAAGGCATATCTTTTGCGTAAACAGCAGCCGCCGGCGTGCGAGCCTCCTTTTTGGGAGCACTACAGCCAGCGGCACCGAACACTATTGCCAGAGAAAAAAAAGTTGTCCGGCGAAAATTCAAAGGGCTTCCAGGCGAATGTTACTTGATGTTCAACTTGTCGAGCACCTTGTAGGTGATATCGGACTGCTCATCGCCGTACACACGGGCGTTCTTGTCGAAAATCATGCTGTACCCGTCTTTTTTGGCGACCGTGGCAACGGCGACGTCGATTTTCTGACGGATAGGAATGATAAGCGCCTGCTCTTTCTGAGCGAGCAGCCTCTGTTTTTCCAAAGCGCTTTTCTGCAGGTTCTCCTCTTGAGCGCGAAGCTCTTTCTCTTTCACTGCGTTTGGTTTCCTTTCTTTCTGATAAGCTTGGATGGCGCTCTGGAGCGCGCTCTGCTGTTTGGCAAGCTCTGCGTTGCTCTGGTTTTTCATCGCCTGGAGGGTCTGGTCGGCGGCTTTGGTTTCCGGCATCATCTGGAAAATCTTGCCATAATCGACCACGCCTATTTTCTGGGCATTATCGGCAGCAAAAGCCTGTGGAGCCGAGAAGCTCATACCGAGCGTGAGCGACATGAACAGAAATCCTGATACCGCTTTTTTGATTCCTTTGAAATCTGACATTATCGGTGTGTTTAGGTTTTTCATGATACAGCGTGTACGGTTCTTTGTTATTGTCATCGAGAATCGATACCCCAAAAAATAACATTTCCGGTTTTAAAATACTATTGCAGCCGAGAAAAACAGGATGAGAGAAACATTCTCTGCGTTGTCGTTACCGTTTGGTTTTTTGAGCGTTTCAGGGGGTACGTTTCCTGAAAATCTGCCCGGGCTCCTGCTCTATGATCCGTTTTAGCTCAAGCTCGAACAGATGCACCAGAAGGGCGTCTATCTTCAGACCGGTTTTTTCAGCGATCAGGTCGATATGCATTGCGCCTGACTGAAGCGCTTCGACGATGCACGACTCCTCGATGTTCAGGTCGAACGGTTCGGAAGCTTCGGGATGTGTTTTCAGCGCAGGATGTTGCGCTGGGTTGAGTTCGGCGAGAATGTCTTCAGCGGAAAATACCGGCTTGGCATGGTTTTGCTGGATGAGGTAGTTGGTGCCGCGTGAGGTGCCTGAAAAAATACTTCCCGGTATAGCAAATACTTCGCGATTCTGTTCGAGGGCATAGGACGCCGTGATCATCGAGCCGCCCTTGATGTCCGATTCGACGATCAGCGTGCCTTGGGCCAGGCCGGCGATCAGGCGGTTTCTTCGCGGAAAATTGCCCGGTTCGGGCTTGATGCCGATCCACTCTTCCGAGACGATCGCGCCTCGTTCGAGTATCCTCGGCCAGAGTCGCCCGGCGGGGTCGGTGTAGATGCGGTCAATGCCGCATCCAAGCACGGCGATCGTCACGCCATTACTCTCCACCGCTGCGCGGTGCGCCATCATGTCGATGCCGTATGCCAGGCCGCTGAGGATGGCGTAACCGTTGTTTACCATTTCGCGGCAGATGAACTCGGTGGCCTGCTTGCCGTATGCCGTGGCCTTGCGGGTGCCGACGACGGCGAGCGAGGGCACGCAGAGCGCCTCGGGATTGCCGCGAGCGAAAAGCAGAAGTGGCGGATCGTAAATCTCTTTCAGGAGTGGTGGATAAGCCGGGTCGAGAATCGTGATGACCGAGGCTTCCAGCCGTTCCGCCCGTGCGAGCTGATTTTCCCCCTTCTCGCGCGCTTTGTCGCGCCACGCCGGGTTTGCGAGCCGCTCGGCGGTTTCGCGGGCGGTGGTCTCTCCAATGCCGGGAATCTGGCGCAGGGCATCATAGTCCGCTTCGAGGAGTGCGGGGGTCGCACCGAAACGGTTCAGCAGGGCGCGAGCTCTCGAGGGGCCGATGCCGGGAAGCTGCGAAACGATGAGCAGCAAAAGCGCTGCGCCTGGCTCAGGGGTTGTGGTCATGGTTGGGGGCAGGGGAGTTGAAGAGCGTTCGGGGGGAGGGGCGACCCCCCGGAACAAGCTCAGAAATCGCGCTTCATGAGAATGTTGGCAAAGCCTCTCAGATAGCCGCGTCCCTCCTCGAACGGAAGGGCGTCGAGCGCTGCCAGCGCTGCTTCGGTATCCTCGTTGATTTTCGCCCTGGTCTCGTTGAGCACACCGCACTTCTCGAAGATCGCCTTGACCGCTGGGACGTTGTCGGGCGAGGTGCCGTTGTTGTCGAAGATCGATTGTAAAAGCTCGCGGTCAGCGCCTTCGGCCAGTTCGAGCGAACGGAGCAGCAGCCAGGTCTTTTTGCCGTTGATGACGTCGCCGCCCGGCACCTTGCCCGACTTGCCGTCTCCGGCCATGATGTCGAGATAGTCATCCTGAATCTGGAAAGCTCGTCCGATCTTTTCGCCGAAGGTGACCAACGCTGCGATCTGCTCCGGCGTGCCGTCGCCCGCAACGCCGCCCGCTTCGAGCGCCGCCGAGATGAGTCGCCCCGTCTTTTTGGAGATCATGTCGAGGTAGTCGGCGATGGTGACATCCTTGCGCTGTTCGAGCTCCATGTCGAGCGCCTGCCCTTCGCAGATCGTGATGTTGGCATCGTTGAAGATGTGGATTATTTCGGCGTGGCGCGAACTGATCGCCTTGAGTGCCAGCTCGTAGGCGTAGGCGATCATCATGTCACCCGAAAGAATCGCCGCGTTGACATTCCACTGCTTGTGCACGGTGGGACGGCCATGGCGCAGATCGGCCTGGTCCATGATGTCGTCGTGCATCAGGGTGAAGTTGTGCAGCACCTCGATACCGAGGGCAACGCCAAGCGCGTTGTCGGACTTGCCGCTGACCGCTTCGGCGGCAAGCAAAGTCAGGAACGGACGGATTCGCTTACCCTTTCCTTCGAGAATGTAGCGCGCAGGGTCGTAAAGGGTTGCCGGCTTCTCTTTCGGAAAGCAGGCGGCAAGCGCTTCGTTGATCTTTGCATGGTATTGCCGGTACTTGCTTTCAACCTGTGCTTGGGTAATCGGTGAGGACATGACTGCTGTCGTCAGGGTTTACGGTAGATTCGTGCGTGTTTAAGCTGTTCGATGGTGGCCGATCCGGTCAGGAACATGGCCGCCCGAAGATCGTTTGCCCATGTCCGGATCGTCTCTTCAAGCGTCCCCGAGTGCAGGGCCTTGAGCAGGTGCTGCGCGGAGGCCGCGATGTTGGCGCCGAGTGCGATTGATTTGGCGATGTCGAGTCCGTTGCGGATGCCGCCCGACGAGATGACGCTGAGTGCGTCGTACTCCGGGTTTTGCCGTTTCAGCGTCTGGATACTGGTTAGGCACTCGGCGGTCGGGATGCCCCAGTTCAGAAATTCATCGAGCGCCGATGGGCTGAAGCGCTCCTCGTGGCCGAAGCGGTCGAGGTAGCGACACTCTTCGACCTTCTGCCAGCTGATGCCGCCCGCTCCGGCCACGTCGATGGCCCTGACGCCCGCGTCGGCGAGTTTCCGGGCGACGGTCGCCGAGATGCCGCAGCCCACCTCCTTGGCGATGACCGGCACGCCGATGGTGGCGGTGATGTCGTGCAGCCGGTCGAGAAATCCGCTGAAGTCGGTGCCGCCCTCCGGCTGGAACAGCTCCTGCGCCGGATTGAGATGCACGATGAGCCCGTTGGCCTCGATCAGATCGATCAATGTCGAGAGCTGATCACGGCTCAGTCCGGCGGCTACTTCGGGCGCGCCGATATTGGCGAAGATCGGCACCGAGGGAGCCGACGAACGCACGACCGAGAAGCTTTCGCGATGCGATGAACCTTCGAGCGCCTGGCGCATGCTGCCCACGCCGAGCGGGATGCGGAAGCGCTCGGCCGCTTCGCCAAGAGCACGGTTCAGGGCGAGTGCATTACCGTAACCTCCGGTCATCGAAGAGATCATCAGCGGCAAACCGATAGCATGGCCGAGAAACTCCGTCGAAAGGTCGATCTGCGCAAAATCGACTTCGGGCGCGGCGTTGTGCTCAAATCTCCAGGAATCAAGACCAGTATCCTGCCCGTCGAAACAGACCGGCCGGTTAAGGCAGATATCGACGTGGCTATGCTTGCGTTCGGCGGTTATGGCTGCGCTGGCTTCTTGCATTGACGGATAGCGGCTCCCGGGTTGAACAATTTTTAGAGGTGCTCTGTAAAGTATAACTTATGGCAAATATACCATAACTTTTTTCGGGCTTGTCCGGTTTGCGCCTTATGTTCAGAACCCTGTTCGATATAGCCATCAGGCACATTCTCGGGCGCAAGCGCCAGACGCTGACCACTATGCTTGCTGTCTCTGTCAGTACGATGGTGCTCATCACCACCATTTCGCTGACGAGAGGGCTGCTCGATTCGTTCACTGAAACCATTATCGACGCGGCGCCGCATATCCGGATCAAAGGCGAGAAGATCGATCCGATGCCGACCAACCTTTTTGATTCGCTGGCTGTTTCGAGAAAGGCTTTCGTGACCGACAATATCGGCAGGGATGAACCCGAGGAGGTGCGCAATTACGGGAGAATCCTCGATATTGTTTCATCTCAGGCGTTCTCCGGAAAAGTCGTCGCCGCGTCGCCGTTCGTCGAGTCGCAGATCATTGCAGTCAAGGGGAATCGCACCCAGCCGGTGGTGCTCAAGGGAGTGGATATTGATCGCGAAGATCGTATTAGCCACATCGGGCGCAGCCTTACCTCCGGCGATCTGGTGCTTTTCAGAAAAACCCCAGATGCGCTGCTGGTCGGCAGTTCCGTAGCCACAGATCTCGGCGTGGAGCTGAACGACCAGGTCACCATCATTACGCCCGACGGACGCAGTCGGCAGGGCAAGGTCACCGGAATATTTTTTACCGGTATTAACGCAGCCGATAACACGATTCTCTCGTCACTCAAACTCGGCCAGATTGTCGAGGGAATGCCACCCAACAAGGTTACCGGCATAGCGCTGAAGGTCGTTGATCCCCTCAATGATGCGCCACTGGCTCGGGATCTGGAGCGGATGACCGGCTACCGGTGCCTGACCTGGCAGGAGGAGAATGCCAGTGTGCTGGTGCTGTTCAAGCGGATCGGTTCCATCGTCCTGTCGCTCGTGGGATTCGTTGGCGTGGTGTCGGGATTTGGCGTGGCCAACATCCTTGTGACGACCGTGTTCGAGAAGAGCCGCGACATTGCCGTCATGAAGTCGTTCGGCTTCTCGTCGGCGCAGATGGTGGGGCTGTTCGTCTTCGAGGGCTTTCTCGTCGGCCTCGGCGGCGCGCTGACCGGCGGCATCTTGGCGACCGGCTCCATTGGCTTTCTGGCCAGCCTGCACATCGAAAGCTCGCAGGGGCCACTCACCAAAAGCGGCTTTAGCATGTCGTGGAATCCCTGGTACTTTTTCTTTGTCATCGTTGTGACGGTCATCATCAGCACGATTGCGGCAGCGATTCCTTCGCTCCGGGCAGCAAGGCTGGAGCCGGTGACGGTGTTGCGGGAGAGCAATTTGTAGAGGGAAGATCGGCCGGCTCGGACTTATCCGACTGACCTGGCGAATTCTTCACCCCCGCGCCTTCCATTCTGCCGCGCTCCGGGTGCTGCAATAAATACAGCTTGTAGTACAAACCGCGCTGGGCGAGCAGCTCCTGGTGGGTGCCGGTTTCGCGGATGGTGCCTTTGTGCAGCACCACGATTTTGTCGGCGTGCTGGATCGTCGAGAGGCGGTGGGCGATGATGATCGAGGTTCGGTGCTTCATCAGCCGGTCGGTTGCCTGTTCGATGAGCGACTCGGTTTCGGTGTCGACCGAGCTGGTGGCTTCGTCGAGCACGAGAATGTCCGGGTTGTAGAGCAGCGCCCGCACGAAGGCGAGAAGCTGCTTCTGGCCCGCCGAGAGGCCGGAGCCGTTCTCGCGGATGCGGTAGTCGTAGCCGTCCGGCAGCTTTTCGATGAAACGGTCAGCGCCTACGATGCGTGCCGCCTCGTGAATCGTTTCGTCCGAAATCGATGGATCGCCGAACGAGAGATTCTCACGGATCGAACCGGTGAAGAGCACCACATCCTGCATCACTACTCCTACGAGCTTGCGCAGATCGTGGCGGGGAATGTCGCTCAGCTCGATGCCGTCGATGGTCACTGAACCCTTTGCGTAGGGATAAAATCTCGAAAGAATGTTGATGAGTGTGGTCTTGCCGCTGCCGGTTGCGCCGACGATGGCCACGGTTTCGCCCGCCTTGATCTCCAGCGAAATGTCGCGCAGCACCCAGTGCTCCTCGTCGTAGGCGAACCACACCTTGTCGAAACGGATCCGATCCCGAAAAGAATCGAGTGAGTGAGCGCTCTCCGTCGGTTCGGCATCGAGCGGCTCTTCGAGCAGCCGGAAGATACGGTCGGAGCTGGTGATGGCGGTCTGCATAATGTTGAACTGGTCGGAGAGGTGCTGCAACGGGCGGAAGAAGAGCCAGATGAACTGCACGAATGACACTACCACGCCCACCGACAGATCGGTCTGCATGATGCGCGTCGCGCTGAACCAGACCACCAGACCCGCCGCCGCCGAGCTGAGGAACTCGATCAGCGGGGAGTAGATCGAAAAGTAGAAGACCGTTTTGATGTTGGCGTCGCGGTGGTCGGCGTTGATGGCGGAGTGCTTCATGAACTCGGCCTCTTCGCGCGAGAAGAGCTGCACCACCTTCATGCCGGTGATGTGCTCCTGGAAAAAGGCGTTCAGGCGGGCCAGATGCGTCCGGACATCGAGAAACGCCTGGCGCATCTTGTTCTTGAAAAAGATGGTCGAGTAGATCATCACCGGCAAAATGCTCAGCACGACCAGCGTCAGCCGCCAGTCGGTCAGGAACATCATCGCCACGATGAAGAGCAGTTGCAGCATGTCGCCGATGATGGTGATGAGGCTGCTTGACAACATTTCGTTGAGCGCCTCGACGTCGTTGGTGGTGCGGGTGATGATGCGCCCCACCGGGTTTCGGTCGAAGTAGCGGATCGGCAGGCGCTGCAAGTGGCGGAAGATGTCGAGGCGGATGGCATAGACCGCTTTCTGGCCGATGAGCTGTGTCAGCCAGGTGGCGGCGTACTGCTTGACGCCGTCGAGCACGATTACGAGCAGCATCAACAGGCTGATGACGGCAAGGCCCTTGTGGTCGCCCTTGGCGATGTGGTCGTCGATGGCGATGCGGGTCAGCCAGGGGCGCAGCGGCGTCAGGATCGCGCCGAAGGCGGTCAGCGCCACCGCGCCCGCCACCAGCCCCTTGAAGGGCTTGATGTAGCCGAGCAGCTGCTTGATAATATAGCGGTCAACGGAACCCTTTTTCCGATTGCCGAGGGTTTCGTCCTGCTGCGTGCGGAATCCCGATGCCGCTCCTGCGCCCATTCTCATGCCTGTCAGTTCTTGGCCGGATTTGCCGAAGCGGCGGTTTCGATCTCTTCGATGAAGCGCGCGGCAAGGGCGTCGGCCTCTGCCTGCGTCGAGGCTTCAGTGTAAATCCTGACGATCGGCTCGGTGTTCGAGGGGCGAAGGTGCACCCATCCATTCTCGAAGTCGAGCTTAAGGCCGTCGAGGCGGTTGCACTCCGCATCGGGATGGTTTGCCGCCACCGTGTCGAAAATTCTGTCGAGCGACTCTTTCGAGAGCGTCGTTAGTTCGACCTTCTTTTTCGACATGAAGTAGTCGGGGAAGGTTTTGCGGAACTCCGAGAGCGTGCCGCCTGTTGCGGATTTCCACCCGGCGAAGGCCTGGATGAAGAGCGCGATGCCGGCGAGCGCGTCGCGTCCGTAGTGCAGCTCCGGCAAAATGATGCCGCCGTTGCCTTCGCCGCCGATTACCGCCTCTTTCTCCTTCATCACCTCGATTACGTTGGCCTCGCCGACTTTCGCGCTGAAGCACTCGACCTCGTGCTTGCGGGCGATGTCGAAGAGCGCGTGGCTGCTCGACAGGTTGTTGACCACCGGGCCTTTGTGGTGCTTCAGGTAGAAATCGGCGCATGCGATGAGGGTATATTCTTCGCCAAAGAGCGTCCCGTCCTCGCACACCAGTGCGAGCCGGTCAACGTCGGGATCGACGATGATGCCGAACTCGCAGCTCTCGCTGGCAAGAATCGCCATCGTCTGGCGGAGGTTCTGCTCTATCGGCTCGGGGTTGCGCGGAAAGATGCCCGTGCCTTCGCAGGCGAGTGTCTTGATTTCGGTGATGCCCAGCTTGCGGCACAGCTCCGGCACGATGTACGAACCGGCCCCTTCGACGGCGTCGATCAGCACCCGGAAGTTCATGCTTTTGACGAGGTCGAGGTCGAGGCAGGAGAGCTTCAGGATTTTGTCGATATGTGCGGCGTCCCACGAGCCGTTTGCCGTCACGGTGCCGATGCCATCCCAGCGGGCGAAGTCGAACGCTTTTTTCTCGGCGATCTCGAGCAGCTCTCCGACGTCGGACGCAGTGAGGAATTCGCCCTTTTCGTCAAGCATTTTCAGCGCATTCCACTCGACGGGGTTGTGCGAGGCGGTGACGATCAGGCCGCCGTCGGCGCCTTCACCGGCGGTGGCGATCTCGACTGTCGGCGTGGTGGTCATGCCGACGTCGATCACGTCGCAGCCGCAGAGCGAGAGCGCGTTGGAGACCAGACCGGTGATGACGGCGCCGGTCGGACGGCTGTCTCTGCCGATGACGATTATCGGCTTCGCCAGCGAGCCGGGATTCAGCGCCTGTTTCCGCCGCCTGATCCAGGTGGCGAAGGCCATGGTGAATGCCGTAAGGTTTTCCGGGGTGAGGCTCTTGCCGACCACGCCGCGGATGCCGGAGACGCTGATCATCAAGCTCATTGGCTTATAATCGTGAGAGTTGACAGTGATATGCTGTTTTGTTGCGGGGGGAATATACAGAAAAAAACACCGAAGCCTGCTTGTCCGTCTGGCGGATTCTGTCAATAATTTGTTTCGATATTTTTTAATTTTCGAGCCGGGTTCGTATATTAAATGCCTTTTGTTGCGGATACCGCACACTCTTAACAAGCATATTATAACAGCACAAGGTTATGCCTCTACACAAATCAGCCGAAAAAAGACTCAGACAGGCAGCGCGCAGAAATGAAAGGAACCGTGCCCGTAAAAAGGAACTCAAGGGCGTTTTGAAGAATATGCAGAAGCTGATCGACGCCAACGCAGCAAAGAGCGAAGTCGAGGCGGCATACAAGGCTGCCGTGCAAAAGCTTGACAGACTTGGCGTGAAGCGCTACATCCACCCCAACAAGGCGTCGCGCAAGAAAGCACAGCTGACCAAAGCGCTCAACAACTACACGCCGACTGCTAGCTGATCATCGGGCTTCTGCAAGCGTGCCGCGAGCGGGCGATGTTTCATATTCAGTCATACCCGGCCAGCAGCTGGCGCTTTGAAGGCGCTAAGAGTTCGCAAACCGGGTATTGTCCATTCCATTCATCATGTTCGCATTTTTGAGAGGTGAGCTGGTAACAGTCTCCCGTGAGGAGGCGGTTGTCGAGGTATCCGGCATCGGGTACCTGCTGCACATCTCGTCCGGCACGAGCCGCCGCCTGCCCCCGGAGGGGAGTCAGGTTCGTCTCTTTACCCATCACTACGTTCGCGAGGATGCTCAGCAACTTTTCGGCTTTCTCGACGAAGAAGAGCTTCAGCTTTTCCGCTTGTTGCTTACCATCGGTGGAGTCGGACCGAAGCTGGCGATGGCTGTGCTGTCGGGTCTGAGCGTTGGCGAAATCCAGGAAGCGATTGTCGCCAATCGTCCGGAAACCCTTTACGGCATTACCGGTGTGGGCAAAAAAACCGCCTCCCGTATCATTCTCGAACTGAGGGACAAGATTCTCAAAATCCAGCCAGCGGCAAGCGGCAAAACGGCGGGTGCGCCTCAAGCTCTTCAACTGAACGAAGATGCCCTCGCGGCGCTCATGACGCTCGGTTTTCCGAAGCCAGCGGCTCAGAAAGCCATTTCGGGCATTCTGGAGACTTCTCCCGGCTTGTCGGTCGAAGAGGTTGTCAGGGCCGCGCTTATCGCTATTCACAACAACTTCTGAGTCACTGTGGATTACCAGCAAGCTATCGATTTCCTGTTTCCCCTTCATCGTTTTGGCATCAAACCCGGCCTTGAACGTATCGAAGCGCTGCTCGACGTGCTCGGTCATCCGGAGCGCAAACTCGGCACCATTGTGCATGTCGCCGGAACCAACGGCAAGGGCACGGTAGCTTCGTGCGTTGCTTCGATTTTCAGCACCTCGGGCCGCAAAACCGGCCTGTTCACATCGCCGCACCTGGTCGATTTCACGGAGCGGATCCGCATCGACGGCCAGCAGATTGGCCAGGCGCGAGTCGCTGAATATTGTACCAAGCTGCAACCGGCGGTCGAAACGGGCGCGACCTTTTTCGAAACGACCACGGCGATGGCGTTTGCCTTTTTCGCCGACGAAGGCGTCGATGCCGCGGTGATCGAAACCGGCATGGGGGGGCGGCTCGATGCGACCAATGTCGTGCAACCGGAGATTGTTATCATTCCGAGCATCGGCATGGATCACACCGAGTGGCTCGGCGGGAGCCTTCGCGAAATAGCCGCCGAGAAGGCGGCGATCATCAAGCGGTGCTCGCGCGTTTTCACCGCCGTGCCGGAAGCGGGCGAGGCGTTCGCGCCGATCCGCGAGGCCGCCGAAGCGGTGGGCGCGGAGCTGCATCAGGTTGAGCGGGAGGCGGAGTGTTTGGTGGAGGAGGTTTGCCCGGGCGCTCTCGCCCTGCGAATTTCGCTCGATGGTGGCGAGTCGCGGCAGTTTCGGGCTGCGCTCACCGGCTCATTCCATGCGCCGAACGTTTGCCTTGCCGTCATGGCCGCCCGTTCCGAGGGGATCTCGTGGGAGCATATCGATGATGGGCTGGCAAGGCTTGGCGCTTCGGGTTACCGGGCACGCCTGGAACGAATCGCGGACAAACCGGTGGTGATGCTTGATGTCTCCCACAATCCGGAAGGGATGCAGAAAACCGCGCAGTCGATTCTGGAGCTTCGAAACTGCTTCCGCTTCCTGTACGTGATCATTGGCGTTGCGGCCGACAAGGATGCTGCCGGTATCGTTCACCATATCGCGCCGATTGCCGACGAAATTGTCGCTGTGGATCTGCCGGTGGAGCGGAGTCTTCAGGCGGAGGTGCTCGAGCGGTTGTGCGTGGAAGCCGGGGCGCAGTATGTCAGCTCGCGCCACTCGGCTGCCGAGGCGCTGGAATTTCTCGATCAGCGCGTCGAACCCGAAGATATGATTCTGGTGACGGGTTCTTTCTATCTTTCCGGAGAGGTGGCGGCGATGGAGCGGTTTCGTTCACCGGGTGCATCGGCCGGCGCGATATGATTCATCTGTTTTTACATAAAATATTTTATATTCGTGTTGACCTCTGAGATTCTCCAGCCAAGGCAGGAGCCTTCCGCTGGCGGTTCTCCTGGTAAATACCGGTTTCATTACATACCATCTTACCTCATACGGCTTCTTTTCTCATTTTCATGTCGCTTTCTGCAGGATCGAAGGTGTCATTCACCATATCCGGCGGCCATCGACGATGATCCCGTTGTTTCTCCTCAGTGATTACGCATGAGGCAGTTCTTTTACTGCATCCTTAACCATTAAGCGTTGACCAATCAATAATGTCGAACAATTCGGTATCCAAAGGCCTGGACATCAATGCACTCCAGAAGAAAAAGGTTCATGAACTCAATGCCATCGCCAAAGAGCTTGGCGTGATTACTGCCGGTTTTCGGAAGGAGGAGTTAATCTACAAGATTATCGAGGCGCAGTCCCTGAAAAATCCTGATTCCGAGAGTGGACAGGTAATGGTCAATACCGGAGTGTTGCAGGTCATACCCGAAGGCTACGGTTTCCTGCGATCCTCAAACTACAACTACCTCTCTTCCCCCGACGACATCTACGTTTCTCCTTCACAGATCAAGCGTTTCAACATGCGAACCGGCGACACCGTCTCCGGTCAGGTCAGGGCGCCGAAAGAGGGAGAGCGCTTCTTTGCGCTGCTGAAGATCAACACCATCAACGGAAAGGATCCCGAAGTGACCCGCGAGCGTCCTTTCTTTGAGAACCTGACGCCGCTCTTTCCCCATTCGCGTCTCAAGCTCGAAACCCGTCAGAACGAGTACTCCGGGCGCATCATGGATATTTTCACGCCCATCGGCAAAGGCCAGCGCGGCCTGATCGTCGCCCAGCCGAAGACCGGTAAGACCATTCTGTTGCAGATGATCGCCAACGCCATCATCAAAAACCATCCGGAGGTTTATCTCATCGTACTGCTTATCGACGAGCGCCCTGAGGAGGTGACCGACATGGCTCGCAGCGTGGAAGCGGAGGTGGTCAGCTCGACCTTCGATGAGGATCCGGAGCGGCACGTGCAGGTGGCCGACATGGTGCTTGAAAAGGCCAAGAGGCTGGTTGAGGTTGGTCACGACGTGGTGATTCTGCTCGACTCTATCACCAGACTCGCCCGCGCGCACAACACCATCATTCCGCATTCCGGCAAGATTCTCTCCGGTGGTATCGACGCCAACGCGCTCACCAAGCCGAAGCGCTTTTTCGGCGCGGCGCGAAATATCGAGGAGGGGGGCAGTCTAACCATTATCGCCACGGCGCTGGTCGATACCGGTTCGCGCATGGATGATGTTATCTTCGAAGAGTTCAAAGGTACTGGTAACATGGAACTTGTGCTCGACCGGCGTCTTTCGGAGCGCAGAATCTTTCCGGCCATCGATATTCTCCGCTCGGGAACCCGAAAAGAGGAGCTGCTGTTTACCCAGGAAGAGCTGTCGCGTACCTGGCTGCTTCGGAAATACCTCGGCGACAAGAACCCCATCGAATGTATGGAGTTCATGCGTGAGAAAATCGTTGAAACCAAGGATAACAAGGAGTTCTTCAAGTACATGAATGCCTGACCTGATTGATCGGGCTGATTCTGCGAATCCGTCGAATTGGCCCATCGGATTCAACTTGCCGCTGTTTCCGGAGTAAAAGTGTCCTCCGGTATTTTTAATTTGGAAGAATTCTCTTGAGGCCCTATATTACTTGCCTTCTAAAACAAAGGAAAGAATTTACTATTCATGCCCTGCGGAAAAAAAAGAAAACGCCATAAAATGGCAGTACACAAACGCAAAAAGATGCGCCGTAAGAACAGGCACAAGAAGCGTTTGCGGTACCAGAACAAGTAGGCTTGTAAAAAGCCGTGAAGCTTGGTTGAGAATATAGCTCAGTCGGTAGAGCAACTGCCTTTTAAGCAGTGGGTCGAAGGTTCGAGTCCTTCTATTCTCACTGGGTACAAGTTTGTTCCCTGAAATACATGCAAAATGCCCGAGTGGTGGAATTGGTAGACACACCATCTTGAGGGGGTGGCGCCGTTAGGTGTAGGAGTTCGAATCTCCTCTCGGGCACATAAACAAAAAAGCCGCAATACGCGGCTTTTTTGTTGTCGTGAAGAAGCTCATCTTCAAGCATGCGGCTTCCTGTTCCGGCGGGTCGTTCCCTTGAGGGTGCTTGCTCTGCAGAGTCGGCCCTTAAGGTTCACGCCGACAAATAAACAGAAGCGCTCCTCTTTGATTGAGAAATGTTTAACGGTACTTTTTCGTTACAGACTCACGGCATAACACCGCTTCCGTTGAAACGATAACTGTTCCTGACATTATGCACAAACTTCAGGTTGATATTCTCGGATTGTCAACGAGTCCGCATACCAACGGCGCCTACGCCTTGATTCTTTATGAAGTAGAAGGCAAACGCAAATTGCCGATCATTATTGGTGGGTTCGAGGCCCAGGCTATTGCGCTCAAGCTCGAAAACATAAAGCCGCCTCGCCCGTTCACTCATGACCTGTTCAAGCAAGTTGCCGATGCTTTTGATCTTCATGTCAATGAAGTGCTCATTGATGAACTGCACAACGAAACCTTTTATGCGAAAGTTATCTGTGAGATGGGGGGAGTGGTGCATGAAATTGATGCGAGGCCGAGCGATGCCATTGCTATAGCGGTTCGTTTCAGTGCTCCGATTTTCGTTTCGGAAGAGATCATGAACGAGGCGGGCATTGTCGAAGAGCGGCCCAAAGAGGATGAAGAGCAGCCTGCCGCCGAAGAGGTTGTCGAGCATCAGGGGGCAGCGCCGGAACCGGCCCAGGGCGAATCCGTTGCCGAGGAGCTGAACCGGAAGCTCGAAGAGGCGATCAACCGTGAAGATTACGAGGAGGCGGCGCGAATAAGAGACGAGCTTTTGCGTCTCAGGAAGGGCGGTAAAGGTGAGGCATAGCCTCCATTAGTGTGCCCGCCAAATCCTTTCGGAGCCATAAAAAAGCCATGACTAAAAACTTTTTAGTCATGGCTTTTTTAGTTTCCAGAAAAGAGCGGTCAGTCGTTGGGCTGACCGAACGAGAAGGTAAAGTTCCAGCCCTGCGGCTTTTTGCCCGGTTCAGACGGGACGGAGTCAAAGCCGTAACCGTAGTCGATGCCGATCTGGCCGATGATTGGCAGATAGAGCCGCAGACCGATACCGGCTGATTTTTTCAGATCGGTCAAATTGAAGTCGGAGGCGCTGGCCCAGAGGTTGCCCGCTTCGGCAAACGCCAGGGCATAGATGCTTGCCGATGAACTCAGCGTGAGCGGATATCGAACTTCGGTGGTAAACTTTGAATAGACTCGTCCGCCGTACAGATCGGTTTCACCCTCGAACTGCTGACCGAGGCTGTGGTCGGGATAACCCCTGAGCGGAATGGTCGGCAGGGATGACATGCCGCTGCCACCCATGTAGAAGTAGTCGGTGTAAGGGATATAGTCGTCCTTGCTGAAGGTGTTGAGGTATCCCTGCTGCGCCGCGACGTTCACGACCAGGTTGTGCGAAACCGGGAAAAACCAGCTTGTTTTTCCG
Organism: Chlorobaculum tepidum TLS; assembly: GCF_000006985.1. Lineage (NCBI taxonomy): Bacteria > Pseudomonadati > Chlorobiota > Chlorobiia > Chlorobiales > Chlorobiaceae > Chlorobaculum > Chlorobaculum tepidum. The sequence goes on from NC_002932.3 coordinate 277,528, forward strand.
ATCAGTTTGTAGAAGTTGATTGTTCCGGGTAACACGCCTCCAGCCAGCTGAGCGGTAAAGACGTTTTTGCTTCCATGTCGCGGATAGATCGGGTTGTCGATACTGTTTCTGCTGATTGTCTGGGTGATCGAGAACTCCTCGGCCTCTTCAGGCGCATTCGTCTCGTTGAGGAAGCTGACGAAGCCGCCCTTGGTATGCAGGTAACCCAGGCGCCAGCTGATAGCGAAATAGTCGTCTGGCCAGGTGAGTCTTCTTCCGATGGTGATGTCAGCGCCGTACTGGTTGATCGTCTTTGTGGAGAGGTTGCTGCTGGTCAGGTCGTAGGTCTGCTTGGTCTTGAAGGCGGTGAAGCCCAGAGAGGTATGGGTGCCGAACGCCCAAGGATCGCTTGCCGACAGCGAAAGGGTGCGATAGTGGTTCGATCCGAACTGCCATTGCAAAGCAAGTGTCTGGCCGTCGCCGTGAGGCAGGGGGTGGTATGCCGAAGGATTGAACAGGTCGCCGAACGAGAAGTTGTGGAAGGTCAGGCCGAGCGAGCCGGTGCCGCCGCTCGAAGCGCTGTAGCCGATGGCAGCGTTGAAGGTGTCGGTCTGCCGTTCAGTGACGTTGTAGGTCAGATCGACCGTGTCGTTTTTTGCGTTCGGCTGGATGTCCGGTGTCAGGGTTTCAGGGTCGAAATAGTTGAGCATCGAGAGCTCCCTGATGCTTCTGACGACGTTCTTCCGGCTGAAGGTATCGCCCGGAATGGTATAGAGTTCCCGCCGGATGACGTGATCCTTTGTTTTGGTATTTCCCTTGATGTTGATGATGTTCAGCGTGTAAGGGTCGCCTTCGGTCAGGGTGATGACCAGATCGACCTGATTTGGCTGTACCACCTGCTCTTCGAGCTGCGCCCTGAACGACAGGTAGCCCCGGTCGAGGTAGAGAGAACTGACGTCGGAGTGATCCTGCGAAAAATTCAGGCGTTCGTTGATCTTTTTGGCGTTATACAAGTCGCCCTTTTTGATGCCGAACGTTGTGTCAAGTATCTGGGTCGTGGCGAAATCCTTGGTGTTACCGATCCAGGTGATGTTCCGGATGTGGTATTTCGGCCCCTCATCGACGTAAATATCGAGGATCAGCCCCTTTTTGTCGTCGGTGTAGGTGATCGTGTCCTTGACGATGCGCGCGTCGCGATAGCCATTGTCGCGATAGAATTCAACCAGCAGGTTCTTGTCCTCCTCGAACTTGTCCTTGTCGAGCTTCGGCTGGCCGAAAATCTTGCGCCACCAGGAGTTCTGCGAGGTCTCTTTGAGAACTCCCCGGAGTTTGCTCTCTTTGAAAGCTGTATTGCCGTGGAAGCGGATTTTTTCGATGACAACCTTGCTGCCTTCGTGAATGGTAAAGATCGCTTTGACTTTGTTCTCGCCGATATTCTGAAGGCGGTACTCCACGCCGGCTGTCAGATAGCCTTTCGCTGCATACTGCTTTTCAATTCTGTTCTCGGCGTTCAACAGCTCCTGGTTGCTTATCCGGCGTCCGGGGTTCAGATTGGCGGTGTTCAGCAACTCCTTTGTTTTGAATTTGTGATTGCCCTGGAACTCGACGCTTTGGAGGACAGGGAGCTCGGTGACGACAAAGGTCAGCTTGATGTTGCCGCTGCCAAGATCGGTTTGTTCGATCTGGATATTGCTGAAATATTGCAGATTCCAAAGGTATTGCAACACGCCGGGAATCTCCTGACCCGGGACAGTAATCCGGTCATTGATTTTGATAGGCAGGCTTTTGAGCAATTCAGACTCCTTGATGGTCTGAAGTCCGCTGAAAGTAATTTCGCGAACGGTGAACGTCCGGGTTTCCTGTATGGGGGCTGGTGCCGGACGCGCCGTAACGGATCCGTTTGCCGGAGTCGAAGGCTTTGCCTTGGCGAAAACCGAAGATGAGGGGATGTTGAGCAGAGCCAGAACAATCAGGAGTGCTGATAACTTGTCTGGTGGAAATGGTGTCGTTTTCATGAAAGGGCTGATTGGTTCTGTGGTTCAGTTCGGTGTTATTCTACTTCATTGGTCTTCAGTTGCTCGCTGGTTTTGCCAAACCGCCGTTCGCGTTTTTGAAACTCCCGGATGGCTTCATACAATTCGTTGCGCCGGAAATCGGGCCAAAGGGTGTTACTGAAAATGATTTCGGAATAGGCGTTTTGCCAGAGCATAAAATTGCTGATGCGGTACTCGCCGCTGGTTCGTATCAGCAGATCAGGATCAGGCATTGATGCGGTTGAAAGATACGAAGCAAATAGATTTTCATCTATGGTTTCGGGATCGAGCAAACCCTGTTTTACCTGAAGGGCGATGTGCCGACAAGCCTGGGTGATGTCCCATTTTCCGCTATAGCTCAGGGCGATGGTCATGGCCATGCCTCGGTTTTTTCTGGTCAGCTCTATGGTTTCATCGAGTGTCTTGCGCACGTCATCGGGGATCATCTCCATATCTCCGATGACCTCCAATCGGATATCGTTTTCAAGCAGTTTCACGGCCTCTTTTCTGAGCACCTTGATGAGCAGCTTCATCAGGGCCGAAATTTCAGGTTTCGGTCTTTTCCAGTTCTCGATCGAAAAGGTGAACAGCGTCAGGTTTTCGATGCCGAGTTGCGAGGATGCCTCGACCACATCTCTCACCGATTCAACACCAGCCACATGGCCTGCAATGCGCGACTTGCCTTTGATTTTCGCCCACCGGCCGTTTCCGTCCATGATGATGCCGATATGTCGGGGAAGCACGCAGGATGATTTCAGCGTTTCCTGGATTCGGGTATCTTCAGGATCAGATTTCGATGTGAACCACTGGGGCATGTAAGAGTAGGAAAATCAATGGGTTAATGCTGTTCATCGGAACTCGCAGCTTTTAGAGGGGGGTTCGTTCTTATCCTTGAAGCGCGCAACCTCCATGAAATTGAATTATAGACAGTTATTTGTTATTATACAAGTTTGATGGCGGCAGAGCCCACTGGACTCTTCCGGCCGGCAGCGCCCTCTATCCGCAGGAGTTGTTGTCCCGCCGCAACATGCAGATGAACGATCTTCAATTTATAATCTAGCCGAATAAACGTGCAGTTTCATGGTTACGAGGACCTCAGGTCCAGACTGCTCTCAGGTGAGCTAACCTGTGAGCAGGTGATTTCAGATTATTTACAGCGCATCGATTCCAGCCGCGACGACAATATTTTCACCGTCGTGTTTCATGACGAGGCGATGGCTCGCGCCCGCGAGCTTGACAGCAAGCTTCAGCGCGGCGAAGCGCCCGGGGTGCTTTTCGGTATGCCGATTGCCATCAAGGACAACATTGCCATGAAGGGGGCGCCTCTGTCGTGTGCCTCGAAGATTCTCGCTGGTTACGAAAGCGTCTATGACGCTACGGTGATCAAGCGGATGCAGGCCGAGGATGCCATTTTTGTTGGACGCACCAACATGGACGAGTTTGCGATGGGCAGTTCCAACGAGAACTCCGCCATCGGCCCGGTACCCAACCCCTACGATAAAACCCGCGTGCCCGGTGGCAGCTCCGGCGGCTCGGCGGCAGCGGTGGCTAACGATCTCGCCATGGTGGCGCTTGGCTCCGATACCGGCGGTTCGGTTCGCCAGCCTGCAGGTTTCTGCAACATTATTGGTCTCAAGCCAACCTATGGCCGTATCTCGCGTTACGGCCTCGTCGCCTTCGCTTCGTCATTCGACCAGATCGGCCTGCTCGCCGCCAACTGCGACGACGCAGCGCTCGTGCTTGGTGTTATTGCCGGAAAGGACGAGCATGATGCAACCTCGTCGCACCACGACGTGCCGGAGTACGATACCGCGATGGATCACGTCTCCGTCGATGGGCTGCGCATCGGCGTGCCGCGCGCATTTTTCCCCGAGAGCCTCAATGCCGACGTGGCCGGAGTGGTCAAGGCAGGGCTGAAAAAGCTCGAAGAAGCGGGCGCGGAGCTGGTCGAGATCGACCTGCCGGAGAGCGATTACGCCATCGCGGCCTATTACATTCTTGTCACCGCCGAAGCCTCCTCGAACCTCGCACGGTTCGACGGCGCACGCTACGGCTACCGTTCTCCCGATTCGCCCGACCTTTCGAGCATGTACGTGAACTCGCGCACCGAGGGATTCGGCGCGGAGGTCAAGCGTCGCATCATGCTTGGCACCTACGTGCTTTCGGCGGGCTATTACGACACCTACTACAAAAAAGCGCAGCAGGTACGCCGCGTCTTCCAGGACAAGTATCGCGAAGCGTTCGAAAAGGTCGATGTGATCTTCGGGCCGACCTCGCCCTTTCCACCCTTCGGCATCGGCGACAAGATGGACAATCCGCTCGAAATGTACCTGGCCGACGTCTTCACCGTCCCGGCCAGCATTGTCGGGATGCCCGCCATCAGCGTGCCGGTCGGCTTTGACAGCCTTGGCCTGCCGGTTGGCGCCCACCTGATCTGCAACTTTTTCGAGGAGGGCAAGATGCTTGGCATTGCACGCCATCTCCAGACCTTGTGTCAGACAGCTCCGTCCAACTGACGGTTTTTTTTCATCACCAAAACGAATATCGGCATATGAGCGTACTGGTCAATAAAGATACCCGCCTGGTCGTCCAGGGAATTACTGGCGGCGAGGGAACCTTCCACACCTCGCAGATTCTGGAGTACGGCACCAACGTCGTCGCTGGCGTCACTCCTGGCAAGGGCGGAATACTCTATAACGGCAACGAAAAGGATCAATTCTGCCGTCCTGTGCCGGTCTTCGACACCGTGCAGGAGGCTGTGGACAAGGCCGAAGCCAACGCGACGGTGATCTTCGTGCCCGCGCCATTTGCTGCCGACGCCATCATGGAGGCCGCCGCCGCCGGACTGAAGGTTATCATCTGCATCACCGAAGGCATTCCGGTCAACGACATGATGAAAGCCTACAGCTACGTGCAGGCAAAAGGCGCGGTGCTGGTTGGCCCGAACTGCCCCGGCGTCATCACCCCCGGCGAAGCCAAAGTCGGCATCATGCCGGGCTTCATCCACAAAAAAGGCACCATCGGCGTCGTTTCGCGCAGCGGCACGTTGACTTACGAAGCGGTGCACCAGCTCACCGAAGTCGGTCTCGGCCAGTCCACCTGCATCGGTATCGGCGGCGACCCGATCATCGGCACCCGCTTCCTTGACGCCGTCAAGCTGTTCGCCAAGGATGATGAAACTGAGGGTCTCGTCATGATCGGCGAGATCGGCGGCAGCGCTGAAGAGGAGGCCGCCGAGTACATCAAAAAGTACTTCAAAAAGCCGGTTGTGGGCTTCATCGCGGGCCGCACTGCCCCTCCCGGCCGTCGCATGGGTCACGCGGGAGCGATCGTTTCAGGCGGCAAAGGCACCGCCGAAGAGAAGATCAAGGCAATGGAAGCTGCAGGCATCAAGGTTGTCGAAAACCCCGCCGACATCGGCGAAGCGATGCTGAAAGCGCTTGGTAGAGCCTGAAGGCTTTCGGTCCAGTTACAAAAAAGAGCGCTTTCGAGCGCTCTTTTTATTGGTGGGAGACAGATCAGTCAGAATCAGACGGATCTGAGAAAAACTACAACCCCAGTGTTACCAGATCGTGGATATGCACAATCCCCACCGGACAGCGCTTTTCATCACACACCATAAGCTGGGTGATGCGGTGGGTTTCGAGAAGTTCGAGGCAGGCTTTGGCCTTCATGTCGGGCGCGACGGTTTTCGGGTTGGGGGTCATCACCTCGACCGCTTTTTTGTCGAGAAATGACTCGCCGGTCTGCACCAGCCGCCGCAAGTCGCCGTCGGTGAAAATGCCGGTGAGCTTGCCCTCTGCATCCACGACGCCGCTGACGCCGTAGCGCTTGGAGGTCATTTCGAGGATGAGGTCCGAGAGCATTGCATCTTCGCTGACGACGGGCAGGGCATCGCCGGTGGCCATCACGTCGCCGACCCGCATCGTCAGCTGTTTGCCGAGCGAGCCTTTGGGGTGGGTGAGGGCGAATTCCTGGTCGGTGAAGTTCTTCTTTTTCATGAGGCAGATCGCCAGCGCGTCACCCATCGCGAGCATCGCCGTGGTCGAGCTGGTTGGCGCGAGGTCGTAAGGGCACGCCTCCTGCTCGACGCCGGTGTCGAGCACCACGTCGGCGTTCATCGCGAGGTAGGAACGAGGGTTGCCGGTGAAGGCGATGATGGTCGCCTTCCGCTCCCGGAGCGCCGGGAGAATGAAGTTCAGCTCCTCAGTCATGCCGCTTTTGGAAAGGCAGATGACCGTGTCGCCCTCCGAAACCACGCCGAGGTCGCCGTGCGCTGCTTCCGCCGGATGGAGGAAAATCGCCGTGGTGCCGGTCGATGAGAGCGTCGCCGCGATCTTCTGGCCGATGATGCCCGATTTGCCCATGCCGGAGATGATGATCTTGCCTGTGCAGGCGAGCATCAGATCGATTGCTCTGGAAAAGTTCTCGTCCAGCCGCTCGCTCATCAGGCGGATGGCTTGGGCTTCCTGCAGAAGGATGTCCTTGCCCTCCTGCGTGCTGGTTGCTTGTTCTTTCATCGTTGCTCATGTGGTTTCGGCAGCGGCGATCCGGTTCGCCGCCAAAAGCTGGAAATATTCATTTTTAATCCGATATTTGCGCTATAATCCGGAAAATTCATGATATTTTCAAAGCCAGGGCGAAAGTTGTTTCGGCCTGTTGCGAACGGGAGTGTCGTGACGTGACGGCTCTTTTCTGTTCCCGGAAACTGTTCATGCTAACCATAACTTGCGGATTATGAGCTGGATTTTCATTTTCGGATTTGCCCTGTCGGTCTTTTTTCTGCTTATGTATTTTCTTTCCAAGTTCGTCAATCATATGAAGATGGAGCAGAACATGGAGATCGAATCGTTCAAGGATAGCCTGATTGACAAGGACAATCCGGTCGGTCTGACGGGTGAAGAGCTCGAAAAGATGAAGCAACAGCAGGCCGAAGCACAGGCGCATCTGCGCGAGGTGATCTCCAAGATTCCCGTTATCCAGAAAGATGGCAAGTTTCAGGTCGATATGGACGCCGTCCGGCAGCAGAAAGCGGCGGCAGCCAAAACCAACGGCTCGACTGGCCCGGCGACCGGTAAGAACTGACCGCGACCTCCAGCAGCCCAACGAATGTTCTCCAAACTCAAGCTTCTCGCGAAGGATACGGTCATCTATGGCGCGAGCACCATTCTGGCCCGCAGTCTTAACTACGTTCTTGTTCCGCTCTACGCCAACAAGCTAACCACCTTCGACAATGGCATCCAGGCGGTGATTTATGCCAACATCGCCCTGGCGAATGTCATTTTCACCTACGGTCTCGAAACCTCTTACCTGAAGGTCGCCTCCGACGTCATCAAACGGAACGAGGATGAACGTCCGCTGTTTTCGACGGCTTTTTTCAGCCTCTTTGTTACCTCAATCCTTTTTTCGGCGCTGATGCTGCTCTTTGCGCCGTCGATTGCCGTAGCCATCGGACTTGCACCGGAGTCTGGGGTGTTCATCCGTTACGCCGCAGCGATCCTGTTTCTCGATACGCTGCTCGTCGTGCCATTTGCCGAACTTCGGCTGAAGCGCAAGGCGATCCCGTTTGCGCTGGCCAAGGTGATGGGCGTGGTCGGCGGCGTCATCAGCACCTTTGTGCTCATTCTCGGACTTCATGCGGGTCTGTCCGGCGTGTTCATCGGCGAGGCGCTCGGCTCGGTGGTCAGCCTGCTGTTCATTCTGCCGGTACTCAAAAATCTCAAACCCACGTTCTCGCCCGGCATGTGCCGGCAGTTGCTTGGCATTGGTTTGCCCTACGTGCCGACCGGCATCGCTGGCCTGCTCATCCACCTGATCGACCGGAATCTCCTGATCCGCATTCCGCAGCAGGACATCGACCGCCTGTATGGCGCGGGGTTCCAGGCTTCGGATATCACCGGTATCTATGGTCGGGTGGCGGCGTTTGGCGTGGCGCTCCAGATGTTCATCCAGATTTTCCGCTTCGCCTGGCAGCCGTTTTTCCTGCAACATGCTGACGATCCCGAAGCCAAGCCGCTCTTCAAGCAGGTGATGAATCTTTCGGGCATTGCAGTGATTGTGCTTGCCGTGGCCTGCACTTTTTTTGTGCCCGATCTGGTGCGCTACCACTGGGGCGGCAAGCTCTATCTGTTGCCGCCGAAATACTGGATGGGCATGTCGATTCTGCCGTGGATCTTTTTCAGTTACGTGTTCGACATGATTTCAACCAACCTGTCGGCAGGCATTCTGATTACCGGCAAGACCAAATATCTGCCGGTCGTGACCTTCGCGGGAGCCGCCGTGACGACGCTCGGGTGCTGGATTCTGATTCCGCTTGGCGGCATGGATGGCGCGGCGGTGGCGATTCTGCTCGGCGCGGCGGTGATGTGCCTCTGCATGGGGTGGTACTCGGTGCGCTTCTACCCGATCAGTTACGATTGGGGCCGCCTGTCACTCTTGCTCGGCGCGGGGCTGGCGTTCGCAGTATGGCATGACGACCTGCTCGTCTGGCTTGCCGGTTTCGGGATCAGCGGCCTGCTTGCGATGATGGTGAAACTGCTCATCGTCTTGCTCTATCTCGTGCTCGGCACGCTCATTTTCCGCAACGAGGCGTCGGCTGTCGTGAAGATGGTGCAGAGAAAATTGCGTCCGGCGGGAAGTTCCGGCAGCCGATGATCCGTCTCGCCACCGTCCAGTTTACGCCACGTCTCGGGGAGCGCCAGGCGAATCTCGAAGCGATCCGGAGTTTGCTCGATCCGGTCGAAGCGGACATTGTCGTGCTGCCGGAGCTGTGCTCCAGCGGCTACTTTTTCACGTCGCGTGAAGAGCTTGCGCCGTTTGCCGAATCGCCGGGCGGCGTGGCGTGCAGTTTTTTCCAGGGCCTCGCCGACGCGAAGCGTGCGATCATCATCGCCGGAATGCCCGAAACGGCGCAAGGTTGCTTCTACAATTCGGTGTTCGTGTTCCGGCCCGGCGTTGCTGACCCGCTCGTTTACCGCAAGTCTCATCTTTTCTACAAGGAGCGCTTCGTGTTTGAGCCGGGCGACACCGGCTTTCCGGTGATCCGCGACGAGCAGCTCGACATTTCAATCGGCATCATGCTTTGCTACGACTGGCGTTTTCCGGAGGTGTCGCGGGTGCTGGCCCTCGGCGGGGCCGACCTCATTGCCTGCCCGTCCAACCTTGTCACCGATGCATGGCGCAAGGTGATGCCTGCTCGCGCTATCGAGAACAAGCTGTACGTCGCCGTGGCCAATCGGTGCGGTACTGAAACGAGGGGTGATGAGACGCTGCTGTTCAAGGGGTGTTCGGCGGTGTACGATCCTTACGGAGAGACGGTCGCACTTGCCGACGCTGACAACGACCGGGTGCTGCTGGCGGAGATCGATCCACGATCATGCCGCGACAAGAGCTTCAACGAGTTCAACGATATTTTCGCCGACCGGCGGCCCGAGCTGTACGGCGCGATCTGCTGTCCCCGCCGCTGAAGTCCTCGATCTCCGCTTACCGTTTTTCAGCCATCCGGTTGATCCTGCTGACCAGTTCGGAGGGCTCCATGCTGTTTTTCGTGGCGATGTCGCGAATCGACTCTCCCGGCGCGGCCTCGATGCCCTGCTGCTTCAGCGCCTGTTGCAGTGCGAGTGGTGAGACGCCGATGGTTTCGGCGGCCTCCGTGAGTGTTTTGCGGCCCCAGCCCGATCCCTGAAGTTCACCGGATTGCTTGCCTTTCGAGATAATGCCGTAGAGTTTCTCCACCTTCACGCCGTTTTTGTCGGCGATCTCCGTCAGCGTCTGTCGGGTGTCACGTACCTCGATGCCCGCCGCGCGGAGTTTTGCCACCATCTTTTCCGCCGGATCGTTCACCTGCGGCAGCGCGCCGAGTTCATCGAGCGGCATCGCTTCGGCGTGTGGCACGGGTGGGCCGCCGGTTTTGTTTTCCCAAGAGCCTGAAAGCCGGTCGCCAAGGGCGATGATCTGCTCGAAAGGCGGCAAGTGCCATAAGGTGCCGGCAGCAAGTACGGCAAAAAGAAGGAGTGAAGTTACAAGTTCTGCGGGGCTGTTCAGGCCCTTCGATGCTTTGGTCTTGATGTAAGAGAGGAACGCTTTCCAGTTGATGACGAACAGGTGGAAGATCGACAGGATGATGAAGGCGAAGCCAAAAACAACATGCTGGTTCTGCCAACCTTTTTTGGTCAGTCCGAATATATTCCAGTCAGTCCAGTTTGCTACCCTGCCCGGGGGCGAGATGTAGAGCACAATGCCTGAGATGAGCATCACGAGGAAGGTCAACAACAGCCCTGTGCTGATGAAGACACGCCACTTGAAATGTTGCTGGACAGTCATGCCTGTTACCGGATTATCAGGGTTCAGGAGCCGATGGTGGGATTGGGCCTCGATGATTGTCTTCCCGATCTTCCCGATGGGGTCGGCCTTTCCATAAAGTCATTTTCTGGTACCTGACGGTGTAGATATTGCTGAGCAGCTTTTTCAGGGAATCTCGTTGGGTTAGTGTGCAGAGCATGGCAAGTTCATGGAAATGGAGGGCAAGATCCTTTTCGAGCCACGCCTGGCGTTTGCCCAGGCTGTCTGCGATGGCTGAAAGTTTCTGCAGGTCGGGATCAGGCTTGACCGCTTCGGAGATCATCTCCTTTTTGAATTCGATAATCTTCTGCACAGCGGGCATGGTCTTGCGGAAATGTTCCTGTCGGAGTTTTCTGAATGCCGTTTTTTGCTGATCAGTCAGCGCCAGCTTGTTTCCCCCACGCGGGCTGGTTCCGCTATAGAATCGGGTGATTTCAACCGACTGGTAACGTTGATTGACGTAGTTTTGCCACCAGAGCACTCCCATCAGGGTGATGTTGAGTATGACCAGAAGCACCAGGGCTGTCGTGACGAAGCGCTTGGAAGAGAGAAAATCCATCGGTAACCACTAAAAATTCATTCCACAAGTTACTGGCTGCACAATGCGGATCGCATCGTTGCAGGCTTTTTGCCGTTCAAAGTGTTCATGCGCCGGTTTCAGCGGTCGATAGTCGTCTGATCGTCGTAATAGGAGAGCGCCGGACCACCGTAGTCTTCGGTTAACGATTCAGCAATGGCTCCTGAAGAGCCGGTTGCTTGCGGTGTCCCATGCATAAAGAGCATGAGGGCCGAAGCGATATTCAGCATCAGCAGAAGAGCCATGAAGGCGAGTCTCGGATTGAAAGCCCCGCCGGGCAACGCTGACCATGAAGTTTTTTTAACCTCCATTGCCTCGATCCGCTGCATAAGCCGTACCCTGAAGAGATGATCCACCTCCACCCGGGGCATCTGGTCAAGCAGCCCAATGGTCTTCATGACCTCAGCGTTGCGTTGTTCAGTAGTTCTGTTCATGGCTTTTTACGTTTTCATCAAATGTGACGTCGAAACATTTAAAATCTTGTGTCGAACGGAGCACTCAGTTACCTGAGCGGTAATGGCGTTCAAGACGTGATTGCAGATTTTTTTTTGCCCGGTGAATCAGCGACTCGACAGCCGGGATGGTTGTCTGGAGGATATCGGCAATTTCCTGGTTGCTGTATCCGTCCTGCTTGCTCAGAAGGAACGCCGTTTTCTGGTTGTCGGGCAAGCCGTCGAGCGCATTTTGCAGTACGCTGAGTCGTTCCTTGCTGTCGAGCACGTCGGCAGGGTTATCGTTGCTGGCTGCGGGTATCGAGTCTGCCGGATCATCGATTCCGATGACTCGTTTGAGCGAGCTGAACCGTTTCTTGCGTTTCAAGCGGCGCAGGTGATCCAGCGACTTGGTGACCGCGATCCGGTAAATCCAGGTCGAGAGTTTCGACTCCTCACGGAATTTGTCGAGTGATCGATAGACCTCTATGAACACCTCCTGCGCCAGATCTTCGGCATCCTCACGATTGAAAACGAAGCGGTAACAGGTGTTGACGACCATGTCTTGGTGTTCGGCGACAAGTTCGCTGAATGATCGGTCCACTGATGTTGGCGCCTGCTGCTGCAATAGACAAATGTTAGGGCAAATCGAAAATAATTTCCGGTAATTCTGCGCTTTGAAAACAAAGCGCAGGGTCGTCTTTCAGATCAACGCAAGCGTTTTGCGTTTTCCGGAACTGTTCGGTGTCGGGCGCACGGTAAGACGCCATTTTGCCGGGTTTCTTGCGCTGTTTTAAGCGAGTCTGGATGCGAAAGCGAGCACTTTTTCCACTTTTTCAGTGGAATCGGCTTCGCAATAAATCCTGAGCACCGGCTCGGTGCCCGAGGCCCTGATGAGCAGCCAGCCGCCCTCGAAATGGTATTTGAAGCCGTCCAGGTCGTTGAAGCTGGTGACCGGATAACCGGCGATGCTCTTCAGCTTGCCTCCGGACGCTGCTTCGATAATGGCCGCTTTCTTCGATTCGGCTACTCGCAAATCAAGCCTGTTGTAACTGAAAAAGCCATACTCGTCATACAGTTCCTCGACAAGTCCGGTAAGCGTTTTCTGCCGCCGTGCCATGATTTCAAGCATCAGGAGGCCGGTATAGACGCCGTCCCGCTCGGGCAGGAACGAGGTAATGCCGATGCCGCCGGACTCTTCGCCGCCGATGAGAATGTCGTTGGTGGTCATCAGGCGGCTGACATATTTGAAGCCGACCGGCAACAGGTGCATTTTCAAATCGTGTTTCTGGCAGATTCTGTCGATAATGTCGGTCAGGGCAAAGGTTTTGGCCACTTCGCCACGCTGGCCTTTCTGTTCGACAAGGTATTTGAGGACGATGGCGAAGAGCTTATGCGAATCGACGAATTCTCCCTTCTCGTCGAGCATCCCGATGCGGTCGGCGTCGCCGTCATTGATGATCGCCACGTCGGTCTCGACTTCCTTGAAGAACTCGACGAAATCAGTGATGTATGGCGGAATCGGCTCGGGATTGATGCCGTCGAAGCCCGGATTGACCGAGCAGTGGTAGCAGTTGACCATCGATTCATCGAGCAGGCGGGTGACGATGTCCTGACCCGCACCGTACATGGCGTTGTGAGCGATCTTCAGTCCCGACTCGCGGATCAGCTTCAGGTCCAGCTTCGATTCGAGATAGGCAATATATTCCGACTTGATGTCGGTCATGGTGATCAGGTTTTCCGCTGGTTTTACCAGTGTGGAGGGATCGATGCCGGACAGATTTTTCTCGATTTCGTCGATCACTTCCGGGTGCGCCGGCCCGCCGTAGGAGGCCTTGACCTTGAACCCGTTGTAGATCGGCGGATTGTGCGAGGCAGTGATCATGACGCCGCCGGCGAGCTTGTGTTCCCTGGTATAGAGCGAAACCGCCGGTGTGGAAACGAAGCTGCTGGAGAGGAAAACCTTGAGACCCATCGACGAGAGCACCTCCGCGGTGTAGCGGGCGAACTCCTTCGACATGAAGCGTGTGTCGTAACCGACGCAAACGCCATTTGACTTGTCCGGATGCGAGAGAAAATATTTTCCGGAAGCGAGAGCGGCCAGCTTGAGATTGTCGTAAGTGTATTCTTTGGCTATAATTGCCCTCCAACCATCGGTTCCGAATTTGACTTGCATTCTCTAGTAGATTTGATATAATGGTGTTGACTGGCCAAGGCCTTTTCCGGTATCCGGAAGCGCAAACGTGACACAAAATACGGTTTTCTGTTCGATGATGCAATCAACGCAGATGACGTGCCGAAGGAAGCTTTTCGTTCTGGCCGGTGAGGTCTCTGGCGACCTTCATGCGGCAGGCCCCGTGCGCGAGCTGCTCGCGGCCCGGCCCGATACGAAAGTGTTCGGCGTCGGCGGACGCAAGCTGGCCGAACTTGGTGCGGAACTGCTTTACACCACCGACCAGATGAGCATCATGGGTTTTGTGGAGGTGCTCAAACACGCGGCGTTCCTGCGCAAGGCGATCCGCGAACTCAAGGCGGCCATCGTGCGTGAAAAGCCCGATGCGGCGCTCCTCATCGACTATCCCGGCATGAACCTGCATCTGGCGGCTTTTCTGAAGAAACAGGGGGTTCCGGTGATCTACTACATCTCCCCGCAGGTGTGGGCGTGGAAGGAGCGGCGGGTCGAGAAGATTCGCGCCTGCGTTGACCGGTTGCTGGTGATTTTCGACTTCGAGGTGGAGTTTTACCGTCGCCATGGCATCGATGCGGAGTTCGTCGGCAATCCGGTTGTCGAGGAGCTGGCGGAGCTGAAGTTCGCGCCCAAGCCTGAGTTCCTCGCGCGGATGGGCATCGATTCCGACGCCCGCATCGTCGGACTGCTGCCAGGCAGCCGCAAGCAGGAAATCGAGAAGATTTTCCCCGAAATGCTCGGCGCGGCAAAACACATCGGCGAGCAGGGCAAAACCGTCTTCCTGCTCGGCAGGTCGCCGCACATCGATCCAGCGCTCTACGATCGGTACCTCCGAGAGGCGGGCATCGAGCCGCTCGACTGCACGTCGTACGAAGTAATGCGGTACAGTGATCTGGAGCTGGTCACCTCCGGTACGGCGACGCTCGAATCGCTTTGCTTCGCCGTGCCGATGGTGGTGCTCTACAAGACCTCGCCGCTGAACTATTTCATCGGCAAGCGGCTGGTGAAGCTCCACAACATCGCGCTGGCCAACATCGTTGCCTGCGGATTGCTGTCGGAAAAACAGGCCGTGCCAGAGCTGATCCAGCACGAGGCGAACGCCGGAAACATCAGCAGGAAGGTGCTGGAAATTCTTTGTAATGACGCCGTATCGTCGTCGATGCGGCGCGAACTCAGGGAGGCGCGGGGGCGGCTTTCCTCGGATTCGCCCTCACGCCATGTGGCCGCCGTGCTGTTTGAATATTTATGACCTGCCAACCATGACTACGATTATCAACTACCTGACCGCTCATCCGGTGGTGCTTGGCATCGCGGTGATCTTTTCGCTTTTGATTGTGCTTTCGTTTGCACGGCGGGTTCTGCGCTTTCTGATCGTTTTGGCGGCCCTTGGCATTCTCTACGTTGCCTGGGTAAGCTGGCACGGCGGCAACCCCGCCGAAAAAGCGGAAAAGGCGAGCAAGTCGGTAAAGCAGGCCGTCCACAAGGGTGAGGGCGCGATGAAGGCGGTCGACTGGCTTTTCAAAAGTGAAGACCATCCTCGGAAAGAAGAGGATAACTGACGATAGAAAAGCGAGTTATCAACCCTCTTATCTGCTGATCGCTCCGGTCGGGCAGTGGTCGATCAGCTCTTCCCGGATCGTGACTGCATCTGCCGAAGCCGACTCCAACGTGCGGATGCAGATGCCGCAATCGATGCACTTTTCCCGTTCGAAACGCATGTCGCCTGACCTGTCGATGCTGAAGTATTCGTGGGCCTCTTCGGTGGCCGGTGTTGCCACGCCGAACGCCGTGGCCAGATTCCGCAGGCGGCAATCGTCAACCGCCTGGCAGCGGCATCGCAGGCAGCGTTTGGCCTCCTCTCGCGCCTTTTCCGGATCGTACCCCGTTACCGCCTCCTCGAAGCTCTGGCGTCTCGATTCCGCCTCAAGCTCCGGCACGGCAACCCGTGCCGCAGGCCTCGCCCGGTCGTAGAACTGGTGCGGGGCCTTGTCTCGCGCTCCGTACGATGAGTTGAACATCGACATTCCTGTTGCTGCCGGATCGCCGCCGTTGAGGTAGCGGTCAATCGCTTCAGCGGCGAGGCGACCCTGCCGGACAGCTTTGATGGCGAGGTCGGGGCCGCTGACGCAGTCGCCCGCCGCGAAGACGCCCGCCGCGCCAGTGAGCATAGATTCTCCATTGATTTTGACTGTTCCGTTGCGCTCGACGCCGATACCCGCTGCCGCTTCAGCCGGGAGGTCAACCTGCTGGCCGGTGGCCGAGATGACCGTGTCGGCGTGGAGCGTGAACTCCGATCCCGCGACGGGAACCGGGCGGCGGCGTCCGCTCGCGTCGGGTTCGCCGAGCTGCATTTCGACCGCCGTGACGACAAGACTATTCGCTCCTTTTTCAATCGCGACCGGCGCGGCCAGCAGGCGAAGCTCGACGCCCTCGGCGACCGCCTCCTCGATTTCCAGCCGGTTAGCGGGCATCTCTTCGCGTCCGCGGCGGTAGAGAATCGTCACCGATTCCGCACCGAGCCGCAGGGCGGTTCGTGCCGCGTCGATGGCTGTGTTGCCGCCGCCGATGACGATCACCGACTTGCCGGGCGCGGCAGCTTTTCCGTCCGCAACATTGGCGAGGAAACCGATGCCGCTCTGTACGCCGTCAAGCTCTTCGCCCGGAATGCCGAGCTTCGATGCCTGGCTCGCGCCGATGGTGAGCAGCACGGCATCGTGCTCCTGCTGCAATTCCTCCAGGTTTGCGTCCTTGCCGAACAGGGTCGAGAAGCGGAACTCCGCGCCCATCTTCACGAGCGGCTTGACGTCGGCGTCGATCACCGCTTCGGGCAGGCGGAACTTCGGGATGCCGTAACGCATCATGCCGCCCGCTTTTTCGTTCGCATCGAGAACCGTCACCGCGTGCCCGTCGAGCAGCAGATACCAAGCGGCGGTCAGACCCGCCGGGCCTGCGCCGACGATGGCCACGCGCTTGCCGGAGGCCGGTTTGCGCTCCGGAAGTCCCGATCCTTCAACCATATCCTGATCAGCAGCGAAGCGCTTGAGGGCGCAGATCGAGACCGGCTCGTCAACGCCGTGGCGGCGGCACGCCTCCTCGCACGGTGCGGGGCAGACGCGACCGAGAATGCCCGGCAGCGGAATGGTGCGGCGGATGATTTCGAGCGCTTCGCGGTCGTTACCTTTGGCGATGGCCGAGACGAATCCGGGAATGTCGCAACCCGCCGGGCAGGCCAGCTCGCACGGCGCGAGGCAGTCGCCGCAGTGCCGGGCAAGCAGCCGTTCAAGGCTCTGGCGGCGCATGGCGTCGAGCTCGGCATTGCTCGTTTCGACCACCATCCCTTCGCTTACCTTCGTGCTGCACGAGGGGATGAAGCGGTTTTTGCCCTTGATCTCCACGATGCAGATCCAGCACGAACCGGTCGCTTCGATCTCTTTGTGGAAGCAGAGCGTCGGGATGCGGATGCCGTTTTCGCGGGCCGCTTCGAGGATGGTCTGTCCCGGAGCCGCCTGCACGCTGCGGCCATCGATAATGAGGTTGACGGATTTCATGGTCGGTATCATTTCGTGGTTGCGTTCATGCGTTCGGGTTGGAGGAGCCATCGCCGAAGGTCTTGTCGATATAGTTGGCCACCTTTTCGAGCAGCCACATGGGGGTCGAGGTCGCACCGCAGATGCCGACGCTTTCGACCGGTTTGCCGTTTTCGCCGACGAACCATTCGGGCCGGATTTCATCCACATCCTCGATGAAGTAGCTGTGTGGATTGGCGTCTTTGCAGATCGAGTAGAGCACCTGGCCGTTCGAGCTTTTGCGACCCGCCGCAAAGACGATGCAGTCGTTCGCGAGCGCGAAATCGCGCAGCTTGCCGTTGCGGCTCGAAACCTGGCGGCAGATAGTGTCCTTGAAGACCAGCTTCGGCATCGCGAGAGCGCCGGTTTTTTCGGCGGTGATGTCGATGTCGCGCACGGCCATCCACTCGCCGCTCTGTGTGCCGGGGTTGCGGTGGCCGTGTTCGGCGAAGAGCTTTTCGAGATTCCTCTTCAGCTCGTAAAAACCGGGCACGTCCATCGTGGTCTGCGAGATCAGTGCTGTTTTGCGGCTGAGGTCGAGCGGGGCGATTTCCTCTGGATCCGACAGGTCGGGATGCTTGATGACGACCCCTTCGTCATCGCACTGGCCGTTGATGCCGATCACCTCTGGGTGAACTTTCTTTCCGTAGATCACCACCTGGTAACCGAGCTGGTGCAGCATTTTGGCGGTCCTCTGCAACTTTGCCACCACGGGGCAGGTAGTATCGGTGATCGCGAGATTGTTCTTCCGTGCGGTTTCGTAGGTCGAGGGCGGTTCGCCGTGTGCGCGGATCAGTACCTCGGCATTCCGGAGCTCTTCGAAGGCCGGAATGTCGATGGTTTCCATGCCGAGCGCTTCGAGCCGCTTGACCTCCACCTCGTTGTGCACCACATCGCCGAGGCAGTAGAGCTCGCCGGACTGGGCGAGTTTCTCTTCCGCAACGTGAATCGTGCCCTGCACGCCGATGCAGAAGCCGGACGATGTTCTGTCAAGATTGATTTTCACTGGTCTCTCCGGTATGGTAAGGCCGTCGCCTTCAAGGTTCAGATTTTGCCGGAAAAGATACGATTAAAATGGGAAAGGCAATGGCTACATCCCTACCAGCTCGACGTCGGGGAGTTCGGTGCCCATGAAGAGGCGGTAGAGTTCGCGGAACTTCTGCGGGAGGTCGCTGACCATGAGATGCGGCAGCGCTTTTTCGGGGCTTTGGTTCAAGAGGCCGCGAGCTGCGAGGAGTTCTCCGGCTTTGCTGGCAACCGCTTCGGCGGAGTCGATGATGGTGATTTCCGGCCCGGTGATGCTTTCGATGATCTTGCGGAGAATCGGGTAGTGGGTGCAGCCGAGCACGAGGGTGTCGATCTCTTTACCGGTGAAGGCAGCCAAGTATTCTTCGGCGACAAGTCTTGTGGCAGGGTGATCGATGAAGCCCTCTTCGGCGAGCGGTACGAAAAGCGGACAGGCTTTCGGAAAAACTTCGAGTGTTTCTTTCTCCTCGCGGATGGCGCAGGTGTAGGCGTTCGAGCCGATGGTGGCCTGGGTGCCGATGACGCCGATGCGGCCCGATTTCGTCTTCTGCACGGCCAGTTCCGCGCCAGCTTTCAGCACGCCGATGACCGGAATGCCTCCGGCAGTCTGCTCGACTACGTCGAGCGCCAGCGCTGACACGGTGTTACACGCCACGATGATGAGCTTCGGCTGGTGCTTCATCAACAGCTCGGTGTCCTCGCGGGCATACTTCCGAATCGTGACCTGCGATTTCGAGCCGTACGGTACGCGAGCCGTGTCGCCAAAATAGATGATCCGCTCAGAGGGCAGTGCGGCCTGCACGGCCTTGACGACGGTCAGACCACCGATGCCCGAATCGAAGATGCCGATAGGACTGTCAGATGAAACCTTGTGCTGTGGCATGGCGTCTTACACATTAAACCGGAAAGTAATCACATCCCCATCCTTGACAACATACTCTTTGCCTTCGGAGCGCATTTTGCCGGCCTCTTTGACCTTCTGCTCCGAGCCGAGAGTTATCAGGTCTTCGTAGGCCATCACCTCGGCCCTGATGAAGCCCTTCTCGAAGTCGGAGTGGATCGCGGCGGCGGCTTCCGGAGCGGCGGCGCCCTTGCGGATCGTCCAGGCGTGAACCTCCTTGACGCCTGCCGTGAAGTAGTTGTGCAGGCCGAGCAGGTTGTAGGCGGCCATGATCAGGCGGTCGAGGCCCGACATTTCGAGGCCGAGGCTTTCGAGGAAGTCCGGACGCTCCTCTTCGGGCAGCTCGGCAATGTCCGCTTCGGCTTTGGCGCTGATGATGAGCATTTTCGAACCGTTCTCTGCTGCTATCTTCGCCACCGTTGCGGTATGCTCGTTACCATCAGGCAGGTCGGTTTCAGCCACATTGGCGGCAAAAAGCACCGGCTTTGCCGTGATGAGGAAAAACTGTTTCGCCATGGCGCGTTCTTCGTCGTTTTCGAGAATGCTGCGCACCGGCACGCCCTCGCCGAGTCCGGCCACGATCTTCTCGGCCAGATCGACCAGCGCCTGCTGATCTTTCTCCTTGCGGGCACCCTTGCGCAATTTGTCGATGCGCTTTTCCATGCTGTCGAGGTCGGCCAGCATCAGCTCGGTCTCGATGGTGGCGATGTCGCCCGCCGGATCGATTTTGCCTTCGACGTGGATGATGTTCGGATCCTCGAAGCAGCGTACCACGTGAATGATCGCGTCAACCTCGCGGATGTGCGAGAGGAACTGGTTGCCAAGTCCTTCACCCTTGCTGGCACCTCTGACCAGACCGGCAATATCGACGATTTCGAGCACCGCAGGCACGATCACCGGAGTCTTGACGACGCGGGCGAGTTCACTGAGGCGCGGATCGGGCACGAGCACGGTGCCGACGTTGGGTTCGATGGTGCAGAACGGGTAGTTGGCGGCTTCGGCCTGCTTGGCCGTGATAGCATTGAACAGCGTCGATTTGCCGACATTGGGCAGACCGACAATGCCGCAGCGAAGTGACATGGGCGGAGATGTTTGTTGAGAAAAACGGTTTTAACATGTAATCAATTCGTTTGGAAAAAGCAAATTAATTTTTTACAATTACAGGCTATTTTAAAATGCATTGGAGAGCCCTATCGAAAAGAAACCGATCATCGTCGCCATAGACGGTCCGGCAGCATCCGGTAAAAGCACGACCGCCAAAATTCTTGCGGCCCGGCTCGGATACACCTACATCGATACCGGAGCCATGTACCGCTCCGTGACCCTCAAGGTGCTTCGTGAAGGTTTGCTCGACGAGATTCGGAAAGATGAGACCCGCATTGCCGAACTCCTTCAGACGATCACCATCGGCTTTCAAGGGCAGCGGGTTTTTCTTGATGGTGAGGATGTCTCCGAAGCGATCAGGGAGAACCGGGTCAGCCGCGAGGTCAGTTTCATCAGCTCTCTCAAGCCGGTTCGTGACAAACTCCGCGAGCTTCAGCAGGAGATGGGCCGGAAACGCGGCATCGTCATGGATGGGCGCGATATTGGCACCGTCATTTTCCCCGACGCCGAGCTGAAAATTTTTCTTATTGCCGATCCGGCGGAGCGCGCCAAACGGCGTCATGCCGAGCTTCTGCTTAAGGCTGGCGGCGCGGCGGTTCCCTCTGTCGAGGCGCTTGAAGAAGAGATCAAGCAGCGCGATCGCGATGATGAGCAGCGCACCCACGCGCCGCTCAAACGTCATCCCGATGCGGTTCTGCTCGATACTTCGAATATGACCATCGACGAACAGGTCAACGTCGTGTACGATCTGGTCAATAAAATTGTGGAGCAGCAGAGCCTGTGATGGCCTGTTGCCTTTGAATGTGAACAGTGTTCTTTCGTGTCATAACTCATAACCATAAAAACCGGCAGCCGAAATCTCTCGCGACTGACGGCAAATCATCAGAGAG
Source organism: Chlorobaculum tepidum TLS (assembly GCF_000006985.1). NCBI lineage: Bacteria > Pseudomonadati > Chlorobiota > Chlorobiia > Chlorobiales > Chlorobiaceae > Chlorobaculum > Chlorobaculum tepidum. Next base: position 298,563 of record NC_002932.3, read on the forward strand.
GAAGGAAAACATTAATGTCAGAAACAACAACGCTGGAAACGCCGAAGCCGAAAGTGCCGGGCAGAAAAAAAGTCAAGATTTTCGCTCACTACGAACCAGCCGAGCTTGAGCAGATGGAGTCGCTCTACACGAGCACCCTTTCGGAGATCAGTGAAGAGGAGATCGTCAAGGGTCGAATCGTTTCGATCTCCAACAAGGATGTCACCATCGACGTGGGCTTCAAATCGGAAGGTATCGTTTCGCTTCTCGAGTTCCGTGACGATGACGAAATCAAGGTCGGCGATGATGTCGAGGTCTATCTCGAGAACATCGAAGACAAGATGGGGCAGCTTATTCTTTCCAAAAGGAAAGCCGACGTGCTTCGCATCTGGGACAAGATTTACGATTCAATCGAGAACGACACCATCATCAATGGCAAGATCATCAACCGCGTCAAGGGTGGCATGACGGTCTCCCTGTCGGGTGTCGAGGCCTTCTTGCCCGGTTCGCAGATCGACGTCAAGCCGGTTCGCGACTTCGATGCCCTGGTCGGCAAGACCATGGACTTCAGGGTCGTCAAGATCAACCCGGTCACCCAGAACATTGTCGTCAGCCACAAGGTCATCCTCGAAGAGGAGTATGCGGCCAAGCGCGAGGAGATGCTTGCCAACATCAAGGTCGGCATGGTTCTCGAAGGCACCGTCAAGAACATCACCGATTTCGGTATCTTTGTCGATCTCGGCGGTCTGGACGGTCTGGTGCACATCACCGACATCACCTGGGGCAGGATCAACCATCCGTCCGAAGTGGTCGAGCTCGACCAGCCGATCAAGGTCGTGGTCGTCGGCTTCGACGAGAACACCAAGCGTGTTTCGCTCGGCATGAAGCAGCTCGAAGCCCATCCGTGGGAAAACATCGAAATCAAATATCCGGTTGGCATCAAGGCGACTGGCCGCGTGGTTTCCATCACCGATTACGGCGCCTTCGTCGAGATCGAGAAGGGCATCGAGGGTCTTGTTCACATCTCCGAGATGAGCTGGACGCAGCATATCAAGCATCCGAGCCAGTTCGTGTCGCTCAACCAGGAGGTCGAGGTCGTCATCCTCAACATCGACAAGGAGCACACCAAGCTGTCGCTGTCGATGAAGCGCGTGTCGGAAGACCCGTGGATCGCCCTCTCCGAGAAGTATGTTGAGGGTTCGCTGCACAAGGGCACGGTCAGCAACATCACCGATTTCGGTGTATTCGTGGAGCTGGAGCCTGGCGTTGACGGTCTGGTGCATATCTCCGACCTGTCGTGGACCAAGAAGATCCGCCACCCCAGCGAGCTGGTCAAAAAAGGCCAGGAACTCGAAGTCAAGGTGCTGAAATTCGACGTCAACGCACGCCGCATTGCGCTTGGCCACAAGCAGATCAACAACGATCCCTGGGGCGAGTTTGAGCAGAAGTATGCCGTCGGCGCCGAGTGTACCGGGGCGATTTCGCAGATCATCGAGAAGGGCGTCATCGTCATTCTCCCCGGCGAAGTCGATGGCTTCGTGCCGGTGTCGCACCTGTTGCAAGGCGGTGTGAAGGACATTCACTCTTCCTTCAAGATCGGCGACGAGCTGCCGCTCCGCGTCATCGAGTTTGATAAGGAGAACAAACGCATCATTCTCTCGGCGCTCGAGTACTTCAAGGACAAGAGCAAAGAGGAGATCGAAGCGTATCTTCAGGCTCACCCGAACGAGAAAAAAGAGATCGAGGCCGCCAGCGCCGAGCTGGAGCCGCAGCCGAAAGGCCGCTGATTTTTTTTTCATATGGTTGTTACAGCCAAAGCCGGAAAGACCCCTTCCATTTGTGAAGGGGTCTTTCCGTTTAGGATGGAAGGGGAGAAAGAGTAAAATGGACTTGGCGGGTATTGTGGGCAAAGTTGAAAGGGTTTTCCTGTCAACCATGTCCGCTTTTTTTCAGTAGCCGTAGCTTTTGAGGAGGTTCTTTTTTTTGCGCCAGTCGGGGCGGACCTTCACGAAAATTTCGAGGTACACCGGTCGGTCAAGGAGTTCTTCTATTTCCTTGCGAGCGGCCTGGCCGAGTTTTTTGATGGCCGCGCCCTTCTGGCCGACGATGATCTGCTTCTGGCTGTTGCGTTCGACAATGACCGAGCAGCGGATCAGCTCCTTGCGGCTTGGGTTGTTTTCGTGCTGCTCCTTGAATTCATCGATGACTACCTCGGTTGAGTAGGGAATTTCGCGCCCGTATTGCAGAAAGATTTTTTCGCGGATGATCTCGCCGACGAAAAAGCGCTCCGGCTCGGTGCTGAGAATGTCATCCGGCCAGATCGGTTCGTCGAATGGTAACAGTGGCCTGAGCAGCTCGACCAGCTCTGGTATGTTGCCGCCGGTGAGGGCTGACAGGGCGAGCGTCGCCACGGGCTTGTACTTGCTTATGATCTCCGTTTGCGCCTCTTTGGCGGTCTCTTCCGGCACGAGGTCGGCTTTGTTCAGTGCGATGACGAAGGGTTTGCCTGTAGGCTTCACCCACTGTTCGATCAGTTCGCTGGCGAATTTCCGGTCGATGGGTTCGTCGCCTTTCTGGAACGGGATGAGCGCGACAATGACATCTGACTCCCGGAGCGAGCGCCGGGTGATTTCGAGCATCGATTCGTGCAGCGATTGCTTTGGGTCCATGATGCCGGGAGTGTCGAGAATAATGATCTGGCTCCGGTCGTCATGGTAAATTCCGGTAATTTTTTTTCTTGTCGTTTGCGGTTTTGGGGTGACAATCGATAGCTTGTGATCCAGCAGACGGTTCAGTAGGGTCGATTTGCCCGCATTTGGCGCGCCGACAAAGGTTACGTGGCCGCAAGAAAATAGTGGTGGCTGCACAATAATGATTTCTCTTGTATGATTTGGGTGCCGGGATACGTGTGGAAAACCTGTTCCGGTGGTTTATGGAGCTGTTTCCCGGCAAGATAACATGATCTCTCTCCTCTTTACGGACAAGTGATGGAAAAGTACAATAAATTTGATCTTTTATGGCTTCTGGTTCCCCTGTCGGGCCTGATCGTCATGGGACTTATGGCTGTTTACAGCGCTACCAATGGCTCGACCGAATCGGTTCCCCTCTTTTACAAACAGCTCTCCTGGGCTGTCACAGGAGCCATTGCGGCCTCTATCATTTATTTCATGGATTATCGCGTCGTAAAAGATAATGCCTACTTTATGTATGCGGCTGGCATTATTCTGCTGATAGCGGTGCTTGTCTTCGGAAAGAAGGTGGCTGGAGCGACAAGCTGGGTGCGTTTCGGTATGTTCAGTTTTCAGCCCTCCGAACTCACCAAAATGTTTACCATCATTGCGATGGCGAGGTTTCTGTCGGACGACCAGACCGATATTGGCAACATGATGGATCTCGGCAAAGCGCTTGCCATTGCGCTGGTTCCCGCCGGACTTATCATGCTTCAGCCGGATATGGGCACGACGCTGACCTGCCTGTCGTTTATCGTTCCCATGATTGTTCTGGCCGGTTTCGATCTCTATTATATTCTGCTCGGGGTGGTTCCGGTGGCTTTGATGCTTTCCGGTTTTTTCAATCTGACCATTCTTGCGACCATTGCCGTTCTTTCGATGGTCATGTTTTTCCTGCTCAGGAAAAAGTTTTATTTACACCAGTTCCTCGTTACCGGAGGAGGTTTGCTGGGCGGATTGCTGACCTGGAAGTTTACTTCAGTTATTCTCAAGCCTCACCAGATCAAGAGAATTCAAATATTTCTTGATCCGACAGCCGATCCACGGGGTGCCGGATACAATGCGCTTCAGGCTAAAATTGCCATTGCCTCAGGCGGGATTTTTGGGAAAGGATTTCTTCACGGCACGCAAACTCAACTTCGGTATATTCCTGCGCAGTGGACGGATTTCATTTTCTGCGTGATTGCCGAAGAACTGGGATTTTTGGGTTCGACGTTATTGCTTCTGCTCTTTGCGGCCCTTGTGCTTCGTCTTGTCTGGATGGTCGGAGCTATCAAGAACCGTTTCGTCGAACTGTTGCTTGCCGGATATGCCTCGTTGCTTCTGACTCATGTGGTGATCAATATCGGTATGACTATTGGCGTTATGCCTGTTATTGGCGTTCCCCTTCCGTTTATTTCATATGGTGGATCCTCTCTGGTCGCGAACATGATGATGGTTGGCCTTGCCATGAACTTTTCAAAAAACCGGAGACATATCGGTTATTGAGATGAGGATGAGTTTGTGTGACAAATAAAAAAAGGCCATCGTTTCGGATAGCCTTTTCGTCGAAAAAATAAAGTGATTTATTTCGTTGTTTTTTCGGTTATTTTTTGATCTGATAGATAAAACGTTTGCCGCCTTCACCAACAGGAATGCGTTCGATTTCCGGATCCTGATTGCCATATTTGTTGAACCAGAGACTGACTGCGGTGCTTTTCGTCTGAAGGGCGGCAGCGATTTCACGAGGCTTGAACGCCTTGTCGGGATTAGCTTGAAGCAGTTGTTTGATCGATATACCGAGTTTTCCGCGTCCGAACTTGGCCGTTGCCGGCTTTGCCACAGGACCGCCTTCAATTTTTGCAAGAGTGCTTTCGAGCTTTTTTATAATGGCATTCAATTCGGCTTCGTAAGGCTGAATGCTTTCTTCAAATTGACGCTGCATTTCAGCAATTTTTTCCTTCAGTTCATTTTTTTGCTGGTTCAGTGCCTTGAATTCATCTACATTCAGGAGGTAAAGATCAAATTTGTCCGGTGCAACTTCTTTTTTCATAGTGTTCATGATTTGCTTGTGTAACAGGTATAGTTTGAAAAACAAAAGAAATATAACAGGTTTGTATGCAATACTGCAATAAAAAAATATGAGTTAGTTTTAAGACTATAATGCAGCTGCTGTATTATCAGTGTGTATAAGTCGTGTGTTTGGGTTGCAGTGTTTTTGTTATTATTCCCTTGATTTAAAAGATCGCATGTTTTATGAAACAGAAAAGTGTCGCTGCTGTAACTCTTGGTTGTAAAGTGAATTATGCCGAAACATCGTCCATAGTCGATGCGTTGGTTTCCCAGGGATGGCAATTAAATGCAATCGATGACGGAGCGGATGTGCTCATTATTCATACCTGTGCTGTTACCGGTGAAGCAGAACGAAAGTCAAGACAGCAGATAAGAAAAATCATAAGAAATCATCCGGGAAGCAGGGTTGGGGTGATTGGTTGCTACGCACAGCTTGATCCGAAACGGATTGCTGATATCAAGGGCGTTTCATTCGTGCTGGGTACAACTGACAAGTTTGAAATCGCCTGGTACGATGGTGAATCCTTGCCGAACGATTCCGAACCCTTGGTAAAAGTTTCTCCTGTCGATAAGGCAATAACCGCGCATCCGGCGTGCTCAATGCTTTCTCAGCCTGAAAAGGGAAGAACCAGAGCTTTTCTGAAAATCCAGGATGGTTGCAGTTTTGGTTGCGCTTATTGTTCGATTCCTCTGGCGAGGGGGCGTTCACGCTCGGTGTCTCTTTCAACGGTGCTCGATAGGGCTCAAAAAATTGCTGATGCCGGTTATCGTGAAATCGTGCTTACCGGTATCAATATTGGCGATTACCAGGATGGAGATACCCGCCTGTCCGGTTTGCTCCGGCGTCTCGAAACGATTGATGTCAGCAGGATTCGAATAAGCTCGGTGGAACCACAGCTGCTCGATGACGAGTTGATCGATATTGTTGCAGCTTCCGGCAAGATCATGCCCCATTTCCATCTGCCGTTGCAGAGTGGCTCCGATACTGTGCTTCGGGCAATGAGGCGGCATTACGACACAGCATTTTATCGCGAGCGGCTTATGAAAGCACTCTCCTTGATCAGGGGGTGCGCTATCGGTGCCGATGTGATGGTTGGTTATCCTGGCGAAAGCGAGCGCGATTTTGAAGAGATGTGCCGTTTTATCGAAGAGTTGCCGGTTGCCTATCTGCACGTTTTCACCTGTTCGCCACGGCCAGGCACGAAGCTTTTTGCCGAAATAGCTGAAAAAAAGCTGATTCGCATACCTTCCGCTGAAAGCTCGTCGCGAGCGGCCAGGCTTGGCGTGATCGGCGAACGGATCGAACGGCGCTTTGCCGAAGCGTTTATCGGTAGTACCCTGAAAGTGTTGTTCGAGGAGGCCTCGGCGCTTCCGGGAGGAGCAGTGCGCTGGAGCGGATACAGTGAGCATTACCTCCGGGTGAGCGTCGATACCAGCGCCGGGGAGCTGCGAGGTCAGGTGCGGGAGGTGATCATCGATGGCTTCGGAGAGGGTTTGCAATTACATGGCAGACTCTTATCTTAAATTTTTACAAGCAGAAGGCGTCTTTCCGAGGTCTGGCGTCGGTGGTGCCCCGTTTCTGGCAGTTTTCACCAAATCAGCAAAACCCTCTACAGTTATGCCCATCAAATCCAGAATCCGTACTGTTCCCGATTATCCGAAAAAAGGGATCATGTTCCGTGACATTACCACCCTTATCAAGGATCCGGTCGGATTCCGTCTGGTGATCGACAACATGACCCAGCATTATCTGTCCAACGGAGTCGATTTTGATGCGATCGTGGGTATTGAGTCCAGGGGTTTCATTCTCGGTGGCGCGCTTGCCTATACGCTTGGCAAGGGATTCGTGCCAGTCAGGAAGCCAGGCAAACTGCCGGCGGATGTGGTGCAGCTCGAATACGAACTCGAGTATGGTACCGACAAGATCGAGATGCATACTGACGCTCTTGTTCAAGGGCAGCGCGTGCTTCTGGTTGATGATCTTCTTGCTACGGGCGGCACGGCTCTTGCCGCTGCCGGACTGGTCGAGAAGCTCGGCGGTGTCGTGGCAAGCATGGCCTTCATCGTCAATCTGCCCGATATTGGCGGCGAAAAGAAGATTCGTGAAAAAGGCTATAACATCTACTTCCTGACAGAGTTCGAAGGTGATTGATACCGTTCGATCTCGAATGACTCATGACTTGTTGCTCTGATTTTTTGAAACGTAGCGCGGTGGCGGCCGCTACCACGCTTATTTTTTCTTTGACCGTTCCTTCCGTGGCGTTTTGCGCATCCGGGGGCGGGGAGCACTCATTCCTGCCTCCGGTCTGGCTGGCAGCACCGTTCGTGGTGCTGCTTCTGATGATCGCTACCGGTCCGCTTTTCTATCCGAGATTCTGGGAACACCATTATCAGAAGGTTTCGATCGTTCTGGGTGTTCCTGTAGCGCTCTGGTACGCCTTCATGGCGGAACATGGCGGGCACATGCTTCTGCACACCCTTGAAGAGTACATCTCCTTCATCGCCCTGATATCTTCGCTTTTCGTTGTGGCTGGAGGCATCCTGATCAAAATCGAACGGCGGGGGACACCGCTGCTCAATGCGCTTTTGCTTCTGTTTGGCGCAGTGCTTGCCAATGTTGTTGGTACGACTGGTGCCTCGATGTTGCTGATCAGGCCATATCTCAGGGTTAACAAAGGACGCCTGAAGCCATTTCATATCGTTTTTTTCATCTTCATCATCAGCAATATCGGTGGTGCGCTGACACCGATCGGGGATCCGCCGCTCTTTCTCGGCTTTCTGCGCGGCGTACCATTCTTCTGGGTGATTCAGCATCTTTGGCTGCCCTGGCTGGTGACGATCGGGTTGCTTACGGCTATTTTTCTGGTGCTCGATCTGAAGGCAGGGAAGAACGAGGCCGAGCAGGAATATTCTGGCCGTATCACGTTGATCGGGCGCAGGAATTTCCTCTACCTGATTCCGCTTATCGGCTCGATCTTTCTCGATCCTGCCGTCATTCCGGGATTTCCGAGCCTCCAGGAGATTTTTCATGTGCCTTTTGGCATCAGGGAGGTCATCATGCTGACGATCGCGGTCGTTGCCTACAAGACGGCCAATCAGGATGCCCTCGGGGGCAACGAGTTTAACTTCGAGCCGATCAAGGAGGTCGCGTTCCTTTTCGTGGGCATCTTCGCCACCATGATTCCTGCGCTTCAGCTGATTGGTGCGTATGCGCAGTCCCATGCAGCTGAATTTACGGTCACGAAGTTCTACTGGTTCACCGGAATTCTCTCCGGTGTACTGGATAATGCACCGACCTACCTGAACTTTCTGGCTGGAGCGCTTGGCAAGTTTGGTCTCGATTCCAACAGCATTGCCGATGTCGTGAAGTTTTCCCGGGGCATGGACTCACCGATCGCCGGTGACGTCCCTTCGACGCTTTATCTCATGGCAATATCGGTGGGCGCGGTCTTTTTCGGCGCGTTCACCTATATCGGTAACGCTCCGAACTTCATGGTCAAGAACATCGCCGAACAGACCGAGGCCGATGTTCCCTCTTTCGTGGAGTATATTTACCGCTATTCGATTCCGGTGCTGCTGCCGGTATTCGGAATCATCTGGTTTGTGCTGTTCCACTGGTAGCCACGCTGTTTCCTGCCGTTCCGGACAGCAAACGGCAGGATCGAAAGCTATTAAGCGCACGGTCAGCTCTCGTCCGGCACTCAAGACAAAAGTGACTGACCTCTCTCCGTTTCGCTGTTATCCTGACCCCCGCCCGATTCTTTTGCATGGGATATCCTCCGGTGAAGATCATCGCTTCGCCGGCGTTGTGTTGCCGTGGCGGTTATTTGTTGGCTTTCAGGCTTTCGCTGACCGCGTGCTTGAACTCTTTGGAGATTTTGAAGGTCGGCACATTTTTTGGCTCGACGGTTACCTTTTCACCCGTTCTTGGGTTTCTTGCCTGCCGGAGATTCTTGTAGCGAATGTTGAACGACCCAAATCCCCGGATTTCAATGCGTTTTCCGGCTTTCAGCGAGTCGATGATGCTTTCGAACAAGCAATCAACGACCGATTCGGTTTCGTTTTTGGTCAGACCTGTGCGTTGGGCGATCACGTTCACCAGGTCGGCTTTGGTGGTTGTCTGTCCCATGGTAATGTGTGCTTGGGTTATAGGTTTGCCAATACTGCTGGTTAATACCAAAGGCGGATTGCTACTAAAACAAGAAAAACAGCGAACATCCTTCTTAAAAGATCGTTTGAGAGTTCAATTGCCAGCTTTGCGCCGAAGAAAGCGCCGGCGAAAAGGCCCAGGGCGATGATCAGTCCGAACCAGATGTGCTCCGTCGTGATCTTGCCGGCCTGATAATATTCGTATACGCCGAGAAGTCCGACCGGCAGCAGCAACGCTATGAGTGACGTCGCACTGGCGGTTTCTTGGCTCATGCCTAAAAAGAAGATAAGTGCCGGAACGATGATCACGCCACCGCCCACGCCGAACATGCCGGACAAGAGGCCTGCGGCGATTCCCGTAATGAGCAGAATGAGATACTGCATGATGATGCTTGTCAAAAAAAGATATTTTGTTGTTACGCTGTCGGCGGCATTCATGCCGGAGAGTTTGCAACAGCTGTTTCCGAACTGACGATAGCGTCGATTTCCTCCGAATCGAGCGACTCCTTTTCAATCAAACGAGCAGCCATTTCGTGCAGAATCCGGACATGCGCTGTAAGAATTTTTCGTGCATTGTCCATGCATTCGGTTATGATTCTGCGCACCTCGACATCGATCTGAAGAGCTGTATCCTCGCTGTACTCCCTCACATGCGAATAGTCTTTGCCGAGAAAGACCTCCCTGTGTCCGTCGCCGTAATTGATCGGGCCGAGCTTGTCGCTCATACCCCAGTTTTTCACCATTTTCCGGGCAATCTCGGTTGCTTTTTCTATATCGTTGGCCGCGCCGGTGCTCACCTCATTGAAGATCAGCTCTTCTGCTGCCCGGCCGCCAAGTGCATAGGTGATCATGGCGATCAGGTACTCCCGGTTCTGGGTATAACGGTCTTCGAGCGGCAGGTAGGCGGTTTGGCCGAGGCTGCGGCCTCGCGGGATGATCGTGACCTTGTGAATCGGGTCGGAGCCGCTGGTGAATTTCGAGACGATTACATGGCCGGCCTCGTGATAGGCGGTCAGCTTTTTCTGCTCCTCGGAGATGTACATGCTCCGGCGTTCGGGGCCCATAAGAACCTTGTCGCGCGCCTCTTCGAAGTTGTCGGCGGTGATTTCGGTCTGGTTGTATCGCGATGCGAGCAAGGCCGCTTCATTGACCAGATTGGCCAGATCGGCTCCCGAGAAGCCCGGAGTGCTCTTGGCAATCGTCTCCAGATCGACCGAACTGTCAAGCGGCTTTTTTCTTGTGTGAATTTCCAGAATTGCTTTGCGTCCGCGAATGTCGGGTTTGTCGATGGTGATCTGCCGGTCGAACCTGCCAGGTCGCAACAGCGCGCTGTCGAGCACATCCGGGCGGTTGGTCGCAGCAATCAGGATCACGTTGTCCCTGGCGGTGAACCCGTCCATCTCCACCAGGAGCTGGTTTAGCGTCTGCTCACGTTCGTCGTGGCCGCCGCCGAGGCCCGCGCCACGGCTCCGGCCAACGGCGTCGATCTCATCGATGAAGACGATGCAGGGCGAATTCTTTTTGGCGGTTTCGAACAAATCCCGAACTCTCGCCGCGCCGACGCCGACGAACATCTCCACGAAATCAGCGCCCGAAATCGAGAAAAACGGTACCTTGGCTTCTCCGGCGATTGCCTTGGCGAGCAATGTTTTGCCGGTTCCGGGAGGGCCGAGCAGCAGCACGCCTTTGGGGATTTTACCGCCGATCTTCTGGAACTTCTCAGGGTTCATGAGGAACTCCACGGTCTCCTTCAGCTCCTCGATCGCTTCATCAACACCAGCCACATCATTAAACGTTACCTTGACGTCAAACTCGCTGATGAGTTTGGCTCGGCTCTTGCCAAAGCTGAAGATGTTTCTCTGTACGTCGTTCTGCATCGACATTCGTCTGAAGATGAAGAAGTAGGCGAAGCCGAACAGTCCCCACGGCAGCATGAGCAACAGAAAATTTGAAAACTCGTCGCTGCTCTGGGTGATCTTGACCTGGACGCCGCTCGCCGAAAGGCTGTCGGCCTGGGCGCGGTCGAAGCCCGGAAGCCTGACCATGAACTGGTCGGAGCGTACAGTGGAACCACTGGTCAGTCGAAGGCTGTCGGGCGCCTTGAGCTTTCCGGTTAGCAGGGCGGAGTTGTCCTGGCTGGTTTTGACGGTCACTTCAGACAGAGACCCTCCGGAAACAATTGAACGGTACTCATTATAGGAGATTTCCGGGGAGATGTCCTGGGAGAAAAAGCGCTGGAAAACAAAAAGACCAAGCACTGCCAGCATCAGGAAGAGGATGAACCTGGGGAATCTGTCCCCGTTTCCCTCCTTTCCGGGAAAGCGGTCGTCCTGATCCGTATCTCTGTCTGGCGGCATGAAACGGTTGTCGGGCCGGTTTCGCGGAGCCTTGTCGTTGCTTTTATTTGGCTGCATCGGGAGCTGTTTGGGTGATGCAAGATAACTTACGATGTAATAAGTAATTAAAAGTAAAACTTTGGCGGAAACCAAAAAGTTTATCGTGTGCCTGCTCTGGCAAGTTTTTTTGATGTGATTTTCTTGCCGCAGCCGGAGATATGGTTTCCATGGACCGTCCGGCGCTCATTTTTCCCGAGCTTGCTCAAATTCTCTTGTTATTGCCAAATGCAGTGAGAATTTTTTTAAATTCCATGCGTTTCGAAAGCGCTCTTGGAATATCTGCACGTTTAGATTTCCGGAAGATGCGCCTGACGTCACAATCTGCCGAAATTATTTAACACCTGATCTTTCGTATTATGGCCGGTCAAAAGGTTAGAACGCGATTTGCCCCATCTCCAACGGGATACCTCCATGTCGGCGGTCTTCGCACTGCACTGTACAACTATCTGTTCGCCAAGAGAATGAACGGGGATTTCGTTATCAGGATCGAGGATACCGACCAGAGCCGCAAGGTCGAGGATGCTGAAAAGAAACTCATCAGTACGCTCGAATGGGCTGGCATCATCGCTGATGAAAGCCCGATGCACGGCGGCAACTATGGCCCGTACGTGCAGTCGCAGCGTCTCTCCATCTATCGTGACTACTGTACGCGTCTGCTCGAAGACAAAAACGCCTACTACTGCTTCTCGACCCCCGAGGAGCTCGAAGAGAACCGCCAGCTTCAGCTCAAACAGGGGCTTCAGCCCAAGTACAATCGCAAGTGGCTGCCCGAGGACATGGGTGGCAACATGCCGGAATCCGAAATCAAAAAGAAGCTCGACGAGGGCGCGCCTTACGTGGTGAGGATGAAGGTACCGGACTACGTTTCGGTCTGGTTCGAGGATATGATTCGCGGCCCGATCGAGTTCGATTCCGCCACCATCGACGACCAGGTGTTGATGAAGTCCGATGGTTTTCCGACCTACCACTTTGCCAGCGTCATCGACGATCACCTGATGGAGTTCACCCACATCATTCGTGGCGAGGAGTGGCTGCCTTCGATGCCGAAGCACCTGTTGCTCTACGAATTCTTTGGCTGGGAGCCGCCGAAGTTTGCGCACCTGCCGCTTTTGCTCAATCCCGACCGCTCCAAGCTCAGCAAGCGCCAGGGCGACGTGGCCGTGGAGGATTACATGCGCAAGGGCTACAGCAGCGAGGCGATTGTCAACTTCGTGGCGCTGCTTGGCTGGAACGAGGGCGAGGGGAGCGAGCAGGAGGTGTTCAGCATGGAGGAGCTGATCTCGAAGTTTTCGCTCGAACGGGTCGGCAAGGCTGGCGCTGTGTTCAACGTCGAAAAGCTCTCGTGGCTGGAGAAGCAGTATATCAAGACCCGGCCTGTTGAAAAGATCGTGGGCAACATCAAGCCGGTGCTCCAGGCGAAGCTGGCCGAGTTCTCGCCGGAGATGTCCGTCGAGCGCATCACTTCCGACGACTATCTTGCCAAGGTGGTCGAGCTGATGCGGGAGCGCGTCAATTTCGAGCACGAGTTCGTGACCTTCAGCAGCTACTTCTTCTTCGAGCCGGAAAGTTATGAAGAGGAGGCCGTGGCCAAGCGCTGGACGCCCAACGTGCCACCGCTGCTTCAGGAGTTTGCCGATCTACTCGAAGCGAACGACGACTTTACCGCCGAAAACATCGAGGCGCAGCTCAAGGCGTTCGTGGCTCCGAAAGGCTTGAAGCCCGCCGTGCTGATTCATCCGATCAGGATCGCCGTCTCTGGCGTCAGCTTTGGCCCGAGCCTCTACCACATGCTCGAAGTGCTTGGCAAAGAGGCGGTGCTTCGCCGCATCCGCCGCGCCATCGAGCGCATCGAAGTGCCGGCAGCCTGATCGTCCGATCCCGGGGCATTCCGGTGCCCCGCGGTCGGAAAAAGTTCTTTTTTGTTTGGCGTTAAAAAGGCAATTGCTATATTCACCTCACTCCAATTGGACAGATAGCTCAGTTGGTAGAGCAAAGGACTGAAAATCCTTGTGTCGGGGGTTCGATTCCCTCTCTGTCCACCAAAAAACTGCCCTCAAAGCCCCTGAATCTTCAGGGGTTGTTGCTTTTATGGCGCTCCTCCCTCTCTTTTTCAGCCTTCCGGCCAGCACATATATTTTGCTTCTGTGGGCCATTTTTCGCAGTTCGGTTGTGCATCAAACAGAGCCGGAACTGATTATTTTGCTGCTTGCGGTAGCGCTCCTGAATGGATCGACAGACGGGCGAGTGCCCCATCCTCAGGCTTGCTGGTGGTGATGAAATGACGGGAAAGCGCTATCTTGATGAAATTTTTACTGTCTCATTGCGATAGTTGCGGGTTTAACAAGATCGTTGGCCAAGTCCTGGATATGCGCATCCGAGTCCTTCTTTTTCCTTCAATCTTTCTCGTGCAGGTTGTTCAGGCTTCCTGCCCGTTGTGCGGTGATTCCGTCAGCCCGTTTTCCCATCCTCAGCTTCCGGTATGAACATCACGACCGATTCTCTTCAGCAGGCATGGCACCGGCTCGATGCTCCGGGTTCCTACGAGTGGTGGTATTTCGATGCCGAAGATGAATCAGAAGGAATCTCCGTAGTTTTTATCTGGTTTGTCGGCTTTGCTTTTTCGCCCTACTACCTGAGCCATTACGAGGAGTGGAAAGCCCATCGCCGGGACGACCAGCCATATCCGCTAGACTACGGAGGCTTCAGCTTTCAGCTCTATCAGGATGGTCGCGAAACCATCAATTTCATCAAGGAAGGGGGGCGTGAGCTTTTCGCCTCCGAAGATGGTGGAATCGGTGTGCGGTTCGAGGGGAACCGTTTCGTTTACGATCCCCTGCGCGACGAGTATCGCCTCAGCATCGACTTTTCATTTCCGGCTCGCGACCGATCGGTTCAGGCATCCTTCTCTTTTCGCCCTCTGCACCGTTTCGATTACCACTTCGATACCGATCTGCACGCTGGCGTCGATTTCCGTCACCAGTGGGTTCTGAGCGTCCCCAAAGCCGAGGTGCATGGCCTGCTCGATATCACATCGCTTTCGTCGGACAAACGTCAGGTTCTGCAATTCCGTGGACGGGGCTACCACGACCACAATCTCGGCACCGTACCGATGTACGAATCAATCGACCGGTGGTACTGGGGGCGGACTTTTTCGAGACGTTGCGACCTGATCTATTACGTGGTTTTTTTGCGCGGCTGTTCCGCCGAGCCACAGGCGGTACTTATGCTTCTCGATCATAAAACTGGACGGCAGTCAACGTTCGACGCAGTACGTGTCAGCGAGAGTCGCTTTACCAGAGGGCTGTTTGCACCGGTTCACGGAAAAACATTACGGCTCGAAGCGGAAGGCGTTAGCGTGGAGGTGCAGCACCAAAAGGCGCTCGATACCGGCCCGTTCTACCTCCGGTACACCTCACTGCTCTCGATGATGATCGGGGAGGAGGCGCAGGAGGAGGTGAGAGGTATCTCTGAGTTTCTGAATCCTGCACCGCTGAAGTCGAGGTTGATGCAATTTTTTACGGCAAGTCGTGTCTGGCGTGCTGGCAAGCAATCTGCCATGTATGTCCTGTACAATTTTTTCAAGCACCGATTTGAAAGGGTTCATAGGATAAATAGGAAAAAATTTTAACTTCGGCGTTAAGCTTTACAATCAATCCGTGTTCCCGGCATCCTCACCAAGCCTGAACAAGGGCACATTCCGGTGAAGTATTCACGAGATGCCGTCAGGCGGTTGATGCTTTCTTGATTCATACACCTCAAGTTATTTAAAGGAGATAGTAATGGCGCAAACTGGTAATTTCAAAAGCCCGGCAAGAATGAGTTCGCTGGGTCAGGGAGCCGCTCCCGCTTCAGCCGGTGCGGTTACCGGCGGCAAACCTCGTGAAGAGGGGCTCAAAGGAGTCGATTTCGAACGCAGAGGTTTTCTGCAAAAGATTGTCGGCGGAGTGGGCGCTGTCGTTGCAGTCAGCACGCTCTATCCGGTTGTCAGGTACATTGTTCCGCCAGCCAAAAAGATCAAGATCGTCAACGAGCTTGCTGTCGGTCCGGCATCGGATGTTCCGAACGGCACGGGAAAAATTTACCAGTTCAATGACGACAAGGTTATCGTGGTCAATCATGGGGGCTCCCTGACAGCGGTCAGCGCCATCTGCACGCACCTTGGCTGCCTGGTGCACTGGGATGAAGCCGCTGACATGATTGCGTGCCCCTGCCACGGCGCAAAGTACACGCAGGATGGCAAGATCATCTCCGGACCTCAGCCCTTGCCGCTGAAGCAGTACAAGGTAAAGATTGAGGACGGTAAGATTGTTGTTTCGATAGCGTAATTATCCAATACCTGAAACTCAAGGGAGTCAACTCATATGGCTGAAAATACCCAAAATCCGGCCGCAGGTACTGCACCTGCCAAGCCGAAACCGGCGGTCCCAGGTGCGGCAAAGCCCGCCGCCCCCGGAGCTGCCAAACCCGCTGCCAAAGCCCCCGCCAAACCGGCGGCTCCGGCGGCCACCGCACCCTCCGGCGTCTACAAACCTCCGGTAGATCGTCCGGATCCGAATCCTTTCAAAGATTCCAAAATGAGCGGCGTGGCCTCATGGTTCCAGGAGCGTTTTTACGTGCTCAATCCGATCATCGATTACATGAAGCACAAAGAGGTGCCGAAGCATCGCCTCTCCTTCTGGTACTACTTCGGCGGTCTCGGACTGTTCTTCTTCATCATCCAGATCCTCACCGGTCTGCTTTTGTTGCAGTACTACAAGCCGACCGAAACCGACGCTTTCTCTTCGTTCCTGTTCATCCAGGGCCAGGTTCCTTTTGGCTGGCTGATCCGCCAGATTCACGCATGGAGTGCCAACCTGATGATCCTGATGCTGTTCATCCACATGTTCAGCACCTTCTTCATGAAGTCTTACCGCAAACCGCGTGAGCTGCTGTGGGTCAGCGGCTTCATTCTTCTCGTGCTCACCCTCGGCTTCGGCTTCACCGGCTACCTTCTGCCGTGGAACGAGCTGGCCTTCTTCGCTACCCAGGTCGGTACAGAAGTTCCGAAGGTGGCTCCGGGCGGCGCTTTCCTGGTCGAGATTCTGCGTGGCGGTCCCGATGTTTCCGGCGAGACTCTTACCCGCATGTTCTCGCTGCACGTCGTGCTGCTTCCCGGCCTGGTGATGCTGGTGCTGGCTGCTCACCTGACCCTCGTGCAGGTGCTCGGCACCTCGGCTCCGATCGGCTACAAAGAGGCCGGTCTCATCAAAGGCTACGACAAGTTCTTCCCGACCTTCCTTGCCAAGGACGGCATTGGCTGGCTTATCGGCTTCGCCCTGCTTGTCTATCTGGCCGTGATGTTCCCCTGGGAGATTGGCGTGAAGGCAAACCCGCTCTCCCCGGCTCCGGTGGGCATCAAGCCGGAATGGTACTTCTGGGCGCAGTTCCAGTTGCTCAAGGACTTCAAGTTCGAGGGGGGTGAGCTTCTGGCCATCATTCTTTTCACCATCGGTGGCGTTGTCTGGATGCTGGTCCCGTTCCTCGATCGTCAGGCTTCGCAGGAGAAGAAAAGCCCCATGTTCACCATCTTTGGTCTGCTGGTTCTGGCTTTCCTGCTCATCAACACCTACAGGGTCTATGACTCTTATGTTCTGCACCTGCCGAAATAAGTGATTGGTTCGATATGCAAATAGAAAAAGCCCGGAAATCCGGGCTTTTTCTATTTGGCGCTTTTAGCGGGAAGCGGCCGTTGTGGATGACCGGCTTACTTTTTGCCTGCTGCCAGTTTCAGCAGTGCCCCCAGTTCGTAGCCGCTGATGAAAGCGGACATTTCGAGCTTTTCGATGGCGTCGAGCCATGTTTGCAAAACGGTTTTGCCACTCGGCGATTCGTTCAGCATCAGATTCTGCACCATGAGCCATGAGGCGAGCAGGGTGAGCTGGCGTTCGCGGAACCACTCTTTGCCGTGCAGGTGCTGTACCTGCATGAAGGTTCTGAAGTGGTGGTCGCCCGATTCGTGTAGAGTTCTGATTGAAGCCATGAGCTGCTCATCCGGAGTTTCATTGTTGCCGGGTTCTGTCCTTGGCGAGAGCAGGCAGGAGATGAGATCGACAGCTTCCGCGCTGTTGACCGGCCAGGAGGAGGTGGCTTTGTCGGTGAAGACCTTTTTTAGGGTATTGCCGAGCAGCCACTGGCCGATGATCTGCTTTTCGAGAAGCCCGTTTTCGCGTACCATCTCCTGAATGCAATTAAGGGCGATCAGGGGTTTGGCCAGCGAGTGAAATGTTTGGTTCGTTTCTTCGTCGAGGCCGAGCGAAACTTGCACGCGCTTGATGTTCTCCACTTCTTCGAGCAGCGATTCGTAGCCGAGGGCTCTGAGGTAGCTGTTCGCGGCTTTTTCGGCAATGCCGGAGGGCGGCGTCAGCGGCTGCTCCATGATCTCCGCAAAGCGTTCCGCAACGGCTTCGAGCAGCGATTCGCACTGCATTCCGAACGCTTCGGCGAATTTTTCCGGTTTGCCGAATGCGCTCTTTTCCGATTTGATAAAGCTTTCAATTGCTGTGGCTACGATCTGGTGAATCGGCCGCAGGCTCATCGAGAGTGCTTCGATTTCAATCGACGCGACACCCCGTCCGTTCAGCTCCTCGCAGACCTGATCGTACGGTTTGAGCTTCGAAGGCCGGACGACGCGGAACTCCATGAAGAGATTGTACTGGTAGCCGCCAAGCGCGATGTACAGGCCATCATTTCGCACTTGCGAGCACGAGCGGATGAACTCCAGGCCGCTTCTCTGGTCGCGGAAGATGACGTAGCTGTCGTGCTCGCTGGGTAGCGAGAGCGCGTCGCCGAGCAGCGTCTGCTTCATCGAACCGTTGTCGAGCTTTCCGGTGGAGATCCGTATCCACCCCTCCGAGGCTTCGTAGCGGTTATTGAAGATAAAGAGGCTCTGCTTGCCGTTGTGCTGGTTGGTGTAGGCGAAGACGTTTTCGTTCACCTGTCCGTCCGGCGCGAAGAGGTCGAAGAGCTGGAAGTGCGCGACCCCTGCGAACAGCGAGCGCTGCTTCATGACCGGGAAGATTTCTCGGTAGTGCCGCTCGACCAACTCTTCGTCAGGGCGCTCGTCGTAGTAGGCTTTGGCGTACTCCATGCCATACTTTTCGGTGAAGCCTTCCACCTGGCCATGGCCAATCATCGGCAGGCCCGGCATCGTCACCATCATCATGCAGACGCCGAAATATTTGTCGCCCCGTCCGAACTGCGCGATGGCAGTATCCTCGTCGGGGTTGTTCATGAAGTTGACGTAGCGCTTCAGAATCTCCGCGTCGAACTCCAGCGTCTTTTTGATCAGCCCGCGGTAGCCCGCGTTGTCCTCCTTTTTGAGCATGTGCATGAAGGCGCTGTTGTAAACGCGGTGCATTCCGAGTGTGCGGACGAAGTAGCCTTCGAGCATCCAGAACGCCTCGGCGAGCAGCAGCGTGTCGGGTACTTCCTGGGCGACACGGTCAACTACCTCGCGCCAGAACTCCTGCGGCATGGCGGTCTCAAACTCGGCCATGCTCATCGACCATGCGCCGCGTGACGGAATGCCCGGCGCGTGGCCGTGCATCGGGAACCAGAGACGCTGGATGTGCATTTTCGCCAGCACCATTGCCGCGTCGAAACGGATTATCGGGAACATGCGGGCCACGTGCAGAATCTGCTGGATCACCCCTTCGCGCACCTCCGGATCGAGGAAATTAAGCTGTGCCGTGTCGTTCCACGGCATGGAGGTGCCGTCGTTGCCGTGGTAGATGTAGCGCGTGTCGCCGGTCAGGTGATCGACCCGCTTGAAGGTAACCGCGGCGTCGGAGCGGTTCCAGTAGCCATCCTCGATGTGAATGCTGTAGCGGCTGTCTTTGCTCAGGTTCGGGCCGTTGTAGGTGTAGTTGGGATAGGGCGGCTCGGCGGTCGAGAGGAACCACTCGGGCCGGTTGCGCACCAGTTCCGAGTCGATGCCGGTGTGGTTCGGCACCATGTCGCTGGCGAGCCGGATGCCGCGCTGCATGGCGCGGTTGCGCAGATCGACGTAGCCCTTGTAGCCGCCGAGCTCGTGAGCGATCTCGTAACTTTCGAGCGCGTAGGCCGATGCTTTGGCTTCCGGATTGCCCTGAAGCTGCTTGATCTTGCGCGATGCGTAGCTGCGCTCCCAGAGGCCGATGAGCCAGAGGGCGGTGAAGCCACGACCGGCGAGCAGGTCGAGCTCCTCGTCCGGAATATCCTGCAATCGCGCGATGTGACGACCGTACTGGCGCGAGAGCTGGTCGAGCCAGACGTAGGTGCTCTTGGCGATCATCACCACTTCGGGCATCCACGACGAATCGTGCGAGTAGCGCGCCGGAGCGTTCGCAAGATCGTCGTAGGAGGGCGCGTGCGCCTCCTTTTCGCCAAACGTGCCGCCATGAGTGGTCTGATCCTGAGCGAGATTTTCAAAAAAGAGGTAGCGATCTTCGTCTTCAATCAGCACGATGGCCTCGTCGAGCAGCGCCCGCCACGGTGAATCCGAAAGCAGGTCACCCCAGTGCAGCCTGATGAATCGAAGCTGGTCGAGCAGCGAGTCAGGCGCGTACCGCGATGGATTCAGGAGCAGCTCTTCCAGATTGCTTGCGCTACCGATGGGTCCCGAAGAGCGTATAGCCTGTTGCATGGCCTTCACAAGGTGCGGATAAGCCTGATCGCCATGCAGTTCATGATCAGAAATCAGTCTGGAAAACTCCTTCAATGCAGGATTTCTGTTGTTGATCCACACAAGGAAGGCCTCTTCGAGCACTGCGGTTCGACTTGAAGGGTTTTTCAGGCTGGTTTCGAGAGTTGTTTTCGAGCGATAGATGTTCCAGGTAGGAAACCGTTCGAGGAATTTGCCGAGGTACTCGATGGTATGCCAGTGCGAGGTTTCACTTTCCAGAACCGTAAGTGCCGCGCTCTGGAGGCCTGAGGTCTTGTCGATAATATGGTGTTGCAGCTCATGGAGCAGCTTCATGGCGTGAAATTGCGCGGGCAAAATTTTTTTTGCCTGTTCGCCCTCAACCAGGCTGATCTGCCGGTTGATCGCTTCGGTCTGTCGCTCGGCGAGCGCCATAGCCTTATGCCGGTCAGTTGGCAAAAGCAGCAGCTCAGGATCGTCGAGGTGATAACGATCCCTCGCCACCCTGTTGATGTAGAAATGTTCTTTCGCGGAAATACGGCTATCGATGCTCATAGGGCAGGTTTGGCGATCTCTGGATTTTTCAGATATGGCAACAAGTTAATCAATAATTGATTCCGGCTGAAACACGGTTTTTCAGAAGTGTTTTTGGTAAATAGGTGCTTTTTGTCGTGTATTATTGCATCAGGGAAGCTGTCAGCGCAATAACTTCGGATTGAATGTTTTGCAGCCAGAGGTATCTCTGAACGCGCGATTTTAAAAAAATGTATATATAGTAGATTTAAAGGCTAAGTCGCTTGAGAAGCTGCGTCGTGGAAACATGACCATCGTTGACCGAAGACCAACAACCACCATGAAGGGTATCATTCTTGCCGGAGGGTCAGGCACCCGTCTGTATCCTGTGACCAAGGGCGTATCGAAGCAGTTGCTTCCGGTGTACGACAAGCCGATGATCTACTATCCGCTCACCACCCTGATGCTTGCCGGTATCAGGGATATTCTCGTCATTACCACTCCCGATGATCAGTCTTCGTTCGTCAAGCTGCTCGGTGATGGAAGCGACTGGGGCATCAACCTTTCCTATACGGTTCAACCCTCGCCCGACGGACTGGCGCAGGCTTTCATTCTCGGTCGCGATTTTATTGGCGATGACGATGTCTGTCTCGTGCTTGGCGACAACATCTTTTTTGGTTATGGTTTCAGCGGGATGCTCGAAGAGGCGGTTCATGTGGTCGAGAGACGGAGAAAAGCGGTGGTTTTCGGCTACTATGTCAGTGATCCTGAGCGTTACGGTGTAGTCGAGTTCGATTCGGACGGGCAGGTGTTCTCCATAGTTGAGAAGCCGGAAAAACCGAAATCGAACTACGCGGTCGTGGGGCTCTATTTCTATCCGAACGATGTGATTGATATTGCCGCCAGCGTCAATCCGTCGTCGAGAGGGGAACTCGAGATCACCTCGGTGAACCAGACGTACCTCGATCGCGGCGATCTGGTTTGTTCCATCATGGGGCGTGGATTTGCCTGGCTCGATACCGGCACGCACGAATCATTCCAGGAGGCAGGCAACTTCATTGAAACCGTCGAGAAGCGGCAGGGGCTCAAGGTAGCCTGCCCAGAAGAGATTGCCTGGCGGAACGGCTGGATCGGCGATGCCGACATCGAACGTCTCGCCTCGCCGCTCCTCAAGAACCAGTATGGGCAGTATCTGCTCAATCTTCTGGAACGGAGAATCTGAACATCAATCCATCAAGTAGTACTGTAACCTATGCAGATCATCCGGACCTCAATTCCTGACGTTCTTCTGTTCGAACCAGAGGTGTTCGGCGATGAACGCGGCTGGTTTTGCGAATCTTTCCGTCAGGATATATTCGAGCAACACGCCGGATGCCACCGTTTCGTGCAGGATAACGAATCGTTTTCACGCTATGGCGTTGTCCGGGGTTTGCATTACCAGAAACCGCCGCATGTGCAGGGCAAGCTTGTCCGTGTGATCCGGGGTGAGGTGCTTGATGTGGCTGTCGATATACGCAAGGGTTCTCCAACATTCGGCCATCATACTGCCCAGTTGCTCAATGAGAGCAACCGCCGGATGATGTGGATTCCGCCCGGATTCGCCCACGGCTTTGCGGTGCTGAGCCAGACAGCGGTGTTCAGTTATAAATGCACGGACTATTATGCGCCATCACACGATGCGGGCATCCGGTGGAACGATCCGGCCATTGGCATAGAATGGAGCGTGCCGGAAAGCGAGATAAGGCTTTCGGATAAGGATCTTCATCATCCGATGCTGCACGAGATTGAAGGTATTGTGCTGGACGCGTAGCATATTTTTCGAACCGCTTATACCGACCAGAGAACAATGAATATTCTTGTCACCGGGAGCCGTGGGCAGCTTGGTTCCGAACTGCAAAAACTGCAAGAAGTGCATGGCTGGCAGGAGTGGTTTTTCATGGATCTGCCGGAACTCGACATTACCGATGCGCTGGCGGTGGAGCGTGTTTGCCGGGATCGACGGATTGGCGCGATTGTCAACTGTGCGGCCTATACGGCGGTGGACAGGGCTGAGAGCGATGCGGAAGCAGCGTTCAGAGTGAACCGTGACGGCGCGGCGGTGCTGGCCGCGGTTGCAATGGAGGTTGGCGCACTGTTGCTGCATGTTTCGACCGATTATGTTTTCGATGGCAGCTCGAACCGACCTTATTGCGAGGATGACCCGGTTGCGCCTTGCGGTGTTTATGGCCTGTCCAAATGGGAGGGTGAAGAGGCGATCCGGGCGAGCGGCTGCTCGTATATCATTCTACGCACCGCCTGGCTCTACTCGGTTTACGGGCAGAACTTCGTGAAGACTATGCTTCGTCTTGGTAGCGAGCGCCAGTCGCTCGGCGTTGTGTTTGATCAGGTGGGCAGTCCGACATGGGCGGCGGATCTGGCCGGGACGATCGTTTCGATACTCGACCAATGCGATCCGGTTCGGAGCTACAGCGAGACTTTTCACTACTCGAATGAAGGAGTCTGTTCCTGGTACGACTTTGCCAAATCGATTATGGATGCCGAAGGGCTTTCGTGCAAGGTGTTGCCAATCGAGAGCAGTAACTATCCGACGCCAGCCAGAAGGCCGCATTTCAGTGTGCTGAACAAACGAAAAATCAAGAGTACATTGGGGCTTGAAATCCCGTACTGGCACGACAGTCTGTTGCGGATGCTGACAGAGTTGCGGAAGACGGCTGGCAAATCGTAAGTTTGGCTGCTATGGAACGGAATGGGTCAGGAAGACAAAAGGCGATGCTTCTGAATCATTATCAGTTATCAACTATCAAATTGCTTCGATGCATATTCTCATTACCGGTGGTGCGGGGTTTATTGGTTCGCATGTGGTCAGGCACTTTTTGAATCGTTATGCGGACTACACGATCACCAATCTCGACAAGCTTACCTATGCGGGCAATCTGGCCAATCTGAAAGATGTCGAATCGAATCCGAACTACCGGTTCGTGAAGGGCGATATCGCTGATGGCGCATTTTTGCTCGATCTGTTCAAAGAGCAGCGCTTCGATGCGGTCATCCATCTGGCCGCCGAGTCGCACGTGGATCGCTCCATCGAAAGCCCGGTCGAGTTCGTGATTACCAACGTGTTTGGCACGGTGAACCTGCTCAACGCCGCGCGTGCCACATGGGAAGGCAGGTTCGAGGGGAAGCGGTTTTACCACATTTCGACCGACGAAGTCTATGGTTCGCTCGGCAGCGAGGGGATGTTTAGCGAATCGACCCCCTACGATCCGCATAGTCCCTACTCGGCCTCGAAAGCGTCGTCGGATCACTTCGTCCGGGCATTCCACGCTACTTACGGCCTGCCGGTGGTTATCAGCAACTGTTCGAACAACTACGGTTCGCACCAGTTTCCCGAAAAGCTGATTCCGCTTTTCATCAACAACATCCGTCTGGAGAAGCCGCTTCCGGTGTATGGTCAAGGCCTGAACGTTCGCGACTGGCTTTGGGTGGTTGATCACGCACGAGCCATTGACGAGATTTTCCACCGCGGAGCGGTGGGCGAGACCTACAACATCGGCGGGCACAACGAGTGGACGAACATCGACCTGATCCGCCTGCTCTGCCGCATCATGGACCGCAAGCTTGGCCGCGAGGCGGGAAGTTCCGAAAAGCTCATCACCTGGGTGACCGACCGCGCGGGCCACGACTTGCGCTATGCCATTGATGCCTCAAAGCTGCAACGTGAGCTCGGATGGGCGCCGTCCGTGACCTTCGAGGAGGGGCTGGAAAAAACCGTTGACTGGTATCTTGAAAATCAAGCATGGCTCGATGAGGTTACGTCGGGAGCCTATCAGCACTATTATGAAAAGATGTACGCTGGCCGCTGAGTGTGGTTGTGACGTTCAATTCTCGGTAACCATTCCATCGATTTTGCAATGATGATCATGCCTGTCATTCTTTCCGGCGGTTCCGGAACGAGGCTCTGGCCGCTTTCGAGGGCGATGTATCCGAAGCAGCTTTTGCCGCTCTTCGGCGAAAAAACCATGCTTCAGGATACGGTGCTCCGGGTCGGGTCGATTGAGGGTGTCGGGCCGGTCATCTGCGTCTGCAATGATGAGCACCGCTTTCTGGTTGCCGAGCAACTCCGACAGATCGGGGTGGCCGAGCAGGCGATCATTCTGGAGCCTTTCGGGCGCAATACGGCGCCAGCTGCCGCTATTGCAGCGCTGGTCATTGCTGCGACCCATCCCGGCGCGCTCATGCTGCTTCTGCCTGCTGATCACGTTATTCTCGACAGGCAAGGCTTTGTTGCCTCGATTGAATCGGCACGGAGCGCGGCTGAGTCCGGCAGTCTGGTGACTTTCGGCATCGTACCGTCCACGCCTGAAACGAGGTATGGCTATATCCGGGCGGTTGCCGGTTCTACGGGAGTGACCCGTCCTGTCGCTGAATTCGTCGAGAAACCATCCCTTGAGCGGGCGGAAGGCTACGTGGTTTCAGGCGACTATTTCTGGAACAGCGGCATGTTCCTGTTCCGTCCAGAAATCTATCTCGCTGAGCTTGAAGCTTCCTCGCCTGAAATACTCGACGCATGCCGCAAATCCCTCGAAAATGCCCGGCGTGATCTCGACTTTCTGAGGCTCGATCCTGAGGCCTTTGCAGCCTGTCCCGCAAATTCGATCGACTATGCCGTCATGGAAAAAACTTCCAACGCAGTGGTTGTGCCCATGCAGGCAGGCTGGCGCGATGTTGGTGCGTGGTCGGCACTTTGGGAGGCCCAGGAACGCGATGCCGAGGGCAACATCAAACGTGGTGATGTGCTGACGCACGGAGTCCGGAACAGCTACATCCACGCCACCAGCCGGCTAGTGGCGGCAGTCGGCCTCGAAGAGCACGTGATCGTCGAAACCGCCGACGCGGTGCTGGTTGCTTCAAAAGAGCGGGTGCAGGAGGTCAAAGCCATCGTTGAGCAACTGAAGTTGCAGAAGCGCGAAGAGCCGCTGATCCACCGGCGGGTTTACCGGCCATGGGGTTCATACGAAACCGTCGATGAGGGCGAACGCTTCAAGGTCAAGCGCATTACGGTCAAGCCGGGCGCGGCGCTTTCTTTGCAGATGCACAGCAGGCGCGCTGAGCACTGGATCGTGGTGACTGGCAGGGCGCTGGTGACGGTCGGGAAAAAACAGGTGCCGCTGGAGGCGAACCAGTCGATCTACATTCCGGTCGAAGAGCTTCACCGGCTCGAAAATCCCGGCGACGAGCCGCTCGAACTCATTGAAGTGCAGTCGGGCGGTTACCTCGGCGAGGACGACATCGTTCGCTTTGAAGATCACTACGGCCGACTGTGAACAGTGGACGGAGTTGCCTTTCCGGTTTTTTCTTCTCTTTAGGATTTATAGGTTGTATAAGTTTTATCGGGTCTGTAAGTCCCATAGAAGAGGATGGATGGTTTTGAGAGCAACGATTATTGTAATACATTCATCTGTTGCGATCATGCGGCACTCCAGACGATTTTCAATCAAAATTCCGGTAGCATATGGCTGAAGAAATGAAATCTCCCAACCAGAATCAGCCGGTTGGTGACGTCGTGAAGGGTGATTTTGCGACCATTCTTGTTGGTCTGGGCACGATGCTCGACGGAGCGCTGACACCTCTGAGCAAAGTCGTCGCCTCGGCGCTTGATTCGATGACGGTTGTCGCGCACCAGATTCTCAATGGCATCAGCAATTCGATTGACAATAAGCAGCAGTAATTCTCCTTTCCCGGGACTTTCCCTCGTAGCGCATCTGAAGGCAGTCATCTCCGCTCGAAGGCTGCCTTTCTCTTTTCCTGCCGATTCTCGTATATTCAGACTTTTCCGCGAAAACGGGCCATAACCTGCTTTTCGCTTACGATATTTCCAGTTTGACATTTTCCAAGCCATGCCAGCCACCTATCCCGAGTACCCGTCCAGCCTTTCCTACAGCGCCATGGAGGCGCAAATCCGCGAGTTCTGGATCGAACGGAATATTTTCAGGAAGAGCCTCGAAAAGGATGCGCCCAAAGGCATCTACTCCTTTTACGAAGGCCCGCCGACGGTGAATGGAAAGCCCGGCGTGCACCACCTGTTCAGCCGCACCATCAAGGATGTGGTGTGCCGTTACCACACCATGCAGGGCTATCAGGTTCCGCGCAAGGCTGGCTGGGACACGCACGGCCTGCCGGTCGAAATCTCGGTCGAGAAGAAGCTTGGCCTAAAAAACAAGTCGCACGTCGAGGAGTACGGCGTGGGCGAGTTCAACCGTGAGGCGCGAGCGCTGGTTTATCACCACATCGACGACAACCGCGAGGGGTGGGGCAAGCTGACTGAGCGCATGGGCTATTGGGTCGATATGGACAGCCCTTACATCACCTGCGACAATAATTATATCGAGTCGGTTTGGTGGGCCCTGAAGACCATTTTCGACAAAGGGCTGATCTACAAGGATTACAAGATCGTGCCGCAGGATCCGAAGTCCGAGACCGTGCTCAGCTCGCACGAGCTGGCGCTGGGCTACAAAGAGGTGCAGGATCCGAGTGTCTATATCAAGTTTCGCCTGAAGGATTCGGGTGAAAGCATTCTCGTCTGGACGACCACGCCGTGGACGCTCATCTCGAACGTCGCCCTCGCCGTTGGCCGCGACATCGACTACGTGCGCGTCAAGCATCGCGAAACTGGCGAGGTGCTGATTCTGGCCGAGTCGCGCTTGTCGGTGCTTGTCGAGAAGATCGGCGACGAGTCGGCCTGGGAAGTCATCGACCGCTGCAAAGGCAGTGATCTCGAAGGGCGCGACTACGAGCCGCTTTTCAACTACTTTTCGCCGGAGCGCCGCGCATGGTACGTGGTGTGTGGCGATTTCGTTTCGACCGGCGAAGGTACCGGCATTGTGCACATCGCTCCGGCGTTCGGCGCGGACGACTACGAGCTGTCGAAGCAGTACCAGCTTCCGATGCTTCAGCCGGTGGCTCGCAACGGCTGCTTCACCGCCGAGGTTCCGGACTACGAGGGGATGTTCTTCAAGGATGCCGACAAGCCGATCATGCAGCGGCTCAAGGAGGAGGGCAAGCTCTACCGCCGCGAGACGATCCAGCACACCTACCCCTTCTCGTGGCGTTACGATGTGCCGGTGATCTACTACGCCCGCGAGTCGTGGTACATCCGCACTACCGACATCGCACCGCGCATGGTGGCGCTGAACAAGACGATCAACTGGAACCCGCCGGAGATTGGCACGGGCCGCTTCGGCAACTGGCTCGAAGAGAACAAAGACTGGGCGCTTTCCCGCGAACGCTTTTGGGGCACGCCGCTGCCGGTTTGGGTTGCCGAGGATTTCGCCATCGGCGATGGCCCCGACTCCGGCAAGCTCTTCGCGGTCGGCTCGGTCGCGGAGCTTCGCGAGGGCTTCATCGAGATTGATGGCGAAGAGATGAATCTCGGCGATGCGCTTGACAAGGGGCTCGTCGAACTCGACCTGCACAAGCCGTTCGTGGATCGCATCTGGTTCATCCGCGATGGCAAGCGCTTCAACCGCACGCCGGAGCTGATCGACGTCTGGTTCGATAGCGGCTCGATGCCCTTCGCCCAGCTGCACTACCCATTCGAGAACAAAGAGCTGTTCGACAAGACCTTCCCGGCGGACTTTATCGCCGAGGGCGTTGACCAGACGCGAGGCTGGTTTTACACGCTGCACGCCATCGCAACGCTCATTTTCGACCGTCCGGCCTACCGGAACGTCGTTGTCAACGGTCACATCCTCGACAAGAGTGGCCAGAAGATGTCCAAATCGAAAGGCAATGTGGTCGATCCGTTCGAGTCGATGGAGCAGTACGGCGCGGACGCTATCCGCTGGTATCTGATGATCACCAGCCCGCCGTGGCGCCCGAAGCTTTTCAATGCCGCCGAGATCGAGGAGGAGCAGCGCAAGTTCTTCCGCGCCTTCATCAACAGCTACAACTTTTTCGTGCTCTACGCGAACGTCGATGGCTTTCGCTACGAAGAGGCTGACATTCCGTTCACTCAGCGTTCGGAGCTTGACCGCTGGGTCCTCTCCAGCCTCAACACGCTCATCGCCGAAGTGACCAGCCGCATGGAGCAGTATGACCTCACGGGTGCGTGCCGTCTCATTGGCGACTTCACCGTTGATGATCTGTCGAACTGGTACATCCGCCGCTCGCGCAAACGCTTCTGGAAGGGGGAGATGGGGCCGGACAAGCTTTCGGCCTACCAGACGCTCTCGACGGTGCTCGAAACGCTCGCGAAGCTGATGGCTCCGTTCGTACCTTTCATCGCCGAAAAAATCTGGCTCGACCTGAAGAGCGTCGGTGGAACCTCGAAAGCCGAATCGGTGCACTTGGCCGACTGGCCGGTGGCCGATGAAAGCTGCATCGATGCGGCGCTCGAAGAGCGCATGAAGAAGGCGCAGATCATCACCTCGCTGGTGCGCACCATGCGCGAGAAGGCCGGCATCAAGGTGCGCCAGCCGCTCCGGCGCATCCTGCTCGCCGCCGCCGAACCCGGTTCGCGCGCCGCCTATGAGCTGGTATCGGACATCATCAAGGAAGAGGTCAATGTCCAGAAGATCGAGTATGTCGAGGACGAGGATGGCTCGGTTATCAGCAAGAAGGCCAAGCCCAATTTCAAGACCCTCGGTCCACGTTTCGGCAAGGACATGAAGCTGCTGGCCGAGGAGATCAGGATCATGAGTCACAAGCAGATTTCGCGCCTTGAAAAGGAAGGTTCCATCGAGATCGATCTCGGCGGACGCATCTGCACCGTGCTTCGTGAGGATGTTGACATCGTGCACGAGGACATCGAGGGGTGGCTGGTGGCGGCGGACGACGCGCACCGCATCATGGTGGCGCTTGACACCGAAATCACCGAAGAGCTTGAGATGCTTGGTCTGGCCCGCGAGCTGGTCAGCCGCATCCAGACGCTCCGCAAGGAGAGTGGTCTCGAAATTACCGACCGTATCGCTCTGACGATTGCGGGCAGCGAAAAGCTGCTGGCGGCGGCCAGAAAGAGCGAGTCCTATATTATGGACGAAACGCTTGCCACGTCGATTGTACTGTTGCCGCTCGACGATTCGCAGCCGGGCGACGGCGTGGAGCAGGTCAACAATGAATTGTGCCGGTTGTCGCTTGAAAAATCCGGTTCGTGATCGTATTATATAACTTCGTGTTTTTTTACGGTTTACCGCTGGGTTGCCGTTGGAACCTCTAAACCATGACCATCATGTCGAAGAAAACCAGCCCTGTTCAGGAAAGCCCTGTGGAGTCTACGGAAGAGACCAGACTGACCAGGACTTACCTGAGCGACGAGGAGCTCGAACACTTCAGGCAGCTTCTGCTGAAGCGGCGTGATGAGGTGCTGCGTGACCTCGATATTCTTCGCTCCTCACTGTCCGAGGAGAGTGTCGAGGACTCGATCAACTCGAACTACTCGATGCACATGGCCGATCACGGTACCGAAACCATGGATCGCGAGCAGCGCTTCATGTTCATTGCCCGTGACGAAAAATATCTGCACTACATCGATCAGGCTCTCGATCGCATCCGCAACAAGACCTACGGTATCTGCACCAAATCGGGCAAGCCGATTCCCAAGAAGCGTCTCGAGGCCGTGCCGCACACCTCGGTCAGGATCGAATTCAAGCAGACCAAGAAATAAAGCATCAACCTGTCCGGAACATTATCACAGATTGAAAAGGCTGTCCATACCGGGCAGCCTTTCGTTTTTTCCATAAAAAAAGAAAAGCCGTCTTGTCCGGAAGCGAAGACGGCTTTTTTATCTGGCGCGGTTTCTCGTTCAGCAAACAGGAAGGCTTAGTCGTTCTCTTCCTTGTCGGTCGTGGCGTCGGCGATCGGGATGGGGTAGTCGCCGCTGAAGCAGGCAGTGCAGTAGCTGCAGGTTTCGCCCTCGAATTCCGGTACGCTGTTCAGGAGGCCCTGCATGGAGAGATATCTCAGTGAATCCACGCCGATGTACTCCCTGATTTTTTCGATATCGCCCAGCTCGTGCTCGGCGTCAGCAAGCATGTGCGTGAGCAGTTGGCGCTTGGAGGGGAAGTCCATGCCGTAAAAGCAGGGATTGGTGATCGGTGGTGAGCTGATGTGCAGGTGAATCTCTTTCGGATTGGCCTCGCGAACCAGCTTGATGAGCATCTTGGCCGTTGTGCCGCGCACGATCGAGTCATCGACGAGGATGATTGGGCGGCCCTGCATGACGCCGCGCACGATGTTGTATTTCGAGCGAACCTTGATTTCACGGCTCTGAATGCCTGGCTGAATAAAGGTGCGGCCAACATAGTGGTTGCGGATCAGGCCGTGCTCGAAGCGCGCAGGCTTGCCGAGTTTGTTGCTTTCTCTGACGAAGCCGAGCGCAGCCGTGTTCGAGGAGTCTGGCACGCTGACTACGGCCAGCTCCTTGTCGTTGGGGTCTCGTTCGATCGTTGATTCCCTGGCCAGGTTCTTGCCGAGGTTCCGGCGCACCTTGTCAACCGAGTGCCGAAAGATGAAGCTGTCCGGGCGGGCGAAATAGACATACTCGAAGATGCAGCGGGCTTTGCGCTCGACAGGTGGAAGGTAGAGCGAAACCGGCTTTTCGTTGTCCACGGCGAGGTGGTCGATCAGGAGGATTTCACCCGGTTCGATGTCGCGGATGTACTCGGCCTTGATGATGTCGAAAGCACAGGTTTCGCTCGCTACGACGTAGGCCAGCTCACCGGTTGCGGGATCGATTTTCTTGCCGAGAGCCAAGGGGCGCACGCCGTAAGGGTCTCGCGCCGCAATCATCTGGTTGTTGGCCAGAATCACGATCGAAAAAGCTCCTTCTACCTGCCGCAATGCATCGTAAATCTGGTGCAGTGGCTCTTTTTCCTTGCTGCGCGCGGCAAGGTGCGGGATGATTTCGGTATCCGATGAGGCCTGGAAAATTACGCCCTCTTCGGTCAGCTCCTTGCGCAAAACTCTCGAATTGGTCAGGTTTCCGTTGTGGGCGATGGCGAGGCTGCCGGAGCGGTAGGTGAGGGAGAAGGGCTGGATATTGTTGTTCGATTTGGAGGCGCCGGTGGTGGAGTAGCGGTTATGGCCGATTGCTGCGTATCCGCTCAGGTTCTCGAAAATCTGTTCGTCCTTGAAAACTTCGGATACCAGCCCCAGCCCTTTATGCTGCTTGAACAGGGTCTTTTTCTTGGCCTTGTTGTATTCGGCAACGACGATACCTGCGGCTTCCTGTCCTCGGTGTTGTAGCGAGTAGAGGCCGTAAAAGGTATCTTCGGCGGGAGTTTTTGAATTAAAAACGCCGAAAACTCCGCACATATCAGTAAAATCTTGAGATTGTGTAAAATCTTTGCCTCTGAGAGGCAAGTGAAACTAATATATCAAGGAGAAACATAAAAACCATGAAAGAGAAATTGGGGCTTACATAACACACGCCAAACAGGTCATTTTGTCATCTGTCGTTCACTCCGGCTTTCCGAATAGTTCAATGGAGAATGAGCTCTGTTGTGACCTCTGAACTGCTTTGGCTGGAATGGAATAAGCGGTTCAGCCGTTGTTAGCAGACAGTAGTCAGAATATCTTTATTCACTCAACTGATCATCAATGAACTCATCCACGAAAAAAACTCCGTCACAATCGGTCTGGACATGGATTGTTATTACCCTGTTGTGGGGAAGCGTCTTCTTCGCTACCTCTACCTGGATTCTCGGCATCGTCTCCAGCTGGTTTGACGGTGGCGCATTCAGTCCTGATCGCGCCGAAGCGCTGCGCGTCTATGCAATGTATGTCCCTGCGCTGTTGGTTGTTGCGCTCTCGGCCATGGTGATACAAAGCCGACTCGATCCGGGCTGGCAAAAGCAGAGAGAGCGCGAAAAAGCGGTTCGGGCAGGAAAGCGTGAACAGCTTTTTGTTTCGTTTGCGGCCAGCATTGCCACGAGCTCTCTTTTCACTTTGTTGACGGCTGCTGCTCACATGCTCGCCGCGCCGGTTATCGGAACAGCTGTCAGTTTCAGCGTGAAGACCGTGCTGGTTGCGGCGGGGCTTAACATCGCGTTTGGAATTGCAGCGTCGCTGTTTGTGGGGATGATTTTTCTGGTGTTTGGCGTTGCGAAAGGGGGTTCGAAAGCGTGAAGCGTTCGGCGGAAAGGGCATAAAAAAAAGCGCAGGATAACCTGCGCTTTTTTTTTCTTTTCTGTGGAGCTAAGGAGACTCGAACTCCTGACCCTTTGCATGCCATGCAAATGCTCTACCAACTGAGCTATAGCCCCATCGACAAGGCTTAATTATCAGAAAAAAAATTTGCATTTCCAACAGCTTTTTTTGAATCTTGGGGGTGAAAGTTTTAAAAGCTGAAAAAAAATGACATTATGGGTCTGCTGTACAGTATGAAAGAGGGGTTTTCAGGGATTGGCCGGGCCAAACTTCCTGCTTTTGTGACCATAGCTGTCGGCTTTTTCTCACTGCTGTTGCTGGGCCTGTTCGGCACGGTCTCCCTCAGCTTTTATCAGGTGATTCAGGAGGTGCGCTCTCGCGTTGAACTGGAGGTTTTCTTTGATGAAACTGTCAACGACGATCAGGCGCGCTCGCTCGGAGAAAAGATGCAGGCGATTCCCGGAGTGGCTGCAACGCACTATATCTCGCGGGATGAAGCCGCATCGAGGTTCAGGCGTGATTTTGGAGAGGATGTCGTGACCATTCTGGGCATGAATCCCCTCCCTCGCTCGGTGACGCTGAATATCGATCAGCGTTACGCTCTTCCGGACAGCATCGCCGTTATCAGAAAGAAGCTCGAAGCCTTGCATCAGGGGCTTGACATTCGGTACAATCAGGAGTATCTGACAGGCATCGAGAAGAATGCGCGGCTTTTTACGCTCATTACTGCCGGAGTTGGCGGGGTGATCGCCCTGGCGACCATCATTCTGAACGCTTTTACCGTCCGGCTTGCCATGTACGCCCGGCGTGACCGCATCAAAACCATGAGGCTGGTCGGCGCGACCCGCTGGTTCATCAGTGCGCCGTTTCTTATCGAGGGTGCGGTGCTCGGGCTGGTTTCGGGTGGGCTGGCTGCGCTTGGTCTCTGGCTCATTTTCGAGCAGGCGCTTTTGCGCTACGAACCGGCGATCTACCAGATACTGCATCCATCGACTTACGTGATCTATCCGGGACTTGTCCTGCTCGGCATTGTGCTCGGTTTTTTCGGCAGCACCTGGTCGGTGGCCCGCTTCCTGCGCGTTTCCTGAGCGCTGCCGCCGGGATAAATGGCTACTCGTTGGTGAAGCCATAGAGCATCGCGATCTCTTCGGCCCAGCCCTCGGCATTGGGGGTTTCGAGTATCAGCGGTATCTCCTCGAGCGCCGGGTGACGCATGATGTGCGCAAAGGCGTCGATGCCGATCATCCCCTTGCCGAGGCACTCGTGCCGGTCAACCTTACTGCCGAGTTTCTGCTTCGCATCGTTCAGGTGCATTCCCTTCAGATAAAGCAATCCCACAACACGGTCAAACTCTCTCAGCGTCGCGTCGAATGCTTCCGGCGTTCTCAAATCGTAGCCACTGGCGAAAAGATGGCAGGTGTCGAGGCAGACGCCGACGCGCGACTTGTCCTCCACCAGTTCGATGATTCGCGCCAGATGCTCGAAGCGCCAGCCGAGATTACTGCCCTGTCCTGCCGTGTTTTCGATCACCGCTGTCACACCCGCCGTCGCATCGAGT
The DNA here is from genome assembly GCF_000006985.1 of Chlorobaculum tepidum TLS. NCBI lineage: Bacteria > Pseudomonadati > Chlorobiota > Chlorobiia > Chlorobiales > Chlorobiaceae > Chlorobaculum > Chlorobaculum tepidum. The sequence goes on from NC_002932.3 coordinate 332,742, forward strand.
GAGCGGTTCACCGATTCGGCGATGGTTTTGAGGCAGGCATCTTCATCAGTCAGATTGAGGTGGCTGCCGGGGTGGAAGTTCAGCATCGTCAGGCCGAGCGCCTCGGCGCGCTGCATTTCGGTGACGAACGCCTTGCGCGACTTTTCGATCTTGTCGGCTTCGGGAGCACCGAGGTTGATGAGGTAGCTGTCGTGCGGCAAAATATGCTCAGGCAGGAATCCTGCTTCATCGCAATTGCGCCGGAACGCCTCGATCGAGGCCGCCGTAAGCGGCGCGGAGTGCCACTGGCGCTGGTTGCGGGTGAACATGGCAAACGCTTTCGCGCCGATCTTTTGTGCGTTCAGCGGGGCGTTCTCGACGCCTCCGGCAATACTGACATGGGCGCCGACCCGTTTCATACTATCGTGTTGTTTGCAGGTTTTCGTGTGTTGATCAGAGCTTAACGACGATCTGCCGTTGAAGGTTCAATCGGTTAGCCTGTCGATGATCTCGTCCGGCAGGTTTGCGGTTTTGCGGATCGACCACCCGCCGTTGCGCGATGGCCGGGTTGAAAGCAGTTCGCCGAGCAGGCCGGTCGAGAAGAACTGCACGCCGAGGATGATGAGCAGGATGCCGAGGAACAGAATCGGCCGGTTGCCTGCCGGTTTGTCGAACAGGTACTTTTCGATGGTAACGTAAAGGCTGATGCAGAAGCCAAAGAAGAAGCTGCCGAGGCTCATCATGCCGAAAAAGTGCATCGGGCGTTTGAGGTAGCGGGTGATGAACATCACCGAAAGGAAATCGAACAGACCCGGCAGGAATCGCGATGCCCCAAACTTGCTCTTGCCGAACTTGCGCGCGTGGTGCATGACGGGAATTTCAGTGACGCGGAATCCTTTCCACTTTGCCAGCACCGGAATGTAGCGGTGCATTTCGCCGTGCAGGTCGAGCGAAGCGACGAGTTCGCGGCTGTAGGCTTTCAGGCCGCAGTTGAAGTCGTGCAGCGGGATGCCGCTGAAGAGGCGCGTCGTCAGGTTGAAAAGCTTCGAAGGCACGGTTTTACTCATCGGATCGTTCCGTTCCCGCTTCCATCCGCTCACCAGGTCGAATCCTTCGTTTATTTTCAGAACAAGGCCGGCGATCTCGCGCGGATCGTCCTGCATGTCGGCGTCGATGGTGACGACCACCTCACCCGACGCCGCTCGAAATCCTGCCGAGAGTGCCTCGGTCTTGCCATAATTCCGCCGGAACGAGATCAGTCGCAGCTCCGGCCTGTCAGTCATCAATTCACCGATCACCTTGTCGGAGCCATCGGTCGAACCGTCATCGACCATGATGATCTCGAAACTGAATTCGTCTCCGAAACATCGCTTCAGCTCGGAGCTTTTCAGCGCTGCGAACAGGCTTTCGCAGAATTCGGGAAGCGATTCCCGCTCGTTGTAGAGCGGCACGATGATGGAGAGGCTCGTCATTTATACACCTCTGGCGTCTGGGTTCCAGATGTACTTGTGCAGCTGGAGCTGCATCCGTACCGGGAGGCGGTCGCGTAGCATCCATTCGGCGAGGAGGCGCGGTTCGAGCTGGCCGAACACCGGGCCGAAGATGATCGAACATTTGCCGAGGATGCCGTGTCCGGCGATATACGATTTTGCCCACAGGTAATCCGCCTCCGAGGCGACGACGATCTTGAATTCGAAGCGTTCCGGCTCGTTGAGGGCGAGTGTGAAATTGGCGGCGCAATTATGCTCCATGACTCCCGACGACGGCGCCTTGATGTCGATGATCGCGTGCACACGCGGGTCAACGCGATCCACCGGCAGGAAGCCGCCTGTTTCGAGCAACACCACTGGATGCCGGTCGCAGAGCGCTGAAAGCAGCCCGAATGTCCCAGATTGAAGCAGCGGCTCGCCGCCCGTGACCTCGACGCACGGCGCATCAAACGCGAGTACGCGGTGCATGATCTCGTCAATAGTCATCGCAGTGCCCGGCTCCTCAGCGTAGGTTGTGTCGCAGTAACGGCAACCGTGGCCGCATCCGGCGAGGCGCACGAAGGCGCAAGGCCAGCCTGCAAACGAAGACTCACCCTGGATTGAGTAAAAAATCTCGCTGATATTGAGGGGGGCTTCCGTGCTCATGGCTGCTTGTCAAGCAGTTTTTCGAGCGCGGCGGGGTAGAGGCGATGCTCGCACCGGAGCACCCGCTCGGCGAGTGTTTTTGGCGTGTCGCCTGGCAGCACCGGCACATGATTCTGCATGATGATCCGGCCCTTGTCGTACTCCTCGTTGACGAAGTGAACCGTCGCCCCGCTCCGGGTTTCACCCGACGCGATCACCGCCTCGTGCACGCGCATTCCGTACATGCCATGGCCGCCGAACTGCGGCAGCAGCGACGGATGGATGTTCACGATTTTTTCCGGGTAGGCGGCAATCACCGCGTCCGGAATCTTGCGCAGATACCCGGCGAGCAGGATCATGTCGATCTGCCGATCCCGGAGTTCGCTCAGCATGGCGCGGGCGAAATCGTCATGCGAGCCGAACTGCGATTCCGAGAGGTGCAGTGTCTCGATGCCATACTCTTTTGCGAAATCGATCGCGCCGCACTGCGAGCGATTCGACAGGCACATCACGATCTCGGCAGGCAGCTCGCGTTCGATGATCGCGTGGAACAGCGCCTTGAAGTTTGAGCCCGTTCCCGAGCAGAATACCGCCAACCGTTTTTTCTTGTCAATCATGCAGATCGCGTACAAAGGATTTCGTGAATTCCCTCTAATATGCACCCGAACGTTGCTTTTTTCAAGCTGAAAGGTTCCCCGCGAACGGTTCAGTTAAGAGTGTGCCTGCGCGGAGTTGCAGTTCTCCGGTCGGTATAGTCGCGGATTTTTGTAAATTCCCGGTCTATTTTTGATTTCCGAACACAACACAACTCTCTGCTCATGCTTGATCCTGTCATCAAACGGGCGCTCGTGTCCGTTTCCGACAAAACCGGCATCGTCGATTTCTGCCGCGAACTGGCCTCGATGGATGTCGAAATCTTCTCCACCGGTGGCACGCTGAAATTACTTCAAGGTGCTGGTATCGTCGCGCAATCCATTTCGACCATCACCGGTTTTCCGGAGATCATGGACGGCAGGGTCAAGACGCTTCATCCGAAAATCCACGGTGGTCTGCTTGCCGTGCGCGACAACGCCGAGCACCAGAAGGCGGCCCGCGAGAACGGTATCCAGTTCATCGATCTCGTGGTGGTGAACCTCTATCCCTTCGAGGCAACTATCGCCAAAGCGGATGTGACTTTCGAGGAGGCTATTGAAAATATCGATATTGGTGGCCCATCGATGCTGCGCAGCGCGGCCAAGAACAACGAGTCGGTCACGGTGGTTACCGATGTCGCCGACTACGCCACCGTGCTTGACGAAATGCGCTCGAACGGTGGCGCGACCACGCGGGCCACCCGTCTGACGCTCGCGGCCAAAGTGTACGCGCTGACCTCGCGCTACGACACGGCCATTGCGGCCTACATGGCTAAAGCCGCTGGAGTCAAGGGCGCGGGCGACACGATGACCCTCAAGCTCGAAAAAGAGCTGAGCATGCGCTACGGCGAGAACCCGCACCAGAGCGCCGGACTCTACAAAATGGACGATGGCAACGGCGTGCGTTCGTTCAGCGCGATTTTCGAGAAGCTGCACGGTAAAGAGTTGTCGTATAACAATATGCTTGACATCGCCGCTGCGACTGGTATCATCGAGGAGTTTCGCGGCGAGGAGCCGTCGGTGGTGATTGTCAAGCACACCAATCCGTGCGGCGTCGCGCAGGCGCCGACGCTCTGCGAGGCCTACCGCAAAGCCTTCTCGACCGACACGCAGGCTCCGTTTGGCGGTATCATCGCCTTCAACCGCCCGCTCGACATGGAGACAGCCAGCGCGGTCAACGAAATCTTCACCGAGATTCTCATCGCTCCGGCTTTCGAAGATGGCGTGCTCGAGATGCTCATGAAGAAGAAGGACCGCCGTCTCGTGCTCCAGAAGCAGCCGTTGCCGAAAGCTGGCTGGGAGTTCAAGTCCACGCCGTTCGGCATGCTCGTGCAGGAGCGCGACAGTAAGACGGTTGCTCCTGAAGAGCTGAAGGTGGTCACGAAGCGCCAGCCGACCGCTGAAGAGCTGGCCGACCTGATGTTCGCCTGGAAGATCGTGCGGCACATCAAATCCAACACGATCCTCTACGTCAAGAACCGCCAGACCTTCGGCGTCGGCGCGGGCCAGATGTCGCGCGTCGATTCATCGAAAATCGCCCGCTGGAAAGCCTCGGAAGTGGCCCTCGATCTCAGGGGATCGGTTGTCGCCTCCGACGCCTTCTTCCCCTTCGCCGATGGCCTTCTCGCTGCCGCTGAAGCTGGGGTAACCGCCGTCATCCAGCCGGGTGGTTCGATCCGCGACAACGAAGTCATCGAAGCCGCCGACGCCAACAATCTCGCAATGGTCTTCACCGGAATGCGCCATTTCAAGCACTGAGGTAGCAGAAAAAGACAGAGAACTGCAAGGGCAGCAGGAACAACGTGATGAGCGTTGTTCCTGCTGCCTTTTTGTTTTTACTGCTATTCCGGGATTGTATTTCTCACAAAAACCGCACTACGACAAACACCCCAACCATAGTAAATGCCACGGCGATCCGGGCAGCTATGCCGATGGCCATACCGATCCAGACTCCGAATCCGGCGGTGCTGGCGGTGCGGAGGTCTTTCTGGGCGTAGAGTTCACCACCGACGGCTCCGGCAAAGGGGCCGATGATGATGCCTGGCAGTCCGAACATGAGCCCAATGATCGTGCCGATTGCCGCGCCGATGATGCCGTATTTGCCTGCGCCGAAGCGTCTTGCTCCGAGCAGCCCGCCGAGAAAGTCGATGAGGTAGGCCGCCGCGGTGAGCACGCCGAGGATGGTGAGCGTTCCCCAGCCGACATAGACGAAGCCTTCCGCCCAGGCGGCGAAGACGAGGCCCGCGAAGATGAGCAGCACGCCGGGCAGACCGGGCAGCAGCAGGCCTGCGAATCCGGTAATGAGCAGAAGCGCAGAGGCGAGCCAGAGGATGGTGGAGGTTTCCATAATCAGTGGAAGATATTGGGCTGAAGCCTTGAATTTTTTATCTGATGGCTGACCCCGGCTTGAAAGCCAGGGCAATATGAATGTAAAAGTTCTGGATGTCCGAAGGGTTGAAACCCTTTGGAATGTTTATCGTTCAGCTTTTTGATTGGCTCTTGTTTGCAACCGCTGCCCGTGCGTTGCGTTTCAGGCGACGGAGGCCGAGGCGCAGGGCGGGGGTTCCGGCGAAGCGTTTTCGGAATTGCGAATGGGTGAGTTCGAGGGCTTTTTCTGGTGTCAGGTTGACGAGTTCTTTTTTTTGCTCAAAGCCGGGGTAGCCTGTTGCTTCGATGTTTGCGTTGTGCGGGCAGGCGTCGAGGCAGTGGTCGCAGCCGTAAAACCAGCCGTTGGTCATCGCGGCTTCCTCGTCGGTGAAGTCGCGTTTCAGCTCTATCGTCAGGTATGAAATGCAGCGCCGGGCGTCGAGTTTTCCGGGGGTGTTGAGCGCTCCGGTGGGGCAGGCGTCGAGGCAGGCGGTGCAGTCGCCGCAGGGGTTCCAGTCGAGCGGTGTGTCGGGTTCAAGTTCGAGGTCGAGCAGCAGTTCGCCGAGGAACACTCGCGAGCCGTAACCGGGCACGATAAGCAGCGTGTTCTTGCCGGTGCGCCCGATTCCGGCGGCTTCGGCCCACTCTTTTTCGAGCACTGGCGAGCTGTCAACGCAGATTTGTCCGTTGATCGGATGGTCGCAGATCGAGCGGATGAAGTCGAGCAGCTCCTTCAGCAGTTCACCCACGACGCGGTGGTAGTCCGGAATGACGGCGTAGCCGGAGATCGCGCCGGGCTTCGCGGGCGCGGGCCACGGCAGGGCGGCGGAAAGGACGCTCTTGACGCCCGGCAGAAGCAGCTCCGGATTGGCGCGAGCTTCGAGGCCTGTTTCGAGGTAGCCCATCTCGCCGTGCCGTCCCTCGTCGATCATCGCGCGGTACTCCTTCATCGCCTCATTCAGCGTGTCGGCGGCGGCGAATCCGACGGCGCAGAAGCCGAGGCTGAGGGCTTTCCGGCGGATTGTTTCTTTCATTGTAAGCCGCTTTTCAGACATATCGATTCACCATTGGTTGCGATAACATCCATTTATTCTTAAATATACGAGTCAACTTCACGTAGTTGTTTCGCAACCTTTCGAACCGCCACCAATTCCTTCATGCAGCGACGCGAGTTTTTCCAGCATTTCCTCAAACGCGCCGGTATCGGGGCGGGCGCTCTCGGTGCCGCAACCGCCGGTCTTGTCGGCTATTACCAACCGCGCAAGGAGGTCTTCGACACCTCCGGCAAGAACAACGACGAGCTGGCAGAAAAGCTGACGACGCCTAAAAAAGCGGTGGTGATTGGCGGCGGGCTGGCGGGCATCAGCTCGGCGCTGGAACTTGCGCGTCGGAACTTCGAGGTGACGCTGGTCGAGGCCTCGCCGTCGCTGGGCGGCAAGCTGACTGGCTGGTCCATCGAGGCGCTCGGCGAGCAGTTCCCGGTGGAGCATGGCTTTCACGGCTTTTTCGACCAGTACTATAACCTGAACGAAATGTTCGCCTCGGCGGGCATCGGCAGCGACATGTTCACCGCCTCGCCCGGCTATCCGGTCATCTTCAGCGACCGGCAGGTCGAGGTGTTCGGCCAGACGCCGAAGTGGTTTCCGTTCAACATTCTCTCGGTGGTGCAGCAGTCGAAACGGCTCGACATCATGTCGTTCCTGAAGGATTATCCCGGACTGTGGCCGGTCATCAGCATGTTCCGCTACCAGTACGACCGCACCTTCCGCGACTGGGACAGCATTGATTTCATGACCTACTGCCGGCGTGGCGAGGTGCTTCCGGCCTTCATCGACACCGTGCTGCATCCTTTCTCGGACGCCACGATGAACCGCATGGAGGTGCTCTCAGCCGCCGAGGCGATGCGTTACTTCCATTTCTACTTCATGGGCAGTCCGGAGGGGCTGGCTTTCCGGATCATCACGAAGGATTGCATGAGCGCCCTCATCGAGCCGCTGGAGCGCAAGATGACGTCGCTGGGCGTGCGGGTGCTGAAAGGGCGCAAGGCACAGAACCTCGTGATGCAGGATGGGCGCGTCACGGCGGTGCGGCTCGACGGCGCGGGAGCTGCGAATGGCGAGGTGGCGTCGATTCCGAAGCGCGAGGTGCCAGTGACCGGATGGCTGCAACACATGTCCGACGCGGGGATTCCCGTGCTGGTGGCGCGGCGAGGTGCGTCGTGGGTGGCCCTCGACGGGCGCTGCACTCACATGGGTTGCCCGGTGGCTCCCGAAGTGTCAACAGGAGGCTTTCATTGCCCCTGCCACGATGGCCGCTTCAACGCAGAAGGGCTTCCGGTGAGTGGCCCGCCGAAAGCGCCGCTGCCCCGGCTCGATGTGCGGGAAGCGGGGGAGATGCTCGTCATCGGGCAGGCGTCGTCAAGCTCGTCGCCGGTGGTTGTCACCGCTGAGGAGCTGCCGTGCGATTACTGCGTGGTGGCTTCGGGCGTGCGCGGTACCCGCGAGCTGATCGCCTTGACCCGGCCTGGCAACAGTGGCTTCGCCGGTCAGGTGGCCGCGCTTGGTGAGGCCGATCCCTACGTCGTCTGGCGCGTTTGGCTCGACCGCCCGTTACCATCCGCCGACTTTCCGTTCTACACCGTCTCGGGCTACACCTACACCGACTCGATCACCTTTTATTCGAGCTTTCAGCAGCCCTTCATCGACTGGGCCAAGCGCACCGGTGGCTGCGTCGTCGAGCTGCACGCCTACGCCGTCGCGCCGCAAGACGTGCGCCCCGAGCCGGAGATCCGCGCCACGATGTTGCAAGAGCTGCACGCCATGTTCCCGGAATCGAAAAACGCCACGATCCGGCACGAAATTTTCATGATGCAATCAAACTTCACCCGCTGGGCACCCGGCGACCATGCCAAACGCCCCGGCGTCGAAACACCCTATGCCAACCTCTTTCTGGCGGGCGACTGGGTAAGCACCAAAGCCCCGGTTTTCCTGATGGAAGCCGCCGTCTTCACGGGCCGTATGGCCGCCAACGCCATTTCTGCAAAAGAGTCGCTGAGGCAGAAGCCGTTGCCGATTGTGCCGATGAACGGGATTTTTGCTTAAAACAGAAATTGAGGTCAATATCGAAAGGAAAAATCTCAAAAACAGAATTTCTCATTTTTCCTCAACACACTCCACTACCGTATCATGCAACAGTGGTCGGAATGTGCGAATCTTCTTGTTTTCCTCGGTCGGCCAGACTCTGTTGCTCAATAAAATCACCGCTAAATCTTTTTCCGGATCGACCCAGATGCTGGTGCCGGTGAAGCCGAGGTGGCCCCAGGAGTTGGCGGAGAAGCGGGTGCCTGCGGATGATTTTCCGGGGGTGATGATGTCCCAGCCGAGCGCTCGCGGGGCATCGGTTTTCCTGAGAAACATCCTGACCGTTTTTGCCTGGATGTAGCGGTGGCCGTGGTATTCGCCGCCGTTCATCAGCATCCGCACCATCTTTATCAGATCACCTGTCGTCGTGAAAAGGCCCGCGTGGCCGGCGGCTCCGCCGAGAAGGGCGGCGTTCTGGTCGTTGACGAGCGGGCGCGGCGTCGGGAGTGTCCAGGTGGTGTCGGGGGCGGTCGGGGCGATTCGCGTCCGTAACCCGGCGGGCGGGTTGAACAGCGTCGATCTCATGCCGAGCGGCGCGGCGAAGCGGGCGTGGAAGTTTGCCGGAAGGCTCTGGCCAGTCAGCTTTTCGATGATTCTTCCGAGCAAGATGAAGTTCAGGTCGCTGTACTTCGTCTCGCTTCCCGGTCGATAGGTGAGCGAGTCCTGCTCGATGGCGCGGAAAACGTCGCTGGGCGTGCGGCAGGTTTTGGCGTAGAAAACGTGTGGGCGGAGGCCGGAGGTGTGGCGCATGAGCTGCTCGATGGTGATGCGCTCCTTGCCGTTGCAGGCGAAGCCGGGCAGGTAGCGTGCGACAGGCGCGTGCAGGTCGAGCGAGTCGCGCTCGACGAGCTGCATGGCGATGCTGGTGGTGACGACCGCCTTGGTGAGCGAAGCAGCGTCGTAGATTGTCGTGGTGTCCGCCGGAGCGCTTTGCGGGTCATAGGTGAGCCGCCCGAACGCTTTGTGATATACCGTCTTGCCCCGGTAGATCACCGCAAGGCTCGCACCGGGGAAGACGCTATCGTGCACCGCACCGTTCAGGAGCGTATCGAGCTTTCTGAAATCCGCCGCACCTGCGTTTGCCGGAAATGCGGCGGCCATCAGCAGAATGACCGCACAAGCGAGGGCGGCGGTGAGTTTCCGGAGCAGGCGCATAAGCGTTCGGGATGCGGTCAGAAGAGCGTGAAGCGCACGTACCGGTTTGGCCTCTTTTTCAGATCGATAAGCAGGGTGTCGAGCGAGATCAGCGTCTTGCTCAGGTTGTTGTAAAGCGCCGGATCGCTGTTGAGCTTGCCGAGCGTGCCCTTCCCTTCGTTGAGCTGCTTCATCAGTGTCTCGGTTTCGGCGGCGGCGTTTTTCAGGTTCACAATGGTCTGCTCGGTGTTGTCGGCCAGCGACTTGTCGTTGATCAGCTTCGGCAGCAGCCCTTTGCCGTTGTGAAGTTCCGCACTGACTCTGGTCAGCTCGTCTGAACTTTTGCGCAGGTTCATCACGGTTTTCTGCAGGTCTTCGCCCATCTGCTTGTCCGAAATGAGCCGTCCGGCAGGGCCGTCGCCGTTGTTGAGCTTGTCGAGCAGCGTGTTGAGCTTTTCGATGGTGCTCTTGGCATTGTCGGTCAATGCGGAAAGTCCGTCTTCGGGCACGAGCTGGATGAAATCACCCTCCTTGACCGGCTTTCCGGTTCCCGCCTTGATGTCTACATATTTGTCGCCCAGCACGCCGAGAGAGCGAATTGAGGCCTTCGAGTCTTTGGTGACGAGGTTTGCATACTCGTTCTGCAACTTCAGTTCAGCTACCACGAACAGCGAGTCGTTCTGAGTGCTGAAGTCGAGTTTCGAGACCGTGCCGATTTTTTTGCCGGCGACCGACACGAAGTTGTTTTCCGCGAGACCGTTGACATCCCGGGTCATGACCTTGATGGTGGTTACGCCGGTGAAAATGCTGGTGTTTTTACCAATTACCAGGCCGAGATAGGCCGCAAACCCGAGTCCAAGCAGGAAAAAAATGCCGGTTTTCAGGTCGCTCCATTTCAGTTCTTTCAGATTTCTCATGCTATCGCAGGGGTCTTGAAAAAAATTAAAGTTCGAGGATTTTATCCGACAGGATCGACTTGATGAATGGATGCTGCGAATCGTGCAGCTGTCCGGTCGGGCCGTCAAAGATGATTTTGCTCTGGTACAGTACGGCCACTTCGTCGGCGATGGCGAACACGTCGTCGATGATGTGCGTCACGAACACCGCGCCGAGGTCGTTGCTCTTTTTGAGCGAGGCGATCAGGTTCAGAATCTTGTGCGAACTGACCGGGTCGAGACCGGCGGTTGGTTCGTCGAAGAGGATCATCTTCGGATTGAAGATCAGCGCCCGCCCGATGGCCACGCGCTTTTGCATGCCGCCGCTGAGGCTTTCAGGGAGTTGATCTTCGTAGCCTTCGAGGCCCGCGAAACGGATCTGCTCGGCCACCCGGCGGTCGATCTCGTCATCCGGAAGCTGCAGATTCTCCCGCAGGAAAAAACTCATGTTTTGGCTGATGGTCATTGAGTCGAAGAGTGCGTTGCCCTGGAAGACGATGCCCATTTTGCGACGGATCGGGTAGAGGTCGGCCTCCTTGAGTGGCGTGATGTCCACCCCATCGACGAATACCTGCCCGCTGTTGGGCTTGATGAGTCCGAGCATGAGCTTGATGATCGTGCTCTTGCCGACGCCGCTAGGGCCGAGTATCGCCTTGATGGTGTTGTCCTGCACGGTCAGCGAAACCTTGTCGAGAATCACCTTTTCGCCATATCTGAGTGTGACGTTCCGGAGTTCAATCATATCAGTGCATGATGTCGAACACGAGTTTCGAGACGTAGAAATTGGCTACCAGCACCAGACCCGACGAAGCAACAATACCCTTGATGGTCGATCGGCCTACGCCCGCCGTGCCGCCCCGTGCCGAGAAGCCGTTGAAACTGCTGACCAGTGTGATGATGATGGCGAAGACCGGCGCCTTGAGGAAGCTGACGACGAAGTCCATCGGCAAGAGGCGCGGGTAGATCGAGTTCCAGAAGATGCCGGGGTCGAGTTTGTGGTAGTACTGGGCGACGAGGGCACCGGTTTGCAATCCGGCGAAGTCGGAGAGGGCGATGAGTGGCACGAACATGATGAGGGCGGCCAGCAGCCTCGGCATGACGAGTTTGGCGATCGGGTCGGTGCCGAAGGCGCGCAGGGCGTCGATCTGCTCGGAAATCTGCATCGCGCCCAGCTCCGCGCCGTTGCGCGCGCCGTAGCGGGCCGAGAGCATGAGGCCCATTAGCAGGGGACCGAGCTCGCGGAGCACAGCGTTCGAGGTGGAGCGACCAAGCATCGTTTTCGCACCAAATTCTTCGAGCAGGTTGCCAACTTCCATCGACATTAAGGCCCCGATGGAGATCGAGCTGACCAGCACGATCGGGATCGACTCGACGCCACAGATGAACGCCTGGTCGAGCACGTCCCGCCAGTAACGCTTCGCCTTGGGCAGGGTGGCGAAGGCCCGGAGCGCGAAATAGAAAAATTCCTGCATGGTCAGCACAAGCTCCTTGAAGCGGAGCATCTTGCTTTCTACGTAGTTACCAATGAGCGTCGCTGCCATAATTACTGGTTCAATTCATCAAAAAACGCAGAGCACGGCGTTCCGGTGCAAGTATATGAAAACCTGACCGAAATTTCAGCCAAAGGGCGGAAAAATCTCACTCTTTGACTGCCGGGGCAAGCCGGCTTTTCATTTTGGTTACCCATTCGTAGGGTATCCAGACCTGTCCGAAGTTGTCTTCGTGATCCTTCGGACCGTGGTAATCCGAGCCGCCCGAAAAGAGCAGGAAGTACTCGTTGGCGATTTCGCGGTAGTAGTTCTGGCGGTACGTGTCATGCGAAGGATGGATGATTTCGAGGCCATCCAGTCCGAAAGAGATGAGCTGCCGGAGGATTTCATCGGGCACGTTCTGCGCCGGATGGGCGAGGAACGACAGGCCGCCCGCTTCGTTAATGAGGCGGATGACCTCTTCCGGATGCGTTTCAATGCTTTTGACGTAAGCCGGGCTGTGCGAGCCGAGGTACTTGCTGAACGCTTCGCTGAAACTTTTGACAAAGCCTTCGTCCTGAAGCACCGCCGCGATGTGCGGACGTCCCACGCTGCCGTTCTGGGCCTTCATGATGATCTGTTCGATCTCGATCTTGACGCCCATCTTCGCCAGTTTCTGTACCATGCGTTCAGCCCGTTCTGTGCGGAGAAGGCGGCAGTGATCCAGATACCCTTTCAGCTCCGATTGCTGATAGTCAAAAAAATAACCGAGGATATGGATGTCATACCCTTTATAGGCCGAGCTCATCTCTACACCGGGGATAAGCTCCAGACCCAATTCGAGTGCTAATGGCTTTGCTTGGTCTATACCCGTGACGGTATCATGATCGGTGATGCTGATGGCTTTCAGCCCGACATGAATCGCCTTGTGCACGATCTCTTCTGGCGTGAACAGACCGTCCGAACATTTGGTGTGTATGTGTAAATCTGCTTTATCAAAGCCATTATGCCCTACACCTGACGAGCTGTATGGCATGGCCAAAGTTTTGTTTAGTGTTTTTCTTCAATCTGACTATATAATAAAATTTCCTTCTCTCTTGTATAGATTGACAATAATTTTTTGCCGTTGAAAGTTGCATGGTGACCGGATGGTGCGTCAGGGCGCAGGCGTGGAAGGATAATTTCATATCCGGTGACAGGGGCAGCGGTCATCTGTAGGGGCAGGCCTCGCGCCTGCCTTGATTTCACGGCAGCAGGTGGCCAGTGCCGATCATGACGATGAGGCCGATGCCCAGGATCAGGCGGTAGGCGATGAAGATACCGGTGGTGTGGCGCTTGAGGTAGTTGAGCAGAAAGGCGATGGAGAGGTAGCCGAAGATGAAAGCGGCGATGGTGGCGACGGCGAGGTTGAGCATGTTGTGCGTCGATGACATGATCTCCTGCCGGGTCTGGTAGAGTTCGAGCATTCCGGCGGCGAAGACCGATGGCAGCGAGAGCAGGAACGAAAAACGGGCGGCGGTTTCGCGGTCGAGGTTGCGGAACAGGCCGCCGGTGATGGTGACGCCGGAGCGCGAAGAGCCGGGAATGAGCGCCATTGCCTGGGCAAGTCCGATGATGATGGCGTCCGTCCAGCTGAGTTCATTGATCGATTTGCCTCTGCGCCCGTCTCGAGCGCGATTTGCGGTGTGCTTTTCGGCTACGACGAGCACAAGTGCCAATCCGATCATCGAAGCGGAGACGATGTAGAGCGAGCGCAGAACGGTTTCGATCTCGTGCTTGAAGGTGAGTCCGAACACGACGATCGGTATTGTGCCGACCGCGATCATCCAGCCCGTCCGCGCCTCGTCCGTTCCGAGCGGCTTGCCCTTGACGAGACCCGAGATCACTGCGCCCGAGATCGAAACAATGTCCTTTGCGAAGTAGATCAGCACCGCCGCGAGCGTGCCGATCTGGATGATCGCCGTGAAGGCCGCGCCCGGATCGCCCCATCCCATGAGAGCCGGGACGATGCGCAAGTGCGCAGAGCTGCTGATTGGCAGAAATTCGGTGAGACCCTGAATGATGCCGAGGATGATGGCCTGGAAGAGGTTCATTGGATGGTGGTGGATTCTGTTACTGGATTCCGCATTGTGAAAGGTACTCGCCGATGCGCTTTGCCGCCGCCACGACGGCGCGGCCACGGTGGCTGATGGCGTTTTTTTCGTCGATACCGAGCTGGGCGAAAGTTCGATCCATTCCTTCCGGTGCGAAGACCGGATCGTAGCCGAAACCGCCGTTGCCCTTCGGCTCCGTGGTGATGAGGCCGTCGATGTGCCCGTCCGTGGTTTCCTCGATCTCCACCGCGGAGCCATTCGCCGCAGGCAGGCGGCCCTTCATGGCGATGACTGTCCGGAAACGGGCGGTGCGCTTGCTCTTGCCGCGCATCTCTGAAAGCAGGTGACGGACGTTGTCTTCGTAGGTGCGGGCGACGCCTTCCGGCACGGGCGCGTAGCGGGCAGAGTAGACGCCGGGCGCGCCGCCGAGCGCATCAACTTCGAGGCCGGTGTCGTCGGCGAGCGCGATGAACCAGTCGAGGCGCGGCGCGACCAGCTCGAAAATCGCATCGGCCTTGAGCCGCGCGTTGCCTTCGAGGGTTGGTTCGGTCTCCTCGACGTCGATGTCGAGGCCGAGGTCATGGAGCGAGCGGACGTGGATGCCGGAGGCGAGAGCTTCGAGTACCGGCTTCAGCTCGCGAACCTTGTCCTTGTTGCCGGTGGCGAGAACGATGGTGATTTCGGGATGTTTCGGTTCCATAGCGTTACCGGCGGATGAGATCGAGGATTTCCTGGATGGCTGCCGGAAGGCCGATGAACACGGCGCGTGAGATGATGGCGTGGCCGATGCTCACCTCCTCGATGTCGTGCAGCTCCTTGAACGGAGCGATGTTCAGTACGCTCAGGCCGTGCCCGGCAACCACGGTCAGCCCCATTTCGCGGGCGATGCGCGCCGAATTGCGGATGCGTTCCAGCTCGTAGGCCGTCTGTTTGTCGCTGGTGCAGAGCGAGTAGGTACCGGTGTGGAATTCGACGATGTTCGCCCCGGCTTCGGCAGCGAGTTCGATGGCCTCCTCTTCCGGCTCGATGAAGACGCTGACGCCTATCTCCTTGTCCCGCAACGGTTTGACGAATTCCGTGAGGCGGGTGAAGTGCTTCTGGATGGCGAATCCACCCTCGGTGGTCAGCTCCTCGCGCTTTTCGGGCACAAGCGTCACCAGGTCGGGCCTGACCGAGAGCGCGATTTTCTGCATCTCGTCGGTCATGGCCATTTCGAGGTCGAGCTTGGTGGTGATCTCCTCTCGCAGCCGTGCGAGGTCGTCGTCCTTGATGTGGCGGCGGTCTTCGCGCAGGTGGCAGACGATACCTGCCGCGCCGTGCTTTTCGGCGAGCAGAGCGGCTTCGACGGGATCGGGATGCCCTTCGTTGCGAGCGTTGCGCAGGGTGGCAATATGGTCAATATTGACGGCAAGTCTCATGGTTGTAGTCTCTTATGCGATGTTCATGCTTGGGGAATTGTCCCGGTGATTTGAGAAGATAGATAAAACAAAAGAAACAAAACGTAAAATCAGCGGTAGGGAGGGGGATGGAGGTGTGGCTGTATTCGGATGCTTGCTTCGGGAACTTGGCGGTGAAGCGGTAGTGTTATAACTTTGTATTGACATCATTATGACATCATAGGTTCAATCATGGTAAAGCAACTGACGAAACACGGAAACAGCATGGCGATGGTTATCGACAAACCGATTCTTGAATTGATCGGTGCCGATGCCGATACTCCGTTTGAAATCACGACGGATGGTCAGGCGCTCATTCTCACGCCGTTGAAAAATCCCAAAGGGGGCGAGGCGTTCGGTGTGGCGCTTGAAAAGGTGAATACCCGTTATGCCAGGGCGTTGAAAAAACTTGCAGAATAGGTGATGAGATTTCTGGACCTTCACGAGGTTCTGCACATCCATCGCGATCAGATCACCCGTTATGGCGGAACGCTCGGCGTCCGGGATATGGGCCTGCTCACCTCGGCGATTGCCATGCCGACGGCGATGTTCAAAGGCGATTTTCTGCATACCGACATTTATGAAATGGCTGCGGCATACCTTTTCCACTTGGTGAGGAATCACCCGTTTCTTGACGGAAACAAACGGGTTGGCGCGGTGTCAGCCATCGTTTTCCTCGCGTTGAACGGATACGATTTCGAAGCGCCGGAAAATGATCTCGTCGAAATGGTTTACGGCGTGGCGAGAAGTGAGTTTGAAAAATCTGATGTTGCGCTGTTTATGAGGAGATGGAGCGTGAAATGGTGATTGTGGATGAGCAGTTGCATAACGTAACACTCAGGGGAAACCAAGGCTTTTCCTGACGCACATGGCTCTGAGGCCTTGATTTCATAAGTCCCTTTCTATTCATCAGGATCAACAATAAGAATGAGTCGTTTCATGTGCGTCTCCGATGTGATGTGCAGAGAGAACCGCTCTACACGTGCGGGGGCTTATAGATGCCCAACAATAATTAGATTGATCCGCGTCTTATACGGATCAGTATAGGACTTATTGTATCCCACAGTAACACAGTCTGAATCAAACACAGCAACAGAGCCCAAGCTTCCCGCACTCAATTGCGACGCCAGCGCTGCCAACAAAAAAATCTCACTGTGAAACAGTCGTGTTTCGACAGAAATCCTCCATACGCATCTGCCAATCTGCCGCCAGTTCGAGGATTTTTTATCGGCTCACAGGAGCCTCCTATCCCACGTCACCCTGCACGATGTGAAGCCTTTGGCTTCAAGCGCCGAGCAGGCATCCCCCCAACAAAATCTCTCATTCTCAGCTTTTTCGGGATTATCTTTTATCTTGGCGGCCTGAAGCGTGAACGAAGTGACAACAGTGTTATGGTGAATATGGACGAAACGACAGTGACAGAATCGGTCTCCCTCTTCAGAAAGCTTGAGTTTGACAAGGTGGCCCGTCATGCGGCGGGGTTCTGCATTTCGGCGATGGGGAGCGATTTGCTGATGGAGATGGGGCTTCCCGACGAGTGCGAGCGGGAACTGGTGCGGGTGCTTGAGCTGAAGAACTTTCTGCTCGAAGGCGAGCCGCTGCCGTTTTCGCGCCTGCCCGACACGCGCTTTCTGCTCAGCAAGCTCGAAGTGCTCGACAGCTGGCTCAATGCCGCCGAGCTGCTCGATATTTTCTACCTGCTGCAAAGCTCCGCGCAGCTTCGCAAGTTCATGTTTACCAGCCGCGAGCGATTCCCGGCACTGAACGAATTCACCATCCGCATCTGGCTCGAAAAGAGCATCCAGTATTCGATTTCGCAGGCCATCGACGAGCGGGCTGTGGTGCGCGATACGGCAAGCGACGCGCTCTACGAAATCCGCAAAAAACTCGGCGAGGCGCGCGACGGATTGCGCCGCAAAATGGAGCGCATCCTGCGCCGCTGCCAGAACGAAGGGTGGCTGATGGAGGAGACCGTGGCGCTGAAAAACGGTCGGCAGGTGCTGCCGCTTCGGGTCGAGAACAAGCACCGGCTGCCCGGCTACATCCAGGACTACTCACAGACCGGCCAGACGGTGTTCGTCGAACCCGCCGAAACGCTCGAAATCAGCAATCGCATCCAGGAACTCGAAATCGCCGAGCGGCGCGAGATCGAGCGCATTCTCAAGGCGCTCTCCGACGGCGTGCGGCAGGAGCTGGAGAATGTGCGCCATAACGAGCGAATCATGGCGGCGTTCGACTCGCTTTACGCACGGGCGCGGCTCGCCGTCGAGACCGGTTCGATGCTGCCGAAAATCTCGGCGGGGCGGCGGCTGAAGATCGTCAAGGGCTACCATCCGTGGCTCTTCATTTCGCACGGTTTCTCGAAGGAGAAAGTCTTTCCGCTCGACATGGAGCTTGACGAAAACGAACAGGTGCTGGTGATTTCGGGGCCGAACGCGGGCGGCAAGTCGGTGGCGATGAAGACCGTCGGGCTGCTGGTCTGCATGTTGCGCCACGGCTATCTCGTGCCGTGCAGCGAGAGTTCGGAGTTCCCGCTTTTCAACAGCATCTTCATCGAAATCGGCGACGAGCAGTCGATCGAAAACGATCTCTCGACCTTCAGCTCGCACCTCTCGGCGATCCGCGACATCCTTGACCACGCGCAGCCCGACAGCCTCGTTTTGATCGACGAACTCTGCTCCGGCACCGACGTCGAGGAGGGGAGCGCCATCGCCCGCGCGGTGATTGAGGAGCTGCTTGAACGCGGCGTCAAGACCATCGTCACCACCCATCTCGGCGAGCTGAAGCTTTACGCCCACCGGCGCGAAGGGGTCGTCAACGGCGCGATGGAGTTCGACCGGCACGGCCTCGCGCCGACCTTTCGCTTCCTTAAAGGCGTGCCGGGCAACAGCTTCGCCTTTGCGATGATGCGGCGCATGGGCTTTTCGGATGAGATCGTCAACCGCGCAACAGGCTTTTTGACGACCGGTCATACCGGCTTGGAGGAGATGATCGAGGATTTCCGGAAGTCTGCGGCGAGCAACCGCGAGCTGGAGAGGGAGCTGAGGCGCGAGCGGCTCGAAGCCGAATCGATTCGCTCGGCCTTGACCTTGCAGCGGGCCGAACTGCGCAAAAAAATGCAGGAGCTGAAGAGCAGGGGGTATCGCGATCTCGACCGCCAGCTCGAACAGGCGCGCAAGGAGATTCGCGATCTCGTGCGCGAGGTGAAGGAACATCCCGGCGACGATGCGACGCTGCACAAGGCGCGGACGAAGCTGGCCGGAATGAAGCGCGAGTTGGCGGTGAAGGGGGAGCAGGTCGAGCGCGAGGTCGCGCCGCAGGCCGACCTGAGCATCCGCCCCGGCGACACGGTTCGGATTGGCGACACCAACACCACCGGCGAGGTGGAGTCGATCCAGGGCGACTCGGCGGTGGTGCAATGCGGCAACTTCCGGCTTACCACGGCGTTGCGCGGGCTGAAGAAGATTTCCCGTGCCGGTGCGAAGAAGCTGCAAAAAGAGGCGGCGACGGGCGCGGCGGCGGGCAAGAGCTGGTCGGTCAAATCGTCAACGCTCGAATCGACGCGGCTCGACCTGCGCGGCCTCACTGGTGACGAAGCGATTGCCGAGATCGGGCGTTTCATCGACGCGCTGGCGGTGCACCGGATGCCCTTCGGAACCATTGTTCACGGCAAAGGTTCCGGCGCGTTGCGGCTGCGTACGGCAGAGTTTCTCAAGCAGCACTCGCGCGTCAAAAGCTTCCGCCTTGGCGACTGGCAGGAGGGCGGTGCGGGCGTGACCGTGGTCGAGATGCGCTGAGTGCGATCAACTCATTCGCCCGGCGTATTTCAGTCAGCTTTGACAAAATGTGCAGGATGAAGTATCTTTTGCCCTTGCGAACGTTCGGATTGAGGAGGCATCGACTTCAATTTCATCATCAACATGACTTTTTCCAATCAGCTTACCATTCTGAGAATCATTCTCGTGCCGGTTTTCGTGCTGCTGCTCATGCAGGATAGCGCGTGGTACAGGCTGTTGGGGGTCATTGTCTTCGTAACGGCTTCTCTCACCGATATTTACGATGGCTACCACGCCCGTAAGTACGGCGAGGTGACGCGGCTCGGAGCGTTTCTTGATCCGCTGGCCGACAAGTTGCTCATCACTACGGCATTTCTTTTCTATGTATGGGAAGGCTATCTGGCGCTCTGGATGGTGTTGCTCGTGGCTGCCCGTGACATCGTGGTGACGGGGCTGCGCGTCTATGCGGAGCACATCGACCATCCTGTGGTGACCAGCAAGGAGGCCAAGTACAAAACCTTCGCGCAGAACCTGTTCGCCTATGTTATCATGCTTTTCATCCTGCTGAAGGAGAAGAGCTTTTTCGGCCCGAAGATGGCGGCTTTCATGGAGGTGATTCTCCATTCGCCCTGGCTTGGTTACGCGATGTTCGCCATTACGCTGTTTACGGTCTGGACTGGGGTTTCCTACCTCATCAGCAACAGGCGCCTCATCTTCCGGAATTCTGCGGGAGGGCGCTGAAGCCATGCGGCAATGGCTCGGCAGAATCTTCGGGAGCGCCTTTGGTATTGGGTATGTGCCGTTTGCGCCGGGCACCTTCGCCAGCGGAGCCGCCGCGCTGCTCTATCTTTATATCCCTACAATTCGTGAATTGCCGTTGCTCGCTTTGCTGATCGCGCTTTCGATTGTGCTTGGCGTGTGGGCTGGCGGGGCCATGGAAAAGGAGTATGGTGAGGATCCTTCGCAGGCGGTGATCGACGAGGTTGCCGGGCAATGGATTTCGCTGTTTGCCATTCCATTTTCACCGCTTGCCGTGTTGCTTGCGTTCATCTTCTTCCGGCTCTTCGACGTACTCAAGCCGGGCATTGTCGATCGTGCCCAGCACCTCCCCGGCGGCTGGGGCATCATGGCCGACGACGTGCTGGCCGGAATTCTGGCCAACCTGTTACTTCGTCTCGTGATGCTTGCCCTTCCGATGCTGCCTTACGGCTTATCCTTGTAAAACTCCAGAATCTTTCCCGACAGACTTTCGGCGTCGAGGCCGACTTCACGGTACAGCTCATCCATGCTGCCGTGGGTGACGAAGGCATCGGGCAGGCCGAACGAAATGCATTTGATTCCGGGATGGGCGTGGTGCAGATAGTTGACCACGTTGCTGCCGAAGCCGCCGATGATGCTGTTCTCCTCGATGGTGACGATGTGCGTACAGCGTGATGCCGCCATGTCGATTATCTCGGTGTCGAGCGGCTTGAGGAAGCGCATGTCGCACACCAGCGGATCGAGGCCTGCCGCTTCAAGCAGTGCAGCGGTTTCGAGCGCGCGGTTGCTCATGGTGCCGATGCCAAGCAGCGCCACCGATTTGCCATCCCGCAGAATTCGCCCCCTGCCGACCGGAACAGGCGTGAACTCCTTGTGCAGCGTCGCGCCGCTGCCGCTGCCTCGAGGATAGCGGATCGCCACCGGGCCTTTGATATCGTACAGTGCCGTGTAGAGCATGTTTCGCAGCTCCTGTTCGTCGCCGGGGGCCATGATGGTCAAATTCGGCACGACGTTGAGGTACGACAGGTCGAACGCGCCATGGTGGGTCGGGCCATCCTCGCCGACCAGGCCAGCGCGGTCGATGGCGAACACCACGTGCAGGTTTTGCAGCGCCACGTCGTGGATGAGCTGGTCGTAGGCGCGTTGCAAAAAGGTGGAATAAACGGCGAATACCGGTTTGAAGCCGCCGCAGGCGAGTCCTGCTGCGAAGGTGACAGCGTGCTGCTCGGCGATGCCCACGTCGAAGCATCTCGACGGAATAGCCTGCTGGAACAGGTCGAGCGAGGTGCCGCTCGGCATGGCTGCCGTGATCGCCGTGATGGTCGGGTCTTTCAGCGCCAGCTCGACCAGCGCTTCGCCGAACACCTCCTGATACTTCGGCTTGGCCGGTTTGCCGGGAGCCTTGACGTTCTTGCCTGTCTCGATGTCAAAGCCTCCAACACTGGCGTGCCACTTGGGCTGGTTCTCCTCGGCGGGCTTGAACCCCTTGCCCTTGGTGGTAATGACGTGTAGCAGCTTGGGGTGGTGGAGCTGGCGCATTTCGCGGAGCGCCTTGATGAGCTGCTCCATGTTGTGGCCGTCGATGGGGCCGAAGTAGCGGAAACCGAGCGCCTCGAAATACGCGCCGGGCGTGAAGGCGGCCTTGATGCCATCCTCGATGCGGTGCACGGCGGTTTTGGCTGTTTCGCCTATTTCGTTGTGCAGCAGGGAGAGGCTGTCCCATACAAACTTGCGCAAGCGGTTGTAGGTTTTGTTCAGGGTGAGGTTGACCAGATAGTTCTTCAAGCCTCCGGTGCTTGGCGAAATCGCCATCTGGTTGTCGTTGAGGATGACCAGTACGTCGGACTTCGTATCGCCGAGATGGTTCATCGCCTCGAAGGCCATGCCGCCTGTCAGGCTGCCGTCGCCGATGATCGCCACTACCTTCTCCTTTCGTCCGGCAAGGTCTCGTGCTGCCGCCAGTCCTGCCGCCGCCGAGATCGAGGTCGAGGCGTGGCCGGTGCCGAAGGCGTCGTGCGGGCTTTCGCTGCGCTTCGGGAAGCCCGCCAGGCCGTGGTAGCGGCGGTTGGTCTCCATCTGCGCCAGCCGCCCGGTGAGGATTTTGTGCACGTACGCTTGATGGCCCACGTCCCAGATGATCCGGTCGGTCGGGCTCTGGTAGACGTAGTGCAGCGCCACGGTCAGCTCCACGACTCCGAGGCTCGAACCGAAGTGTCCCCCGTTCTGCGACACCAGCTCGATCACCTTTTTCCGGCACTCGGCAGCCACCAGTTCGAGTTCGTGAAGACTCAGTTTCTTGAGGTCGGCGGGAGAGTGGATGGACGAAAGCAGTGGATAGGCCTGCGAAATCATAGCCGGAGCGGAGACGAGGTCTGCCATAGGTTAGGGGGATGATGTTCAGATGAAAGTACGTTTTTTTTCTAACCTCCCGGATCAGCCTACCGTTCCGGGATGGGGGGATTTCCTTGTTCTGAATCGAGATCGAAATCGGGATTTGGTAGAAATGAAATAAAGAGATTTTTTCCGTAGCCCATCTCCGTGGTTGCCTGATTGGACTGGTGAATCCGCAACCGTGTCGGCAAACCGGGATCTGCCAACATGGTTCTGGGGCGACCGCAAGGGTTCGCCCCTACATTTTGTTCCATGTTGCGCATGATCAAAATAATCGGTTGCACAAGATATTGGGCTGAAGCCGAGTGGAGAGATGGGGGAAAATTAACCCCGGTTTGAAAACCGGGGCAATAGGGTACATGTAAGAGGTCGAATGTCCGTCTGGTTAAAAAAACCGACTGAATGGAAAAGCGGCTCGTTGAGAAGAGGGGACTTGGTCAATAAGCCCGTGACAATTGCCCTGGACTTTAGTCCGGGGTCAAGCATCTGCTAAAAAATCCGGGCTTCAGCCCAATTCTTCATATCCTGAGCGACCCTGCGGTTTCGTCCCTTTTATTCCCCCTGGATATGCACCAGCACTTCGCGTTTTGGGCGCGGACCATCAAGTTCAATGAAAAAGATCGACTGCCATTTGCCGAGCATGAGCTGGCCTTCGGAGAACGGAATCGTTTCGGAGCTGTTCATGAAAAGTCCCAGCAGGTGCGAGTGGGCGTTGTCGCGGCCATCAATGGTTTCGATGTTGTGCAGCCAGTCGCCATCTTTCGGGATGAAGCGCTTCAGCCAGGTGGTCATGTCTTGCATGAGCCGCTCCTCCCGCTCGTTGATGTTGAGGCAGGCCGTGGTGTGGCGGCTGAGCAGCGTGACGGTGCCCTGTTGCAGACCGGATTCTTCGAGCGCCGAACGCACATCGGCGGTGATGTCGATAATGTCGATTGGCCGCGTTGTCTGGCAGGTGATGGTGGCGGTATGGTAGTTCATGGATGCGTGTGCGAAAATGTGGTGGTGAAAAACGCCGGTTGAACTGCGTCAGCTGTTTTTGGCTATGAGCAGCACTCCTTCGTGGGGCGCGAGGCGGATGCTCAGGGTCGAATCGTGCAGATGAAGTTCATGAGGATGTTCCGGAAATCGGGTTGACAAGGCGGTGATTGCCGAGTCGCCAAGCCCCGCGAGCGCTGGATGGCTGAATTGCGTGTCGATGCCGGTAGCCGAGAAGTTGGCGAGAATGAAGGCGTAAACGTCCGGAATCGTCCGGCAGTAGCCGAAACAGAGCGACTGGCCATTCGTGTTCAGTTCGAGCCATTCGGTATGCCCCTCCTGAATCACGGCCTCACGGCGGAATTCGAACAGTTTGAGGTACAGATGCAAAAGCGCCTTGTCTGAAGGCTCTTTTGAATGGCGGATGAGCTGCACGGGAATTTTCTTTTTCAAGCCGAGCATCTGCCCCTGGTGGATCAGGTTCATGCCGGGCGAGGTGAGCATCACCAGCGCCGCGACCGCGTGGTTCGGGCCGAAGCGCTCCGAGGCGCGAACCTCGTCGTGGTTCTCGATGAACCGGCACAGCTTCTGCTGATACTCCCAGTCGGCGAGCAGGTGGCCCTTGAGTTTCGGCACATTGACCGGCGAGGCGCCGAGGTAGTCGTAAAACGGTTTGTCATAGGTGAAATCGAACCCCAGCTGCTGCAATTCCGACTCGCGGTTCCAGTACGATTCGGCAAGAAAGAGAAACTTCGGGTGCTTGTGCCGGATCGCCTCGATCGCTTTCGGCCAGAACTCCTCGCTCATCTTTCCGGCCAGATTCTGCCAGGTGGTGTTGAACACATCCTTCAGGATCAGCATCGCCACATCGCAGCGCACGCCATCGCACAGGTCGCTGATGTGCGACAGGTTGTGGATCATCATTTCGTGCGTGGCCGGATTGGCGTAGTTGAGCTGCAGGGTGTCGGTCCAGGGCGGGAAGTACGGGTCTTTGCCGTGCGCGAGATATTTGCCTTTGGTGTATTCGAAGCAGGATGAGGGATCGTGGCACTGCTCGTGCCTCGAAATGGTGACGAAATATTCGGGATGCTCCGGCAGCCAGCGGTTGTCGAGTGCCATGTGGTTCGGCACGAAATCGAGGATCAGCTTGATGCCCATGTCGGCCAGGCGTTTGCGGAACGCCACGAGCGCCTCCTGACCGCCGATGACCTTGCTGACTTCGTAAGCCGGAATGGAGTAGGGGGAGCTGACAATATCCTCGGCTTGCAGATCCTTGAGATAATCGAGCAACTCCGAGCGAAGCCCCCGATGCGAAGCCGCGATAGCCGCGCTGTAGCGGCTCGGTCTCCACACGCCCATGAGCCAGACATGGGTGAACTTCCCGTCGCGAAGAATCTGCAACTCCTCATCGGGCACCTCTTCAAGGGTGATAGGGTGCCCAAGCCTCGCCGAAATCTCTTTCAGCCAGACTCGCGTATTGATTTCATAAACCAGAGGAAACATGCCTGTACCAGTTGAGCGGAGGCGGCCAGTGTCGAGGCCGGAAATTTCGGATGCCTAATATAGCAAGGAAATAGCAAAAGATAGGGCGCGAGCAGAGGTTTTACAGTTTCCGGACATGACCCGCGTGCAACTCTGGGATGGATGGCGCGGTTGAAAATTACGCAAAGGCAATGCAGCACTCCAGTGACATCACCAGCGGGGCGATCTGGGCCTAGTCTGCGGAACACAAGACAGGAGAACATATCATGACACAGCTCGAAAACAAGCATTGCGTGCCCTGCGAGGGGACGGCAGCTCCGATGGCTTCGGAAGAGCTTCAGCGGCAACTCTCCTCTCTGCCAGAGTGGACACTGGTCGATGACTCCGGCACCTCGAAACTGGTCAGGGTTTTCACGTTTAAGGATTTCCAGTCGGCGCTCGACTTTACCAACCGGGTTGGCCAGCTCGCCGAAGCCGAGGGGCACCATCCGGCGCTTCTGACCGAATGGGGCAAAGTGACCGTCTCGTGGTGGACGCACGCCATCGGAGGCATCCACCTGAACGACGTCATCATGGCGACGAAGACCGAAAAGCTGGTTTGAGGACGTTTTTTTCTAATGTCAGCGTTGGTATTCGAGTCCGGATGTGCGAAATTCTTCTGAGCTTTGTGATGGCTTGCCGATCCCCAGCCGGGAGTGTGGGCCGCTAACCTTTTATTTCCAGAAGCTTTGACAGATTTTCTCCAGGGACTCAACGATGTTCAGCGACAGGCCGTGCTCGCTACCGAAGGCCCCGTGATGGTACTGGCGGGCGCGGGGTCGGGCAAGACTCGCGTCATTACCTACCGCATCGCGCACCTCATCCGCAACGTCGGGGTTTTGCCCCAGAACATTCTCGCCCTCACCTTCACCAACAAGGCGGCGGGCGAGATGCGCCAGCGTATCGACAGCATCCTCGAATATGGCAGCGCCTCCAGCCTCTGGATCGGCACCTTCCACTCGGTGTTCGCGCGGCTTTTGCGCAGCTACATCCACCTGATCGGCTACGATCGCAACTTCTCGATTTTCGATGCCGACGACAGCAAGAGCCTCATCAAGCAGTGCATGAAGGAGCTGAACCTGTCGCCCGAAACGCTGCCGGTGAACCTCGTGCACTCGGCCATCAGCAAGGCCAAGAACAGCTTCGTCCTGCCACCGGAGTTCCATCGCAAGGCGATCGACGACCAGTCGCAGAAGATTTCGCTGGTCTATGAGCGCTACGTGCACAAGCTGCGCGAGAACAACGCGCTCGATTTCGACGACCTGCTCATCAAGCCTATCGAGCTGTTCACCGAGCAGCCGCGTGTGCTGGAGCAGTTGCAGGACTATTTCAAGTACCTGCTCATCGACGAGTACCAAGACACCAACCGCGTGCAGTACCTGGTCGCCAAAATGATCGCCGAAAAGCACCGGAACATCTTCGTCGTTGGCGACGACGCGCAGTCGATCTACTCGTGGCGCGGGGCGGACATCTCGAACATACTCAACTTCAACGACGATTACGGCGACGCGCAGGTGTTCAAGCTGGTCGATAACTACCGCAGCACCAAGACGATTCTGGACGCGGCCAACAGCGTCATCAGCCGCAACACGCACCAGATCAAAAAGGAGCTGGTGGCCAACGCCGGTATGGGTGAGCCGATCACGCTGATCGAAGCGTTCAACGAAAAGCGCGAGGCCGAAAAGGTGGCCGAGCACATCAAGTCGATCCGGCTGTCGAAGGGCGCGCAGTACCGCTCGTTCGCGGTGTTTTACCGCACCAACGCCCAGTCGCGCGTGATCGAGGACATGATGCGCCAGAACCGCATTCCGTACAAGATTTTCGGCAGCGTGTCGTTCTACAAGCGCAAGGAGATCAAGGATGCCGTGGCCTACATGCGGCTCGTGCTGAACGACCGTGACAGCGAGTCGCTTCTGCGGGTCATCAACTTTCCGCCGCGCAAGATTGGCGACGTGAGCATCAACAAGCTCAAGGAGTTCGCCGAGGAACGGAACATTTCGCTCTATGAAGCGGTGAAGCGCGCGGGTGAGGGGGGCTTCCAGGCGCGGCTCGTCAACGCGCTGACGCAGTTCACTGACCTCATCGAGGCGATGCGGAAGCAGGCCGAAGAGGGCACCGCCTACGACGTGCTTTCGATGCTCTACGAGACCACCGGCCTGCTCTCGCTCTTGAAGGAGGAGAACACGCCCGAAGCGCTTGCGCGGCACGAGAACCTTCAGGAGCTGCTCTCGATGACGCGCGACTTTGCCGACCACAATCCCAATTCGGCCACGCTCGGCGACTTCCTCTCGACCATCTCGCTCGCCTCGGACTACGACGAAACACAGGAGTCGGATAACTACGTCTCGCTCATGACGGTGCACGCGGCGAAGGGTCTTGAATTTCCGGTGGTGTTCGTCACCGGCATGGAGGAGAAGCTGTTCCCGCTCAACAGCTACGAACCGGGCGAACTGGAGGAGGAGCGGCGGCTCTTCTACGTGGCGATCACCCGAGCGCGCGAAAAGCTGTTCCTCTCGTGGGCGCAGAGCCGCTATATGTATGGCCAGCCGCAGATGTGCATGCGCTCGACCTTCATCAACGAAATCAACCCCAACATTATCGTCACCGAAGGGGGGCGCAAGCTCTCCGAAAGCCCGAAAAAGGTCGCTGCGACGGCGATGGCCGGACGCCCGGTCTTCGGCTCGTCGCTGAGGCCTCAGCCGGGGGGCAGCCCGGCGGCAAAGGTGCCGACCGTCAAACCCGCCGGATCGGCGCGTCCCACCGGCGCGGCCAAAAGCGAGTACCGCCCGGGCACCAGAGTGCAGCACGCTATCTTCGGCCCCGGCACCGTGCTCGAAGTGCAGGGCAGTGGGGCGAAGCAGAAGGTCAAGATCAACTTCCGCACCGCCGGCGAAAAAACGCTGATGGTGCAGTACGCCAATCTGAAGATCGTGTGATGAACGCTGCCTGACGGGATGCTTCGCTCTGCTCAGCATGACAAAGGCGCAGCATCCGGGAGCGACGCCGGTTGATTTATCCTTCACCCGCTACGTCCACAGCGTCAATGCCTTTTCTCCGCTTTTCTCATGCCGCCGGTCAATCTGTGATGCAACGGTGTTACGCCGTTGCTGCTTTCTTCTATATTTCCGTAATAATTGTAATTTTAAGCTGTTGGCATCCAGTCCCGTGGCTTTTGACTGGCAACGGGAAGGTATTAAACAAACGCAGTGCATGAAGATCCTTTTCGGCGTTCAGGGAACAGGGAATGGCCATATCAGCAGAAGCAGGGAGCTGGTCAGAAAGCTCAAGGAAGATGGGCATGAGGTTCAGGTCATCATCAGCGGCAGAAAGGAGGAAGAGCTTCGTGAGATTGAGGTGTTTGCTCCCTACAAGGTGCTCAAGGGCTTCACCCTGGTGACGCGCCGCGGCAAGATGAGCTACATGGAGACCATGTTCCAGCTCGATTTTGTCAGTCTTTGGACCGATGTTCTGTCGCTCGATACTTCGTGTGTCGATCTGGTGATTACCGATTTCGAGCCGGTCACTTCGATGGCTGCCCGGTTCAAAGGGATCGTGAGCGTCGGGTTTGGTCACCAGTACGCATTTCCCTTCCATATTCCCATCGCACGCGGTAATCTCTTCGAGAAGTACACTCTGCTCAATTTCGCTCCGGCCCGCTACAACGCCGGATTGCACTGGGACCATTTCAACCAGCCAATCTTTCCCCCGGTTATTCCTCAAACACTCTACGATGCCGTTCGGCCAGAAGAGGATCCGCAGAAGATTCTGGTTTATCTGCCGTTCGAGGAGGTCGAGGACATTGATGCGTTTCTCCGTCCGTTCGATGCGTACCGCTTTTTTATTTACGGCAAGGTCAAAGAGGATCGCGACGATGGTCATCTCTGTTTTCGGGGCTACTCGCGGGAGGGGTTCCTGCGCGACCTCATGGAGTGCTCCGGGGTGGTTTGCAACGCGGGCTTCGAGCTGCCGGGCGAGGCGTTGCATCTCGGCAAGAAGATGCTGCTCCGTCCGCTCGATGGCCAGATCGAGCAGGAGTCTAACGCGCTGGCAATGGTGCAGCTCGGCTATGGCATGTCGATGCACACGCTCGATGGCGAGGTGCTCAAGGAGTGGTTCGCCATGCCGCCGGGCAAGCCGCTTAATTATTCGAGGACGGTCGATTACATCGCCGAGTGGATTGCTTCGGGCAGATGGAACGATCTGCGCGTCTTTACCGATGCCGCATGGAAGGATCACTGTCGCGAGGAGTCGAAATCATGAAGCTCAGGGAACTGGTGGCCCGGAGTCGCAGCATCCGGCGGTTCGACGAACATGTCGCCGTGAATGATGCAACGCTTCGCGATCTGGTTGAGCTGGTCTGCTACACGCCGTCCGCGGCCAACAGGCAGCTGTTGCGGTTTTTGCCGGTTACAGGTGCTGATATGTCCGACAAGGTGTTTCCCTGCCTGAAATGGGCCGGGTATCTCGAAGATTGGCCTGGCCCTGAACCGGGCGAGCGTCCCGCCGCCGCCCTTGTCATGCTGTGCCGGAACGAAGATTTGCCCGGCGCGGCCTGCGACAGCGGTATTGCGGCGCAGACCATCATGCTTGGCGCGGCTGAGAAAGAGCTAGGTGGCTGCATCGTCGCCGCCATCGACCGTGAGCGTCTCATGGCGTCGCTTGGCATTCCCGACGCATGGACGGTGCTTCTTGTGATTGCGCTTGGCAAGCCCGCCGAAACGGTGGTGATTGACCAGATAAAACCGGGAGACGATATCCGCTACTGGCGCGACAAACATGGTATTCACCATGTGCCGAAGCGGCAGGTCGATGAATTGCTGGTGACGGCGGAACAGCTTCGTGAACGCGGGTAAGTCCTTAGCATGATAAAAGTAGAGGATATTCTGCGTGCCTACAGGCACGGCTTTTTCCCGATGGCCGACTCTCGCGAGGGGACGGTGAGCTGGTGCCAGCCCTACCAGCGCGCGGTGGTGCCGCTCGACAGTTTCCGGCCGTCGCGAAGCCTCCGGCGCGTCATTGGCAAAAAGCGTTTTACCATCAAAATCAATTCAGTTTTCGAACAGGTGATCCGTGCCTGCTCGCAGCCTCGTTCAACCGGGCAGGAGACCTGGCTTTCGGAGGAGATTATCAAGGTGTTTCTCAAGCTGCATCGTCTCGGAGTGGCGCACAGTGTGGAGAGCTGGCAGGATGGCGAGCTTGCCGGAGGGCTGTACGGTCTGTCGATGGGTGGGGCTTTTTTCGGTGAGTCGATGTTCTTTTTTCGGTCTGATGCCTCGAAAGTCGCCTTTGCCTGGCTGGTGGGCTATCTCAAACGCAAAGGCTATCTCCTGCTCGACGCGCAGATCATGAACCCACACCTTGAGAGTCTCGGTGCGATTGAAATCCCCCACGAAGAGTACATGGTGCAGCTTGAGCGCGCTCTCGGAAAAAAGATTTCGTTTGTCTGAGAAGCAAAGGGGAAAAGAGCTACCTTTTTCTATTTGACAACGGGTTGAAACGCGGCCTTTATTCAACGTTCGATCAACCGCTGTTTTCGAAGCACCAATTCTTCTTGGTGCATTTTGAGATGGATGCGAGAAGCGTCATGGTTCATTCACCTATAAAACAAACGCCGACGGCAATGAAACAGAGATTTTTACAGGCTTTCTTTATCGTGTTCGCAATAAGCAGCTTTTTTGGCGGCGTATCGCTTGCGGCTGATTCATCACCCGCAGTTTCCAAAAAGGCGGCAACCAGTCCGGAATCCGGGAAGACGGTTTCCAAGGATATTTCAAAGCCAGGCGTCTGGTCGAAGTTTGAAATGCTTTCATTCACGGATCGGGTAGTATTCAGGGATACTATGGCCGGTCTTACAGGGGTGGGCTATGAGCCTCTTGTTGTCAGGAAGCAGATTGTTGAAGGCGTGAACTACGAATTTTTCTGTAACGCGAGGGCCGTCTATCCTGGCACGGATTGGCATCCTGCAATGGTGCTGATTTACAAGCCACTGAAAGGCAACGCAGTCATTAAGAAGATCAGCAAGATAGATGGGCGCTGAAACGAGTCTGTTTGTTCTGTCTTGTAATTGTTTATATCATTATTCCAAAATGATTTAGCGATCTTTTGAAAATGTTGCTGTAAAAGTGCTAACTTCACAGTTCGTTTTATCGGGATCATTTTTCAGGCTGTATCAAAGGAGTGTGCCGCATGTCGTCGAGAGATTTATCTGAAAAACAGTCTCCGCCAAGGATTATCATCTATTCCGGCAAAGGGGGAACGGGCAAGACCACCATTTCGTCCTCTACGGCAGTCGCCCTTGCACGACAAGGCAAACGGGTGCTCATCATGTCCTCCGATCCGGCTCACTCGCTCTCTGATGTGTTCGGCGTGCAGATTGGCCGCAACGAGCCGCTCAAGATCGAAAAGAACCTGTACGGTCTCGAAGTCGATACCATCTACGAGCTGAAGAAAAACATGTCGGGCTTCCAGAAGTTCGTCTCTTCGTCGTACAAGAATCAGGGCATTGACAGCGGCATGGCTTCGGAGCTGACCACGCAGCCAGGTCTTGACGAAATCTTCGCGCTTTCCCGTCTGCTCGACGAATCGCAGTCCGGCAAGTGGGACACTATCGTGCTCGATACCTCGCCGACCGGCAACACGCTTCGACTGCTCGCCTACCCGGAGATCATCATCGGCGGCAACATGGGCAAGCAGTTCTTCAAGCTCTACAAGAGCATGTCTTCGCTGGCGCGTCCTCTCTCGGGCAACAATATTCCCGACGACGACTTCTTCAACGAGGTCAACGTGCTGCTCAAGCAGATGGAGGACATCAACGAGTTCATTCTCAGCCCGGAGGTCACCTTCCGGCTGGTGCTGAACCCGGAGAAACTCTCGATTCTCGAAACCAAGCGCGCCTATACTTTCGTGCACCTCTACGGTATCAATATCGACGGCATCGTCATCAACAAGATTCTGCCGACCTCGCGAACCGTGGGCGAGTACTTCGAGTTCTGGGCCGATCTGCACAGCAAGTACCTGATGGAGATCGACAACTCCTTCTATCCGACGCCGGTCTTCCGCTGCCACCTGCAACGCACCGAGCCGATCGGCCCCGACGCTCTCTACGACATCAGCCAGATCGTCTTCGGCGAAGAGGCTCCCGACAAGACCTTCTATTCGGGCAAGAACTTCTGGATCGAGAGCAAAAAGAATCAGGCGACCTCTGACAACCGCGAGGTGCTCTGCATCCGGATTCCGTTCCTCAAGGACGCCGCAGATGTCTCGGTCGAGCGTATGGGTACCGACATCATCGTCACGGTTGACCGCGCCCAGCGCAATATCACCTTGCCAAGGGCGCTCTACAGCCTCGACATGGATCGCTTCGTCCGTGAAGACAACATACTGAGGGTGATCTTCAAGGAGGTTAAGGTTGACAAGGAGGAGATGGAGCTGAACGTCAACAAGAACGTTCTTGACAAGTTGCGCTCCATGCGCCGCCTGAAAATCTGACAGCTGTGCCACCGGATTCCGCGCTTCTTGCCATTCCCGATGGCGCGGCCCTGACTGGTGGCAGGTTGATTTCCGTACCACAGTTTGTGTTGTATCGCCTTTTCCGTCAGGATGCAATTTTTACCGGTAACTGTTTAACAATTCACCGGAAACTTGTATCTTGACAGCTTTGAACGATCATCAAAGGGGTATCCGCTACCCTTATTTTCTGAATAGAATCAGATTGTATCATGCCCGAGAAAGCGCACTATGGTCTTTTGAAAGGGAAAAAAGGAATTGTTTTTGGCCCGCTCGATGAAAGCAGCATCGGTTGGCAGATTGCACTTCATGCTTACCGGGAAGGCGCACAGGTCGCCCTTTCCAATGTCGCGACAGCCATTCGCTTCGGCAAGCTGCAGGAGCTGTCCGAGCTTTGCGGCAATGCACCGATTCTGATCTGCGATGCGTCCAAGAACGAAGAGGTAGATAATACTTTCAGGGAACTCAAGGAGACCATGGGTTCTGTCGATTTTATTGTGCATTCGATCGGCATGTCCCAGAATATTCGCAAACAGGTGCCCTACGAGGAACTGAACTACGAGTGGTTCATGCGGACGCTCGATGTTTCCGGCATTTCGTTCCACCGGCTCGTGGCCTATGCGCTGAAGAACGAGGCGCTCAATGACGGCGCAAGCATTGTCGCGCTTTCATACATCGCGTCGCAGCGCAACTACTGGACCTATTCGGACATGGGCGACGCTAAGTCGCTGCTCGAATCGATTGCACGCAGCTTCGGCCCGAGACTGGCACCCCGTGGCATCCGGATCAACACGATTTCACAGAGCCCGACCTACACGAAAGCCGGCAGCGGTATTCCCGGTTTCGAGAAGATGTATGATTACAGTGAACTGATGTCGCCGCTCGGTAACGCGAGTGCTGAAGAGTGCGCCGAGTACACCATGACGATCCTGAGCGATCTGACGCGCAAGGTGACCATGCAGAACCTTTTCCATGATGGCGGTTACAGCTCGATGGGTGCAACCATTCCTATGATCAAGCTTGCTCATGAGGCTCTTCATGACAAGGAGCTTGCCGAAAGAGTTGGACTCGAAGGCCGTCATTCATCAAGGTAAGCATTGATGGAGCGCCGGCTTCCGCTGGCCTCCCGTTTTCCTTCATCACTTCCATACCCATTCGTCTTTGGCCTTGCTGACCAGGGCTAGAAGGTAGGTAGGGTTCACCTTTTTTGCGGTCGAACTGCCATTTAAGGAGGTGATTGTTATTTTAGGCACGATACGTGCATTGACAGTATGTCAGTCAATTCCGGTGTGTTTTCGGGAGCATACAATGGCAGTTTTTTTCTGACCGGGGGTAATGCGACTCCTGATCGGTGTGTAAGGTTTTCTTTTTCCCAGAAGTCATTTATAACCATAATACCTTCAATAGCAACGATATGGCAAGCAAATCAACCATCATTTACACCAAGACCGACGAGGCTCCGGCTTTGGCGACCTACTCGCTGCTTCCGATCATCCAGGCCTTCACCCGCGGCACCGGCGTTGATGTCGAGATGAGGGACATCTCCCTTGCCGGCAGGATCATTGCCAACTTCCCGGAGAATCTTACCGAGGCCCAGAGGATTCCCGACTACCTTAGCCAGCTCGGTGAACTCGTGCTCGCGCCTGAGGCCAACATCATCAAGCTTCCGAATATCAGCGCTTCGATTCCCCAGCTGAAAGCCGCCATCAAGGAGCTTCAGGAGCACGGCTACAACGTGCCTGACTATCCCGAAGCCCCGTCGAATGACGAAGAAAAAGCGATTCAGGCCCGTTATGCCAAGGTGCTTGGCAGCGCCGTGAACCCGGTGCTTCGCGAGGGTAACTCCGACCGCCGTGCTCCGCTCTCCGTCAAAGCCTACGCCAAGAAGCATCCACACCGCATGGCTGCATGGAGCGTCAATTCGAAAGCGCACGTTTCGTATATGACCGATGGCGACTTCTACGGCAGCGAGCAGTCCGTAACCGTGCCTGCCGCCACCACCGTTCGTATCGAATATGTTAACGGCGCCAACGAGGTGACCGTGCTGAAAGAGAAAACCGCACTGCTCGCCGGTGAAGTGATCGACACGTCAGTTATGAACGTGCGCAAGCTCCGCGAGTTCTACGCCGAGCAGATCGAGGATGCCAAATCGCAGGGCGTGCTTTTTTCGCTGCACCTGAAGGCTACCATGATGAAGATTTCCGATCCGGTCATGTTCGGCCACGCCGTGTCGGTCTTTTACAAGGATGTGTTTGACAAGCATGGCGCATTGCTCGCCGAGCTTGGCGTGAACGTCAACAACGGCCTCGGCGATCTCTACGCCAAAATCCAGACCCTACCGGAAGACAAACGTGCCGAGATCGAGGCTGACATCATGGCGGTCTACAAGACCCGTCCCGAGCTGGCGATGGTCGATTCCGACAAGGGCATCACCAACCTGCACGTGCCAAACGACATCATCATCGATGCTTCCATGCCGGTCGTTGTGCGCGACGGTGGCAAGATGTGGGGCCCCGACGGTCAGCTTCACGACTGCAAAGCTGTGATTCCGGATCGCTGCTACGCTACCATGTACGGCGAAATCGTGGACGACTGCCGCAAGAACGGCGCGTTCGATCCTTCCACTATCGGCAGCGTGCCGAACGTGGGCTTGATGGCGCAGAAGGCTGAAGAGTACGGTTCGCACGACAAGACCTTCATCGCGCCTGGTGACGGCGTGATCCGCGTGGTCGATGCCGATGGTTCAGTGCTCATGTCGCAGAAGGTCGAGACCGGCGACATCTTTAGGATGTGCCAGACCAAGGATGCTCCGATTCGCGACTGGGTGAAGCTGGCTGTCCGCCGCGCCAAAGCTACCGGTGCTCCGGCAGTCTTCTGGCTCGACAGCAACCGCGCTCATGATGCGCAGATCATCGCCAAGGTGAACGAGTATCTCAAAGACCTCGACACCGACGGCGTCGAGATCAAGATCATGCCTCCGGTCGAAGCCATGCGCTTCACCCTCGGCCGTTTCCGTGCCGGACAGGACACCATTTCGGTGACTGGCAACGTGCTTCGTGACTACCTGACCGACCTGTTCCCGATCATCGAGCTCGGCACCAGCTCCAAGATGCTTTCGATTGTTCCGCTGCTCAACGGTGGTGGCCTGTTTGAAACCGGTGCAGGCGGTTCGGCTCCCAAGCATGTGCAGCAGTTCCAGAAAGAGGGCTACCTCCGCTGGGATTCGCTCGGCGAGTTCTTGGCTCTGACCGCATCGCTGGAGCACCTCGCGCAGACCTTCGGCAACCCGAAAGCGCAGGTGCTGGCCGACACGCTCGACCAGGCGATCGGCAAGTTCCTCGAAAACCAGAAGTCGCCCGCCCGCAAAGTCGGCCAGATCGACAACCGCGGCAGCCACTTCTATCTCGCCCTCTACTGGGCCGAAGCGCTGGCCAGTCAGGACGCCGACGCCGAAATGAAGGCTCGCTTCGCCGGTGTCGCACAGGCGCTCGCCGAGAAAGAGGAGCTCATCAACGCCGAGCTGATCGCCGCGCAGGGTAGCCCGGTCGATATCGGTGGCTACTACCAGCCCGATGACGAGAAGACCACTCGCGCCATGCGCCCGAGCGGCACGCTCAACGCGATCATCAACGCCATGTGATTTCTGTCGCAAGGCAGCACATCGTAAACGAAGAAGCCCGGTTTATCGCCGGGCTTCGTCATTTCCGGGAGTTATCGTCTGGTGTTGCCCACGCATAGATGAACCCTCCGCCGGCCAGCTTTTGCACCACCTCGTCGATGTCGTTTTCCGAGACGACAAAGCAGCCGTTGCTTCTGCCGATCATCGGGCCATAGCCGGTCACGACGTTCAGCAGAATGAACGGAATCGAGACGTATCCGGCTTTGTGCAGCACGATGTCGCGCTTGGCGGCGTTGCCGTTGCGGAGCGAATCGAGGCCGTCGAGCCGGAGCGCGAGGCCGTGGTCGCCGAGGTATCGCTCGCCGACGCGGAACAGGCCGAGGCTGCTCATGTTCGACTCCGGCACGTCGGAGAAGCGCCGGGCGTACAGCTCGCCGGAATTCTTGCCGTGAGCGACCCGATAGAACGACTGCCGACCGGTTTTCAGGTCGATGATCGCCATGCGCTTTACGTACGAAGGTTGGCTGTAGTCGATGACGGCAAGCGCTCGGGGTGGCGCTTCGGGATGCGCAGCGAGATAGTCCGCCAGTGCGATCTTCGCGCCGTTGACCGCTTCTTCGCTGACTTTGCCGGAGTCGAAGCGCAAGCCCGCAGCGGCGACTGTCAGCAGCATGATACTGCCGAGGAGGAGGGTGAGGGCGACTTTGAGCGCGGTGCTGTGCATTGGCTCAGGGCAAAAGCATGGTTATTGCCTCAAGAGCACCACCAACAGTATCGTCGAGTGGGTATTGTTTCGATGGCCTCAACAGGTTCAGGTAGGCGATTAGATTCAACTTGTTGTTTTGATCGAACTCAAAAACTTTGTAGCAGAACCCGTTTGTGGATACAATTTTTTTACAATTCTTGCAGCACTCGGCGTATCCTTCAACTTGCTTATCGGCGAAATCAAGTCCAGACGAAAATGTTTTCGTTTCAATGATCATGATGCAATCGTCATCAGTAGTATTCTTATCGTGATTTTTGGAAAAACAGGCGATATCGATTGTTCCTCGTTTGCATCCATACTCTATTTTTAACTGCTGTTCACGCCAGCCAAGTGCAAGAAGTAGCGGAATTACAAGGAATGTTCTCGTTTCGTGTTCAAGAATTTTTTTACCCCATGATCCCGGTAATATTCTGCCATCAGTCTGATGCGAACAAGCGTGTTTGCCAGGTTTACAGCGTTGAAAGGGCTTAGCGAAGTTTTGATGAGATGCTTGAGGATTTCGAATCATCGATTTTGCTCAGTCGGGGTGCATTGGCGACAGGCACTGTGCTGGGCGTGTTTTTGATCAGATTGTCGGCCAGCATGATTACAGTTGAACTGGTCACTTGACTTACGGTACGACGATCGAGTTTTATAAGTATATCAGAATAATCCCTGCCATCTGCTCCAGATGCTATTTGCCGGTAGTTTGCCATGAGATGATGGTCTTGTTTTAGGTATTACCGACTCTTTTATCGCAGCTGAGCTTTGGTTTGGCTGATTTGGTGATGCGTATTTTTACTTCATTTCTCAATGTAATGAGGGCGAATTTGTTCTACAAAGCTTGTTTACCGGTGGTCAGCCTGACGGTCGTCGATGAATTGTATCTGTGTCTTTCAGAATACGCCTCTGTTTGCGTACCTTTGCAGATTCAACTTTTACCCGCCCGTAACTTTTTTCAGCCTTTATCATGTCAGCAAAAACCGCCAATATTCTCTTCATCGGCGACGTCGTCGGCAATCCCGGTCTGCAGATCGTTAGCCGGATGCTCAAAGGATTTATCTCTAAATATGGGGTCGATTTTGTTATTTGCAACGGCGAGAACGCTCACAACGGCAAAGGCATGAGCCTCGAAGCGCTGAACCTGATGCTCGAAGCGGGCGTCGATGTGGTGACCGGAGGCAATCACACCTGGAACAACTTCAATTTCTTCGAGACGCTCAAAACGCACGAGCGGGTGCTCCGCCCGCAGAACTACCCGAAGGGCACCTACGGCAAGGGTTACGGAGTGTACAAACTTCCTCGCGGGCTGGGCAACATCACCGTGCTGAATCTGCAAGGGCGCACCTTCATGTCTCCTATCGACTGCCCGTTTCGCACGGCGGACTGGGTCATCAAGCAGACCAAAGAGCAGTCATCGCTCCTCGTGGTCGATTTTCACGCAGAGGCGACTGCCGAAAAAATTTCGCTCGCCTGGTACCTCGATGGCCGGGCATCGGCGGTGATCGGCACCCATACCCACGTGCAGACCGCCGACGAGCGCATTTTCCCCAAAGGCACGGCCTACCTGACCGACGTCGGCATGACCGGCCCGTACCAGTCGGTGATCGGAATGCAGGTCAAGTCAGCGGTTGACCGGATGCTCTACCAGACTCCCCACAAATACGAATGTGCCACCGATGATGTGCATTTTTCCGCCGTGCTACTCACGCTCGATACGGAGACGGGGAAGGCTGTAGGGATCAAAAGGATTTTCTATCCAGAGTTTGAATCGGTTGCGACGCAGGGTTGAGCGGGAGTAATCAAGTCAGAATGAGGTTGCCCTGATTATCGAGATTGAAAAACAAAAACCCCAGCCATTTAGTTGGGGTTTTTGTTGTCAGCAAAGTTGAATAAAAATCATCGCTTCCCTTGTTCGAACTCTTCGGCGATGAGGACGTCGTTTTTGCTGCCGATGTAGAGCGGCGTGCGCTGGTGCAGCTCCTTAGGCTCTATGTCGAGAATCCGGCGGTATCCGTCGGTGGCGCGGCCTCCAGCCTGTTCGCAGATGAAGGCCATCGGGTTGGCTTCGTACATCAGGCGCAGCTTGCCGTTTTTGTGCTTCTTTGTGGCCGGATAGACGAACACTCCGCCGGTGAGCAGGTTGCGGTGGAAATCGGCGACGAACGAACCGATGTAGCGGGTGCTGTAGGGGCGTCCGGTTGCTTTGTCTTCTTCCTTGAGGTAGTCGAGAAAGCGCTTCGTGCCGTCGTTGAACTCCTGCCAGGAGCCCTCGTTGACCGAGTAGTATTTACCGTGTTCGGGAGTGGTGATGTTCTCGTGCGAGAGCAGGAACTCGCCGACGGTCTGGTCGTAGGTGAAACCGTGAACGCCGTGGCCCGTGGTATAAACCATCATCACCGACGAGCCGTAGATGACGTATCCGGCGGCAATCTGGTCAGCCCCTTTCTGCAGGCAGTCCTCGAGGCTGGCCTGCGATGGCTCGCCGCTCTTGAGCCGGTAGATCGAGAAAATGGTGCCGACGCTGACGTTCACGTCGATGTTCGACGAGCCATCGAGCGGGTCGAAGAGCAGGACGTATTCGCCCGACTCGAACTTGGGCGGCTTGATGATCTCTTCGTTCTCCTCGGAACCCATGATGGCGAAGCGCCCGTGCTGACCGATGGCGTTGATGAGCCGCTCGTTGGCGAACAGGTCGAGCTTCTTGACCTCTTCGCCCTGCACGTTGGTCGATCCGGCAAGGCCGAGAATGTCGGCCAGACCCGCCCGCACGACTTCGCGCCGCACCAGCTTGGCCGCGAAGGCGACGTCGTTGAGGAGGTCGGTCACTTCGCTGTTGATTTCGGGATAGCGTTTCTGCAATTGCAGGAAATGGCTTTCAATGGTGGTGAGCTTGTTCATCACAAAATCGTTCAGAAGGTTATTGGGAGGCCGGTTCA
Organism: Chlorobaculum tepidum TLS; assembly: GCF_000006985.1. NCBI lineage: Bacteria > Pseudomonadati > Chlorobiota > Chlorobiia > Chlorobiales > Chlorobiaceae > Chlorobaculum > Chlorobaculum tepidum. The sequence goes on from NC_002932.3 coordinate 372,272, forward strand.
GCCGGGGCTTTCGCGGCACTGAATGCAAGGGCGGCCTTGTCGCTGTGGCGCCGGGAAGCGGCAATGGCCTTGAAATCTATACTATTTTCAAGGGGATTCCAACGCCGCGTGATTCCGGTTTAAAAACGGTTTTTTTGTAAAGAAACGATGAATTATCCGTACATTCACCGACCATTTTCCTGATTCAAGGATTTATTCATGAAACGATACCGGTGGACATGCCTTGAACCCGAACCCACTTTGGTTCAGGCACTTTCCGAAGCGATCAACGTCAGCTCACCCATTGCCGCTGCGCTCGTCAATCGCGGCATTTCGAGTTTTGAGGAAGCCCGCCGGTTTTTTCGTCCTTCGCTCGACGAAATACCGTCACCATTCCTTTTCAATGACATGAAGCGTGCCGTCGGCCGCCTGTCGAAGGCGATTTTCGGTGGTGAGAAGATCATGGTCTATGGTGACTACGATGTCGATGGCACCTCCGGGACTGCCATGCTTTCGCTGTTTCTTCGTGAAATGGGGGCCGAGGTCTGTCACTATATCAATGACCGCTTCACGGAAGGTTATGGTCTTTCGGAAGCTGGCATTGCCTGGGCCTTCGAACAGGGGGTGTCGCTCATCGTCACGGTGGATTGCGGCATCCGCGCCATCGATGAGGTGCAGGCATGCGTTGGCAAAGGGGTCGATGTCATCGTCTGCGATCACCACGAAGCCGGGGAGCTTCCGGCGGCGTGCGCGATTCTCAATCCGAAAGTGGAGGGCTGCGGTTATCCTTTCCGGGAGCTTTGCGGCTGCGGCGTGGCGTTCAAGCTCATGCAGGCGATGGTTGAAGCGAGGGGGGAGAGTCAGGATCGCTGGAGAAACTATCTCGATTTCGTGGCCGTCGCGACCGCTGCGGATATGGTGTCGCTGCAAGGGGAGAACCGTGCCTATCTGCGTGAAGGCCTCGAACTGATGCGGCGATCGCCCAGAGTGAGCTTTCAGGCGATGGCCGCGAACATGAAGCTCAATCTCGCCGAGTTCAGCATGATGAACATCACCTATGGCATCGCTCCCCGAATCAATGCAGCCGGCAGGATGGAGTCTGCTGGTGCGGCGATGCAGTGGCTGCTCTCTTCGGACGAGTCGGAGGCACGCCTTCGTGCTGCGGAGCTTGAGGCGCTGAATGTCCGCCGCCGCCAGATCGATGCGGAAATTACGGCTCGCGCTGAAACGATGGTCGCGGGTCATTGCGCCAGTTTCTGTTCCTCGATCGTGCTCTATGACGAAGCGTGGCACCTCGGTGTGCTCGGCATCGTCGCCTCGAAGCTGCTCGACAAATATCAGTTGCCCACCGTCGTGATGGGCCGGATGAACGGTCTCATCAAGGGTTCGGTCAGGAGCGTCGATCAGCTCAACATCTATGACGTGCTGCACGAGTGCCGTGACCATCTCGAGCAGTTCGGTGGTCACCACCAGGCGGCGGGGCTGACGCTCAGGCCGGAACAGCTCGAAGCGTTCCGGCGCCGTTTTGACGAGGTGTGCCGCGAACTGCTGCCGGTCGAGGCCCGTCAGAAAACGCTCTTGATCGATGCCGATCTTACGCTCGACGAGATCACCCCGAAATTCCTCAACGTGCTCGAACAGTTCGCCCCTTTCGGTTTTTCCAACCGCGAGCCGCTTTTTACCGCCACCGGCTGCCGCCTGGTAGGCAAGCCGAAGCTCCTGCGGGAGCGGCATGTCAAGTTCACGGTGCGCGGAGAGCAGAGCTCGTCATTCGAAGTGATTGCTTTCGACCGGCCCGATATTTTCAACGATCTCGAAGCTCACGGTTCCGCTTCAGCCCTGCAGTTGGTCTGCATTCCCGAAAGAAATCAATGGAACGGCCGCGAATACGTGCAACTCCGGGTGATGGATATGGCGATTGGGTAGAATGATGAACTGAAAAAGGAGATTGGTGAAATCTCCTTTTTTTCGTTTTACGCTGCTGTTTTTAGTGCCTCTGAAGTCGCTGTCGTCTTTTCTTCACTCACTGGCCGCCGGTAACGGTTCGCCGCTTTTTTCATGCCTGATTCTCGACAGAATTCCCACGAGAGACGAGATCGCCGAGATGGCGAAGAAGATCAGCGACAGGGCAATGCCGGTGTTGACATCGAGCCCGAGGTGGTTCAGCGCGTAGAAGAAGGTGACCTCTCGTGCTCCCGCTCCGCCAACGGTGAGTGGCAGGATGGTAGCGACGCTCGAAATCAGGAAGATGGCGAGGTAGTCGATCTGGTTCGCCGTAGCCGAAAGCGCCATGAGAATGAACCACGCCGAGATGACCTGCGTTGCCTGGATTACCAGCGACTCAAATGCTGTAATGATGAAGACCGGCATGAACTGTCGGTAAAAGAGCCAGGTTAGCAGCAGTGATAGCGGATAAGTCGCACCGGCGATCACCCATATCCACACCATTTCACCGGGGTAGAGTGTCGCGAAAGAGCTCGGGATGATCAGCAGCGCTGACAGAAAGATGAGCGCGAAAATACCGCTGACACGGTCCCAGAATACCGCGCCGAAAATATTTATGGCCGTCAGGCCGTGATTTTTTTTCAGCACGTAGATTTTGTACCCGTCTCCACCGATGCCTCCCGGCAGGAAGAGGTTGTAAAACATGCCGAGGTAATAGAGTTTCAGGTTGTACCATGCCGAGAGCCGCAGGCCGATTGATGTGAAAAAGCGGTTCAGCCGAATGGCGTTCACGATCTTGGAGATGTTGAAAAAGAGGATCGCGCCCAAGAGGTACCACGGGTTGGCATGGCTCATGAGCGAAGTCAGTCGGCCAATATCGGTCTTGTTCAGCACGATGGCCAGCGCCGCCACGGTGAGCAGGAGCTGGATCACTGTTTTGAGCACCTTGCTTCTGATGGAGCTACTTGCTTTTGTCAATGATCTCTCTGATGATGTAGGGTTTCTTGTTCTGCGACTCGTAGTAGGTGCGCATGATGAATTCGGCGATGAAGCCGGTGGTGATCAGCTGGATGCCGATGAAGGTCATGATGACGCCGAGGCTGAGGAGCGGGCGACCACCGATGTCGTTGCCGAGGATTTTAAGTACGAGCAGGTAGAGGTTGATGCCGAGGCCGAGGAAGAGCGTGACGAAGCCGAGCGAGCCGAACAGGTGCATCGGTCGGTGGGCGTACTTCTGGTAAAAAACCATGAAGAAAAGGTCACTCAGCACCCTCAAAGTTCTGCCGATGCCGTACTTCGACTTGCCGTATTTCCTCGCGTGGTGGCGCACATCGACCTCTTCCATCCTCGCGCCGTAAAGTTGCACGAGCACCGGAATGAAGCGGTGCAGTTCGCCGTACAGACCGAGGTTTTTGGCCACGTCGCGCTTGAACACCTTCAGCGTGCAGCCATAATCGCGGATGTGCACGTTGGTCAGGTTCCGGATCATCGCGTTGGCGATCTTGCTCGGAATCTTGCGCAGCACCATGCCGTCCTTCCGCCCTGCGCGCCGTCCCGCTACCACGTCGAGACCCTTCGATTCGAGGTGGGCGATCATCATTGGAATATCGGCAGGATCGTTCTGCAAATCGCCGTCCATCGTGGCGATCAGCTCGCCCTGGGCCTCGTCGATGCCTGCCGACATGGCTGCCGTCTGGCCGTAGTTCTTGTTGAGCACCACCAGTCGCGCGTTCGCCGGAGCGAGGCGCTTGATTTCGGCAACTGTCGAGTCGGTCGAGCCGTCATCGACCAGAATGATTTCGTGATCGATGCCCTGAAGCGCCGAGGCGAGCGCATCGAAGAGCGGGCCAATGCTTTCGGCCTCGTTCATGAGCGGTATGACGACAGAGAGTTTCATCGGGAAGTCGGTTGAGTCGGCATTCTGACGAGCATGATTCCATTCCTGCCATACAGGCGCTCGACAGGTCCGAGCTTTTCGAGACGGTCGATGGTGGTCAGCACCACGTCACCCGGTTCAGGGAAGCGCCTTTCGGCAAAAGAGCCTGAATATACAAAAAAAGAGGGGTAATAGACCTTCCACATCACGATTTTGAGCTGCTCCTTCCGGGCAAGCTGCGCAGCCTCCTTGACCGGTTCCTGCATCACTCTGGCCGCCATCGGCATCGCCACGAAGTTGAACGAGAAGGTCAGGAGCGCTCCGCCGATGATGAATCGCATTGACGGCGCGAGCGCCGGCACGAATTGCAGGAGCATGCAGAGCGCTGCCGCGGCGAGCATGAGCAGCGAGAAGTGGTTTGACTCCATCTCCGTTAGAAACCCCTGAAGCTGAGCCTGGATGAAGAGATTCTCCATCGACGGCATGAGCATCTCCAGCGCGAAAGGCAGGGCAGCGAGGAGCAGCAAGAGACCGGTGGGCCAGAGCGCGAGAAGCCACGAACGCTCGATTTTCGACAGTTCCGCGCCGACGAGGATGAAGAGCGGCGTGTAGCCGTAGATCATGTAGTGCGGTAGCTTGGTGCCCGACAGCGAGAAGAAGACGAAAACGAAAGCGAACCAGATCAGGCAGAACTGCCAGAGCGGGTCGGCGAGGCGCTGCCGGAGCTTCGTGAAGAGGCCGAAAAAGAGCCCGGTCGAGGGCATGATGCCGATGAGCACCACCGGAATGTAGTAGAAGAGCGAACCCGAGTGACCCTCCATTGAGCCGTTGAAGCGTCTGACGTTGTGCTTCATGAAAAAGCCGTCGATGAACGCCTGCCCCTGCTCGCGGTATTCGAGCACGTACCAGGGGAGCGCGATCAGGAGAAACAGCGCGATAGCCGTCGGATTCAGCATGGCTCGGAACCACGCCGTCAACTCCTTCTGCGCGAGGAAGAAGAGGAATGATACCGCGATCGGAATGAGAATCGCCACCGGCCCCTTGTCGAGCATCCCGAAGCCCATCGCCGCGAAGGCGATGTAGATCCACGATCGCCGCTTTGTTCGCCAGTGCGTGAAGAGCGCCGTCAGCGCGATTGCCAGACAGAGATTGAGCACGGCGTCGGCAATGGCCGCCTTGGCGATGATGCTCACCTGCAACGATAGCGCCATCAGCGCTGTAGCCAGAATCGCCTCGGTTTCGTTGCGCTCGCGCCGCACGAAGAAGAAAATCGCGCCCGCCCAGAGTGCCGCCGCCACAGCCGAGGGGAGCCGGAAGGCGAACTCGCTGATGCCGAACGTCTTGATCGAGAGCAGTTGCAGCCAGTAGACGAGGATCGGCTTGTCAAAGCGCAGCGCGCCGTTCAGGTAGGTGGTGAGGTAATTTTTCGACACGAGCATCTCCCGCGTCGCCTCGCTGAACGCGCCCTCGTCCACGTCGAAGAGCGGCCCGGAGCCGATTCCGGCAAAGAAGCTCAGGAAAATGATCAGGAAAAGTCCGGCGAAAAGGATGTTTCTGTCAGGTCTGTATGGTTGCAGTTTCATCGAATAACTTGCGGAAATAGCGTTGGTAAAGGAGCGCGACCGTTACGGCGCCGAGCGCCGATCCGGCCACGATGTCGCTCAGGTAGTGCTGGCAGATCACGACGCGGCTCGCAGCGATTGTGGATCCGGCGATGATGAACACCGGTCTGAAGCGTGGAAACAGCAGCGACAGCGTCAGTGCAGCGCTCAACGCTGTGGCTGAATGGCCGGAAGGAAACGACTGCCAGGCATGGTCGAAATGCCATCCGAACAGGTCGAATCCATAGATGCCCTGTTGCAGGAAAAGCTCTGGCCGGGAGCGGCAGAGGATCACTTTTGCCAGATCCGACGCCAGCCCCGAGGCAGCCACCGTGCTGAACAGAAAGAGTCCGCTCAGTGAGAGCCAGCGGTTCCATTTCCAGAATCCTGCAAACAGAAGGAGTCCGCCCACGAGATACCATTCGGATTGCCCCGCCTTGGTGATTGCTTTCCAGATGCTGTGCCAGAGTCCGATGTCGAGCTGGTGGAAAAAGAGCGTCAGCGGCTGGTCGAAGAAGAAAAACGAGAGGAGTCCGAACAGCAGCGTTGCCGCAAGCAGCAGGTGTTGTTTCTGATTTCTTTCATCTATCATGGCGTGTTTGTTTGCTTCGATGATGTATACCTGGCATTCTCAAAACCTTTCGGGACGATTTTCGGGGGTTCATTTTCTTCGATCATGATGATTTTCCCGACAGTTTCCCCGTACCGGTCATATGGTTGCTATCGACGGAAATAACCATTTTTCTATGAGTCTTCCGGGGCGGCAAATGGTAAAGAGGGGCTGGTTGCAGGTCAGTGGGGCGGATTGAACCGGCTCCGGGTCAGTTCTTTTTCTTCTTGCTCCGGTAAAAAATCGCGAACAGAATCCACGCATACGCGCCGACCAGCGTGAAGGGGGCGATGTCGAGCGCGAAGAAGCCGTCTACTGACTTTTCAATGTACATCACGGCGTAGCTGAGGGCGAGCACGGTTGCGCCAAGCGCGATGAAGAGGTAGTTCATCGCGCCGAGCGGCATCGTGGCTGGTGCCGGTTTGGCGGCGGCTGGCGGTTGCTTTGCCGCCGCTTCAGCCTTACGCTTTTGCTTCTTCGGTGAAGATGGCATCGAGTGTATCGAGACAGAGTTGCGCCTCCTCTTTGCTGATCGATAGCGGTGGAAGAAGCCTGATGACGTTGTTGCTGGTGGCATTGACGAGTACGCCCCTCTTCAACGCCTCTTCGACGTAGTACTTCGCTTCGCGGTGCACCGTGACGCCGATCATGAGGCCGTACTGGCGGATTTCGAGAATCTGCGCGTGCTTCTCGGCCATTTTCTCGAAAGCTGTACGCATCATGGAGCCAACTTCGAGTGCGTTCTGCATCAGGCCGTCCGCCAGGATCGCTTCGATCATGGCGAGACCCGCCGCGCAGGCGACCGGATTGCCGCCGAAAGTCGTGCCGTGGCTACCGGGGGTGAACACCTCGGCGACCTTCTCCGAGCCGATGATCGCGCCGAGCGGCAGTCCGCCGCCAAGCGGCTTGGCCACGCAGACCAGATCAGGCTGGATGTCGAACGGCATGTAGCTGAAAAACGCGCCCGTACGACCGCAACCGGCCTGAATTTCATCGGCCACGATGAGGAAATCGTGCTCCTTGGCCAGCTCTTTCAGCTTTGCAATGAAGGCTTCGCTCACTTTGTGGATGCCGCCCTCGCCCTGCACGAATTCGACAAAGACCGCTGCCGTGCGGTTCGAGACCTTGCGTTCCAGATCCTCCACGTCGTTGAAATCGATCATGCCGGTTTCGGGCACGAGCGGCTCGAAGCCGTCGACATACTTCGGCTTGGCGGTCAGCGAGAGCGCGCCGTAGGTTCTGCCGTGGAAGCAGTTGGTCAGTGAGAGCACCTGCGTTTTGTCGGTGTCTCCGTTACGCGCGGCGAAGCGTCTCGCGAGCTTGATGGCCGCCTCGATCGCCTCGGTGCCGCTGTTGCAGAAAAAGACCTTCGACATCCTGGAAATTTCAAGCAGCTTCGCAGCCAGGTCGAACTGCGGCTTCTGCATGAAGAGGTTCGAGACATGGATGTATTTCGAAGCCTGTTCGGTGATTGCCTGTTCGAGGCGCTTGTCGCCGTAGCCGATGGCGTTGACGCCGACGCCGGCGATCATGTCGAGGTAGCGCTCACCGCTGGCAGTGTAGAGGAACGAGCCTTTGCCAGAGGCGATGTCGAGCGGCAGCCTTGCATAGTTATGAAAGAAGAGCTGCTTCTCGGTTTCGAGATTTATTGCAGGTGTGTTCATCGTCATGGTTTGTTCTTTAAAGATCAGGTTTGTGATTTTTGTCTCTCATCGAAATCAGCGCTTGTCCGTCAGCTCTTCTCGTCCTTCTGCCGGTAGCGAATCACGCCGCGGATCGCCCGCCAGATGCCGTACGCGCCAAGGAGCAGCGAGAACCGGAACAGGTCGCGGCCATGGTCGCCACCGGCCGTCGAAGTGTAGAGGCCAATATACGCAGCGAGCACCAGAAATGTGACGGAAAGAAGCGCGTCAAGCGCCATGGTGATCGACCAAAACCCTTTTTTTCGTGCTCTTCCGCCGGCGTTGTCGTTGTCGTCAGGCTTTTTTGTCATCGCAAGGCGACGATTTCTGCTCCCGGTAGAAGCGCCAGTCCTTGTTGACGATCAGGCGCGCGCCGTAGCCGAAGGTGAAGTACGACCAGGCCCACTGCATCAGCACGAAGACGCGGTGCTTGAAGGTCGAAAGATAATAGATATGCACGAGCAGCCAGGTGAACCAGGCGATCGCGCCGTCGAACTTCAGGTTGCCGATCTCGACAATCGCCCGGTTGCGCCCGATGGTGGCCATCTGCCCTTTGTCGCGGTACTTGAACGGTTTGCGAGGCTTGCCCTTCAAATCATCCAGAATCATCCGCCCGATGGCCTTGCCCTCCTGCATGGCCACCGGAGCCATGCCTGGCAGGGTCGAACCGTTTTCGAGCGTGTAGCAGGCCTGGTCACCGCCGACGAACACCTCCGGATGACCGGGCAGGCTCAGATCGGCCTCGACCATGATCCGGCCGCTGCGGTCGGTCTGGACGCCCATGTTCTGGCCGATCTCCGAGGCTTTGACGCCCGCTGCCCAGAGCACTGTGGCAGCTTCGATGCGCTCGCGCCCGATCTGCACGCCGTCAGCATCGACGTCGCTTACCATGCTCGACGTCCAGACCTGCACGCCGAGCTTTTCGAGCTCGCGGGTTGCCTTGCTCGATAGTTCGGGCGAGAACGTGCCGAGAATGCGTTCAGCGGCTTCGACGATGAAGATACGGGTGAGCTTCGGGTCGATGTGGCGGTAGAATTTCGACAGGGTGTAACGGCTCATTTCTCCGATCGAACCGGCAAGCTCGACGCCCGTCGGTCCGCCGCCAACGATCACGAAGGTGAGTTGCTTTTTGCGCTCCTTCATATCGTTGGTGCGCTCAGCGGCTTCGTAAGCCTCCATCACGCGGCGGCGAATTTCGGAAGCCTGGGCCAGGTTTTTCAGGCCAGGCGCATGCTCCTCCCAGTCGTTCTTGCCGAAGTAATGGTGCTGTGCCCCGCAGGCGAGGACGAGATAGTCGTACTCGATATCGCCAAAATCGGTCTTTACCTTTTTCTGTTCGAGATCGACGTTGCAGACGTTGCCTTTGAAGACCGTGACGTTGTCGTAACCGGCCAGCATGTTACGCAGTGGCGTGGCGATGTCGCCTTCACCGAGCGCGGCCATCGCCACCTGGTAGAGCAGCGGCTGGAAAAGGTGGTAGTTTTTCCTGTCGATGAGCGTGACCTCGACATCCTTTCTGTTACTAAGGATTCTCGCGGTGTTCAGACCGGTAAATCCGCCACCGACAATTACGACCTTTTTTTTCATCTCGTTTTTCATCTCGTTCAGATTCTCACGTTCATTTCTCAAATCCCTGGCGTGGACATCCGTATGTCAATCAAGTTACGGCAAAGATGCCCTCATCGTATACAAACGCAGGGAATGTAATAAAAATGTGTTGAATATCGCTGCGAATGTCACTCAAGCGTTACGCAGAACGGCGCATGTCAGCTCAGCTTTTCGATGATCTGCGCATGGGCAGGAAATTGCGCGGTCAGCGCCGCCGGGTCGGCGAAGGTGAGGTCGCGGAAGTCGAAGCCCGGCGCGACCACGCAGCTTACGAGGGCGTATGTGCCGGGAGCGTCGGCCTGTTCCGAAAGAGATGCTCCAAACCAGTGTCCGGCTGACACCCATGAGTGCAGCACCTGCCCGGCGTTCGGGTCATCGCCCAGCGTGAACAGCGACGGATCGCCGGTTTCGGGAAAGCAGTGCACGTCGAGCGGCGAACCGGCGTGGAAGTACCACTGCTCGTCTGAGCGGATGCGGTGCAGGCGCGAGCGGTCGCCGTGTTCGAGCAGGTAGAAGATCGAGGTCGCGTAGGAGCGGGGCGAACCGAAGGGGCTGTTGCCGTTGAAACCGTACGAGCCTTCGCTGCGGTAGGTTTCGCGATACCAGCCCCCTTCCGGATGGCGTTCGAGGCCGAGGCGCCCGATCCAGAACTCAGCCGTTCGCACGCAGTTTTTCCCGGATTTTGGCGGTCTTCTGGCGCGAGGCTTCGGCAAGCTTCTGTCGGAACTCCCTGAGCTTCTGCATCAGACTGGCGTCGCACAGGGCGAGCATCTGCACGGCGAGCAGCGCGGCGTTGCGGGCGTTGTCGATGCCGACGGTGGCTACGGGAATTCCGGCGGGCATCTGCACGATGGCGTAGAGCGAATCCTGGCCGCTGAGCTTTTTGCTGTAGATCGGCACGCCGATGACCGGCAGGGGAGTCATGGCCGCCGTGACGCCCGGCAGATGTGCCGCACCGCCAGCTCCGGCGATGATCGCTTTCAGGCCGCGCTCCTCTGCCGAGGAGGCGTAGGCTTCGAGATCGCCCGGCGTTCGGTGCGCCGAGATGACCGATATTTCAAACGGAATGCCGAACTCGTTGAGCACCGTGGCGGCCTCTTTCATGATGTCGAAATCGGAATCGGAACCCATCAGGATGCCGACCAGCGGCGCCTGTGCGTCAAAGGAAACTTGTGTCATGGAAAAAGAAGTTCTCCGTTCTTGTGAAGGTTAACGCCGTTGCAGTTTGAGGGCTAAAAAATTCGCGGAGTTTTTGTATTTTCATCAGTCTAACAAAAAAAATAACACTTGCCAAGGAAGAATACAATGACAACAGATGTCGTCGCGAAGCTGGCTTTGAAGTACAGCAATCCCGGGCCACGTTACACCAGTTACCCCACCATTCCGTCCTGGAGTGAGGACGGCGTGACTCAGGAGCAGTGGAAAGAGGCTATGGTCAAAGGCTTCAACGAGAGCAACGAGACCACGGGTATCAGCATGTATATCCATATCCCGTTCTGCGAGAACTACTGCTACTTCTGCGGCTGCAACGCTCATCGCACCACCGATCACTCGCTCGAGAAGCCCTACATCGATGCGCTCATCAAGGAGTGGCAGATGTATCTCGACGTTTTCCCCGGCAAGCTCAACGTCAAGGAGCTGCATATCGGAGGCGGCACACCGACTTTCCTCAGCCCCGAGAACCTTATCCGTCTTGTCGATACCCTTTTCAGGGATGTCAACAAGATGGACGATTACATGTTCAGTTTCGAAACCAACCCTCGCTCGACCACAAAAGAGCATCTCGAAGCGCTTTACAGCGTCGGATTCCGCCGCATGAGCTTCGGTATCCAGGACTTCGATCCCGTGGTGCAGGCCGAGATCAACCGCCCGCAGTCCTTCGAACTGGTCAAGGAGAAGATCGACATGGCCCGCGAAATCGGCTTCAACTCGGTCAACTTCGATCTCGTGTACGGCCTGCCGAAGCAGACGCTCGCCACGGTGACCGATACCATCCAGAAAGTGATGGAACTGCGTCCCGACCGCCTCGCCTTTTACGGCTATGGCCACAACCCGCACCTTTACGAAGGGCAGCGCCGCTTCAAGCTCGAAGACCTGCCGGTGGGCGACGTCAAGCAGGAGCTGTACGACCAGGGCCGCGCGATGCTCGAATCGATCGGCTATCACGAGGTTGGCATGGACCACTTCGCCATCGAGGGCGACGCGCTTTACGAGGCGATGAAGAATGGCACCTTGCACCGGAACTTCATGGGCTACACCGAGAACACCACCCAGATGATGCTCGCCCTCGGCGCTTCGTCGATCAGCGACACCTGGTACGCCTTCGCGCAGAACGAGCGCACCGACGACCGCTACATGGAGGAGGTCAACAAGGGCCGCTTCCCGATCATGCGCGGTCACCTGCTCAGCGACGAAGACCTTGTGCTTCGCCGCCATATCCTGAACCTGATGTGCCGCCAGGAGACCTCGTGGGAAGATCCGAAGCTCTACACCGAAGAGCTGGACATCGCCCGCTATCGCCTCGAAGACATGGAGAACGATGGCATCGTGGTGCTTGGCGAGAAGAGTGTGAAGGTCACCGAGATCGGCGTGCCCTTCCTCCGCAACGTCTGCATGGCGTTCGACGCGCACCTCTGGCGCTCCGACAGCCTCTCCAAGGCCTACAACGTGTCGCGCGACATCCAGAAGGAGTACATCGAAAAGGCCCGCCAGGCCAAGCTCCAGCAGACCTCCTGAGCGGGTGTCTCTTAACGGTTTTGAGGGGTGATCGTTTGGTCACCCTTTTTTTTGGTTAAGATTTCGTATGAACCGCACGATGACAAAGTCAATCACACGATGAAACAAAAGATCAGGATCGGATTTATCGGCAGTGGATGGGCGCAGGTGGCGCAGGCTCCGGCCTTTTCGCTGATGGAAGATGTTGAACTGGCAGCGGTTGCAAGTCCGACTGAACGGCGGCGGCAGAAGTTTCAGGATCGCTTCGGCATTCCGGAAGGCTACGCTGACTGGCGCGAGATGCTCGACGAGTGCCCGCTCGATCTGGTATGCGTCACTACGCCGACCTTTCTGCACGATCCGATGGTGACGGGCGCGCTCGAAAAGGGTGTTGGTGTGCTCTGCGAAAAGCCGTTTGCCCTGACCGTCGAGGAGGCCGAGCGCATGAACGCGCTTGCCTCGAAATCGCCGGGCCTTTCGCTGATCGATCACCAGCTCCGGTTCCATCCGTCGGTCAGGAGCATGAAGCAGATGATCGACAGCGGCGAAATTGGCAAGGTGTATGAAGTTCGCGCCGTAGTGAACCTCGCCTCGCGTAACCGCATCGACATGCCGTGGTCGTGGTGGAGCGACGCCTCGAAGGGCGGCGGCGCGCTTCGGGCGCTTGGCTCGCACCTGATCGATTTGAACCGTTTTCTCGTCGGCGAGATTTCAGAAGTGTGCTGCAACCTTTCGACCTCGATTCCGCAGCGCCCCGATGCCTCGACGTCCGGCAAAAGCCTGCCGGTTACGTCGGACGACAGCTTCGCCATGTTCATGAAGTTCGGCCCTTCGTCGGTGGCGCTCGGCGCGTCGTCGCTCATGCACGTCACCACGGTTGGCTCCTACACCTGGTTTTCGCTTGAAGTGGTTGGAAGCCTCAAAACCATTCGGCTCGACGGTGCGGGTCGTCTCTGGGAGATCGTCAACAGCGAGGTCAAAGGAGGGCGCAGCCTCATCGACGCGCCGCGCTGGAAGCAGTTGGAGCCGATGCTGCCGTGGGACGAGCTGGTGCTTCAGGAGAAGATCAAGCAGTCCTCACTCGCCGTGCACGGTATCTTCGCCGTCGGCTTTGCTTTTCTTGCACATCGCATCGTCAAAGCGTTGAAGAGCGGCGACCCGGTCATTTTGCAGGACGCAGCAAGCTTCCGCGACGGCCTTGCCATCCAGAAGGTGATGCAGGCCGGGCTCGATTCTGACCGTGAGAAGCGCTGGGTGAAAGTGTAGTCGATGGATGATTCGGTCGATCTGTCCCGTAAATGATGTTATAACCAGCAGGAACTGAATCGTGGCGTGGGTGATGCTGTTTGTGGCCGGGCTGTTCGAGTGTGCCTGGGCGGTGGGGTTGAAATATTCCGAAGGGTTCACGCGGCCCGTGCCGTCGGTGCTGACGATTGCGGCGATGCTGGTGAGCTTCTGGCTGCTCTCCGTGGCGATGAAAATCGTGCCGGTCGGCACAGCCTACGCCGTCTGGACTGGTATCGGCGCGGCGGGTGTTGCCGTGGCGGGGATTCTGCTTTTCAACGAACCGCGCGATCTGGCGCGAGTTTTCTGCATTTTTCTGATTATCGCTGGTGTCGCTGGGTTGCGGGTGCTGGCTGGGAAGTAGCTGGGAATTGGGTGGACGGGGTGGGCAAATGGAAGAAGGTTCTGTCCGCAGTGTCCGCTTAGTCCACTTTTTTCTTCACCCCGCTTCGTCCTCCCAGCACTGGTAGAGCGCATCCAGCTCTTTGCATAGCTCTTCGTACTCTGCGATGGCTTTGTGCGTCTCTTCTGCGGATTGTTCGTAAAATAAGGGTTGGGCCATCATATCCTCGTGCTGTTTTTTTGACTCCTCCAACCGCTGAATCTCCTTTTCGATTGCCGCGATCTTTTTGCTGTTCGCTTTGGGCGCGGCCGGTTTTTTTTCGACAGATTTCGCCGTGGCGGCTTTGCGTGCGGCTTCCTCTTTGGCCTGGGCTTCGGCCTGCTGTTTTTTCTCCTCTTCCCACGATTTTTCGGCTTTTTCGAGGTATTCGGCATAAGTGCCGAGATAGACCTGCACTCCACCGTTCTTGATCTCGAACACCTTGTTGACGAGGCTGTCGAGGAAGTAGCGGTCGTGCGAGACGATGAGCAGCGTGCCGTCGTAGTTTTCGAGCGAGTCGATCAGCATTTCTTTGGAGCGCATGTCGAGGTGGTTGGTCGGCTCGTCCATGATGAGCAGGTTCGAGGCCTGGAGCAGAATCTTGGCGAGTGCCACCCTCGATTTTTCGCCTCCGGAGAGCACGGCGATTTTCTTCTCCACCGCGTCGCCGCTGAAGAGGAAGCAGCCGAGGATGTCTCGCACGCGGCGCTGTGCTTCAGAGGTCGGGGCTGCGTCCATCATCTCCTGAAGGATGCTCTTTTCCGGCGCGAGATTGTCGGTCTGGTGCTGGGCGAAGTAGCTCATGCTGACGTGGTGGCCGGTCTGGCGTTTGCCCTCGAAGTCGATCTCGTCGGCCAGAATCCTGCAAAACGTCGTCTTGCCCGCACCGTTTGAGCCGACGATGGCGATGCGGTCGCCGCGCATGATTTCGAGATCGATGTTCTTGAGCACGGTTTTCGTCGTGCCGTCCGGTAGCGTGAACGACTTTGAGACTCCCTCCAGCCGGAGCACTTCGCGGCCCGACGGTCTGGCCTTCGGGAACGAGAAAGAAATCTGCGACAGATCCTCCTCCGGCGCCTGCAACTCCTTTTCGAGTTTCTGCATCTGGCGCAACCGGCTTTGCGCCTGCCGCGCCTTGGTGGCCTTGTAGCGGAAGCGGTCCACGAACGACTTCAGGTCGGCCATCTTTTTCAGATCGTTTTCGTAGCGCGACATCATGAGTGTGTATCGCTCGGCCTTTTCTTTCTCATAAAAGCTGTAGTTGCCCTTGTACTCGGTGATTTCGTTGAAGGCGATTTCGAGCGTTTTGGTGGTGAGCTTGTCGAGGAAAAAGCGGTCGTGCGAGACGATCAGGTAGCTGTGCTCGTAGTTGAGCAGGTACTGTTCGAGCCAGCGGAGCGAGTCGATGTCGAGGTGGTTTGTCGGTTCGTCGAGCAGCAGCAGCGTCGGGTTTTGCAAGAGCAAGCGGGCGATGAGCAGGCGCATTTGCCAGCCGCCGGAAAACTCTTTCACCTTTTTGTAGAAATCCGCGCTGCCGAAGCCGAGTCCGGAGAGAATTTTCTCTGCGTCGGACTGCATCCGGTAGCCGCCAAGCCGCTCGAAGTCTTGCGAGGCGTCGCTGAAGCGTTCGATCAGCTTGTGGTACTCGTCGCTCGCGTGATCCTGATCGGGCAGCGCGAGCTCGTGCTCCATGCGCGAAATCTTTTCAGAAAGTTCATGCAGCGTTTTGTTCGCTTCGAGAGCGTACTGGAGCGCGGTTTTGTCGAGGTCGCCTTCGAACGAAATCTCCTGCGGCAGATAGCCGATGGTGGTGGTCGAGGACTTCATGATCTGCCCTTCGCTGATGGGCCCGTCCTCCTTGAGCTGGCCGCTGAGGAGGCGCAGCAGCGTGGATTTGCCAGTGCCGTTCAGGCCGACCAGCGAGGCGCGATCCTTGTCGCCGATCCGGAATGAGGTGTTGCGCAGGAGCACTTTGGTGCCTGCTGAAAGAGAGAGATTTCGTACTTCGAGCATGGAGTCGCGGTTTCAGGTTTGCAGTTGAAGATACGATATTTCATTAAAGCGCCATGCCCTCTAAGGATTCCGGTTATGTGGCCGGTCTTTGGCTGTTTTTCCCATGGTCGCTGGAAACAGGAGGTTGCAGCGTCAAACCCGTGAGTGTCTGTCAACGTGTTTATAAATTATATCCGGATCATGAGACGACTTCGCCGAACTTTTGTCATTGTAGCAGTGCTCTGTTTTGTCTGCCTGCCAAAGGCTCCCGTACTGGCTGTTGAAACGCTTGACTGGGCGCAGTGTCTTGCCGAAGCGGCCGGGCATCATCCCGATCTGCGTTCGGCGGCGGAAAGCGTCCGGCAGTCCGAGGAGCAGCGAAATAGTGTCAAGGGTGGAATGCTTCCGTCCGTCAGCGCGTCGGCGGGGGGCGAACGTTCGGGTTCGAGCGCTGCGGCTCCGGTGGGGGCGTGGTCGTACGGCGTCAATGCGAGCCAGTTGCTCTACGATGGCGCGAAAACTTCCAGCGAGGTGAAGTCCGCTACCGAAACACTCAAGGCGTCGAAGTATAATGAAAGCAAGGTTTCTGTCGCTACGCGCTATGCTTTGCGCACGGCGTTCGTCCAGCTTCTGACCGCGCAGAAACAGGTGGCGCTCGCAGAAGAGATTGCAACGAAAAGAAAGCAGGAGTTGCGCCTGGTCGCCCTGCTTTATAAATCGGGCACGGAAAATATCGGCTCGCTCAGCAAAGCCCAGGCTGACCTCGGCGAGGCGGAGTTCGAGGTGGCGCAGGCAAGGCGCGCGCTCGATCTTGCTCAGATGGTACTTAGCACTCAGCTTGGTCGCCGCAGCTTCACGCCGATCCGCGTGACCGGGCAGTTCACGGCCAGCGAACAGACCCGCACACCGCCCGATTTCGACAGCATCGCACGGAACAATCCGGCCTACCTCGAACTCACCGCGCAAAAGAGTGCCGCCGGATACAGCTTGCAGGCAGCGCGGAGCGCGTTCATGCCGTCGGTTTACCTGAGCACCGGCTTCGGCAATAGCGCATTCCGGCAGCTTCCGCCCGACCGCACCGACTGGCAGGCGGGCATCGACGTGTCGGTGCCGATCTACGCGGGCGGCTCCGGCAAGGCAGGCGTGGCCAAGGCGCGGGCGGTGGTTAACCAGTTGAGCGCCGACGAGGAGAGCCTTTATCTGTCGCTCAAACGGAGCCTTGCGCAGGCGTGGAAGACTTTCATCGACGCCTCCGGTAACGTGGATGTCCAGAAAAAATATCTCGACGCCGCCTCCGAGCGGGCGCGCATCGCTGACGCGCAGTACTCGGCGGGACTGATTTCGTTCAACGACTGGACCATTATCGAAGACAATCTCGTCACCGCGAAAAAATCATATCTCAACGCCCAGTCCAATCTGCTGACCGCCGAGGCGGCCTGGGTTCAGGCAAAAGGAGGCACTCTTGAAAGCAGGTAAACCGCAACTCATCTGGGGGGCAGTGGCCGTCGTCATTGCTCTGGTCGCCGGTTCTGTTGTGTACAGAACAGTGTTTGTCGGCAAGCCGAAAATTTCGTACCGCGAGTACCGCCCGGAGATTGGCGATATTCGCCAGCTGGTCTCCACCACGGCGACGATCACGCCGCAGAACAGGCTCGAAATCAAGTCGCCCGTGAGCGGACGCATCGACAAGATTCTGGTCAAGGAGGGGGATTTCGTCAAAAAAGGCCAGGTGCTGGCGCTTGTTAGCTCTACGGAGCGGGCGGCGCTGCTCGATGCGGCTACGCTGAAGGGGCAGAGCGAGATCGACTACTGGAACAAGGTCTACAACCAGACCGCCCTCATTTCGCCCATCGACGGGCAGGTGATCGTCAGCAGCCTCAATCCGGGCCAGACCATCACCACGAGCGATGCCGTGATGGTGCTCTCCGACCGGCTCATTGTGAGGGCCAATGTCGATGAAACCGACATCGGGAACGTCAAGCTCGGCCAGAAGGCGGTAATCAGTCTCGATGCCTATCCCGACATCCACGTCGAAGGGGTGGTCGATCATATCTATTACGAATCGACGCTGGTCAACAACGTCAATATCTATCATGTCGATATCGTGCCCCGAAAGGTGCCCGAGGTGTTCAGGTCGGGCATGAGCGCCAATGTCGATATTGTCGTCAACGAAAAGGATCACGTACTCATGCTTCCGCTTGCCGCCGTCAAGAGCCGCAACAGCCATTCCTTTGTGCTGAAAAGAGTTGCAGCCCCCGATTCGGTCAAGCGCACGCCAGTGCGGATCGGCCTGTCCGATGACAACAATGTGGAGATCGTCAGCGGGGTTTCTCCATCGGATGTCATTCTGGTCAAAAATGCCGCCTACTCGCTGCCGAAAAACAGTGCGGGCACCAACCCATTCATGCCTCAGCGCAGGAGCTCACAACAAAACCGGCAGCGATGATCGAAATCGTCAACGTTACCAAAACCTACCGGATCGGTGAGAGTTCGGTCAAGGCGCTTGACGGCGTGAGCCTGACGATTGGACAGGGTGAGTTCGTGGCGATCATGGGCGCGTCGGGTTCGGGCAAGTCCACGCTGATGCACATTCTCGGCTTGCTCGATGTGCCCGATACCGGGCAGTATCGCCTGATGGGCAAGGAGGTAAGCCGGATGAGCGACGACGAGCTGGCCGGAATCAGGAACAACGTGGCCGGGTTCGTGTTCCAGCAGTTTCACCTGCTCAGCCGGATGAGCACGATTGACAACGTGGTGCTCCCCTGCATTTATAGCGGTCAGCGTGGCGATTTTCGTAAGGACGCGCTGAAGCGGCTTGAGATGGTCGGACTCGCGCAACGATCGGATCATCGCCCGAACCAGATGTCGGGCGGCGAGCAGCAGCGGGTGGCCATCGCTCGTGCGCTCATCCGGGATCCAATGCTCATCTTCGCCGACGAACCAACCGGCAATCTCGACACGAAGAATTCGCACGAGATCATGCGGATTCTCACCGATCTGCACCGGCAAGGCAAAACCATCATCATGGTGACGCACGAGACGGATATCGCCGAATTTGCCGACAGGGTGATAACCATGAAGGATGGGGTCGTGGTGGACGACCGCAAGAAACAGGATGCGCGACTCAACCCCCAAATGCCCCAAGGAGGCATGGAGGCCGCTCATTCCGCGCTTTTTCAGCCGTCGCGCCTGCTTGGTTTTGTGGTTCAGGCGTTCCAGTCTATCGCGTCCAACAAGATCAGGACGTTCCTGTCGGTGCTCGGCATCCTTGTCGGTGTTGCTTCGGTCATCGCCATGATGGCGCTTGGTACCGGGGCGAAAGCATCGATGGAGGAGCAGTTGAAATCGATGGGATCGAACCTGCTCTCGGTCAGGGGCGGTTCGGCAAAGATCGGCGGCGCTTCGCAGGGTTTCGGTACGGTGACCCGTTTCACCGAAAAGGACGCGGCAGCCATTCAGGCTATTCCCAATCTGATCGATCACGTCTCCGGCGATGTTACCGGATCGGGCCAACTGGTCTATCTCGACAAGAACTGGAGCACCAGTGTCGAGGGTGTCGATTATGATTATGGCGAGATGCGCGCTGCCATACCCACTGTTGGGCGCTGGTTTACTAGGGAAGAGATTCAGGAGAGAGCCAAGGTCGCGATTCTCGGGACGACCGTTGCCATGCAGCTTTTCGGCGACGCTGATCCGGTTGACAAGATCATCAAGATCAACAGGATCAACTTCAGGGTCATTGGCGTCGCTCCGGCCAAGGGTTTCGCAGGCCCTCGCGATCAGGACGATGTCGTTTACATTCCTGTTTCGACCGCCATGTACCGCGTACTTGGCAAGCTGTATCTCGACGGCATTTACGTGGAGGTTTCGAGCGCTGAAAACATCGCTCCGGCAACGCAGGCCATTGACGCGCTGATTCGTAAACGGCACAAGCTGGCCGCTGACGATCAGGATTCGTTCAACATTCGCGATATGACCCAGTTCCAGCAGATGCTCAGCGCCACCACGCAGACCATGAGTATGCTGCTTGGCTCGATCGCGGCCATTTCGCTGGTGGTGGGCGGCATCGGCATTATGAACATCATGCTGGTTTCGGTGACCGAGCGCACCCGCGAGATCGGCCTTCGCAAGGCTATCGGCGCGCGGAAAGGAGACATCATGCTTCAGTTTCTGATTGAATCGGTGGGTATGACGCTTAGCGGTGGCATCATCGGTATCGTGGTTGGTGTCGGTGTTTCGGTAATGCTTTCAGCCTTCGCCGGGTGGGCGGTGAAAACGTCGATGTTCTCGGTGGTGCTTGCCACAGGCTTCTCCGTGCTGATCGGTCTGTTTTTTGGCTTGTGGCCTGCCAGAAAAGCGGCGGCACTCAAACCTGTAGAGGCGCTGCGTTACGAGTGAGGGGCGGCTGGATTCGACAGAGCAAAATTATTTTTTGAAAAAAAATAAAAAAGCGCGCAAGGAAGTTTGAGCATCATCGTCTCAATAATTGTAAGGGATGAGTTGAATGATATAATGAGTTTTTGTGTTGAATGTTCTTGAGTAAGGTTGTGATGTGTTGTTCTTTGTGTGTTGATTGACAGCAACGTTCCGGCTCTTCTTCGCCATGTTATGTGTTATAGTTGATTGTGATGTGTGAAGATGAATGTCTGAGTAAACGATGAATCGCGGAGAAGAACGGGTTGTTGCTGATTTGGCCGGGCGATAGGCTGGTTGATCCTTTCGTCCGGCTTTTTTAGGATTGTACGCATTTCTCTTATCGAAAAGAGACCTCAGTTTTTTTCTCCTGTGTTAGTGGCAAAACGGAAAAGCCCGCCTCCATGAAGTTCGTTCTGTGGGGGCGGGCTTTTCCGTTTGTTTGCGTGTGTTGGGACTTTATGCTGTGGCCAGTGCCTTCTGCACCTTTTCCGCAGCGTCCCTCAGGCCTTTGGCCGAGATGAGGTTGAGACCCGATTCGTCGAGCATTTTCTGGGCCTCTGTGGCGTTTGTGCCTTCGAGGCGCACGATCACCGGTACCTTCAGGCCGATGTTTTTGGCGGCTTCGATGATGCCTCCGGCCACGCGGTCGCAGCGTACGATGCCGCCGAAGATGTTGACCAGGATCGCCTTGACGTTTTTGTCGCCCAAGATGATTTTGAAACCCTCTTCGACTGTCTTGGAGCTTGCACCGCCGCCGACATCAAGGAAGTTGGCCGGTCTGCCGCCGGAGAGCTGGATGAGGTCCATGGTGCCCATCGCCAGGCCTGCGCCGTTGACCATGCAGCCAACGTTGCCGTCGAGGCGCACGTAGTTGAGGTTCGATTTCGAGGCTTCGTATTCGAGCGGATCCTCTTCGGTAATGTCACGCAGATCGTGGAAATCAGAGTGGCGGTAGAGGGCGTTGTCGTCGAAGTTGATCTTGGCGTCGAGCGCGAGCACGCGGCCCTCCTTGGTGATGACCAGCGGGTTGATCTCAGCCAGCGAGGCGTCGATGGTGGTGTACGCGTTGTAAAGCGCCTCGATGAACTTGACGCCGTTGCGGAACTGCTCACCCTGCAAGCCGAGGAAGAACGCCGCCTTGCGAGCCTGGAAGCCCTGCAGGCCGTAGACTGGATCGACGTGAATCTTGAGCAGCTTTTCTGGGGTCTCTTCGGCCACTTTCTCGATCTCCATGCCGCCTTCGGTCGAGACCATGAGCACGTTGCTCGACGTGGTGCGGTCGAGGGTGATGCCGAGGTAGAACTCCTTGTCGATATTCATGCCCTCTTCGATGAGGAGACGGCGAACCTCCTTGCCTTCGGGTCCGGTCTGGTGTGTTACCAGCGTTGCGCCGAGCATTTTCTGGGCGATTTCGAACACCTCTTCAGGCGATTTTGCCAGTTTGACACCGCCAGCCTTGCCGCGGCCACCGGCGTGAATCTGCGCCTTGACGACCACTACGGGGCTCGACTGCTCCTCGAAGAGCTGCTCTGCCGCTTGTTTTGCTTCTTCAGCCGAAAATGCTACTATGCCCTTGGGAACGGCCACGCCGAACTGTTTCAGGATGCCTTTACCCTGATACTCATGAATATTCATAGTACAAGTTCTATGGTTACGGGAGAATACTTGCCGGTCGGTACCGGGCTTAACGCGGAAAAAAGTTTAAACTTTATGATAACAAAAATTCTTGTTTTACTGAAACCGCTGTGGCTCGTAGCGCACATTTCTTCGCATCATGATGTCTGACCTGAACCACTGCATGGAACTCGCCTTCAGGGAGGCGATCAAGGCGTACGAAAGCAAGGAGGTGCCGGTCGGCGCGGTGGTGCTCGACCCGAACGGCTTGATCATCGGGCGCGGCTACAACCAGGTGGAGACTCTGTCGGACGCCACCGCGCACGCCGAAATGATCGCCCTGACCTCGGCAATGGCAACTATAGGCAGCAAATATCTCGAAGGATGCACGCTCGCCGTTACGCTCGAACCCTGCCCAATGTGCGCAGGGGCGATCGTGCTGTCGAAAATCAGCCGCGTGGTCTTTGGCGCGTGGGATCCCAAGATGGGCGCGGCGGGAACCGTTCTCAACATTACCGCCTGCAACGCACTCAACCACCAGCCCGAGGTGTATGGCGGCATCATGGAGCGCAAAGCCGAAAGTTTGTTGCAGGATTTCTTCCGGGGGCTGCGGGGGCGGTGAAGAAGAAAGAAGAGAAACAAGAGGCTGAGGAGGTTTCGTTTGGACTCCTGCTGAGTCAATAACCGACGATCTCCCGATTGAAGAGTTCCATGATCACCGTGAGGTGCTGTGCTAACCGCTATCGGTCCGCAAGTAGGTCATATTGCTCGTCCAGGCCTCAAACGGCATATCCGGGAAGAAGTCAATAGAGCAAGCCCACGAACTTGTTGCTATGTTGATAATTAGGCCTTGCCAAGCCAATCGATAGGCGCTCAAACAGCAGTGCATCGCCGCAGCCTGGGGTGATCTTATCCGATGGATATTTTCGATGCGGCTCGCCAGCCAGCAGCGCCATTCGAAACGGCGCAAAAAAGCAGGTTGAACAGCTGACCCGGATTCATCACCAGAAAAATGACCGAGACCGCCGTCATGCTGCTCTTGGCCAAACGGGCCATATCGCTGTTGCGCCTGGCCGAAGTTGCCTTTGACCGCATCGCGGATGCCTCGCTTTTTGGACCAGTTCCGGTTCTCTCGCGTCCGGTAAAGCTTGTCGGTACGCACCGATTCGGGATAGTGTCCACTTTTTCGTTACAGGTTCAACGCAGCCGCAGTGATGAACGAATTACTCAATGCACGTGTAGATTGGTTACTGGTTGCTTCTCCAGTTTTTCCCACGCATGATCATCTGGGCGCATTCACAGGTTAAGAGGCTCATCGACGGATGGTGAACATGATTCGGGCGGCTTCATCGGAAAACAAATCATCACCATGTCAGATGATACGATAGATCGTTTTTTTGGATATCTGAACTGGCTTTTCAATCCATTCCACGGGTTGAAAACAACGGAAGTCTATGATTTGATCGGCACCTCTTCTCTAACCGAGAACGCGCTCTATCTGAATCTCGGCTATTGGCGGAAGGCGGATACCATCGATGAAGCCAGTGAAGCGCTTGCGCTGCTGGTGGCGAAAAGAGGCGGCATGGGGCCGGGCGATATTGTGCTGGATTGTGGGTACGGTTTTGGCGATCAGGACATCCTCTGGGCAAGACAACTGAAACCCGAAAAAATCATCGGCCTGAACATTACGAGTTCCCAGGTGGAGCGCGCCCGGAAGCGTGTTGCTGATGCAGGTCTGGAACAATCAATCGATTTACGAGAAGGTTCGGCAACAGCAATGCCCATTGAAAACGAGTCCATCGATCTGGTGGTTTCCGTAGAAAGCGCTTTCCACTACAGAACTCGTGAGGCTTTTTTCAGGGAAGCGTTCCGCGTTTTGCGGCCGGGCGGAAGGCTTGTGACAGCGGACATTGTGCCAACAGAAAACTCCGGCAATCCCTTCAGGCGAATGGAGCAGTGGTTTTCATGGAATCTTGTAGCAGGAAAATTCAATATTCCGCAAGAAAACTATTACTTGATCCCATCCTACCAGAACAAGCTCACCAAAGCCGGATTTGTCCAGATTGACATCAAATCCATCCGTGACGATGTCTATGAACCGCTTCATGCGTATCTGGCAAAAAACCGGACATTTTTTGCCAAGATGCATCCCCTTGCAAGGATTATGGCGCAATTAACCCTGAATCGTTCTGCAGAGAGTGTGTATGCCGGCTTGGATTATATCCTTTCTTATGCTGAAAAGCCATAGTCTGAAGCGGCTCTCAGGGTATGCAAAAATGAATGACACAGAACAGCGTTAAGCAAGCGCCTGTTTGAAGGCCGCTTTTATACGAGAGCCACTCAAGTCTGCATATCCTGCTCTTTGGGGAAGGCTCTCCTTTGGCCTTGCTCGGAATATCCTAAACTGAACGGGGATTCAGATTACGATACGCCGCCCCGTTTACCTCTTCAACTTGACGTTTGCTTATCCCGAAACTTACAGGCCTCAAACCACCCGCGTTTCCGGTAATGCGTCAGCAGCTCATGCAGAATATCATGAGCAGAATGCCAGCTCTAAAGAGCTTAACCGATGCCCTCTGCAATAAGCTGCTTTGTTTTTAACACTCTATTGGTCTCGACAGGATGATATTGCTTTACTATTGACTAAACAGTTTTTTTGGAACATCCCCCACCCATCGAGTGACCGAAAGACCTGCGCCCTCTTTGTAGAGGGAGTACTGTCTCACAGAACAAAACCATAAGCGCCATTACTATGAATCTTATGGGCACCTTTCAACAAACGTTACGATATCAAAATCGACAGCCAACGCGCGCCAACGATAAAGACTGTAGCCCCTCATATCTACTTCAGCAACGTGCAATTCAATCGACGACGACCGCCTGCCCCTCCATGTCGAACAGCACGAAGGTCAGGGAGGTGTCAGGAAGCCACCGGCGACAGGCGCGATAGCTGGCGTTGGCAATGGCCGTATAGAGTGGTTCATCGCTGCTAAAAGGGATGAGGTCGGTCACATTCCGGACGAGGTGGAGGTCGGCGAGCTGGTTTGCAATTACCGGGCTGTAGCCAAGATCGGCAGAGAGATTGGCAAGCCATCGGGGATCGAGCTGAACGACGCGGCTGGAGAGGTCGGCCTGGCCCTGAGCGAGTTTGGTGGCTTTGGCGAGCATGACGCCAACGATGACGCGGCTGAAGCCGCCGTGCTGGTGCACCAGTTCGAGCGTGCGCCCAATATAGTTGCCGTAGTGAATGCAGGCCAGCTCCGGCAGGTCGGGGTAACGCGCGCGGAGGTGACGTTCGGTTCGAAGACCAGAGGTGAGAGCGAGGGTGGTACAGCCGTTGGTGGAGGCAACCGCGATAGACTGGCGGATGCTGGCGAGCCACGCCTCTATTGAGTAAGGAATGACCTCGCCACTGGTACCGAGAATCGAGATACCTCCGGTGATGCCGAGCCGTTCGTTCATCGTTTTGCGGGCGACCGCGTTGCCGCCGGGCACTGATATCGTGACCGCGACGGCGTGGCGCAACCCGCGCTGCCGCAACTCTCCGGCGATGCACTCCCGGATCATTTGACGTGGCACGGGGTTGATCGCCGGTTCGCCGGGTGGAATCTCCAGCCCCGGCAGCGTCACCCTGCCAACTCCTTCACCTTGCAGGAATCGCACTTCACCCGGTTCGCCGTTCGGCAACAGCGACACTTCACTGACAATCAGCAGGCCATGCGTCACATCGGGGTCGTCGCCCGCGAACTTCCGCACGCCGCACCGCGATCGCCCTCGCTCCGCGCGGTACGAGACGATCCCGAAGCTGGCGACTTTGCCGGACGGAAGCGTGATCGTGACCAAGTCGGGCGCAGCACCGTCAAACAGCGCGATCACGGCGGCTTTGGTAGCGGCGGCGGCACAGGCTCCGGTGGTGTAGCCTGTCCTGAGCGGCTTCAGCGTGACGGCGTCTGGCAGCAGCGCTTCAAGCTCCTCGACGGATGTTGCCACCACATCGTACGCGGGTGCGGGGGGACGCCGGATGACGATCAGCGGAATGGCGCACCGTTCGGCAACCCGCAGTTTCGAGGAGAAAAAGCCGGACTCTCCGCTCTCCTTTGCGAGCAGGCAATCGACGCCATGCTTCCGCACCAGCTTTTCGAGCGCCTCGTCGGAACTATCGGGATTCATAGGCAGCAGCTGCGCTTCGGGAATCCCCTCGCGCCGCGCAAGCTCCATCGAGGCTTGTGTCGGCAGGATGCGCAGAAGCATGTCGTGCTGTTCCCACCACGGGCGTAACGGAGCGATGGACTGTACTCCGGTCAGCGCGAGCAGCTTCGCCGGATTGAGGCGGTCGAGCAGCGCAAGAGCTTCGGTGAAATCGGCTACGGAGTGAAGTCCTTCAAAATCTGGAACATCCACCGATGGTCTGTCGAAACGGATCAGGCGAACGGCGAGGTGCTGGCAAACCTCGAACAGCGAGCGGTGCAGTCGGGCGGCGAAGGGGTGGGCGGCGTCGATGACGAGCCGGACGCCGCTCGACGAGACGAGTTCGGACAGCGCCGCCTCGTCGAGCGCTCCGTGGCGAAACTCGCCGCAGGCAGTTGCGAATGGTTCGACGCGGGTTTTGGTCGAGTAGATGAAAGGCAGGCCGAGCCGGTCGCAGAGCGCCGCCGCCTGCCGTCCCTCGGTGGTACCGCCGAAGAGCAGAATCACGCCGCCCTCCTCACGCGCCATGCCCTTCGCGGAAGCCATGCGTGAAGGATGGGTCGTAGAGCTTCGAGCGCCCGCCGCGCGCACCGATCGCCTCACCGACCACCAGCAGCACCGTGCGGGTTTTGCCGCTTTCGCGCACCAGCGAGGCCAGCCCGTCGAGCCGCCCGCGCCACACCTGCTGGTCGTCCCAGGTGAGCCGGTAGCAGACCGCCACGGGGGTATCGGGCGCGTAGTGTTCGAGCAGCTCGGACTGCACCTGGTCGCTCCACTCGGCGCTGAGGTAGATGCACATGGTCGCCCTCGCACGCGCCAGCTCCGAGAGCCGCTCCTTGTCTGGCACCGGCGTCCGCCCGCTGCCGCGCGTCAGGATGATGGTCTGCACCTTCTCCGGCACGGTAAACTGCGACTGCAACACCGCTGCCGCTGCCTGGAACGACGACACGCCCGGCACGATTTCGTACTCGAACCCCTCAGCGTCGAAAAAGGCCATCTGCTCCTGAATCGCTCCGTAAATCGACGGATCGCCGGTGTGCAGTCGCACCACGAATTTGCCCTGTCGATAGAACCGCTCCATCAACGCGAACTGCTCTTCGAGCGAAAGCGAAGCCGAACTCCGCACCAGCGCGCCCGGTTTGGCATAGTGGGTCAGCTTCTCCGGCACGAGGCTGCCCGCGTAGAGAATCAGGTCGGCCTGTTCGAGGTAGCGTTTGCCCTTGACCGTCACCAGCTCCGGATCGCCCGGCCCCGCCCCGACGATGGCGATGCGCCCGCGCCGTTCAGCTCCGCGCAAAAGGCTGACGGCGAAGGTGTAGTGGCGCGGCTCTCCCTCCGGAATACCGTCGAGCGAGATCTTCTGTTTCTCGATCAGCCAGCGGTTCTCGCCGGAGAGCAGCGCCGCCGAAGCCTCGGAAACGCTGTGCACGCCAGTTTTGCGGAAGACGACATCAGACGGATTGGGTACCGGCCCGACACTTTCGAGCTGCTCCGGCGTGAAACCCGTCAGCGTCGTGCCGCACGCTTCGGCAAAGGCAATGAAGGCCTCTTCGTTTAGCTTGAAATCAACCGAACCGACGCTGCGGATCGAGCGCATGGAGAAACCGTTGCTTGCAAATTGTTCGGAAATCGAGCTGACGAACCGTTCGGGGTCGATGCCTCGCTCCGACCCAACGCCAACGCAGAGCACCTTCGGTCGATAGAACACCGTCTGGACAGATGCTTCGATGATCCGCGGCGTCACGGCGAGCAGAAGACTGCACGTGCTGAAATCGACCTCTTCGTAGCGATAGGCAATCGTCACGAACGGCGGTGCGGTTCGCTCCAACTCATCGGTCAGCGAGTCGCGAACATCAAGTAGCAGCGTGGTCGGCTCGTGGTTCACGAAGGCCGCCATCGCCGTAGTCATCGATTCACCCGCGACCGGCGAGGCGAACTCGACGCCCCACCCCTCTTCACGCCCCAGAATGTCGAGCGGCCACAACCCCTGCACGTCGCTCGACGTGCTCAGCACCGCCTGTGCCCCCAGCAGCCGCGCGACCCGCCCGGCCAGCGCGTTCGCCCCGCCCGCATGGCCCGACAACACGCTCTGCACGAAGCGCCCGGACTCGTCGCAGTTGATGACCGCCGGGTCGCGCAGCTTGCCCTGCAACACCGGCGCAATCGAGCGCACGCAGATGCCGAGCGAGCCTATAAAAAGAAAAGCGTCGAAGCTGCCGAACGAGTGCCGGACAAACGCCGGAACGCTTTCGATGGGTTCGACACCCTCGGCGACGCGGGACGAGAACAGCCCGCACCCGGCAAACCCGTCGGCCACGAGCAGGCTTTTCAGTGAGCGGGCGAGCGCGATTCCGGTTTCGGTGATGGCGATAATGGCAATTCGTTCGTGCATGGGTTTTGTAAAACAACTGTTTGAAATAGTCCGGATAACGTTCTGATCGGACAGGGCGTCTCAAGCGCTCAGCCCGGCATCACCGCCTTCATCACACTCACGGGATTGTGGTCGCCGACGGTTAGCTTGAGCGGCTCGGCGAGTTCCATACCGTGGCGGGCGGCGCTGGCGGTGAACGCTTCGGCGCTCGACCGGCGCACGGCGTTCATCACCACCCGACCTCCGGGAGCGAGATGCGTCGCCACAGCGGCGAACAGCTCGCCCAGCCGGTCGCCGTGGCCGCCGATGAAGACCGCATCGACGCCGTCGTTGCCGCACAACGCGCGGTGATCCTGTTCGAGAAAGTCCCCCATCACCTTTGCGATGCCGGGCGCTCCGAAGCGACGGGCGTTGACTTCCAGCAGGGCATCGCACTCGGGGCGCTTCTCGAAGGCGGTCACCGCGAGGCCGGGAAACCGGAGCCGCGCTTCGATAGCGACAGAGCCAGTGCAGAAACCAACGTCCCAGAAGGTGCGCGCCCGGCCAAGCTCCAGCGCGGCGAGAGCGGCCAGGCGAAAGGGCATTTTGGTAATCATGTTGGGCCGCCCCGGCAGCCCGTCGAACAGATTTTCGGGAATACCGAACCAGCGCTTCGGTGGCTCCGAAGCTTCGAGCAGCAGGCAGTTGAGCTTGCCGAATTGCATCCCGGAAGCCTCCTCCAGCGTACAGCGTGTTACCCGCTCATCGCTGCCGCCAAGCGATTCACCGACCGCCATGCGATAGCTGGAATAGCCGAAATCGAGCATTCGCCGCGCTACCTCTGTCGGCGTCTTGCGGGTGTCGGTCAACACGCCAATCAACCGCTCGCCTGCTATCAGAGCGCAGTCCAATTCCTCCCAGCTCCGCCCGGTGAGCGAGGCATGACGCATCGACTGGTACGGAATCAGGCAGCGCTGTGCCAGCATCTGAAGCGAGTGAAACGTCGGAAAACTTTGAATCGACGCGCCGGGAAAACGCTTCTGCAAGGTTGCGCCGAAGCCGTAAAAAAAGGGGTCGCCAGAGGCGAAGACCACCACCGGCTCGTCCGCCCCGGCAAGTTGCGACAGCACCTCGTCAATCGGCGGCGCGATGGTGATCCAGCGGTAGGCGGACGGCAGCAACGCACCGACGATTTCGCGATGGCGGGTTCCGCCTGCGAAGATTCGATGTGCACGAATTGCCTCGATGGCGGAGGGGTCGAGATGCGGCTCCGTGCTGTCGCTGAGGCCGATGAGCGTGAACTGCTCAGACATCGCGCCCCGGATTCATCGCCTCCGCCTCGTCGAGGCTGAAGGCCGCGTTGACGATGGTGGCCGCAATCGCGCTGCCACCCTTGCGCCCCTCGATGACGGCAATCGGCGTTGCGCCCGCCGCCGCCTTGAGCCGGTGCTTCGACTCGACTACGTTCACGAACCCGACCGGCGCTCCAATCACCCCCATCGGAGCGAAGCCTCCGCGATGCAGGAGCGATGCAAGTTCCAGCAGCGCCGTCGGCGCATTGCCGACGACGAAGAGCGCGTCGGGATGCTCCTTGGCGGCAAGCCGCATCCCCGCCTGGCTGCGCGTGATGCCCGCGCTTTTGGCCAGCTCCGTCACGCGCTCGTCGTGCAAGTAGCAGCGCACCGTCACGCCGTAGCGCTCCAGCGCTGCCTTGCGCAGCCCCGACTGCACCATCGTCACGTCGGTAATGATCGTCGCGCCACCGGCGGTCAGCGCCTCGTGCCACCGCTGGATTGCGCCGGGTGTGGCGTGGAACAACTCCTGCATCTCAAAATCGGCGGTCGTGTGAATCGTGTGCATGACCGCCCAGCGCTCGTCAGTCGGGCGTGAGTCCGGCTTCATCAGTTCCGCGATGGCGCGGAAGCTGCTGCTCATGATCGACTGGCCAACCGGTCTCAGGCCACGCTCCTCTCGGCTGAAATAGCCCCTCGGCGTCACCATCCGCTCTCCGGAGAAGAAGGTGGTCGAGTTGCCAACCAGCATCATGGTGAACATGTCGAGCGAATCGGGATCGAACTCACCGAGCGTCGTCAGCACGACCGACTCATCCTTGCGCGTCACATTGCGGACGATGCCCACCGGCGTCGAGGGTGAGCGGTGGCGCAGGAACAGCTCGCGGAAGCGGTGAATCTGCCAGTAGCGGTCGCGGCTGCGTGGGTTGTAAACCGCCGTCACGAAGTCCGCCGATGCCGCTGCCTCGATCCGCTTTTCGATCACCTCCCACGGCGTCATCAGGTCGGAGAGCGAAATGGCACAGAAGTCGTGGCTCACCGGAGCGCCGAGTCGCGCGGCAGCGGCCTGGAACGCACTGATGCCCGGCAGTACCTCGACCGCGACCTCCGGCCAGCGGCCGCTCGCATGCAGTTCGACAATGAGTGGTGCCATGCCGTAGATGCCCGCGTCGCCGGAGCTGACGACAACGACGTGACGCCCTTCGGCGGCCAGCGCGAACGCCTCTTCGGCCCGCTGCATCTCGCCGGTCATGCCAGTCGCCACGGTCTGGACGGAGTCCGGAATCAGGTGTGCGATGCTCTTCATGTAGCCGGTGTAGCCGACCACCGCGTCAGCCGTGCGGATCGCATCGAGCACCTGCGGGGTCATCATCGAGTCGCTGCCGGGGCCGAGGCCCACAACGGTAATCGTGCCGTTCATGACGCAAAGGGCGAAAGGGTTGACTGCCGGCAATGCGGCGAGCAGACCAGCAGCGAAAAGTAGGGGATAGCGCGTGAGCGCAAGGCGTCGACTTCCATCGTGATGAACTCGCCCGCCATGCCCACCTTTTCGGCGTAGAGGAAGGGTTTGGCGTACCGTTCGAGGAAGCTAACCAGCTCGTCTCTGACCGTCGAGAGCTTCATCACCACTACGGTGCTGTGCGTGACGAGAGCGCGTTCGAGTTCGCCGATCTCGTCGATCTGCGCCAACACCAACACGCTGTCGCTCTGCAACGCAAGCGGCATCCCGGCAGCTGACCCGGCAGCGATGAAGGCCGGAATTCCTGGCGTCATCGAGCAATCGAGACCGTCTCGCCGCGCCCGTTCGATAATCGCCGACGCAGTGCTGTAAAAGCCGCCGTCACCGACACTCACCACCGCCACCCGTCGGCCCGCCTGCACTTCTTCCGCCATCGAGGCGTAGTTCGCGGCATAACTCGCCTCGGCGGCCCCACGCGAGCGCGACATCGGCACGAGCATTCCCCGGAGCTTCGACGGATCGAGATCGAACTCCTTGAGAATATCGAGCGCCACGCTCGTCACCGCGCCCGAAGCGCTGACCGTGCCGGGATAGTAGATCACGTCAGCCTCGCGAAGCTGCGAAAGCGCCTTGACGGTAATCAGCCCGGGATCACCCGGTCCAAGCGAAACGCTGATGATCGAGCCTTGATTGTTCATTGGTTGCAAACGGTTGTTCAAAGCGTTAATCGATTTTGTCGGATGCTGAAAACAGATCGATACCATGATCTTCAGCGGTTTCAAGAATCCGCTTGGCGAAGATCGAGGCGAAACGATCATCCGAGCCAAGTCCCTCCATGCGGATTTCGACACGACATCCCGCCGCCTCGAACGCTCCTTTCCACGAACCGGTATCGTCATCGGCAATGTCGTTGTGCGCGTGGTCACCCGCCGTTATCATGAAGGGGCGCAACAGCACCGTCGTGCACCCTTTGCCCGTCACCTCGGCGACGATCTCCTCCACGCCGGGCCGCCCCTCGATCATACCGATGTGAATCTGTGCGCCCGGATAGCGACTGCGCATCACGTCACCGGTTTCGCGGAACACACCCGACGAGAAGAAGTCGTTGCCGTGTGCCACATAAACCAGCGCCGCGTCGAGCTGGCGGGCGCGTTCGACATCATCATCAAACAGCGCCGCCACCTCTTTGATGTCCTCGGTGTAGTCGTGCTCCACGCCGCAGGTGCCAAGCGCCGGACGCGACAGCACCACCTTCTCGAAGGGCGACCAGACCCGCTTGATGGTGCGGATCGACTGGAGCGCCGAGACGTAGGATTTCAGATCCTCAAACTGCTCGCCGTGGTACATGTGGGTCGGCTGCACGATGATCGTCCGGTAGTTGCCGTCCTGTAAATTACCGATCGCGCCGAGAAACCCCTGCACGTTCAGGAACTCGTCGGCAACGCCCTCGGCGAGCCAGCGTTGCGGATCGCGCCGCCGCGCCGACCAGATGTTGCGCACCATGTTCGAGGTAAAGCAGTGCCGCACCTCAATGCCGGGAATCCGCGCCCGCACCTGCCTCCGGATGTTCTCCAGCGACGGCAGTGCCGAGGGATAGGTGGTGCCGAAATGGGCAAGCAGAATCGCCTTCTTGTTGATCTGTGACCGTTTCTTGTGCTTACTCATTGCTGTTCATTGTGATTTTGATCAGACGGATCGGACGCATCGGACTGATCTGGGCACGCCCCCTCGGGAACGGCGTGTTCGCCGATGATGAACACCACCGGCAGGGATAGCTCGCGCTCGCGAATCTGCTGGACAATCGTGCCGATCGTGGCCGCAACCAGCGTCTGGTCGCTCCGCGAGACGCGCGAAACCGCGCACGCCGGGAGTTCCGGCGACAGCCCGGAGTCGATGAAGCGCTCGACGATCTTGTCCAGATTCTCGAAACCCATGTACATCACCAGCGGCGTACCCGCCTTCATCAGCTCGATCACCGCCGCGAAATGCCCAAGCGAGTAGTCCGCCGTGTGGCCGGTGCAGAAGAGCACCGAGCTGTTCCGGTGGCGTTCGGTGAGCGGGATGCCGCAGAGGTCAGCGGCGGCGATGCCCGTCGTGATGCCCGGCACCACCTCGCACGGCACTCCGGCGGCGGCGAGCGCACGCACCTCCTCGATGCCGCGCCCGAACATGAAGGGGTCGCCAGCCTTCAGCCGTACGACGCATTTACCCTCTCTGGCGTGACGGACGAGCAGGTCGTTGATCTTCGTCTGGCGGTCGGTCTGATCCTTGCCGTCGCCGAGGCGCTTGCCGACGCTGATCCGCTCCGCGCCGTTCGGCAGCAACGCAAGAATTTCCGGGCTGATGAGCGCGTCATGCAGCACCACGTCCGCCGATTGCAGCACGTTGTGTGCACGTATGGTCAGCAGCTCCGGATCGCCCGGCCCGCCGCCCACCAGAAAAACCTTACCCTTACCGTCGCTCATCGCTTTTTTGATTCTCTTTCAATGTTTTCAAAACCTTTCGCGCTGCGCCAATTGTCATCACATTGCCAGGCAGCGTGAAGCCGTCCTTCGAGACGAGAATCTCGATCAGATGCGCGATGCGCGGCAGGCGAAGCCCGGCCTGCCGCACGAGATCGCGATGCTCGACTATCGCCGATATTTCGCCCTCGAAGAGCACCCGCCCCCGCTCCATGATGCAGACGCGGTCGCAGAAAAGCGGTGCCATTTCGATGTCGTGCGTGGCGACCACCACCGTCATCCCACGGGAGCGCTGCAACTCGCGGATGAAGCGCATGATGGCGTCCGCGCCCTGCGGATCGAGTCCGGCGGTTGGCTCATCGAGCAGCAGCACCGACGGCTCCATCGCCAGCACCCCGGCCAGCGCCACCCGCTTTTTCTGCCCGAAGCTGAGGTGGTGCACCGGCTTGCGCGCTAGTGCCGACACGCCGACAAGCTCCATCGCCGCCTCGATCCGCCGCCGCGTCTCCGGCTCCGGCAGGCCGAGGTTGCAGAGGCCGAAGGAGATGTCTTCGTAAACGCTCGACGCGAAGAGCTGCGCGTCGG
This sequence comes from Chlorobaculum tepidum TLS, assembly GCF_000006985.1. Classification (NCBI taxonomy): domain Bacteria; kingdom Pseudomonadati; phylum Chlorobiota; class Chlorobiia; order Chlorobiales; family Chlorobiaceae; genus Chlorobaculum; species Chlorobaculum tepidum. Next base: position 406,311 of record NC_002932.3, read on the forward strand.
GGTTCTGGAAGACGATGCCGACCTTCTGCCGCAGCGCCTTCAGGCCGCGAGCCGAGTAGTCGAGCGGCTCATCGAGCAGCAGCACCCGGCCCGATTGCGGCTTCAGGATGCCGTTAAAACTGAGCAGGAGCGACGACTTGCCCGCGCCGTTGCTGCCGAGCAACGCGGTGACCTGGCCCGCGCGGATCGAAAGATCGACGCCATCGAGCGCCAAGGTGCCGTCCGGCCAGACGCACCGGAGCGCCTCGGTTCGGAGAATATCCGGCGACGGCATCAGAAGAGCCTCCCGAAATGCGTTGCGACGGCGACGCAAAGCAACGCCGCCTCGACCAACGCAATGCCAGCAAGCGACGGCTGCCGCGCTCCGCTCGTTGGCGCGAGCACGCGGATCGCGCCGTCGTAGCCCCGGCACTCCATGGCCACGTACAGCTCCTCTGAACGCCTTGCCGAAAATACGAAAAGATTCGAGGCGAGCGCGGAGAGCGAGCGGAACGTTGCCTGCAGGCCGGCATATCCGAGACGTGACTTCTGGGCTGTGGCTATCGCCGACGACGTATCGAAAAGCTGAAAAACAAAACGATAGACCAGCAACGTCATCTCGACGAAGAGTGGCGGGAGGCCGACCGAAGCCATCGAGCGGGCAAGGTCGGCGACCGGCGTGGTGAAGGCGATGACGTAGAGGCACGAGACCGACGCGAGCGCCCTGAAACAGAGATGCGCCGCCATCGCGAGTCCGGCGGAGGTGACGCCGACGTGCACTCCGCCGAGCGGCGCGGAGACGATGAACGCTTCCGGAGATGCGGATGCATCCACGGCCACCGCAATGGTTCCAATCAGGAGAAATCCCGCCGGAAGAGTCAGCCAGCGAAGGTAATCGACTGGCCGCACGCCGCCCTTCACGACAACCGTGATTCCCATCAAGAGAAGCACCAGCAGGGAAAACACAATGGAATCGGCCCACAGCACCATCGCGATCGGCGGCAGCGCGTAGAAAAGCTTGTATACCGGCGCGACATCGCGCAGCCGGGAACGGGCGGCGTGTTCGTCAAGCGTCATCATTGCTGCTCGAAACCGGAAGCTTCATGCTTGCCTCGCAGAAATCCGAGGCCGTAGCCCAGCACGCCCGCGCCGATGGCCGCCTGCAACGCAAAGAGCAGGCTCTCGACCTCGCCGCCCGGCGGCTCCCAGAATGGCGTGAACCACCGCTTGTACTCCGGGTGCAGTTGCGTAATGGCATGTTCGGCCTGGTCGTCCGAACCGCCGAACTCGGCGTGTTTGAGGCTCATCAGCGGTACGGCGGCCAGCGCGATCACCAGCACACCGAGCAACAGATTTTTCACGAGCAGATTGCTCTTTGTCGAAGCTTTTGTCATCACTTCACCTCCCTGGAAAGCGACTGCGCGCCAAAGAATGATTGACCCGTGTAGGCCATGATGGCGTTATAGACCATCACCGTCAGGATGCCCTCGCTCACGGCGAGCGGAACCTGGGTGATGGCGAAAATACCGAGGAACTTGACCGCCGAAGCGACAACGCCGCCGGTGATGGAAGGGAACGCGAAGGCGAGCTGAAAAGAGGTGACCACGTAAGTTGCCAGATCGCCAATCGAAGCAGCGACAAAGACCGACAGCCAGCGCGGCGAGCGCAAACTGTCGAAAAGTTTGTACAAACCCCATGACACGAACGGCCCGGTAATCGCCATCGAAAATGCGTTCGCGCCGAGCGTGGTCAAGCCACCATGCGCCAGCAGCAGCGCCTGGAAGAGCAGCACGATCGCGCCGAGCACGCTCATCACCGACGGCCCGAACATGATCGCCCCAAGCCCGACGCCGGTCGGGTGCGAGCAACTCCCGGTCACGGAGGGAATCTTGAGCGATGAGAGCACGAAGGCGAACGCCCCCGCCATGGCCAGCAGCAGCTTCATGCGCGGATTGCTCGCCACGATCCGGCGCAGGGAGATGAAGCCGAGCACGAAAAACGGCAGCGACACCAGCCACCAGAACAGGCTCCAGCCCGGCGGCAGGAAGCCCTCCATGATGTGCATGGCATAAGCCTCGCCGCCACCGAAGAGCATAAAAGCCACGGCCATCGAGGCCACGGCGAAAAAGCGGAATTTCAAATTGGTCATGGTTATCCTCCTTTAATTGAATCGTGCGGCCAGGCCCAGCAGCACAGCCGTATCAGGTTCGGCATCGTTCAAACCACCCTTGATGCCAAAATCGAAATCGAAATCTTTGGTGATGCTGTAAGTCAGTCCACCAATAAGAAATGCAGGATGTGTGCGTGAACCCTTCTCTGTGGCCGTTTCGAGACCGATATCGGCAACTGCCCTGAGCTTTTCCGAAAACGCATATTCGCCCGCAAGGGATGCGTTCCAGATGTCCTTGTTGCACGCTGCGTCATCCGCGTCAAGTGCGTAAGCGTTGCGATGGTAGCCGGCGTTGGCGTGCAGCGTCAGCGCCCCGAACTCTTTTGTGGCGATCAGCACCGCGCCGCCGGTCACCCGACCAGTACCGAGGCCCCTGTCGGCGTCACCGGTCGGCAACGAAATGCCGGGTTTCACGGCAAGGCTGAGACCACTCTTTTCGTTTTCCAGGAAGCGCCACTTGAGTTCGACCGTCATATCGCCGATGCCGCTTTCATCGTCGGTAACGAGCTGCCCTTGCCGATGCTGATACCACTGGTACGGCAAGGTGACAATAACATCCATGCGCTTTGCGACGCCATACGAAATCACCGTTGTCGCGTCGTCTTCACGATCCTTGATGCGGACGCCGCCATCGGTCCTGCTGCTGGTGGAAAATTCTGTATGGAGCTCTATCTGCCAGCCGCCGGCGCCCTGGGTGCCGGTATCGTCGGTCGTGAGGGGATAGGCCGCGTAAGCCGGAGCGGCGTAGCACAGTAGTGCTGTCGCCATAACATATTGTTTCATAACCACTTGTTTTCTTGCTTCAGTTGAGTTGCCAGAACGGAATGGCGGTCAGCGGATGACCGGCGACGGTAAAACCGTCATGCCCTTGATGATCGTGTTGACAGTGTTGACCGGATTGACGCGAAAAAGGCGAACAATAGCCGATAAGATGAGTGCGACAGGATCGATGGGGGGCGATGGAAAACAGCACGAATCGCGCCGGGACGCCGAAAGGCGAGCGGAACAGATCGTGATAGACAGGAGGAACGAATCGACTGAAAAGCGAGCGGAACAGTCGGCTGCGCATCGACCGGATCGATGCCCGAACCCAGCCTGTTCCGAAAAGCGGAACGGAGTTGTGTTTCATGGTAGTATGTTGCTTTATTCCCGAAGCCAAAAAATATGAGGCAGGTCTTCTGACTTTCCCGGATTCTGCCGGCCTTCCCATCCCTGAACGGGACAGTGGCATTGTCGGCAAACCTTGTCGCCAGCCTTGCGGCCAGCGCGGAATTACAGCAGCGGGTACTGTTCCGGACTCTCACCGGATTCCCTTTTAAGCCCGTATGTTTCCATGGCGGGCACCACATAATCGGATGAAGTATAAGAAAAAGAAGGGTCTGGGCAAATGCTGGACGATTTTTTTTCAGCCCGAACAGGACGCCCCCCGAGGCAGGGACACTCTTTTCAATTCATCATTCTCCCTTACTCTTTCCCGCTCTCCATAATAATGTGCTTGATCGAGCTGGCGAGGTGGGAGACGATGTCTTGCGCCAGGCTGCTGCTTGATGTTGGCGCGGTGACGGTGTCGAGACTTTCGATGCCCGCCTTCTTGACGGCGTTGCTGATGGTGACGGAGAGGATCGGGTTGCATTCCTTGACGATCTCTTTGAGCATGAATGCCGCTTCGAACATGCTTTGCTGCACAATCTCCTCCTTGTCTTCGAGCGAGAGCACCTGGCAGTGCTTCGAGGCAATGATGCCGGCAAGGCAGGTGAGGTAGGTGTTGGTTGCGCCCGCAAGGAACAGGTTCAGGAAGAATGGTGTCAGGAGGTTTCCTCCCGGCAGCAAAGAGGAGAGTGTATTGCTGAACGAGCACTGGATGATCGGCTTGATGTGCGCCGGAAGCTCACCCTTGTTGAAATCCGACAGCGGCAGGCACTCGTAGACCGATCTGAGCAGTCGCAGGAACTCCCTGATCGAGTGTTTGTGGTGGTATCTCGCGTAGATGTTCCAGACAAGCTTGATGTTGTTGACCAGCGATGTCGTCGTGCCGTAGGAGGTATTCTGGGCGAAAGCGCCGATGAAGAAGTTTTTCGTGGCTACGGTTTTGGTTGTGTTGAGCGCATCGACCTCGTGGAGTTTGATATTGGCCTTGATCCAGCGCAGGTCGTGCTCCTTTCTGCCGCCGTCAGGATGGGCGTGGTGCACGGCGAGCGATTTGCCCAGCCAGGCGATATACGGCTCGAAGTTGCTGCCTCCGACCCGGTCGGCCAGCGGAGGCGCTTTCGGTGCGCTCCAGAGCCGCAAACCGGTGAAAAGCGTAACGGCGAAAAAGAGAACCCAAAGGGCAAGGAATGCATAGCCGGAGTAGGGGAGAAGGCCGTTCAGTACTACCGAAAGACTGTAGAGCTGGTTGACGGCAATGGCCGCCAGGAGAAGGATGATGAACGAGGCAGACAGCCTCAACCAGGAGAGCAGTTGTTTCTTCATGTTGGAAGGAGGCTGTTTTCTGGTTGGAACATGGTGACGGAACAGGCGCGAGAGACGCACTTGTTCCTTTCCATCCAAGGTAAGCTATCTGATTGTCTGAGGCAAAAAGACTGACGCTCACCCTTGCTTTTTGATCTCCGGTTTTCTGATCGAGTGGTTTTCGCTCAGGAGGTAGTCCATGAAAATATCCTCGGCGGAAGGTAACTGCCAGGAGCCGTCCGGCAACCGGTTGACGGTCTCCTTCAGCCGTGAAACCGTATGGCCGCAGGTCCAGCAGTCGTAGCGAGCCATGCCGGTGCAGAGGCAGGTGTGGTTTTTGACCACGAAACGGCCCTCTGCGGGGTTCCTTGATTCGAGCGCCTCGTAGTAATCGTCGATATAGGAGCATTGACCGTTGTTATCGAGCAGATAGCCAAGTCCTTCGCAGTTCGGCTTTCTGCTGTAGTACAGGGTCGGCGACTGTTTCAGCATTCGCATCGGATAACCGGTAGGCGATGAAAGGTTGACCTCCACATCCTCCGGGCTGGCGTTGATGTAATGCTGCTTGACCTCGTCCGGCAGGCCAGACTCCCTGGCGATGGTGAATCGCGTGGCCACCTGCACGGCGGCAGCGCCCGCTTGCAGGTACTCGACCGCATCGGTGCCGGTGAAGATGCCGCCCGCAGGAATGATCGGAATATCCAGATTTTCCTTTTTGAGAAAGGCGAGCGTTTCAGCCACGATGGATTGCAGGCTTTGCGACTGCCAGTCGTCTGGGCCGAAGCCGAGATGGCCACCGGCCAGCGGACCTTCGACCACAATGTAGTCTGGCGGCCGCTGCAAACGCATGGCTCGTTTCAGGAAGATCGAGAGGGCTCGCACCGACGAGATGACGATGCCGAGCTTGACGTCACGGAACCGTTCGTGCTCGCTGATAAGATCGAGGCTTCTCAGATGGAGTCCGGCGGCCAGCGTGATGCCGTCGATTCCCGCTTCCATGGCTGCCTCCATGCGCACCTTGAGTGTCGCGGCGGAGTTGTTCATCGTAAGCTTCTCCATGCAATTCATGAAGATCGCTCCATTGCCTGTTTTCTGACTGATGGTATGGGATACAAACCGCTTCTGAGCTTCGGCGAGCTGTTCCAGATCGAAATGCACCGACGATTTGTCGCGATTGTTGACGTTCGACGCATACATCTGGCGCTTGTCGGCTACGTATGAGGTTCCAAACAGCTGGTCGCAGACAAACATCACCTCGGCATCGGAAATATGACCAATACCTCCCAGCCGTTCCGCCGACAAGGCGAGCTCCGAGGTCGAGATATTGACCCCCATGCCACCGATGACGATGGGGATATACTCTTTTCCGCCGAGCTTTAATCTGAAATTATTGACGTTCATGGTGTTCAGATCTGATACGTGCTGGTTACTGAAGTGCCGCCCGGTGGGCGCTGGCTTGTTCCTCCGTCCGACGGGCAACGGTAGCCGTTGCCATGGGCTCAGGTTCGGTCATCAAGCGTCAAAAATCATATAAGATATAATATTTCGAACGATAATGCCATAACAGGGTGTTCAACGCCTTATAAAAAATACCCTTGTCGCAGGAATTTCAGGGGGTTGCACGTCGCTGAGAGAATGTTTGAGAATGGTTTTTCAGAATATTAAATTGCCAAGCCTGTAAATGGCGCACTCTTTCCTTTTTCAAGAATCAATTTACGAGCACAAGGAGCGTTACATGAAGAAACTTGTCCTGCTGAGGCACGGCGAAAGCCAGTGGAACCGGGAGAACCGTTTCACCGGATGGGTGGATGTTGATCTTTCCGAGAAAGGAAGAGAAGAGGCGAGAACCGCTGGCCAGCTGCTCAAGGATGAGGGTTTCGTGTTTGACCTCGCCTACACTTCGGTGCTCAAGCGCGCCATCAGGACGCTCTGGACGGTGCTCGACGAGATGAATCTCATGTGGATTCCCGTCACAAAAAACTGGCGTCTCAACGAACGCCATTACGGAGCATTGCAGGGGCTCAACAAGGCAGAGACTGCCCAGCGCCACGGCGACGAGCAGGTGCTGATCTGGCGCCGCAGCTACGACACGCCGCCACCGGCTCTCACCGAGAGCGATGAGTTCTGGCCGGGCAAGGACCCGCGCTATGCTTCGCTGTCCTCTCAGGAACTGCCTGCCACGGAGTGCCTGAAGGATACGGTTGCGCGCTTCCTTCCCTACTGGCACGAGACTATTGCACCGCAGATTCGCGATGGCAAGAATGTCATTATTACAGCTCACGGTAATTCGCTCAGGGCGCTGGTCAAATATCTCGACAACATTTCGGATGAGGATATCGTCGGTCTGAACATTCCTACCGGTATTCCGCTGGTGTACGAGCTTGACGACGATCTCAAGCCGCTGAAGAGTTACTATCTGGGCGACCAGGAGGAGCTGAAGAAAAAGGTGGAGGTCGTCGTCAAACAGGGCAAAGCCTGAACTTTCAAGGACTTCCGGTTTCGCGACATTCTGTTTGGCCTGAAGCTTTTGGCTTGAAGGTAAAAGGTCATGAATTTTCTGTTCAATACCTTATATTCTGGCCTTTGCGCAAGGAAAGTCCTGTATTTTTGAATTTTTCTGAATTGATGTGCCTGAAAATATGAAAGCAAAGCATGAAGGGGGCCTGTACGATCCACAGTTCGAGCATGATGCCTGCGGTGTTGGTTTCGTAGCCAATATCAAGGGTGTCAAGTCTCATCAGATCATCAAGCAGGGCTTGCAGGTGCTGGTGAACATGAAGCACCGTGGCGCCACCGGTTACGAGAAGAACACCGGTGATGGCGCTGGTATCCTGATACAGATTCCCGACAAGTTCATGCGCAAAGTGTGCGCCCAGAGGAACATCGAACTTCCCGAACCGGGTAAGTATGGCGTCGGCATGGTTTTTCTCCCACCAGACCTCACGCAGCGCCGCGCCATCGAGGATATCTGTCGCCAGATGGTGCAGGCGGAAGGTCAGAAATATCTCGGTCTGCGCAAGGTACCGACCGACAACTCCACGCTCGGCCAGACCGCCCGTTCGCAGGAGCCGGTGGTCAAGCAGATTTTCGTTGGCCGCGGCAACGACAACATGTCAGACCTTGAATTCGAACGCAAGCTTTACATTATCCGCCGCCGTATTTTTAAGCGCGTTCGCTTTACGTCGGGTCTTCTCGGCAGCAGCTTTTTCTACATATCGAGCTTTTCGGCCCGCACGATTGTCTATAAAGGCATGCTCAATCCGGAGCAGGTCGAGGAGTTCTATCCCGAACTGAGAGACCCGGATATGGAGAGCGCCATCGCGATGGTGCACTCGCGCTTCAGCACCAACACCTTCCCGAGCTGGGATCGCGCTCATCCCTATCGCTTTCTGAGCCACAACGGCGAGATCAACACGCTGCGCGGCAACGTGAACTGGATGAAGGCGCGTGAAAAGAACATGCAGTCCTCTATTTTCAAGGGTGCGCTCGAAGAGATCAAGCCGATCCTGCTCGAAGAGGGTAGCGACTCGGCCACGCTCGACAATGCTTTCGAGTTGCTTGTCATGTGCGGCCGCTCGATGGCTCACGCAGCGATGATGCTCATCCCGGAGCCGTGGTCGGGCAACGAATCGATGGACCCGGACAAACGAGCTTTCTACGAATATCACAGCTGCCTCATGGAGCCGTGGGACGGCCCCGCATCGGTGGTTTTCACCGACGGCATCCAGATCGGCGCGGTGCTCGACCGTAACGGCCTGCGCCCGTCGCGTTATTATATAACCAGCGACGACCTGGTGGTGATGGCTTCCGAGGTCGGCGTGCTCGATATCGATCCTGAAAAGATCATCAAGAAAGATCGCCTTCAGCCGGGACGCATGTTCCTGGTCGACACCAAGGAGGGGCGCATCATCTCCGACGAGGAGATCAAGAAAAGCATCGCTTCGGAGAAGCCCTACACGGAGTGGATCGAGCGCAATGTCATCGATCTCGCTTCGTTGCCGGAGCGTGAGCGCATGAAGAATCCCGACGAGGACAACTACAGCATCACCGCTCGCCAGAAGGCGTTTGGTTATACCAATGAAGACCTTACGCTTCAGATCAGGCCGATGGCCCAGAACGGCACCGAATGCATTGGTTCGATGGGCAACGATACGCCGCTGGCAGTGCTCTCCAACCGTCCGAGGCTGCTTTATGACTACTTCAAGCAGCTCTTTGCCCAGGTGACCAACCCGCCGATCGACTCGATCCGCGAGGAGATTGTCACCTCGACAACCGTCATGCTCGGTGCCGAAGGCAATCTGCTCGAATCGGACGAAATCAACTGCCGCCGCATCAGGATTCCGCATCCGATTCTGACTGACGAAGACCTCGAAAAGATTCGCGGCATCGACAAGCCTGGCTTCAAAGCGATTACCCTGCCGATTTTCTACAACGTCGCAGAAGGTGGTCGAGGTATCCAGGAGACCATGCAGGACCTGTACCGTCAGGCTGAAAAGGCGATCAATCAGGAGGGGGTCAACATTATCATTCTCTCCGACAAGGGTGAACTCGAAAAGTCGCGTGCGCCGATTCCAGTTCTTTTGGCCCTTGCCGGCTTTCATCACTTCCTTATCAGCGCGGGTCTCAGAACCAAGGTTGGTCTCATCGTCGAGTCGGGCGAGCCGCGCACGGTTCACCACTTTTCGATGCTGATCGGCTATGGCGCGGGGGCGATCAATCCCTATCTCGCGTTCGAAACCATTCGCCAGCAGGTGGCCCAGGGGCGCATTACGCACGACGAGAAGAAGGCGATCAAGAATTATGTGAAAGCGGCCGTGAAGGGTGTGGTCAAGACGATGGCCAAGATGGGCATCTCGACCGTGCAGAGCTATCGCGGCGCGCAGATTTTCGAGGCGGTTGGTCTCAACACCGAAGTGGTCGATACCTACTTCACCAAGACTCCGTCACGCATCGAGGGTATCGGTCTCGACACGCTGGCCGATGAGGTCCGCAAGCGCCACGAGGCGGCTTTCCCGCCCGGCGGCAACAAGGTCAATCGCGGCCTCGAGGCTGGCGGCGATCGCAAGTGGCGTCACGATGGCGAGTTCCACCTGTTCAATCCGGAGACGATTCACTATCTCCAGCACTCGTGCCGCACGGGCGATTACGAGCTGTTCAAGAAGTACGAGAAGCTCATCGACGACCAGAGCGAGCACTACTGCACGATTCGCGGTCTGATGGATATCCGCTTCTCCGAGAAGCCAATCCCGATCGACGAGGTTGAGCCGGTAGAGGCGATTGTCAAACGATTCAAGACGGGCGCGATGTCCTACGGCTCGATCAGCAAGGAATCACACGAAACGCTCGCCATCGCCATGAACCGCCTTGGTGGCAAGAGCAACACCGGTGAGGGTGGCGAGGAGCCGGATCGCTTCGTGCGCGACGCCAACGGCGACAGCCGCATGTCGGCCATCAAGCAGGTCGCGTCGGGTCGCTTCGGCGTCACCAGCGAGTACCTGACCAACGCCGAAGAGATTCAGATCAAGATGGCGCAGGGCGCCAAACCCGGCGAGGGCGGCCAGCTTCCCGGCACCAAAGTCTATCCGTGGATCGCCAAAACGCGCCACTCGACCCCCGGCGTGGGGCTGATTTCGCCGCCGCCGCATCACGACATCTACTCCATCGAGGATCTGGCGCAGCTCATCTTCGATCTCAAGAACGCCAATCGTTCCGCGCGCATCAACGTCAAGCTGGTATCGACGGTTGGCGTCGGCACCATCGCGGCGGGCGTTGCGAAGGCTCACGCCGACGTGGTGCTCATCAGCGGTCACGATGGCGGCACGGGTGCATCGCCGATTTCGAGCATCATGCACGCCGGTATGCCGTGGGAGCTCGGCCTTGCCGAAACCCACCAGACCCTCATGCTCAACAATCTGCGCAGCAGGATCGTCGTCGAGGCGGACGGCCAGCTCAAGACGGCGCGCGACATCGTCATCGCGGCCATGCTCGGTGCAGAGGAGTTCGGCTTCGCCACCACTGCTCTGGTGGTGATGGGCTGTATCATGATGCGCTGCTGCCAGGACGATTCCTGTCCGGTCGGCATTGCCACGCAGAACCCGGAACTTCGCAAGAACTTCAAGGGCAAGCCGGAGCACGTCGAAAACTTCATGCGCTTCCTCGCCCAGGGTGTGCGCGAGTACATGGCGAAGCTCGGCATCCGCACGCTCAACGAACTGGTTGGTCGTTCCGATCTGCTTGCCACCTCTCGTACCATCAAGCACTGGAAGGCCAAGGGCGTCGATCTCTCCAAGATTCTGCACCAGGTCGATACCGGAGACAACGATACGCCGTACTGCACCATAACGCAGGATCATGGTATCGAGGAGAGCCTCGACATGCGCGTACTCATGGCGATCTGCGAACCGGCTATCAAGCGTGGCGAGAAGGTTTCGACCACGCTGCCGATCAAGAATACCAACCGTGCTGCAGGCACCATTGTGGGCCACGAGGTCACGAAAGCTTATGGCAGCAAGGGACTTCCGGATGACACCATCCACCTGAAGTTCATCGGTTCGGCTGGCCAGAGCCTTGGGGCCTTTATTCCGAAAGGCATGACCATCGAGCTGGTGGGCGACGCCAACGACTACATCGGCAAGGGCCTCTCGGGCGGCAGGATCATCGCCTATCCGCCCAAATCGTCGAAGTTCGTGCCTGAAGAGAACATCATCGTCGGTAACGTGGCCTTTTACGGAGCGACCTCCGGCGAGGCCTTCATCCGCGGTATGGCTGGCGAGCGCTTCTGCGTGCGCAACAGCGGCATGGAGGCGGTTGTCGAGTCGGTGGGCGACCACGGCTGCGAGTACATGACCGGTGGCAAGGTGGTTATTCTTGGCAAGACTGGCCGCAACTTCGCGGCGGGCATGTCGGGTGGCGTGGCCTACGTTTACGACGTCGATGGCGCCTTCACCGGACGCTGCAACCTCGAAATGGTCAGCCTCTCGGCGGTCGAAGCCGAGGACGAACTCGAGTGGCTCCGCTCGAAAATCGAGCAGCATGTGGAGGTTACCGGCAGCGAACTCGGCAAGGGCCTGCTGGCGACGTGGCCGAACGCCTCGCAGCGCTTCGTCAAGGTGTTGCCGAACGACTACAAACGCGCTATCGATGCGATGAAAGAGGTCGAGGCGATGGGTATGACCGGCGATGAAGCCGTCATGGCCGCCTTCGAAAAGAACGTGCATGATCCTTCCCGTGCCTCGGGGAACTGAAATTGGGCGAGTCGCCTGAACAACGTATTACGACCTATGGGTAAACTGAAAGGATTTATGGAGTACCGGAGAGCCCTTCCCGTAGACCGGGAGCCTCTGGAAAGAATAAAGGACTGGAACGAGTTCCACGAGGAGATGTCGGCCGAGCAGCTCAGCGACCAGGGCGCGCGCTGCATGGATTGTGGCACGCCGTTCTGCCACTCGGGCTTCATGCTCAACGGCATGACTGCTGGCTGCCCGATTCACAACCTTATCCCCGAGTGGAACGATCACGTCTATCGCGGCTTCTGGCGCGACGCCTGGGAACGACTGATGAAGACCAACAACTTCCCGGAATTCACCGGCAGGGTGTGCCCCGCGCCGTGTGAAGGCTCCTGCGTGCTCGGCATCATCCAGCCGCCGGTGACCATCAAGAATATCGAGTACTCGATCATCGAACATGCCTTCGCTGAAGGGTGGGTCGAGCCGAAGCAGATCGCCGTCCGCACTGGTAAAAAGGTGGCTATTGTGGGTTCCGGTCCGTCGGGCCTTGCCTGCGCCGACCAGCTCAACAAGGCGGGGCACACGGTCACGGTTTTCGAGCGTGATGACCGCGTTGGCGGCCTTCTCATGTACGGTATTCCGAACATGAAGCTCGACAAGCGGCTGGTGGTGCAGCGCCGCGTCGATCTCATGAAAGAAGAGGGCGTGAGTTTTGTGACCGGAACCGAAGTTGGAGTCAACTACCCGGTTGACAAGCTGCTCTCGGAGTACGACGCCGTGGTGCTCTGTATCGGAGCGACCAACCCGCGCGATCTCAATGCCGATGGGCGCAATCTTGACGGCATTCACTTCGCGATGGAGTTTCTCCGTGCCAGCACCAAGGCTGTGCTCGATGGCACCGAACCTGTGCTCTCCGCCAAGGGCAAGGATGTGGTGGTGATCGGCGGCGGTGACACCGGAACCGACTGCGTGGCTACATCGCTGCGCCAGGGGTGTAAGAGCGTCATACAGCTTGAAATCATGCCGAAACCAGCCGACTTCCGCCAAGAAGACAACCCGTGGCCCGAATGGCCGAAGGTTTTCAAGGTCGATTACGGCCAGGAAGAGGCAGCTGCCGTGCAGGGCGGCGACCCGCGTCGCTATCTCATGATGACCAAGAAGTTCATCGGCGAGAACGGGCGGCTCAGTGCCGTCGAGGTCTCGAAGGTCGAGTGGATCAAACAGGAGGGGCGCACCATTCCCGTGCCGGTATCCGGCAGCGAAGAGATCATTCCAGCCCAGCTCGTGCTGCTGGCGATGGGCTTCCTCGGGCCAGAAGCGCAGCTCTTGCAGTCGCTTGGCGTCGAGCAGGACAGCCGCAGCAACATCAAGGCTGACGAGAAAAGCTACCGTACCAGCGTTGACAAGGTTTTCGCCGCAGGCGATGCCCGCCGTGGTCAGAGCCTCGTGGTGTGGGCGATCAACGAAGGGCGCGCCGCTGCCAGAGAGTGCGACCGCTTCCTGATGGGTTGCACCAGCCTGCCGTGAACGAATCGGCAACCGACTGTGTTTGAAGAGGACGAAAAAGGCTGAATAAATCCGGATACGTTGTATGGAACAGCAAAAACTGAGGGAGCTGCTCGAAACCCTGCATCAGGAGCTGGGGCAGATTGGAACGGTCGATGAAAAGACCGCAGAGGTGCTTGCCACGCTGAATGAGGACATCTCGAAGCTCATCGAAGGCGGCAAGGACGCCGCCGAGAATGAGGAGAGTCTGACGGATAGAATGGGTGAAGCAGTGGCCCATTTCGAGGAGGAGCATCCTCGCCTTAGCATGTTGATCCAGCACGTGCTCGATAGCCTCGCCCGTATGGGACTGTAAGCACAGGCGAAGTATAAATTGAGAATACTAAATGACTGTGAACGGTAAGAGTAGACCTGTGTGTCTGCCCTTTCATTCAGCCAGGATCGAAAAATTTCAGGGCATCAGTCAAATAATTTCAATAGCGTGAACGTGTCGGCAATAACCGCGCAATCACAACCGCTACCAAATGATAAAAGACAAAGAGCCGCGTAAAGGCCAGAACGGCGGAAGGAAAAGTTACGGATCGGAACCGCCGGTTGTTTGCTCCTTCTGCGGAAGAACAAGCCAGGAGGTAAACAGCATGGTCGCTGGGCCGAGAGCCTTCATCTGCGACCGCTGCATTCTCAGCTCGGTAGAGATTTTGCGCAAGGAGATCAGCGCCATCCGTCATCCGGATCAGTCGCCTGAACCCGCTTTCCAGCCACGGCTGAAAAGCCCCGTCAACATCAAGGAGGCGCTTGACCAGTACGTCATCGGTCAGGAGCAGGCCAAGAAGTCGCTCGCCGTGGCGGTCTATAACCACTACAAGCGACTTGACGCCCACGACTGGTCGTCCGGCGACGAGGTGGTGATCGAAAAGAGCAACATCCTGCTCATTGGTCCGACCGGCACCGGCAAGACGCTGCTCGCCCAAACGCTGGCCAACCTGCTCGAAGTGCCCTTCACCATTGCTGATGCCACTTCGCTCACCGAAGCGGGCTACGTGGGCGACGACGTCGAGACCATTCTTGCACGGCTTCTGCACGCCTCCGACTTCAACCTCGAACGCGCCGAGCGCGGCATCATCTACGTCGATGAAATCGACAAGATTGCCCGCAAATCGGCCAACGTTTCAATCACGAGAGATGTTTCTGGCGAAGGCGTTCAGCAGGCGTTGCTCAAGATTCTTGAAGGCTCAGTGGTTGGCGTGCCACCGAAAGGCGGACGCAAGCATCCGGAGCAGCAGTTGATCAACATCAACACCAAGAACATCCTCTTCATCTGTGGAGGAGCGTTCGAAGGACTCGACAAGATCATCGCTCGCCGTGTCTCGAAATCCTCGATGGGCTTCGGCTCCAAGGTCAGAGGCAAACAGACAGGCTACGATCCGGAGATTCTCAAGCTTGTCACACAGGACGACCTGCATGACTACGGCCTTATCCCCGAATTTATCGGAAGACTACCCGTCATGTCCGTCCTCGAACCGCTCGATGCCGTCGCCCTGCGCAACATCCTTGTCGAGCCAAAAAACGCGCTCGTCAAGCAGTACAAGCGGTTGTTCGAAATGGACGGCGTGGAACTTGAATTCACCGACGAAGCGCTCGAGCGCGTGGTTGCAATCGCCATCGAACGCGGCACCGGTGCGCGCGCCCTGCGCTCCGTGCTCGAAAACGTCATGATCGACATTATGTTCGAGTTGCCCACCCGCAAGGATGTGCAGAAGTGCGTCATCACCGCCGAAACCATCGACAAAACCGGCGGGCCGGTGTATGAAAAGAAGGATGGAAAAGAGCGCAAGATCGCATAAAAAGAGTTTGGATTCAGCCGGAAAAGTCCTATATTAGGGCCTTCTCGAAGGGGCGGTTAGCTCAGTTGGTTAGAGCGCTACCTTGACACGGTAGAGGTCAGAAGTTCGAATCTTCTATCGCCCACATCCTCCGTTAAGCCTTGTAAGATAAAGACTTACAGGGCTTTTTGTTTTCCCTTTCTTCCCTCTTGAAATACGTCATTTGCGCTGAGTTTTGTGCCTTTTCAGGCATTATTGTTACACCATTGTTATACGAAATGATGAGCTTTGTCAGAGGTTGTCCATAACCTTCAATATTAATGGCAATTATGATTTCTCTTGGCATAGAAGTGCTGCCTCTGCAAAGAGAGTGCAGGTGTTATTCGAGCGGGAAAATTTGAATCATTCATGTTGATCACGGATTTTCCGGCCGTTGGAGTAGATTGCTTCTATGCTGCTGGTGCTCATTTTGTGGTCATTGGCAAGATTTCTGTGCTCACCATTTGATCGATGGGCTTGCAAATCAGAAAAAGATTTGGTATTTAAGGCCCTTAACAAGTTCTTTCTCGCCATGACAGGTGCCGGTTTAAAAGCCGGAGAATAGGGAAGTACGTGAGATTCGTACACTGTACCCGCAACTGTACAACGGTTAACCGCCGGGCAAATTCCGTGGCCACACGGATGCGCAAGGCGGGCTTTCAGGTCACTGCCGGTTTTCCTCCACGGAAAACTGCGGGAAGGTTTGGAGGCGCTCGATGCCGTGAAAGTCAGGAGACCTGCCAGTCATGCATTTGCACCAATAACGGACTACGGGTTTATAGTCTCAGGCAAAGATTCATGTGAAAATCGTGCTTCACCCATTTGTCGTCTCGACACCTGCTCATCAGGCCGCCAACCGCGGTAAGTCTTGAGCCTTGCTTCCGGTTGCGCTTCAGCCAGTTCGGGGCGTAGTTTTGCTTTGGGTTGGCCGTTGCGGTTTTTCGTTGCTTCTTTTGTATGGTTCACCTTGCCTGAACAGAATCCTGTAGATCAGTTGATCGGTTTTTTTCACTGATAACAGGTACATGGATGGCCAGAATTCTCTTCTCTCTCGTCGGCACTTCCGCCAATGTTGTACGGAGCGCAGTGCTCACTTCTTTATTTCATCCGTTCAATTCAGATCGGCTTCGACCGGTCACGCCTTTTTCTGCATCAGCCCGCCGCGTTTTTCGGCAAGGGCGGAATCAAGGGTTGCGCTGACCATTTCAGTTTCTCCGTCAGGGCCTCCTGCCATGGTGTGGTGGTGGTGGGAGGGCTGACGCAATTATCAAATCTGGATTTTCCATGAACGACAAGAATCAAAGAAGAAAACGTCGCCTGACTGTTCCCCGTGCAGAGATCGCCTGGTATCCGGTGATCGATGCCGAGCTGTGTAACAGTTGTCTGTCATGCTACAACTATTGCCCGAAGGATGTTTTCGCTTCGGCAAAAGCGGAGGAGGGGCTGCGGCGGCGACCGAAAATGGAGGTGGCCAACCCTTACCGGTGCATCGTGCTCTGTTCGGCTTGTGAGCAGGAGTGTGCAGCGGGCGCGATCTCGTTTCCCTCGCCTGAGGAGTTCGAGCAGTTTGTTGAATATCTCGACTGAACGGTGATGGCTCGATTCTACATAAGCATCAGACGTTTTGGCGCACTGCCGGTTCTTGGCGTCATTTTGTTGCAGGCGGCATTGCTCGCGGGATGCGGTACGCCTTCTGGCGGAAAACAGCATTCGACGAGCGTGGCGTCCGCTCCGGATTCTCTCAAGAGCTCTATCGGGTATTCGCGGCGCTTCAGGCTTTTTCGCCGGGGTGAGGTTACGGTGCTGGAGGTCATGGCCGGTCAAAAAGCTTACCCTGATACGCTTCGGTACCTTCTGGTTCCGGAGGGCAGGCCTCAACCTTCGGGTTTTGTTGGTTACACAGTCATTCGCACGCCGGTCAAGCGGATTGCCGTATTTTCCACCACGCATATCGGTTTTCTCGATATGCTCGGCAGGAGTGACGGCATTATCGGGGTTTCCCGTCCCGAGTTTGTCAACACCCCTGCGGTCAGATCCCGCATAAGGAGCGGAGCGATCAAAGCGATCGGCATGCCGTTCAGTCCCGATGTCGAGGCTCTGCTGAATCTGGAGCCCGATCTGGTTATCGCGCCGGCGCTTCCCGCGGCCCGGAAGACCGATTATCAGGCGCTTGTCCAGGCGGGCATTCCGGTGCTCGTCGTTGCCGAATGGCTGGAGCCGTCGCCTCTCGGGCGCGCCGAGTGGATCAAGCTTTTCGGCGCGCTTGTCGGCAAGGAGAAACTTGCCCGCGAGCGGTTTGCTGCGATTGAATCTTCGTACCTGAAGATCGCCGCGCTTTCCCGTAACCTGCCGAACCGCCCAACCGTGCTGACCGGCCTGCCGGTGAAGGATGCCTGGTATGTCCCGACGGGCGGAAGCTACGTGGCGGCCATGCTTCGTGATGCAGGGGCCTCGTACCACTGGCGTGATCTGCCCGGAACCGGAAGCGTGCCGCTTACGATTGAGGCGGTCTGGCCGGTTGCGCTCGAAGCTGAGTACTGGCTGAATACCGGAACGGTCTCCACTCTCGATGAGTTGCTGGCCGTCGATTCCCGTTTCGGGCAGATGCGGTCGGTCAGGGAGCGGCGAGTCTGGAACAACAACCGGCTGGTCAACGCAGCGGGCGGCAATGCTTACTGGGAGAGTGGCGTGGTCAGGCCTGACCTGATTCTAAAGGATCTGGTGATGATTCTTCATCCGGGTCTTCTTCGCGCTCACGGTATCGGTGAGGGTGAACTCACCTTTTTCCAGGAGGTGAAGTAACATGAGTAACGTTGCGGAACTTCGTGCCCCGGCCCATCCCTGGCCTTCGCTCGTGCCGAAAAGCGGCATGATCCTCTTTATGCTGATCCTGCTTGTGCTGCTCTTCATGCTCGACATTGCGCTCGGCTCGGTGTCGATTCCCCTGAAAAGCGTCGTGGCGATTCTGTTCGGAAGCGATCAGGAGCCTGTAGCCTGGCAGAAGATCGTGACGACGATCCGCCTGCCCAAGGCGATCACCGCGGTGATTGCCGGTGCTGCGCTCTCGGCGAGCGGCTTGCAGATGCAGACGCTCTTTCGCAATCCGCTGGCAGGCCCCTCGGTGCTTGGAATATCCGCCGGTGCGAGTCTCGGCGTCGCCATGGTGATGCTTGTGTCCGGATCGGCAGCCAATGCCTTCGCCATACGGCAACTGGGGCTGGGAGGGAGCTGGTTGATCGTGATTGCTTCATCGCTGGGAGCGGCAGCGGTGCTGCTGGTTGTGCTTGCCATCGCGGTCAAGATCAAGGATAACGTCGTGCTGCTGATTGTCGGCATCATGGTCGGCAATATTACGGTCTCTTTGATAAGCATCTGGCAGTATTTCAGTGAACCCGAGCAGATACAGGACTACCTTATCTGGACATTCGGCAGTCTCGGCGGTGTTCTGGGCAATCAGCTCTGGGTGCTCGGCATCGTTGTCGGGGCGGGGCTTCTCGTTTCATTCGCCGCATCGAAGCCGCTCAACGTGATGCTGCTTGGCGAAAATTACGCGAAAAGCCTCGGCATGAGCACCTTCTCTATCCGGATTACGGTGATTGCCGCCACCAGCCTGCTGGCCGGAAGCGTGACCGGCTTTTGCGGTCCCATCGGCTTCATCGGCATCGCCGTGCCCCACCTGACCCGTTCGATTCTCAACACCTCCGATCACCGTTTTCTCATGCCGAGTTCATGCCTGGTCGGGGCGATTCTGATGCTGGTCTGCGACATCATCGCGCAGATGCCGGGCAACCAGACAACCTTGCCGATCAATGTCGTGACGGCGCTTATCGGTTCGCCGGTGGTGATCTGGGTGATCATTCGGCAGAGAAACCTCAAATCGTCATTTGCATGAGCGATAGCATGATACAGACTCGCAACCTTGCCATCGGCTACCAGTTGCGACAGCGGGAGTTCATCGCTTGGCGCAAACCGTCGCATCCGGCCTCGACAGTGGTGGCGGGCAGTATCAATCTCGATATCGCGTCGGGTGAGCTGGTCTGCTTGTTGGGGCCGAACGGATCGGGCAAATCGACCCTGATGCGAACGCTGGCCGGGGTGCAGCAGCCCCTTTCGGGATCGGTGCTGCTCAAGGGGCGTGACATGGCGGGGCTGCATCCCAAAGAGATAGCGAAGCTGTTGAGCCTTGTGCTGACCGACCGGGTCATGACAGGCAATATGTCGGTCTATGCGCTGGTGGCGCTTGGCCGTTACCCTTACACCGGCTGGATGGGCACGCTGAGTGACGCGGACGAGGAGCTGGTGCGACGGGCCATTGAAACCACCGGAACGCGGGCGTTCGCACACCGGCATATCGGTGAATTGAGCGATGGCGAACGCCAGAAGGTGATGATCGCGCGGGCCATCGCGCAGGATACCCCCGTGATTCTGCTCGACGAGCCGACGGCGCATCTCGACCTGCCGAACCGGCTTGAAATCATCAGTCTTTTGAAACGCCTGGCCCGTGAAGAGGGCAAAGCGGTCGTGCTCTCGACGCACGAACTCGATCTGGCCTTGCAGGCCTCAGACAGGATATGGCTGATGAAACGCTCGGGCGACCGCGTCTGTTCGATCGTGTCGGCCATCCCTGAATCCCTCGTGCTCGAAGGCCATCTTGAAAAGGCCTTTAGTCGCAACGGGTTCGAGTTCGATCAGTATTCCGGCTCATTTCGGTTCAGGCACGAAGGATCGAGCCAAGTTGGCCTTCTCGGCGATGGCGTCACGGCGTACTGGACCCGCCGAGCCCTCGAACGGGCCGGGTGTCGGGTCGTTCAGGGAGCATCGAACATCCGGCATGTTGAAATATCCGGCGACGAAAGCCGCAATATGCAGTGGCGGTTTTTTCCCGGAGAGAACGGAGAGCCGGTTGTTACCGGGAGCCTCGACGAGTTGTTGCGAGCCGTTGTCCGTTCGTCAAAAGAGAAGGAGGTTTCATGAATCACATCAAAAGCTCCCTGCGCTGGGCTCTCTCTCTGATTATCGCGCTGCTCTTGTTTTCCATCCAGGCGTGCAAGCCATCGGAACATGCCAAAACCGCCTCCGGGACGGAGGCGAACGAGGCTGTTCCGCTGCGGTATGCGAAGCTTTTTACGATGAAGCGGGAGAACGGATGCACGCGGATCGATGTGTTTGCCGGCGAAAAAAACAGCTCGGTTCCCGTGGCGCGCTATCTGCTGGTGCCTCGCGGCAAGGCCGTTCCGGAGCACGACGCCGACATGCTTGTTGTGAAAACGCCGGTCAGGAGGCTGACCTGCGACAACGGTCTTGAAGTGTCGTTTCTCGATCTGCTTGGCGCTTCCAAAGCGCTTGTCGGTGTATCGGGAAAGGTGCTCATCAGCCACGACCGCGTCCATCGCGCCATCGACGACGGCACTCTTGCCGTGACCGGCTACGGGCGCTCGACGAACATGGAGACGTTGCTTGCCTTGAAGCCGGACGTCACGTTCATCATCACATCGTTTGGTGTTGACCTGCCATTCCGCCTCCGTTCGTACGGCATCACTCCCGGCCTTTTTTCGGCGTATCACGAAGAGCATCCGCTGGGGGTTGTCGAGTGGATCAGGTTCATGGGGGCGTTTCTTGGCAAAGAGAGCTTGGCCGAAGCCATCTTCCGTGAAAAAGAGGCGGCCTATCTGGCGATGCAGCAAAGGGTTCGGAAAGTCCAAAAGCGTCCGACGGTCATCGCTGGTTACATGAGGAAGGGAACCTGGTCAACCATGACCGCGCCTCGCAGCTTCGTGACCATGCTCGATCATGCAGGAGCCGACTATCTCTTCAAGGAGCTGGAGCCGGAACGGGGTTATCTGTTGAGCGGAGAGGTCGCCATGCAGGCGGGCCAGCAGGCCGCGTTCTGGCTGAACACCCACTCGCAAGCCTCGACGCTCCAGGAGGTGCTGACCGAGGACGGGCGATACGGCGAATTCAGAAGCGTGCGCGAAGGGCGGGTTTACAATAACAACGGAAGCTGCTTCAGGAATGGCAAGACCAGGTACTGGGACATCGGCATGACCGAGCCTGACCAGATTCTGGCAGACCTTGTCGCCATCTTCCATCCAGAGCTGATGCCGGGCCATACACTTCGCTACTACAGGAGGCTTGAATGACCGGGTGCGGGGGCAAGACGGATTCTTGAATTGACATGACAATAAACGTAATGAAGTTAGGAGTTTTTGGCAATGCGGAAGTCCATCGCAACGGCAAGATGATTTCGGTGCGTTTTCTCGCGCCGCACCGGGTTGTTTCGACCTGCCGGGTGCATGGCGGCCTGCGCGATGACCTCGACGGTGTGTTCAACCACCAGTCGTGCGAACCGGCAGGGCACATGCGCAAAGATATGAAAACCATTGTTGCTGAACCGGAGCGCTACCATCAGAGGTTGTGCCAACGGTATGGGGTTTCGGAGCTGAGCGCATCGCTCGGTACGGCGGCCAACATGAACCACGCGGCCATCGCCACACGCTCGTTCCGCGATCTTTCGGTAACGGCAATCTGCACCGGGGGCGTGGAGGGCAACGCGGGACGTGCGGGCGACCCCGCCTCGGTCTGGGAGGGCGAGACGGGGTTCGAGCCGCTGGACAAAAAGGGCGAAGAGCTGCCGGGCACGATCAACATGATGCTGCTCATCAACCGCGAACTGAGCCACGGTGCGATGGTGCGCAGCATCGTGACCGCGACCGAGGCCAAGAGCGCCGTATTGCAGGAGCTTGCGGTCTCGTCGCGCTACTCCGAGGGGCTGGCCACCGGCACCGGCACCGACCAGATCGCGGTGGCCTGCGCGCTGGGTGGATCGCGTCCGCTCACTAGCGCGGGCAAGCACTCCAAGCTCGGCGAACTGATCGCACAAGCGGTGATCAATGCGCTGCGTGACACGCTTTCCCGCCAGAACTCCCTGACTCCGCAGAGCCAGCGCTCGGTCTATGAGCATATCCGGCGGTTTGGTGTAAGCAAAGAGGAGGTGATGGAGATGGTTGCCGAGCGTTTGTCGCCGGATGAGAGCGAGGTGTTCAGGAAGAATTTCGGAGGCCTCGACCGCGACTCCATGACGGTGGCCGCGGCGTGCGCGCTGGTGCATCTGTACGACAAGCACGCCTGGGGTCTCTTGCCCGACTCCTGCATGGGCGAGATTTTCGTCATGCAGGGTGCGCTCTTCGCTGCGGCGGTTTCGCACCGGCAAGAGCGGATCGCAACGTACGCCGAACAGCTCGAAGCGGTCGGTTGGGGCGCTGGCCGGGAGGCACTGCTTTCACTTATCACAACCGCATGGGCGCTGGGGTACGCCGACAAATGGAACGACTGAATATCGCGCTTGTCCATCTGGCCGTCCGGCACGGCGAGCCGGAGCACAACCGCCGGGAGCTGATCCGCCTCAACCGCCAGGCGGCTGAAGCTGGCGCAAGGATTATCGTGAACACCGAGCTGGCCGTCAGCGGCTACAGCTTCCGATCGCCGAAAGAGGTCGCCGCCGTTGCCGAACCGGTTGACGGCCCATCGGTTCAGGCGATGGCAGAAATTGCCGAAGCCGCGGGTTGCTACATCGTGCTCGGTTATCCCGAAATCGATCCGTGCACCGGCATCTGCTACAACTCCGCCGCCGTGCTCGGCCAGGACGGAAAGCTGGTTCTCAATTATCGCAAGGTGACTGCTGAGGCGCGGTGGGCCTGTCCCGGCTCCCACATGCAGGAGAGCCTTTTCGAGACGCCGTGGGGCAGAGCCGCCGTGCTCATCTGCTCCGACAGTTATTACGGTCTCATTCCGAGGGCAGCTGCCCTGCGTGGAGCCGATCTTTTGCTGGTGCCAGCCAACTGGCCTGGTGGCTCACTCGATCCGAGGGAGCTCTGGCGGGCGCGAGCTTGCGAAAACGGCTGTGCGCTGGTAGCCTGCAACCGCACCGGCAAGGATCGCACGATGGAGTGTTACGACGCAGTCTCTTGCGCCTATGGCGCCGATGGCTCGGTCATTGCCGAGCGCAGCTCACCTGACTCGGAGGTGTTTCATGTTGAGCTTCCCCTTTCGCGTGGAAAGCTGCGTTCGTCGAGCCGTGAACGTTTCGCATCGAGGACGCCGGAACGGTACCGCTCGATCTATCTCGACATGCGTTATGCAAACGATATGACGAGCTGGCACAGCTTGCCCGAACCCGCTCCGGTGCAGGTGCACTGTCTGCACGAACTATACTTCGAGCCGGGCGACGTGTCGGTTCTCGACAGCCTGCTGCACGACCGCGAAAAGGCCGCGGGGCTGGTGGTGGTGCTGCCGATGCTTCGGGTTGCCAACCGTGAGGAGGCCGTCGGCTTCCTGCTGGATGTTGCACGGGCGCATGGCGCGGCGTTCTGCGCCGGGCTTGTGGATACGGACGGGGTGGCGGAGCTGATCTGCTGCCGCCCCGACGGCAGCGTGCATCGTCGGTGTCCGGAGCGTGACGACTTCGTGCTGATCGATCTCGATCATCTGCGCCTGACGCTGTTGTCCAAAGAGGAGTGCCGCCACCCGGAAGCGGTGACGGCACTCGCCAAAGAGGGGTGCGACCTGGCGGTGGTGCCCGAGACCGGATTCGACGAGGGCGACCGGGCCGTGCTCGGTTCCCGCTCTATCGAACAGCTTGCCATCGCGGCGTGCGGGCGCGACGTGTCGTTTATCTGCCTGCCGCCGGTCGATCACTACCGCTGGGAGGAGGCCGTTGGCGAGGGGGTCGATGGAGCCTCCATGCTGATCGAGGTGGAAAAGCTGCGCCGCAAGCGCTTTTACGACCGGATCGACGTTGAGCTTTTGCTTGCGCGAAACGGGCGCTCGCCAGATGCCTGCCGGGCCGATGAAACCGGAAAGCGCGAGGAGGAAACGCCGTGAACTGGCTGCTCAACATCAGTACCCACGGTTCTGATCTGGAGATTGCCGGGCCGGAGTGGAGCGAAGCGGTCTCGCTGCTCCGGCGCACCGGCATGGACGGCTTCGAGCTGTACCCGGCTGGCGCGTACGACTGCACGGCGATTCCGAAAGAGATTGTCGGCGGAGTGCACCTGCGCTTTTTCGTCATGCTCCGCCAGATATGGCAGAACGACCGGGAGGGGTTGCTCCGCATGTTCGGCAGCGAACAGACCGTGCGCCACTACTACAGCGGCGTGAATCGCGAAGCCGTGATCTCGTGCTACCGTTCACAGCTCGAACTGGCGGCCCGTTTCAATGTTCCCTATGTCGTCTTCCATCCCGTTCACTACGAGCTGGAGTATGTTTTCAACTGGCAGCCACCCTGGGGCTGGCGGGAGACTGTCGATCTCTCGACGGAGATTATCAACGAGGTGGTGCGCGACACTCCGTACGATGGCTGGATTCTGTTCGAGAACCTCTGGTGGCCGGGCAACTTCCGGCTCGACAGCACGGATGAGATCGACCGCCTGCTCTCGAAAGTCCGGTGGCCGAAGTGCGGCATCGTGCTCGATACCGCCCATATTCTGAACAAGAATCAGGAGTTGCGAACTGAAGAAGAGGCGATTGCTTTTCTCTTGCGGCAAGTCGAGCGGCTCGGCGACTACCGCCAGCTCATCAAGGCGGTGCATCTCAGCAAGAGTCTGTCGGGCGAAGCGGCCAAGGCCGGATTTGCCAACGCCGATCCCTTTTGCGGCGCTCACGATTTCTGGCAGCGCTTCTCCATCGCTCTCCGCCATGTACGCGATCTGGATCGTCACGAGCCTTTTTCGCACTCCATGCTTGGCGAGCTGTTCGATCTCATCGAGCCGGACAACGTCGTGTTCGAACTTGCCTTCAGCTCCCTTGACGAGTGGATTGGCAAGATCGAACAACAGCAGCGGGCGTTACAACGCTTTTTTCCTGAATGCCGAATCAAGGAGAATTTGTATTGAACAATCACCGGATTTCATCGCTCATGCTCGTCGTCACCACAGCATGTAATCTCGATTGCGCCTATTGCTACGAAGGCGGCGGCAACGGTCAGGGAGAGATGATGGATCTCGATACGGCTCTGCGTGCGCTCGATCTGGTGGCCGCATCGAACCAGCCCTTCCATGTGCAGCTGACCGGCGGCGAGCCGCTGCTTGCCGGAGAGCTTGTTTTCAGAATTCTGGAGTATATCAGAAACAACAATCTGCCCGCTACTACCGCCATCCAGACCAACGGCGTGCTGCTCGACCATCAGACCGCCCGCCGTTTGCACTCGTTTGGCACCGCTGTCGGGGTCAGCGTCGATGGACTGCCCGCCATTCAGGAGCAGCTTCGTGGCCAGGGCGCTGCAACCTGGAAAGCCCTCGCCATGCTCGACAGCGAGCGGGTGCCGTTTTCAGTCACGACGGTTTTGTCGTCGCGCAATACCCGCGACTTATCAACGCTCGGCATGGCGCTGCATTCGATGCCGGCGGCCTCGGCTATCGGCCTGGATCTGCTGGTGCAAAAAGGCTCTGCGGCGGCGAAAATTGGCGTGCAGCCACCGGATGCCGTCACGATCCGCAGCGGCGTCACCCGCCTGCTCGCCACGCTCGATGTGCTGAATGCGCAGCGGAGCCGTCCTCTCATTTTGCGCGAACGGCAGACGGTGCTCAAGGCGCTCGGTCGCGATGAAGCTCGTCCCTACTGCCAGGCCTGCACCGGTTCGAGCCTCGCCGTCACGCCGCGCGGTGAACTCTATCCCTGCACCCAAACGCTCGGTGATGCCCGCTTCCACCTCGGTACGCTCGATCATCCCCGTCTCTCCGGCACGGCGCTGCCCGACGGGCGGTTGCCGAAGCGCGAGGAGTGTGCCGGATGCGGGCTTCAGGGGCGTTGCCCTGGCGACTGTCCGTCGCGTTTGCACTACAACGGCGCTGACGGGGCCGGTCTGGTCTGCGCTCTCTATCGAACCATCTGCGACTATTGTCTGTACAAAGGAGAGATACCATCATGAAACCAATCTCGCTCTGCTATTTCTGTGTCAACCCCTCCGAAATCTCCACGCTCAGCGCCGGACTCAGGCGCTACAACGACGGAGGCGGTCAGGCGGAACTCAAGGCCCGCATCGCCGCGCAGCTCTCCACGCCGGAGCAGATCGCCGTGTTCGCCCGCGCCGCAGCCTCGGCGGATGCGGTCATTATCCGACTCATGGGCGGCAAGGCCTCCTTTCCCGCATTCGACGCTTTTCTCGAAGCGTTAGCCGAACGGCGCGAAGCGGGCCAGGCTACGCCGCTCATTCTGATTTCCGCCGGAGGGGGTGACGACGAAGCTGCCGAACTGGCCCAGCAGCACAGCGCCCTGTATGGCACCGAAGCGGGCGACAGGCTCCGGCGCTACATCCAGAACGGCGGCGTTATCAACGTGGCCAACATGCTCCGTTATCTGCACCATCTGATCCACGGCGGCGAAAACGACGCCGACGAGCCGGTCGAGATGCCTCACGAGGGCATCTATCATCCCGACTGGCCAGCGTTCGACGACTTCGAGGGGTACCTGGCAAAGCATGTCGATCCGTCCAAACCTACGGTCGGCCTCTGGTTCTACCAGAACTACTTCGTCGATGGCGATCTGGCCGCGTATGATTATCTCATCCGCCAGGTCGAAGAGCGAGGGGCCAACATCATCGCTGTTTTCCACCACCGTTACCGCGACGCGATGCGGGGAAACAAGGGGGCCGATTACGTGGCCGAACGCTACTTCCGCCGCCCGGATGGCACAAGCCGCATCGATGTGCTCGTCAATCCGATGCTCTTCGCCCTGTCGATGGCTTCGCCAGAGTACCGGAGTATTCTTCCGGGCCTCGACGTGCCGTTCCTGCAAGCCTTCAACACCTTCCAGAGCCGCGAGCAGTGGCGGGAGAGCATTCAGGGACTCGGCACGATGGAGGTCTCCTACAACGCCGCGCAGCCCGAATTCGACGGTGCGCTCATGACCGTGCCCTTTTCGACGCGCGAGAACATGGGCATCGATCCGCTCACCGGAGGCGAAGTGCTCAGGATCATGCCGGTCGAAGAGCGCGTCTCGAAGCTGGCCGACATGGCGCTCCGCTGGGCGGCGCTGCGGCGCAAACCGAACGCCGACAAGCGCATCGCCATCATCTTCCACCACTACCCGCCGCGTAACGACCGCATCGGGTGTGCTGTCGGTCTCGACAGCTTCGAGAGCATCAGGCTGCTGCTCGAACGGATGGCGGCGGAGGGCTACGTGGTCGAGCGACAGTACGAAAACGGCGACGAGCTGGCAAAAGAGCTTGTTACCCGAATGACCTGCGACCGACGCTGGCTCACCCCGGAGCAGATGGCCGAAAAAGCGGAAGCCAAGGCAGGCTCGAAGTTGTTCCAGCCCTGGCACGAAGCGTTGCCCGCAGCGGTGAAGCAAAAGATGGTGAAAAATTGGGGCGAGATGCCGGGAGAGCTGTTCGTGCACGACGAGGAACTGCTCTTTCCGGGTACGATCAACGGCAACGTCTTTATCACCATCCAGCCGTCGCGGGGAAGCATTGAGCGTCAGGATCAGATGCTGCACGATCCCGACATTCCGCCGCCGCACCACTATCTGGCCCACTACCGCTGGATCAGAGATGTCTTCAAGGCAGACGCTGTCATGCACGTCGGTAAGCACGGCTCGCTCGAATGGCTGCCGGGCAAGGCACTCGGACTGTCGGAGGAGTGCTATCCCGATCTGTCGATCATGGATCTGCCGAACATCTACCCCTACATCATCAACGATCCGAGCGAGGGGACGCAGGCCAAGCGGCGCTCGAATTGCTGCATCATCGACCACATGACGCCGGTCTTCACCAACGCCGACCTGTACGAAGAGATGGCGGTGCTCGAAGGCCACCTGCGGAGCTACGCCGAGGCGCGCAACAGCGATCCCGGCAAGCTCGACGTGCTGCGCCCGATGATCTGGGATGCGGTGCTCGCAGCCGATCTCGACAAGGACACCGGGTACACCCGCGAAAAGGCGTTTGCCGATTTTGACAAATTTCTCGAAGTGCTGCACTCCGCGCTCGACGAGATTGCCGATACCATGATTTCCGACGGCTTGCACACGATGGGCGTCGCGCCCGATGGCGACCGGCTGGTCGAGCTGCTCGTTCAGCTCACCCGTCTCGAACAGGGCAGCGTACCGTCACTGCGCGAGTCGATTGTTACGGCGATGGGCTTTAATTATGACGAACTGCTTGGTCGCAAGGGGGAGCCGGTTTTTGGCCCGACCTCCGAGACCGGCGGGGAGATGATCCGTCGTGCTCATGAACACGCGCTCGCGATGGTGAAGCTGCTCTCGGCGAACGGCTACTCAACACAAGCTCCCGAGTTCGTTCAGGCTGAACTGCCCGCACTCGTGACGCCCGATGTGATGGCCGCTCTCCGCTACATCTGCGACGACCTCGTGCCGCGTCTCTTGAAAGTGACCGACGAAATCGACGCCTCCCTGAAAGGCTTTGCCGGGCGCTTTGTCGATCCCGGCCCGTCCGGCGCTCCCACCCGCGGGCAGGCCGACATCCTGCCGACCGGGCGCAACTTCTTCTCCATCGATCCCCAGCGTATTCCCACGCCTGCCGCCTGGAAGGTCGGGTGCAGCCTCGGCGACGCCCTCGTCCAGCGCTACCTCGCAGAGAAGGGGGAGTATCCCCGCAACATCGGCATCATCCTGTTCGGCGGCGCGACCATGCGCTCCGGCGGCGACGATCTTGCCGAAATCTTCTACCTCATGGGCGTACGACCGGTCTGGAAGAAGGGTAGCGGGTATGTCCAGGGGGTCGAGATCATTCCGCTGAACGAACTTGGCAGGCCGAGGCTCGATGTGACGCCCCGCATCTCCGGCTTTTTCCGTGACGCTTTTCCGCTGCTGGTCGAGCGTATCGATGATGCGGTCAGAATGGTCGCCGCGCTCGACGAGCCGCTCGAAAGCAACCTCTTGCGCCGCAACGTGCTTGCTGACGTCGAGGAGTACCGGAAGCAGGGCATGAACGACGAGGAGGCGCTGCGCGAAGCGTCGTTCCGCGTCTTCGGTTGCCCTCCTGGCACCTATGGGGCGGGCGTTTCGGAGCTGATCGAATCGAAAAACTGGCAGACGCAGGGCGATTTGGCGGCCAACTACATCCGCTACTCCTCCCACGCCTACGGGCGCGGATCGTACGGCCAGCAGAAACCCGACACCTTCAAGCGGGTGCTCTCCCGCATGGACGCCACGGTCAAGAACGAGGACAGCCGCGAGTACGACATGTTTTCTTGCACCGACTACTACAACTACTACGGCGGCCTCATCACGGCGGCCAAGAGTCAGCGCGGCGGCGAGTTGCCCGAAGCCTTCATGGGCGACAGTTCCGATCCGAACCGGGTGCAGGTGCGCACCACATTCGAGGAGGCAAAGCACATTTTCCGCTCCCGCCTGCTCAATCCCAAATGGCTCGACGGCCTCAAACGGCATGGTTACAAAGGCGCGGGCGACATCTCCAAGGTGCTCGACATCATCCTCGGCTGGGACGCCACCGCCGAGGTGGTCGATGACTGGATGTACGAGCGCGTGGCCGGGAAGTATGTCTTCGACGAGGAGATGAAAAAGTGGATGGAGGAGGTCAATCCCTACGCCCGCCAGAACATTCTCGACAAGCTGCTCGAAGCGATCAGCCGGGGCATGTGGAACGCCACGGACGAGATGAAGCAGCGTTTGCAGGAGGAGTACCTCGAAACCGAAGGGCAGCTGGAGGAGATCAACGAATGAAGTTTTCCGTTACCTGCATCATGACAGCGATGCTTATGTCGGTCGCCCCTGCGGATGTGGTGCGTGCTTCCGGGCGCGGCGATGAGTTCGGCGCGGAGTTCGACGGGCTGGAGAGCCGGAGCTGGTACAGGGAAACAACCACCAGCAACAGCGACTCCGATCGAGACTTCTTTTCGCGACTCCGGGTGAAGTCGGCGGGCCAGACCCTGAAAAGGCAGGTGTCGCAAATCGAGCTGAACGCGGGCAGCAGCAGTAACCTGCCCACCTTCCGGCAACGCTACAACGAGACCTCCACGACCCGCTCCAACCCCGACTTGCAGAGGGAGCGGGCCGTGAAGACCGGCCTTGCCCTGTCGTTTGCGCCGTCGGAGAAGCTGACCTTCACCTGGAAGCCCGCCGCATGGCTCGAACTGACCCCATCGTACCTCTACCAGCACGCCCGCAATGAAGAGACCGGCCTCTGGCTGCCGCCATTCCATTCCATACCCTGTCGGGACAGATCGTGCTCAAACCTGTCAGCCGTCTCTCCATTCGCGCCGACCTGAAATACACAGGCGAGGTCTATGCCCGCCCGGACAACGTCGAGCGCCAGCCAGGCTACGGGCTGGTGGATCTGCGCGTGGAATATCGGGCGGGCGCGATGCAACTCTCTCTCGATGTCGATAACCTGCTCGACCGCGAGTATCTCTATGTCGATGGCTATGACGCGCCGCCCCGTGAGTGGAAGATTGGCATGAACTACACTTTCTGTCTGAACTGAAATCATGAAAAGAAAATATTTCCCGTTTTCGGCCATTCTCGGCCAGGAGGATCTCAAAAAAGCGTTGCTGCTCAATGCCGTCAATCCCCGCATTGGCGGTGTGCTGGTGCGCGGCGAGAAGGGCACGGCCAAATCGACCGCCGTCCGGGCGCTCGGCGCACTGCTTGCCGCAGCGAGGAACGGCAGCGGTGGTGAAGGCGAGGTGGTCGTGACGCTGCCGCTCAACGCCACCGAGGAGATGGTGGCCGGAGGCATCGATTTCCAGCAGACCATGAAGGAGGGGCGGCGCGTATTCCAGCCGGGCCTGCTCGCCAAAGCCCACAAGGGGATTCTGTATGTCGATGAAGTGAACCTGCTTGATGACCATCTGGTCGATATCGTCCTCGATGCGGCTTCCTCCGGCGAGAACCGCGTCGAGCGCGAAGGGATCACCCTCAGCCATCCCTCCCTTTTCGTGCTGGCCGGTACGATGAATCCCGAGGAGGGCGAGCTGCGCCCGCAGTTGCTCGACCGTTTCGGACTCTGCGTGGAGGTGCGCGGCGAGGCCGATCCAGCGCTTCGCGTCGATCTGATGTTGCGCAGGGAGGCGTTCGACCGTGAGCCTGAAGAGTTTTCGGAGAGGTATCGTGCCGAGGAGGAGCGGCTTGGGCGAACTATTGCCGATGCGCAGTCGCTTCTGCCGTCAGTCAGGATTCCGTCGCATTTGCGCGGCTTCATTTCGGAGCTGTGCCGGAACAGCAATGTCGCCGGGCACCGGGCAGACCTGGTGATCGAGCAGGCGGCGCGGGCCAACGCCGCTCTGCGCGGGTCGCGCGAGGTGTCGGTGGAGGATGTCACGAAGGTCGCGGGCTTTGCGCTCGTGCATCGCCGCCGCGATCCGGTTCCGCCGCCCGAACAGAAGCCGCAGGAGCCGGAGCGCCAGGAGGAGCAGTCGCGTGACGAGCAGTCCCGGCAGGAGAAGCCGGAAGAGCGTGGCGATGAGCCGCAGCAGCCACAGGAGGGCGACGACAGGCGGGACGGCAACGACGATTCCGGCAATGAAGAGAGGTCGCAGCCAGAAAACAGGGATGCCGCCGAACAGCAGGAGCGGCCCGATAACGAAGGTCAGGACGAGCTGTTCAGCATCGGCCAGTCCTTTCGTGTTCGCAGCATCGCCACTCCGAAAGATCGCAAGATGCGGCGCGGCTCCGGAAAGCGTTCGCGGTCGCGGGTTTCGCAGAAGCAGGGGCGCTATACCAAGAGCACCATGCCGCGCGGCAACAACGACATAGCGCTCGACGCCACGCTCAGGGCCGCCGCGCCGTTCCAGCGCCATCGTGAAAACCCCAACGGCATGGCGGTGGTGTTGCAGAACGAGGATATCCGCGAAAAGATCAGGGAGAAGCGCCTCGGCAACCTGCTGATTTTCGTGGTCGATGCGAGCGGTTCGATGGGCGCGCGGGGCCGCATGGCCGCCTCGAAAGGGGCGGTCATGTCGCTCTTGCTCGACGCTTACCAGAAGCGCGACAAGCTGGCGATGGTCTCGTTCCGCAAGAATGAGGCGTTCGTCAATCTGCCGGTCACCTCCTCCATCGAGCTTGCCGCCCGGATGCTCAAGGAGATGCCGGTGGGCGGGCGCACCCCCTTTTCCGCCGGTCTGCTCAAGGGGTACGAAATCGCTCAAAACTATCTCCGCAAAGAGCCGGGCGGACGACCGCTTATCATCCTTGTCACCGACGGCAAAGCGAATCGGGCCATCGGGCAGGGCAAGCCGCTCGACGAAGTGTTCACCATCTCCGAAAAGATTTCCCGCGAGGAGCGAATCCGCTTTCTCGTCGTCGATACCGAAGAGCCTGGTCTGGTCACTTTTGGTCTCGCCAAAAAAATCGCCGGTCTGCTCGATGCCTGGTACTACCGCATCGACGACTTGCGTGCAGACACCCTTGTTTCCATCGTAAAAACCATGATGCCATGAAAAAGAACTACACCTATCCCTTTACGGCCATTGTCGGTCAGGAAGAGATGAAGCTCGCGCTGATTCTCAACATCATCAATCCGGCCATCTCCGGCGTGCTCATCCGCGGCGAGAAGGGGACGGCCAAATCGACCGCCGTCCGGGCGCTGGCCGATATTCTGCCGGAGATCGAGGTGATTGCCGGAATTCCCTTCAATCTCGCGCCCGACGAGGATGACGAAACGATCCGCGAGTGCTTTACGGTGACGGGTCACGCTATGCCCGATCCGGACAACCTCGAGGTTACCATGCACAAGGTGCAGGTGGTCGAGCTGCCGGTGGGCGCGACCGAGGATCGTGTGGTCGGCACACTCGATCTCGAACATGCGCTCAAGACGGGCGAAAAGCGCATCGAGCCGGGCCTTCTCGCCGCCGCGCACCGGGGCATTCTGTATGTCGATGAGGTGAACCTGCTTGATGACCACGTGGTTGATGTGCTGCTCGACTCGGCGGCGATGGGGGTGAACACTATCGAGCGCGAAGGGGTCTCCTTTTCCCACCCGGCCCGTTTCACGCTGGTTGGCACCATGAACCCGGAAGAGGGTGAGCTGCGTCCGCAGTTGCTCGACCGCTTCGGACTCTGCGTTCACGTCGGCGGCATCGCTGATCCGCAGGATCGCGTGACGGTCATGGAGCGCCGTTTCGCTTTCGAACAGGATCAGGAGCGCTTCTGCAGCGAGTGGCAGGGTGAATCGTCGAAGCTTGCTGAACGCATCGTCGCGGCACGCGAGCTTTATCCCTCCGTCACGATCAGCCGCGAGCACCTGCTTGGCATTGCCAAAAGCTGCCTCAAAGTGGGCGTTGACGGCCATCGCGGCGACATCATCATCATGAAGACCGCCAAGACCATCGCCGCCTGGGAGGGCCGTCATTGCGTCGGCAGCGACGACATCGACCGCGCCGTCGCCCTCGCGCTGCCCCACCGCATCCGCCGCCAGCCGTTGCAGGACATGGTGATGGATGTCGGCTCGTTGCTGGGGTCAAAGTGCACGACCAACTAATCGTCAAATCCGTACCAACGTGATCACTATCGCTTATTATAACAACATCCACAGTTCGGCCATCTGGCATCAGCTGGCGGCTGTGGTTCGTGACGAGGGCATCGAGCTGCTCTCTTTCGGCTTCGGCGGAGAGCAGGCTTTTGTCGAGCGCCTCGATAACGGCTCCATCGACCTGCTGCTGGTCAACGTGCCGCCGGAAGCGCCCGGTTTGCCGGGGCTGCTTCCGAAGATGATGCAGGTCCCCGGAAGGGTCGCTCTGCATCCGGGATTGCCGGAGAGCTTCTCCACGGTTGACGACGCGGAGCTCCGGACACTCCGCGACTATTTTGGCGTGCTCTCACAAGAGAACTACCTGAACGGCCTGCGCCGCCTTGCCGGTCTCGACCACGAGCCTTGCCGCGTGGTCAGCACGACCGGTATCTATCATCCCGGAAGCGACCGCTTCTTCGAGAGCGCCGAAGAGTACGCTTCATGGTTACGGGGAACGGAGCGGTGGAGTGAAAATGCTCCGGTTGCCGGGATTATCATGCACTACAACCTTCTGGCCGAGACCAACCACGCTGATGTTGATGCACTCGTCGAGGCGCTTTCTGAAGCGGGTATCGTGCCGTTTTGCGTCTTTTTCGACAGCGAGGCGGCCATGTTGCAGGAGAATCGCTACCCCTGGCATCGCCTTTTCACCTCCGGTGAGTTGCGCCCCGATGTGGTGCTGAACTTCCTGCTTGGGCGGCTGCTCGCGACGCCCGAAGAGCGCCATGTTCTGCAGTCCCTCGACGTTCCGGTCATCCAGCTTCTCCGCAACTTCATGCTCTCGCCTGAAGAGTGGCTCGCCGATCCGGTCGGCATCAGCGCCATGTCCCTGACCCACTCACTGGTGCAGCCGGAGATGTTTGGCGCCATCGATCCGGTCATGGTGTCAGGAATGATTCGCAAGCCCGGCGACCCGTTTACGCTTCGAACCGCCGTTCCAATCGATGACCGGATTGCAATGATCGCCAGGCGCGTCAGGCGGTGGGCGCGCCTTCGCCATGCGTCTAACGCTGAAAAAAGGATCGCCATTATGCTCCACAACAATCCCTGCAAGGGGGTCGAGAGCACCATTGGCATGGCCGCCGGTCTCGATACCTTCGAGAGCCTGCTCTCGCTGCTCCGGCGGATGCAGCAAGAGGGGTACGACACGGGCGAGCTGCCGGAGTCGGGCAAGGCGCTGCTCGACCTTATACAAGACCGCAAAGCGCTGCTCGAATTCCGCTGGACGACCGCCGACGAGATCATGCGCAAGGGCGGCGTCTTGCACGCAATGCACGAAGAGGAGTACCGCGAGTGGTTCGACGGGCTCGACGCCGGCGTGCGCGAGCGTGTGGATGCCGACTGGGGCGTCTTTCCGGGCGAGGGGATGGCGCTCGAAGTCAATGGCAAACCGGCGCTGCTCATCACCGGCTTGCGTTTCGGCAAGGTGCTCGTGATGCCGCAACCGAAGCGCGGCTGCTACGGCGCTCGCTGCGACGGCGAGGTGTGCCGCATTCTGCACGACCCCAACATCACGCCGCCGCACCACTGGCTGGCCACTTACAGTTGGGTGCAGAAGGAGTGCGATGCCGTCATCCATTTTGGCACGAGCGGCGCGCTGGAATATCTGCCCGGCAAGCGGGCCGTGCTCTCCGGCAACTGCTTCAGCGACATCTCGCTCGGCGATCTGCCGAACATCTATCCCTACATCATGGATGTGCCCGGCGAGGGGATGACCGCCAAGCGCCGGGGCCGGGCCGTCATCATCGACCACCTCACGCCGGTCTATCGCCCTGCGGCCCTGACGCCGGAATTGCAGCGATTCGACGAGCTGCTGAATGAATTCCGCCGCACGGTGGATGGCAATGAAAAGGCGCGCATGGAGGCGTTGCAGGAGGAGCTGCTCGAGCTGGCTGTCAACTTGCGATTCCTGCCGGAAAATGCTACCACGGCTCACTTGCTCGACGAGGTCGAGCGCCTCTCGCGCAGGATCGGTCTGGTGAAGCAGTCGATGGTGCCCGACGGGATGCACCGGTTCGGCGAGCCTCCGCCGGTTGAGGGTGTCGCCTCCATGCTGACGGCTGCTCTGCCGCGACTCGGCGACGAGTATCCCTCCCTGGCCGAGGTTGCCGGGCTGCATCCAGGGCTCGGCGGCGACGACTTCATGAAAGCCTCCGAACTGTTCGCGGCACTGCTCGATCCTTCTCAGGGCGAACAGGCCATCCGCGACGCTGCCGAGGCCTTGCCGGATGCGCTCAAGGCGTGGTGTCTGAAAACCGCCGAGGGGATCGGGCGGGCAGGCGACGAACTGACCAACGTCATCCGGGCGCTCTCCGGGCGCTACATCGAAGCCGGTCTCGGCGACGCCCCCTCTTCTGGCAAGGCCGACGTGCTGCCCACCGGCAGGAACTTCTACGCTGCCGACATCATGACCATGCCAACCGAAACCGCATGGACAATCGGTTCGGGCATGGCCGACATGGTGCTGCAAAAATTCCATCGAGAGGAGGGGCGCTTTCCCGAAAGCATCGGCATGAGCCTCTGGAGCTCGGATGCCTTCAAATCGGACGGCGAACTGCTTTCGCAAATCTTTGCCCTCATGGGGGTCAGGCCGGTGCGGCAATCGAATGGCAGGGTGAACGGTATCGAGGTGATCCCGCTCGACGAGCTGACGGTGAGTATCGACGGCGTCTCGATGCCGAGGCCGAGGATCGACGTGACCATCGAAACCAGCAGCATCGTCCGCGACATGGTGCCGCACTTCCTTGCGCTGATCGACAAGGCGGTCGCCGCCGTCAGCGCCCTTGAAGAGGAGTCGCCGGAAATGAACTTCGTGCGCAAGCACACGCTCGAACAGCTTGCCGCTTTGCAGGAGTCCCACGCCGAACAGATGGACGCTTCGCTCATGCAGCGCCTGTCACTCTACCGCGTCTTTTCATCGCCACCCGGCGCCTATGCCAACGGCGTGGCGCTCGCGCTCGACGCCTCGGCCTGGAACGACCGGCGCGATCTGGCCGAAACCTATATCAACCACTCAGGCTACGCTTATGGCGGCGAGCAGCTCGACCACGGCGTAAAGGCGTACGGCGTGTTCAGCAGGCAATTGGCCAAAGTCGAAGTCTCCTTCATCAAGCAGACCTCCGAAGAGTACGACGCGCTCGACTGCGGCTGCTACGCGGCCAGCGCCGGGGGAATGGCTGCCGCCGCGCAAGTGCTCTCCGGCAAACCGGCGAAGACCTGGTGGGCCGACGCCACCCGCCCCGGCAATCCCGACATTCGCGACTTTCGGGAAGAGGCCGAACGCGCTGTCCGGGCCAAGCTCTGCAACGAGTCGTGGATCGCTTCGATGAAAGAGCACGGTTTTCAGGGTGCGCAGGGGTTCGCATCGCGGATCAACAACCTCTTCAAATGGAGTGCCACGACGGGCGAAGTCGAGACCTGGGTGTTCGAGCGTGTCGTCGAGACCTTCGTGCAGAACGACGAGAACCGCGAGTGGATTCGCCAGCAGAACCCTTATGCGCTCGAAGAGATCACCCGCCGCCTGCTCGAAGCCGAAGCACGCGGCCTCTGGGAAGCTCGGCCCGATCTGCTCGAAGCGGTGCGGCAGGCGGCGCTCTCCATCGAGGGCGACCTCGAAGAGCGCATCGGCGATGTTGACGAATCGTTCCAGGGAGGCCGCATCGACATTTTCACCGGTAAAGACGTAGAACGCTGGAAACAGGAGTGGCGTCTTGGCGTCGATTCTTCGGAAAAGAAGCAGTAAGAAAAAGTAGCAACTGACAATAAATAATTCAGTTACGGTTTCCGGTGCCCGGTGGGGCGCCGGAATGAAAAGGGAACCCGGTGAAAATCCGGGACAGTGCCCGCTGCTGTGATCCTCCCGTCGGCCACAATCGGGTCGGCGGACGATCGCTTCCGATGAGGCCACTGGTTCGCGCCCGCGAACCGGGAAGGCCGGAAGCGAGGGGAGAGTCAGAAGACCTGCCGTAATGCAGTAAATGCTCCGGGAAGAGAGCGAATACGAACATGACAACAAACAGCGCGATTGCCGCGTGTGGCCGGGCGGAGGCGACAAGATTCCGTCCGGCAGAAGCGAACGTTCCCTTTTCCTTACGGAAAAGGATCGTCAGGAGACGCGGAAAACGATCAGCAGGTTGCCACATCCGTGATGGGCCGTGTGTGGATGACTTGCACAACACACAAAGAAACATTCCAACAACAATCCGTTTAATCATGAAAAGCAATTTTGTAAAGCCTTCGAAGTCATTCATCCGCATGGCAGGCCTGCTTGCCGTGCTCTCGACAGTCTGTCGTCCGGACGCTGCCGCAAAAGAAGTTGCCAAAACCGATTCGGCTGACTACGTAGCCGATGAAATCGTCGTCAGCTCAACCAGAACAGACGAAAAACTCAAGAACATCCCGCGCAAGGTCGAGGTGATTACCAGCAAGGATATTGAGGCGCTCGATCCCGATAATGCCACCGAGTTGCTGCAAAAAACTGCCGGTGTTGATGTGATCGAGTATCCGGGCGTGCTTTCTGGCGTATCGATGAGGGGCTTCGTGCCAAATTACGGTTCATATCTCAATCCCCAGTACGTTACCTATCTCCTTGATGGCCGCCCTCTTGGTACGTACAATCTTGCCTCGGTAGATATGAACATGATCGAGCGGGTCGAGGTGATTAAAGGCCCATCATCGGCATTGTATGGATCGAAAGGAATGGGAGGCACCATCAACTTTATTACAAAGAAATCCCGTGGCCCGATCAAGGGGACGGCCTCGCTCGGCTACGGAAGTTTCGAAACCTTCGAGGGCAATGCCGCCGTCGGCGGTTCGATCAGTGACCGGTTCGATTTCGATATCGGTTTCCGCTACTTCAATCAGGGCGAAGACTACAAGGTTGGAAAAAATACGCTCATATCGAATCCCGATCCGCAGATTCTCGAAAGGGACATTGATACGATGCACAACAGTACCTACTCGACCAATTCGGGCATGATGCGTGTCGGTTATCGGTTGAACGACAATTTCAGAGTCGATTTGCGCGGTGCGTTTTTCAATGCCCCATCCGTACATACCCCCGGCTCTATCTGGGGCTACTATGGTGAGGGTATGAAAGATGTGTATCGAAAAACAGCAGATCTTTCGCTTACCGGTACGGCAGGACGTCACAGCATCAAATTCATGCCGTACTGGTCAAAAGACGAATCGAACAATCTCAAGCAAACCGAAGCTACACAGAATAAACCGAGTAAAATCTACCCGTATTACCTGGGAGATTTTGAGGAGTATGGCTTTCAGTTGCAGGATGTTATTGCTTTGGGCAACCACCGTATAACCGGCGGTTTGGATTATGATAACCAGACGTACAAAACCAGGCGGTACAGTGCACCGGATGTTGCCCAAAGACCGTATAGCGCTGACAGCAGAACTAGTGATTTTGGCCTGTTTACCCAAGCCGCGCTCTCTTTTCTTGATAATCGCCTGATTGTCACTCCCGGAGTCCGATTCGACGCAACGACATTCGGTTTGCTTGATACACCGCTTGTTCCCAATGTGAACACCGAAAAAGAGCATGACGGGTTTTTCAGTCCATCGCTGGCATTCCAGTACTCTTTTGTTCCCGAATTGAAAGTGCATTCGAGTATCGGACGAGCATTTGTCGCGCCTTCGGGGTTGCAGAAAGCTGGTGAATATGTTGACTCTTTTGGAAGAACGGTCAGGGGTAATCCCGATCTGGAGCCGGAAACAAGCCGAACGTGGGATGTCGGTCTGACCTGGAGTGACACGAAAAAAGGAGTGCGGGCCGATGTGACCTACTATGATACTGATTTTAAAGATTTTATTACGCAAGTACAGAGAACGGATGGCAGCACGACTTACATGACTTATGTCAATGCGGGAAGCGCGAAGATCAGGGGACTTGAGTTCGAGCTGTCCTACGACTTTGGAGCTTTGGCTGATTACCGCTACTCATTACGCTGCTTCGTAAACTATACGCATCAATTTGAGAATGATGTCACAATGGGTGGTGTTACGAGTCCAATGAAGTATGTGCGGGACGGTCTTGGTTCATTCGGCATCGAATATGACGATTTCCGGCTACTCAGTGCGCGACTCAGTGGTCGCTATCTGGGTACCAGTTATGAAGACAACTATTATCGATCGTATGGACGGTTACCGAATGTGTTAGTGATTAAAAACGAACCTGCATTAGTGTTTGATGCGACGGTTGGCATAAAGATCAACGCTCAGAACCGCGTCGATCTGATGGTCAAGAATCTTCTCGATGAAAACTATGCCGAAAAAACCGGCTACAACATGCCGGGCCGCTGGTACGGCATGAAATACATCGTCACCTTCTGAGCCGGGCGCAGCAGATGATGGCATTCAATCTCATCAAAAAGGCAGTACTGGTGACGGTACTGCCTCTTCTGCTTCTGACGGTCTGCGGTTTTGAGTAAGCCAGGTTGGTAACAGGGCGACAGCTCGCCATCTTTATGGGACGATCGGGGTGTGCTTGGGATAGCCGAGGTGTTCATCCAGTTCACCTTCGAGTGCCTTTTCGATTAAGCGCTTTTTGAACTGGTCGAACAGGCCACCGTTGTCAAAAAGGGCTTGGGGGCTGCCGCTTTCTCGCAGAAGCTGCCCGATCAGCTCGCCCTGAATGTCCGGGGTCTTGTTTTTCTTTCTGGTCATAGTTTTGCTCCTTGTTACATGATAGGAAACTACGACCGTTTACACACTTTATCTTACAGACCCTTTTAATTTTTTTGACGATCGGTCACATGAAGTGCTCTTAAATTGCTTATTGCTTGTTTTGGTGTGTTTAATTTGGTTACTTAATATGTGAGTGTGTATCTTATATATGAAGGAAATGCCTTGGGTATTAAAGCTTGACGTTTAAAGGTTACGCTGTCATTTTTTAACTTTTTGTTATGAGTGCCCAGGAATTGTCTCGAGGCTTCGCCTGTAAGACCGGTTCATGCTGGCCAGCCAAGAGGCGCGTGTAATCTTTTTTTGTGTTGCGCTGACCGCGATGAGGTTTGCGGGAAAAAACTGACAATTTCGATTAACTGGTTGACTAAACTTTTTAACAAAACAGACGGAGGAAACAAACATGCTGAAAATGTATGTGGATTACTATGTTGCTGTATTAAGTGGATTTTTACAGCAGTATTTTGGCGTGAAATCGCAAAAAGGTGTAACCATGATTGAGTACGCCTTGATTGCTTCCTTGATTGCTGTGGCGGTCATTGCGGTTCTTTTGACTGTTGGATCGAACCTGCAGACCGTCTTCAGCTATGTCGGTAGCAATCTCACGACGTAATTAAAGCTTGACGTTTAAAGGTTACGCTGTCATTTTTTAACTTTTTGTTATGAGTGCTCAGGAATTGTCTCGAGGCTTCGCCTGTAAGACCGGTTTATGCTGGCTAGCCAAGAGGCGCGTGTAATCTTTTTTTGTGTTGCGCTGACCGCGATGAGGTTTGCGGGAAAAAGGCTGACAATTTCGATTAACTGGTTGACTAAACTTTTTAACAAAACAAACGGAGGAAACAAACATGCTGAAAATGTATGTGGATTACTGGGTTGCTGTATTAAGTGGATTTTTACAGCAGTATTTTGGCGTGAAATCGCAAAAAGGTGTAACCATGATTGAGTACGCCTTGATTGCTTCCTTGATTGCTGTGGCGGTCATTGCGGTTCTTTTGACTGTTGGATCGAACCTGAAGACCGTCTTCAGCTATGTCGGTAGCAATCTCACGACGTAATTGGTTGCCCGGCCAGGCATAGGCGCGTTTACTACGGCGGTCATTGCGGTTCTTTTGACTGTTGGATCGAACCTGAAGACCGTCTTCAGCTATGTCGGTAGCAATCTCACGACGTAATTGGTTGCCCGGCCAGGCATAGGCGCGTTTACTACGTAAAAACTCTTTTACAGATTAACAGTGAAACGACCAATCTTTGTTGTCATCGCACTCACCTTGGGTGCGATGACGGCTTTCATCGCGGCCCGCTGGATGAGCGGCCCCAAGGCTTCAGGGCCCAGTGTAGTCATTGTGGAACAGCCCATCGCCGCCGGCCGGCCTATTTCGTGCTCTTAAATTGCTTATTGCTTGTTTTGGTGTGTTTAATTTGGTTACTTAATATGTGAGTGTGTATCTTATATATGAAGGAAATGCCTTGGGTATTAAAGCTTGACGTTTAAAGGTTACGCTGTCATTTTTTAACTTTTTGTTATGAGTGTCCAGGAATTGTCTCGAGGCTTCGCCTGTAAGACCGGTTCATGCTGGCCAGCCAAGAGGCGCGTGTAATCTTTTTTTTGTGTTGCGCTGACCGCGATGAGGTTTGCGGGAAAAAGGCTGACAATTTCGATTAACTGGTTGACTAAACTTTTTAACAAAACAAACGGAGGAAACAAACATGCTGAAAATGTATGTGGATTACTGGGTTGCTGTATTAAGTGGATTTTTACAGCAGTATTTTGGCGTGAAATCGCAAAAAGGTGTAACCATGATTGAGTATGCCTTGATTGCCGCCTTGATTGCTGTGGCGGTCATTGCGGTTCTTTTGACTGTTGGATCGAACCTGAAGACCGTCTTCAGCTATGTCGGT
Source organism: Chlorobaculum tepidum TLS (assembly GCF_000006985.1). Classification (NCBI taxonomy): domain Bacteria; kingdom Pseudomonadati; phylum Chlorobiota; class Chlorobiia; order Chlorobiales; family Chlorobiaceae; genus Chlorobaculum; species Chlorobaculum tepidum. Next base: position 448,584 of record NC_002932.3, read on the forward strand.
AGCAATCTCACGACGTAATTGGTTGCCCGGCCAGGCACAGACGCGTTTACTACGTAAAAACTCTTTTACAGATTAACAGTGAAACGACCAATCTTTGTTGTCATCGCACTCACCTTGGGTGCGATGACGGCTTTCATCGCGGCCCGCTGGATGAGCGGCCCCAAGGCTTCAGGGCCCAGTGTAGTCATTGTGGAACAGCCCATCGCCGCCGGCAGGCCTATTTTGGCAGGACAAATCAAAGCGATCAGTTGGTCGGGTTCAGTTGTGCCGCAAGAGGCCTTCAGCCGTACTGCGGACGTGGTTGGTCGAATTGCCTTGGTTCCCATGATCCCCGGTGAGCCTGTTCTTCCTGGTAAGCTGGCTCCAATCGGCGCGACCGGCGGATTGTCTTCGATAATCCCGGCAGGCAAGCGCGCCATTAGTGTTCGTGTGAATGACGTCGTCGGGGTTGCCGGATTTGCCCTTCCGGGCAGTTATGTGGATATTCTGGTCAGCGGCAGAGATGTCAGCGGCCAGCCTTTTTCCCGAATAGTGCTGTCGAAAGTCAAGGTATTGGCTGTGGAGCAGGATACCGTTGCGGAAAAAGACAAACCGAAAGTTGTGAACGCGGTGACCCTCGAGCTTTCACCGCAAGAATCAGAAAAACTGGATCTGGCCCGGAACATCGGCGCGCTTTCCCTGGTTCTGCGCAACGAACTTGACACCACCGTAGTAAACTCTGTAGGCGTCCGTCTGTCTGATGTTGTCTACCCGCAGCGTGGTGTTCCAAATACATCTTCTCAGTTTAAACAAGCTGCACCTGTGCAGGCTTCACAAGCTGCACCGGCGCAGGTTTCACAAGCTGTACCGGCGCGTCAATACCGTGGAGTCGAAGAAATTCGCGGCATCAGCCGCCAACAAGCTACCACACCATAAGCCAACATGGACATGAATTTGACATGCGTAAAGCGTCTGGCCTGCGGAATGAGTGCTCTTGTGGCACTTGCTGGCGCAGTTCCCGTGGTTGTACTGGCCTCTCCAGCCTCTGTGCTTGCAGTGGTCGCATCGGAACCCGTAGCTAAAAAGGCTACTCCTGCACCCGCAAAACAGGTCGCACCGGCAACCGTAGCCAAAACAGCCGCCCCTGCATTTGTAACTCCAAAAACCACTCCTGCGCCTGCGGCTAAAAAGGCTGCTCCTGCGTACGTGGCAAAAAAGTACTCACGCGTACGCGCTAGTGCGATGGATTTTTCTGCATACGCACCTTCGAGCTATTCTGTTCCTGAAGGTGAATCCAGGGTCTACCGGCTTGCCGTGCCAGCCAAGCGTGTTGCTGTGGGGGACCCTGCCATTGCAGATTTTATTATGATCAGCCCCTCAGAACTCTATCTGTCGGGCAAAAAAACAGGCGCTACCAATCTTATTGTCTGGGGCAAAAACGGCAACTTCACCACTGCTCCGCTGGTTGTCAGCCGGAATGTCAAACCCATACAGGACCTGTTGAGAGCTGTTTTGCCGAAAGAGCACGATATTCAGCTATACTCCTCAGGGGATGCCTTGGTATTGGCTGGTTCCGTGTCCAACGCTTTGGCTGCTGAAACCGCTATCCGCCTGGTAAAAACCTTTTTGGGGGGCACAGTTCCGGATGTTACCCCAGAAGCCACCCTGACCAAGAAAAGCGAGGCAGCGACGGGCACATCGGGGGGAACCAGTATATCAGGCATGACTGGAGTCGCCAGCGCCGCAGGTATGTCTGGTGCTGCGACAGTGGCATCTTCCGGCATTCATGGTTTTATCAACCTTCTCAAAATACGCGATCCGCAGCAGGTCCGCCTCGAAGTGCGCATTGCTGAAGTTTCGAAGTCCTACATGGAAGCTCTGGGCTTCAGCTGGACGCAAGGCGTGGGCAGCACCGCAGGCAGCAGCCTTATGACAGGGTTTGTCAGCAACGCAACGCTCAACCTCCTCCTGAAGAATAGCGGAAATCTTAAGGTTGAAGCAGATAGTCAAAAAAACTGGATTAAAATGCTGGCTGAACCCACCATTGTCGCCATGAGTGGTCAGGAAGGGTATTTTCTGGTTGGAGGCAAAATTTATACACCTACCCCAACAGGAAACGGAGCAGTCGACTATCAGGAACGCACCTATGGTGTAGGGTTGCGATTTACTCCTACCGTGCTGGATGCAGGCCGTATTTCGCTCAAGGTTGCTCCCGAGGTCTCTGAGCCCGACTCGCAATTCCAATCTGCAGGAAGCCTGTATAATTTGCCTGCCTTTAAAGTCAGTGCGGCTTCCACCACCGTTGAAATGAACGAGGGACAGAACCTTGTTATCGGCGGCCTTCTGAAAGACAAACTTACCGAAACAATCGAGGCCGTGCCTTTGCTGGGTCAACTTCCCCTGCTCGGCGCATTGTTCCGTCACACTTCGATGGATTCTGAAAAGGTCGAGGTCATCGTCATTGTTCGCCCGACACTGGTCAAAGCAAGCGATACCGTGCCGGAGCTTCCGACAGACAGGTTTGTTCCGCCTGGTCCAAATAGGCTTTTTCTCGAAGGAAAACTTCAAGGCTCGAAATAACATGAACAGGATGCACGCAAATACCGCCGCCATGCGTCACGCGCAGGCGCCGAAGCATGCTCAATTTCAGAAGGGTGCGGTGATGGTAGAATTTGCGTTTATCCTTCCCATTTTTCTGCTTCTCCTTTTCGGGATGGTTACTTTTTCGATAGCCCTTTACGATAAAACCGTGCTTTGCATTGCAAGCCGTCAGGGAGCGCGTACCGGAGCCTTGTATTATGCAAGCAACTACGACAGCAATGGAAATTTAATCAATGCAAATGTTCAGCAGAGAGCCTGTGATGCTGCCAACGCTGTCTGCCAGCAAGACCTGATCAATTTTGGGCCTAACATGAACCTTCAGATACAATGTCAGGTTTTGGGTGGTACCGTTCATGGCCAGAGGTCTGTTTCCGTCACAACCGGCATTGATTATACGGGGATTTACATTTTATCGGATGTGTTGCACTTATCGTCCACAACCATAATGAGGCTTGAGGAGGATTAAGTAATCATGGCACGTTTACGCTCCATCAAACGCCTTCATAGCCAGCGTGGTGTAGTAACCATTTTGTTCGCATTGGTATTGATGGTATTGGTTGGTCTTATTGCGCTGGCGGTTGACCTGACTCGTCTCCATCTGGTTAAGGCCGAACTTCAGAACGCGGCCGACGCCGCTGCGCTGGCTGGCGCCGGTTCACTCATCGACACATCATTGCAGACGTTCAATTGGTCAGCGGCTACGGCCAAAGCGCAGGAATTTGCAGACGTCAACTCCGCAGATGGCAAGACGATTGGGCAACATCGGCAAGAGCAGGATGTGAATGTGGCCATTCAGCCGGGCTACTGGAACCTCATAACGCCGTCATTTACTTCCAATACCGGTTTGGTAACTCATACAGGGGATGGAAATATCCCCGCTGTGCAGGTTACAATTACCCTTTCTCACCTGAAATTTTTTTTCGCTCCGATTCTGGGTATTCCTGAAGGTACAGTTCAGGCTACTGCTATTGCTGCGGTATCGCCACCAACAGGCGGTACGGGCTTGTTTCCCATGGCTATTGGCGGATGTCTGTTCAATCTTTTTTGGGATTCAGTGCATAACACTCCAAAGCTGGATCCGGCAACAGGGCAGCCCTATGAAATTCAGGTCTATAGCGTTTACTCTGGTGGAGCTGGCGCTTCATGCGACTCGGGCCAATGGACCAGTTTTCAGACAGATGCTAACAACGTTCCATTTATAAGAGATCTGATTAAAAATGGAAATAGTATTCCATTATCCATTGGTGATTCCATCTGGATTCAACCGGGTACCGAGGCGACTGTATACGACAGTGTTCCCACCAACGTTGATGTTGCTGTGCCGGTTGTTGACAATGTTGCTACGCACTCTTCTCAGACTGTTATTGCGATTGCCGGTTTTCATATTACGGGTGTGGTTAAACATGGCAACAAGAGTGTTGTTACAGGTCATCTCATCCCTCAGTCTATGGTTCCCAGTCTCCATCCCGGTAACGGCACTGGCATCCCTTACGGCGCTTACACTCCTCCCTTTTTGGTCAAATAAAAGTATATGAACATAGTTACATATTCTCCACAGCCATGGGATGTTTCCGATTCGCAGCTTGAACTGGGTCAACACCACCTGACTCGACTTCTGGGCGAGTCAGGGGAGATGGTTCGCCAGATCAAGGCAAAAGACCCTGACGTTGTATTCATAGTTGGCTTTAAATCCACCGATCCCGGCTTCATTTGGGAGCTGGAAAAGCTCTGTCTTGCGCTGCCTCATGCTACTATTGTGGTACTGGACCCGCAGGCAGGGCCTGAACAGTTGTTGACGCTTATGCGCGCCGGTGTGCGTGAAGTCATCGACGATAGCTCCGAAAGAACCCTGCAACAGGTTATCGAGAGGGCTTTTCTTCGTACCAAAGGTGCGATCATCAGGCAGAAGAGGGTTTTTGGATTTGTCTCTGCCAAAGGGGGGGATGGCGGCTCCTGCATAGCGGCCAACTTTGCATTTGCGCTTTCTCAGGAGCCTGACATTCATGTGCTGGCGGTAGACATTTCTTTGCCCTTTGGTGACCTTGACATGTATCTTAGCGGAAACACCCACAGTCAGGATCTTGCTGACATTTCCAATGCAAGCGACCGGCTCGACAAGTCGCTGCTCGACACCATGGTGCAGCATATCAGTCCCTCGCTCGACCTCATTCCCTCGCCTGCAACGTTCGAAAAAATCGTGAATATCGAACCTGAGCGAGTGAGCGATCTCATTCACATTGCGGCAAGCTTTTACGACTACATTATTGTTGATTTTGGAGCATCTATAGACCATGTTGGTGTTTGGGTTCTCGAACACCTTGATGAACTCTGCATCGTAACCACCCCGTCACTCCAATCGCTGCGCCGGGCGGGTCAACTGCTCAAACTCTGTAAAGAATTTGAAAAACCAATTTCTCGCATCGAAATCATCCTTAACCGAGCTGACACAAATTCTCGCATTACCAGTGATGAAATAGAAAAAGTTATTGGCAGACCAATCAGCAAGCGCATTCCTCAGGATGAGGATGCCATGCAGGAATCACTCTTGTCTGGTCAGTCAGTGCTGAAAGTTGCGCCCAAATCCCAGCTTTCCAAAACCATCGTTGACTGGGCCTTGCACCTCAACGGCGTCAGTCGGCCTAATAAACGCTCGATATGGGAACGCTTAAAGATCAAATAGCTCGCTGGAATCTCTCCCTCAAAAGAGGAGCAGATTTTTCTTCCTCAGCCCCCGAGACCGCTGATGTGCCTGAGAAAGCGCCTGTCGTTCAGGCTCCGGTAGCGTCAGTTCCCGTAGCAGCGAAAAAAAACAAGGAATCCAACGGCGATCCTGACTATTACTCGGCCAAGACAAAGCTGCACCAGAAGCTCCTCACCCGCATCGATCTCAACTCGATAGAGAGCCTCGATGCCGATCAGTTGCGCAATGAGCTGGGTATGCTGCTTACCAGATTGATCGAAGAGGAGGCGCTGCCCCTCAATCATCAGGAGCGCAGCAAATTGGTGACCGACCTCAAAAATGAAATCCTGGGTTTGGGTCCTTTGGAGCCTTTGCTGGCAGACCCTGACATTTCTGAAATCATGGTCAACGGTTACCAGAATGTCTATGTAGAAAAAAAAGGATGCATTTCCTTGACCGACATTCGCTTCAGCGACGATGCTCACCTCATGAAAATCATAGACAAGATCGTCTCTCACGTGGGGCGGCGTATCGATGAATCAAGCCCCATGGTCGATGCCCGCCTTCCCGATGGTTCGCGCGTCAACGCCATCATTCCGCCATTGGCACTCGACGGCCCTGCACTTACCATAAGGCGCTTTGCGGTTGTGCCTCTGCAAATGCACGACCTCATCGAAAAAAAAACACTTACGCCAACCATGGCCGAACTGTTGTCGGCTCTGGTGAAAGTCAAGTGCAACATCATTATCTCAGGTGGTACCGGCTCGGGAAAAACCACGTTGCTCAACATTCTTTCGGGTTATATTCCGTACAACGAGCGTATCATCACCATCGAAGACACTGCCGAGCTTCAGCTTCAGCAGGATCATGTTATTCGCCTGGAGACGCGCCCGCCAAACATTGAAAATAAAGGTGAAGTCACCATGCGCGCGCTGGTGAAAAACTCTCTGCGCATGAGGCCAGACCGCATCGTGCTGGGTGAGGTTCGTAGCTCCGAGGTGATCGACATGCTGCAGGCCATGAACACCGGCCACGATGGTTCACTCACCACCATTCACGCCAATAGTCCACGTGATGCGATAGCCCGACTTGAAAACCTTGTGGGACTTGGTGGTATCAATCTGCCCAGCAAGGCGTTGCGTCAGCTTATCGCCTCTTCGGTTCAATTTATCATCCAGGTTTCGCGACTCAGTGATGGTACCCGAAAGATCACCCATATCCAGGAGATCATCGGCATGGAAGGCGATGTCATTACCACACAGGATATCTTTTTTTTCCAGCGTACCGGCACTAATTCGGACGGATCTGTTCAGGGAGTGTTCAAAGCTACGGGCGTGCGTCCCAGAGTTTATGAAAAAATACGCACTTTCGGTCTCAATCTTAGCGAAGGGATCTTTGACCCCGACTCCAAAGACTAAACTTTGTGCACATCATGACCACGTTTTTGTTATCATTATCTGTTTTTTTTGCGGTTCTGCTGATCATGTGGTTGGTGTATTTGGTTTGGTCCCGGTTTTTCGATCCCAACAACAAATCCAAAAATCAGAGGCTGAAGAATATCCAGACCACTATTCAATGGGGTGGGCAAGCTCCGAGCAGCTTGCTAACGAACCTTGAGGAGCATGAACTTGAAACGTGGTTACGTTCACGATCCAGAGCATTTGAGAAACTTGTTAACCTCGTTCAGCAATCTCGCAGCTCTTTCAGTGCAGGGAGCGTCCTTGGTCTTATGCTTGCCTTGTTTGCGGTAGTGCTGCTGGCTGGTCTTCTGACCAAAACCAACATTCTGTTCCTGCTTGTGCTGGCTGTCGCTATTGCCAGCATGCCTGTTATGTGGTTATCCCGAAAGGCCAAGAAGCGGCGCATGGCTTTCGAGGCAAAACTCCCCGAAGCGCTCGACTACATCTCTCGCTCACTGCGTGCCGGCCACAGTCTTTCCTCTGCCATTGGTATGATTGGCAAGGAGTTCCCCGATCCCTTGGGTGGTGAATTCAAAACCGTCTTCGATGAAATGAACTTCGGTATCCCATTCAAAGAAGCCTTCGCCCACCTCTCTAATCGTATTCGTAGCAACGATATCAGTTTCTTTGTTATCGCTCTCATGATACAGCATGAAACTGGCGGCAACCTCGCCGAACTGCTCGGTGGGTTGGCCACAACCATACGCGAACGCTTCAAGTTGCGTGGCAAGGTTCGCACGCTTTCGTCTGAAGGGCGCATATCAGCCCTGGTGCTGGGCAGTATGCCATTTGTATTCGCAACTATTATCTCTCTCATAAACCCCCGGTACATCCTGCCGCTCTTTAACACTCCCCAAGGTCACACCCTTCTTTACATCGCTGGGGGGCTCATGCTTGTTGGCATGTATGTGCTTAACAACATGGTTAAGATCAAGGTTTAACCCAAGCAACGTCCACAATGTTAGACGCCCTGCAATTTTTGACCATAGTGCTCTCGGGTGCTGCTGTAGCTTCGGTTGTGTTTGCGTTGTACAATTGGTGGCTCAGTAACACCGTCAAAAAAAGACTGAGTCAAATCGTTCGCCAGCGCTGGGCCCCAGCCGACGTTGCTTCACCCAGGAAGCCAACACCGCAAAAAATAGACACAGTCATCAATATTCTCTCAAAACTCTCGCTTCCGGAAGAGGGGTGGCAAAGCTCCACCGTTCGGACGAGGTTTTTGCAGGCAGGCATTCGCAACAAAAATGCACCTCAATACTACTATGCCGTTAAAACCCTGCTCGTATTTGGGTTGCCGGTGATGCTGTTTTTGTTTCTGCGTTTCGCTCAGCCCAAGCTCCCCGTCATTCTTTTCTTGATTTTTATGCTGCTCTCGGCAGCAGCAGGTTATTACCTGCCTGAAATAGTGATGGACTTCATCACCAAAAAACGTGTCGAACGCATGCGTAACAGCCTGCCCGATATGATAGAGCTTATGGTCGTCTGTACTGAGTCGGGTATGAGCATCGACGCTGCCATAGCCCGTATATCGCAGGAAATGGCCCGCACCCACCCCGACCTCGCTCAGGAGTTTTATCTTGCCGGTCTTGAAATGCGAGCCGGCGCTACCCGCATTGACTCATTGCGCAACATGGCACTGCGAACATCTCTTGATGAGTTGCATGACCTTGTTTCCATGCTCATACAGGCTGAAAAATTTGGTACCAGCATGGCAGAATCGTTACGTGTGCAGTCAGAAGTGATGCGCACAAAACGTACTCAGCGTGCCGAGGAGCTTGCCGCCAAAATCCCCGTCAAACTGGTACTGCCGCTCGGCCTGTTTATTTTTCCGACACTTTTGATCGTGATGCTGGGGCCGGCAATCCTTCAGTTGATTGATGTTTTAAAACATAAGTGAGTTTCAGCCCCATGGTGCATCTTTTTTTTACAGACTGGCCATGGTGGGTGGCTGGTGCATGGGCAGGGGTGTGCCTGGTGTCTTTGGGCCGTATTATTCCGCATAAGGTTTTGCAGCGTGCCCAGGTTCCTCTGAACGAATGGCAGGGCCCCGGTGGCGGCCTGGAGCAACCCGTTCCGAAGGCTCGACGTATTTGGGTGCCGGTGGTCAACGCCGGCTTGTGGGCCTCCGCAGCCGATACCGCTAACCAGCCGGTATTCTGGGGCACGTTTCTATGGGCCGCTTTGGCCAGCACTCTGCTTTTGCTTGCTCTCATTGACTGGGACACCACCCTGCTGCCGGACTGGATTGTTCTTCCGCTGGGGTTGGCGGGCCTCCTCAGCAGCTATGCTGGGTTTACCCGGCAAAGTCTGGCCGTCAGTGCGGCATCTGCTGTTGTAGTGCTGGTCCTGCTTGGCGGTTTTGCCTGGATATTCCATCGTATCAGGGGCGTTAGTGGTATCGGAGGTGGTGACCTCAAACTTCTGGCAGCGCTGGCCGCCTGGTGGGGTCCTGACGGTGTCCTTTACGTGGTGGCGTTGGGTAGTGTGGTTACCGTAGTCTGGTATCTGGTGTGGCGACGCTTCAAAGGCCTGAGCCCCGAGGCAGAATGGCCATTTGGACCAGCTCTTGTGGTAGCTGCGCTGGCGTGGGGCTTGTGGGCTGCTCATTACTCGATTTAGGTTGATTTGGCAACGGTTATCCGGTATTCACGCTCAACGCTATCTGTTTTTTCTCAGTGCCATTCTGTCTTGAATAATGTGCTATCACCCCTTTTAGTCTAAGGGCTGGCGGTTTGGGTATCGGGTTTTGTCCCTTCCTTTTCAGGAAGTGCATGATCAATTTCGGGAATCGACAGTCTTCACTATTTTGATCAGGAGGTACTATGCTAAAAAGTATCAACTCACAAAAGGGCGTCACCATGATCGAGTACGCTTTGATTGCTGCTTTGATCTCTACGGTTACGATTCTGGCTCTTTCGCAGGTCGGTCAAAATCTGGTAACTTTGCTTGTCAGCGTCGTAAACGCTTTTTCCAGTGCGCCGCCGAACTGACCACCGTACATATTGCTGCTGTCGGGTAATAAAACTTTATTTCCTAAGGGTAAATACCCCGCCGTTTACGGCGTAAAGTATTCAAGTATTGCCTTCAAGATACCCCGCTGCTTGCGGCGGGGTTCTTCATTACGGGACAACTCTGAAAATTGCGTTCATTAAACCCGCTACATGCGCAATATCCCGGTGATTCCTTTTTTGAAAATCAGATATTTGTAAAGAAATTGGCGCCTCTAAAACAGGGTGGGGACTCTTTTTTTCTCAGTAAATCAGAACCTGTAGAAACAGATACCATGAAATCAGATAAGCACTGGCTGAACCGGGAGCGTCTTACTGTTTATCCCCGAATTTTTCTGGCTCTGTTCCTTATCCTTGGTCTGGTGTGGGTTCTGATGTCGAAAAATATGCTTGACATTAAAGGAAAGCCGCTTGGATACGATTTTATGACATTCTGGGCTGCATCGCATCTTGCCTTGACGGGACATGCTCAAGACGCCTACAAAATACCCTTGCTTTTCAAGGCTCAGCAACTTGCCATATCGGCTTCAAAAGTTGCTTACGCATGGTTCTACCCGCCCACCTTCTATCTTGTTGTGCTGCCATTGGCGTTACTGCCTTACGTGACAGCATACTGGACCTTTATGCTCTCAACGCTGTGGGGTTATCTTCTGGTGTTTCGCCGCATCGTTCGTGGCAACATCGCGATGTGGTGTCTGGCGGCATTCTCCGGATTGTGGATAAACTTTTTCTGCGGCCAGAACGGATTCCTGACTGCATCACTTGCCGGCTTGGCACTGCTCACCGTTGAGCGACGTCCTGTTCTGGCAGGAGTGTTCATCGGGCTGCTTGCCATCAAACCGCATCTTGCGATGCTCTTTCCGGTGGCATTACTCGCTATTGGCGCGTGGCGAACGTTGGTAACCGCTGCCGTGACAGCGGTCACCTTTATGGCTATTGGTATGGCAACTTTCGGAATCGCCGTATTGAAGGGCTTCCTTGCGAGCATTGGCGATGCTCGTCTGTTTCTGGAAAACGGCATTCTTGAATGGATAAAAATGCCCTCCGTTTTTGTGTTCATGCGCTTGCTCGGAATGCCCGTCGCCGGGGCGTATATTGCCCATTGTGCCGTAGCCATAGCGGCAGTAATCGTCGTCTGGCGTGTGTGGCGTCGTTGCGAAGATCGAAACCTGCGCGGTGCAGCCCTGATGACGGCAACGTTTCTGGTCAGCCCGTATGTGTTTGATTACGACCTTGCCTGGCTGGCCTTTCCGATCGCCTGGCTGTCATTGGATGGTTTGCGCAACGGCTGGTTGCGGGGCGAGCGTGAAGTGCTGGTCGCAGCCTGGTTGTTGCCGTTGCTGATGGCCGTGATAGCTGAAGCGGTGAAAGTGCAGATAGGGCCGCTGGTGCTTTGCAGCCTGTTGTGGGTGACGTATCGTCGTGCAACGGCCGCATCGATGGCTGGTGCCCTTGCAACCGACGCCTATGACGATCAGCTCGGAACGGTACCGTAAGCGGAACTTTTTTCGCTTGATTCTGGAAAACACTTCGACGATGCCCAAAAAATCGCGGAATACGAAAGAGATAAAGAGGTCATGAAATCGGACGCGCATTGGCTGAACTGGGAGCGTCTTACCATATATCCCCGCATCTTTCTGGCTGGATTTTTTGTGTTTGGCTTAGGGTGTGTTTTTATTGCAAAAAAAAAGTTTGGCCTGAATGGGATACCGTTTGGTGCTGATTTTATAACATTCTGGGGGGCCTCGCATCTTGCCTTGACAGGGCATGCTCAGGACGCTTACAACAATTCCCTGCTGTTAAAGGCTGAACAACTCGTAATACCGGTATTCAGGTTCACTTATATATGGGCCTACCCTCCGTCGTTCTATTTTGTTGTGCTTCCTCTGGCGTTACTGCCTTACGTGGCAGCATACTGGACCTTCATGCTCTCAACGCTGTGGGGTTATCTTCTGGTGTTTCGCCGCATCGTTCGTGGCAACATTGCGATGTGGTGTCTGGCAGCGTTCTCCGGATTGTGGGTAAACCTCATTTGCGGCCAGAATGGATTCCTGACCGCAGCACTTGCCGGTGCGGCTCTCCTTGCCGTTGAGCGAAGGCCGGTTGTGGCCGGGCTGTTTATTGGCCTGCTTGCCATCAAACCGCATCTTGCGATGCTCTTTCCGGTGGCGTTACTCGCTATTGGGGCGTGGCGGACGTTGATAACCGCCGCCGTGACGGCAATCACGTTTATGGCCATTGGCACGGCGACCCTTGGTACTGCGGTGCTGAAGGGATTTTTCGCAAATCTGGGCTATGCTCGTCTGTTTCTGGAAAACGGAGGCCTTCCATGGAAGAAAATGCCCTCGATGTTTGTTTTTTTGCGTTTGCTCGGAACGCCCGTCACATGGGCGTATGCTATTCATTTCTTCGTTGCCGCGGGGGCGGTGATCGCTGTCTGGCGCGTCTGGCGTCATTGCCGGAACTGGGAGCTTCGAAACGCAGCCCTGATGACGGCAACCTTTCTGGTCAGTCCATACGTGTATGATTATGACCTGGCCTGGCTGGCTTTTCCGATTGCATGGCTGGCAGTGGACGGGTTGCGCAACGGCTGGCTGCGTGGTGAACGCGAAGTGCTGGTGGCGGCCTGGTTGTTTCCGGTCCTCATGATACCAATAGCTGAAGCGGTGAAAGTGCAGATAGGGCCGATAGTGCTTTGCAGCCTGCTGTGGATGACGTATCGTCGTGCAACGAAAACATCGATGACGGGGGCTACGGCAATCGATGACCATGCAGCGCAGTTCGAGACTGTACCATAGGAACTCGCCTTGCCTGATTCCGCAAAACACTTCAACGATGCCGAAAAAATTCGAATATGTAACAGATAGAGAGACCACGAAGGCCGAAGCGCATTGGCTGAATCGGGAGCGCCTCACACTTTATTCCGGCATCTTCCTGGCCGGATATCTTGTTTCTTGCATTGGTGCAGCTATCTTGAAAAACATGTATGACCTGCAAGGGATACCGTTTGGCGCTGACTTTATACAATTCTGGGCGGCATCGCATCTTGCCTTGACGGGACATGCTCAGGACGCCTACAACAGTTCCTTGCTGTTAAAGACTGAACAACTTGTTACACCGGCATTCAAGGGCCGTTATATATGGCTCTACCCTCCGTCGTTTTACCTCGTTGTACTGCCGCTGGCGTTACTGCCGTATCTGGTGGCATACTGGACCTTCATGTTGTCAACTCTGGCGGCTATCTTCTGGTGTTGCGTCGTCTCGTCCGTGGCAAGACGGCGATGTGGTGTCTTGCCGGTTTCTCCGGATTGTGGGGAAACCTCTATTGCGGCCAGAACGGCTTTCTGACCGCGGCCATCGCCGGGATAGCACTGCTCAGCCTTGAGCGTCGGCCTGTTCTGGCGGGAGTGTTTATCGGTCTGCTTGCCATCAAACCGCATCTTGCGGTGCTTTTTCCGGTGGCGCTACTCGCCATTGGGGCGTGGCGGACGTTGATAACCGCCGCCGTGACGGCAATTACGTTTATGGCTATTGGTACGCTAACCCTTGGAACCGCTGTCCTGAAGGCGTTTTTCGCGAGTCTGGGCGATGCCCGGCATTTATGTCTTGAAAACGGATCTCTTCTCTGGAAGAAAATGCCTTCGGTGTTTGCGTTTCTGCGCCTGCTCGGCACGCCCGTCACCTGGGCGTATGTTGTTCATTGTATCGTTGCAGCGGTGGCGGTGATCGCTGTCTGGCAGGTCTGGCGTCATTGTCAGAACTGGAACCTGCGCGGAGCAGCCCTGATGACGGCAACCTTTCTGGTCAGCCCGTACGCGTATGATTACGATCTGGCATGGCTGGCCTTTCCGATTGCATGGCTGGCAGTGGACGGGTTGCGCAACGGCTGGCTGCGTGGAGAGCGTGAAGCGCTTGTGGCGGCATGGTTGATGCCGTTGCTGATGAGTCCAATAGCCGGGGCTCTAAAATTTCAGATAGGGCCGCTGGTGCTTTGCAGTCTGTTGTGGATTACGGTGCGTCGGGCCAATGCGGCATCGATGATGGGTGGTATGGCAACCGACGCTTATGCTGATCAGTTTGAGCCGCTACCGTAAAGAGAACTTGCTATGCCTGGCTTTGTAAGGCACTCCAACGATGCTGGAAAATATCCAAACACACAATGGCAGGAAATGCTATGAAAACACAAGCGCACTGGCTGAACTGGAAGCACCTCAAAGTTTATTCCAGCCTGCTTCTTGCTCTATTCCTTATCTACGGTATAGGGGGTGTTTATTTTTCAAAAAATATGGTTGACGCAGGAGGGCACCCTCTCGGTTTAGATTTTATTGCATTTTGGGGTGCATCGTATCTTGCTCTGGCAGGGCATGCTCAAGACGCCTACAACATTCCTTTGCTTTTCAAGGCTCAGCAAATTGGTGTGCCGGCTGCAAAAGTTTCTTACCCATGGTTTTATCCGCCTTCGTACTTCCTTGTTATTTTGCCGTTGGCGTTACTGCCGTACCTGGCAGCATACGGGACTTTCATGTTGTCAACGCTGGGCGGCTATCTTTTGGTGTTTCGCCGCATCATTCGCGGCAAGACGGCGATGTGGTGCCTGGCCGGTTTCTCCGGATTGTGGATGAACTTTTTTGATGGCCAGAACGGATTTCTGACCGCCGCACTTGCCGGCGCGGCATTGCTCAATTTTGAGCGACGTCCTGTTCTGGCGGGAGTGTTCATCGGCCTGCTTGCCATCAAACCGCATCTTGCGATGCTCTTTCCGGTGGCGCTACTCGCCATTGGGGCGTGGCGGACGTTGATAACCGCTGCCGTGACGGCGATTACCTTTATGGCTGCTGGAACGGCAATTCTGGGAACCGCTGTGCTGAAAGCGTTTCTTGCGAGTCTGGGCGATGCGCGTCTGTTTATGGAAAACACCCATCTTCTCTGGAATAAAGTCCCCTCGGTGTTTGCGTTTCTGCGCCTGCTAGGAACGTCCGCCACATGGGCATATGCTGTCCAGTTTGCCGTCGCTGTGGTGGCCGTGATCATCGTCTGGCGCGTCTGGCGCCATTGCCGGAACCGGAACCTTCGTAACGCAGTTCTGATGACGGCAACGTTTCTGGTCAGCCCATACGCATTTTATTACGATCTGGCATGGCTGGCCTTTCCCATCGCCTGGCTGGCATTGGATGGTCTGCGCAACGGCTGGCTGCGCGGAGAGCGCGAAGTGCTTGTGGCGGCGTGGTTGCTGCCGCTGATGATGGTTCTGATAGCTGCAATGCTGAAAGTGCAGGTAGGTCCACTGGTACTTGGCAGTTTGTTGTGGATGACGTATCGTCGTGCAACGACAGCATCGATGACAGGCGCTCCGGCCAGTGCCGCGCCTGCGAAGATCAGTTCGAGACTGTACAGTAAGCGATGTTATTCTCTGGCGAACACTTCGACAATGGCAAAAAAATCCGAACACGCAGCAGAGAGAAAGACCATGAACGCAGACGCGCACTGGCTGAACCGGGAGCGCCTCATATTTTATTCCCGCATCTTTCTGGCGCTCTTCTTCGGAATTGGCGTAGGGTTGGTGGTAACGTCAAAACATATGGTTACCGGCGACTTTGTCCTGGCCTGGGCTGCATCGCATCTTGCCTTGACAGGACATGCACTGGATGCCTACAGCATACCTTCACTCATCAAGGCTCAGCAAATTGCAGAACCCGGCCCGCAGGATGTTTATGGATGGTTCTATCCGCCCTCATACTACCTTCTTATTCTGCCCCTGGCGTTACTGCCGTACGCGGCAGCATACTGGAGCTTCATGTTGTCAACGCTGGGCGGCTATCTTTTGGTGTTTCGCCGCATCATTCGCGATAAGACGGCGATGTGGTGCCTGGCCGGTTTCTCCGGATTGTGGATGAACTTTTTTGATGGCCAGAACGGATTTCTGACCGCCGCACTTGCCGGCGCGGCATTGCTCAATCTTGAGCGACGTCCTGTTCTGGCGGGAGTGTTCATCGGCCTGCTTGCCATCAAACCGCATCTTGCGATGCTCTTTCCGGTGGCGCTACTCGCCATTGGGGCGTGGCGGACGTTGATAACCGCTGCCGTGACGGCGATTACCTTTATGGCGGTTGGAACGGCAATTCTGGGAACCGCTGTGCTGAAAGCGTTTCTTGCGAGTCTGGGCGATGCCCGGCATTTATGTCTTGAAAACGGATCTCTTCTCTGGAGTAAAATGCCCTCAGTATTTGCGTTCATGCGTCTGCTCGGCACGCCCGTCACCTGGGCGTATGTCGCTCATTTCATCGTTGCTGTGGTGGCCGTGATCGCCGTCTGGCGCGTCTGGCGCAATTGTCAGAACCGGAACCTTCGTGGAGCATCCCTGATGACGGCAACGTTTCTGGTTAGCCCGTATGTATTGTTTTACGACCTGGCGTGGCTGGCCTTTCCGATCGCCTGGCTGGCATTGGACGGGTTGCGCTACGGCTGGCAGCGTGGCGAGCGCGCAGTGCTCGCGGCGGCGTGGTTGCTGCCGCTGCTGATGATGGTACAGATCATTGCGCATCTGAACGTGCAGGTGGGGCCGCTGGTGCTTTGCAGTCTGTTGTGGATGACGTATCGTCGTGCAACGACAGCATCGATGACAGGCGCTCCGGCCAGTGCCGCGCCTGCGAAGATCAGTTTGTGAGTGTGCCGTAAGTTGTGTCGCCAAAGTGCCGTGAACGCTAACCAAAAACTGTTGGCAGGCATACCAGCATCATAAATCACAAAATGCCGGTAATCACTCAAGAGTCATTATCTGTTGCAGCTTGAAGGCTGTAAAAGGCGTATTATTCAGGGTTCGCGTCCCCAATGGCTCAAATGCGGTTGCCGCTTGGACTTTTTATGGATAGTTTTGCCTCAGGATAACCGTTACTATTATGCGGATGAATAACTTCGTATTTGCATTCGTGAAAAAGACCAAGGCGCTGCATACGTGCTTTCGTTGTGGTAATGACTACATCTAAAGCGTATTTGAGACCATTCACATAACAGATTTCATCACCATAATAGGTTGGAATCGGGCGTTCTGCGATACGGAAGCCCCAAAGAATCAGCTGGATTATTATTTCAGTATCGAAATGGAAATCGGGCGTATTTAAATGAAACGGGATTTGCTTCAATGCTTTTACGGAGTATGCTCTGTAGCCTGAGTGAAATTCGCTTAAAGAGGTTTTTAACATGATATTCTGAAACAAAGTCAGAATTTTGTTGCCTACAAACTTGTAGGCGGGCATCCCTCCTTTTAGTGCGCCAAAAGGTGTCATCATTCTCGAACCAAATACTGCCTCGGCCTCTCCCTTTGTAACCGGTGTTATGAGATCTCTCAAGTATTCCGGAGCATATTGCCCATCGCCATGGAGTAGTGCTACACAGTCGAAATCATGCTCAATAGCGTATTGGTAGCCTACCTTCTGATTTCCGCCATATCCCTGGTTTTCGGGGTTTACCAGAACATTGGTCTTGAATCTGATTTTCCCGCTTTGTATTGTCTCAGCGCAGCGTAATACAGTATCATCAGAAGATTGGTCATCTATAACGAGCACTTCGGCATCAAAATCATCGAGCAGGTCAGCAGGAATGCGCATCAGGACGTTCTCAATCGTACTCTCCGCATTGTAAGCAACTATAAAAATTAAAATGCTCGGTTTCTTATCCATTGCTTTTCTTCTTTTTAAAGAGCTGTATCTGCGTGAGTCTATAAATTTGACCTCGATAGCGCCTTTTGAGTAAGACCCTTCCCAATTATAGGGCACCTGTTGTACAAGAGCAAATTGTTTTTACTTATTCCCTTAGCTGAGCCTGTTCAGCTAAGTGTGTAAACGGTCGTTTTCATAGAGGCACCCTTCCCTCGAATTTAATGGAAAACTGATTGATGACCGCCCCCCAGTTTTTGATTGGCATCGTCCATTTTTTGGCAATATTCTGCATGGCAAGATAGATCAGCTTGATAATCGATTCGTCAGTCGGAAACGAGCCTTTGGTTTTCAGCACTTTGCGCAGCGAGCGGTTCAGCGACTCGATGGCGTTGGTCGTGTAAATGACCTTCCGGATTTCTGGCAGATAATCGAAAAACGGGATGATGTGCTCCCAATGCCGCTGCCAGAGCTTGCTGACCGAGGGATATTTGCCGTCCCATTTGTCGGCGAAGAGGTGCAATGCCACTTCGGCGGCCTCGGCGGTTGGTGAGCCGTAAATCGTTTTCAGATCGGCACAGAACTCTTTGCGATCTTTCCACGATACGTATTTGACGGAGTTGCGCACCATGTGCACCATGCACAGCTGCACCTCGGTTTTCGGAAACACCGCGGCGATGGCGTCCGGAAAGCCGACCAGCCCGTCAACGGCAGCAATCAGGATGTCCTCGACGCCCCGGTTTTTGAGTTCGGTCATGACGCTAAGCCAGAATTTGGCCCCTTCGTTCTGCGAAATCCACAGTCCCAGCAGCTCCTTGTGGCCATCCATGGTGATGGCTAAGGCCAGATAAACAGCTTTGTTACAGGCCCGTCCGTCTTGACGGCCCTTGACGACAATGCAGTCGAAAGAGACGATGGGATAGAGCGCCTCGAGCGGGCGGTTCTGCCAGGCGCGTACGTCGTCGAGCACCGCGTCGGTCACGCTGCTGATGAGCGCTTCGGAGACTTCGACCTGGTAGAGTTCCAGCAACATGGCCTGCATGTCGCGGACGCTCATGCCGCGGGCGTCCATGGCCAGGATTTTGTCGTCGAAGCCCTTGAAGCGCGTCTGGCGCTTCGGGATCAGTTGCGGCTCGAAGCTGCCGTTGCGGTCGCGCGGGGGGTGGATGGTGAACTGATCGTTTTACTGCCGTAACCGTTACGGCTGTTCCTGCTATTCGGGACGATCGGGGTGTGCTTGGGATAGCCGAGGTGTTCATCCAGTTCACCTTCGAGTGCCTTTTCGATTAAGCGCTTTTTGAACTGGTCGAACAGGCCACCTTTGTCAAAAAGGGCTTGGGGGCTGCCGCTTTCTCGCAGAAGCTGCCCGATCAGCTCGCCCTGAATGTCCGGGGTCTTGTTTTTCTTTCTGGTCATAGTTTTGCTCCTTTTTCAATGATAGGAAACTACGACCGTTTACACACTTTATCTTACAGACCCCCTTAGCTGGAAAGGTCGAGTGAGAGTTTTCCGGCTTATTGCGCGTATTCACTCGACTTTCAACTGAATTTGCCGAGGCTTTTCGTTTTAGGACTTCTATCCACCATTTCGAGCGCGGTGCGCCAAGCGCCTCTGCGCCCCATCGATAGCGGGACTTGTCTCTGAATATTTCGATCAGTCCTGCACGTGTGTAATATTGAGCCTTGTACTGTTTGAACCATTTGAAAAGTTGCCAATGAGAATCTTTACTTGGCGACCATGAGGCAGGAATAGACGCAGGATCAATGTAAACGATATATGCTGGTTGAGCATTCTCTATCTCGCGGGCCATCTGTTCCTGCATTTCCAGGGAAAAGTCATGACCTTCCATCATGGCATAGGTGTAAATATAGCCTGTGGAGGCACGCCGCCTGGAGTAAAAGTAAATCTGGGGTTCGGATCCGATGACGGCAACGTATTCATTTTTCCCGGTATGGGATCTGATGTAATCGGCAATTTCAAGGGACTCTGGAAAGGGATTCAGGCCGTAGGTAAAGCGGCTGGCAGCGTAAGGGCTCATCCAAAAGAGAAATGCACGCTGTTGGAACAGGGTGAAAGCCATGACAAGTCCGGCAATGAGCACCCCGATGCTGAACCTGCTCAAGTTCGACACGCGGCTTTGCAGGATAGCTGTCAAAGAATTCACGCCCAAACCAGCCCATATTGAAACAACTGGTAACAGGAGTACAAAGTAGTGAGGTCGAAAGAAGAGCCCGGGACAAATAGCGAGAAATGAAAATAGGGTTCTTCGCAGAATATCGTGGGTAAAGGAGCGCTGGGTTACGTCATGATCCGATAGCCATGTTGAGTTTTCCGCAGTAAAACAAAATCCGGATTCGGTAACTCTCGAACCGGTGAAACCCTCTTGCAGAGGCCTTGACGATCTGAATCTTGCTGTTCAAGCCTTCGGAAACTGCGTTGGTGATCGGGTGTTTGAACCAGGTCAAGACGTTGCCGAAATGGCGCTGAAGCAGCTCTTTGACCTTCGTCAACGGAACCAGACCAACCTCATCGATCCGCTTCGACCAGTACTCGAAAAAAAACGTCCCGGCATCAGCGCAACCAAGCTGCCAGAAGGCTCGAAACATATTTTTCAACGACCACGCCTTCCCGGTTCTGAACTCCGCGTCCATCAGCTTGCCCAGCTCGGCCTGTTGCTGCTCACCCATGTTTTCCGGATTACGCAGCCAGACATATGTTGAGCCGATCAGGCGTTTGTCTCCGGCCTTGTCGAGTTGGCGACACTCCTTGCGACGCACCAGATCGACAGCCTCATTGAGATACTTGCTGATATGAAAGCGATCATGCACCAGATCGGCCTTCGGCAACAGCTCTTGAACGGCATGGATAAAGGGTTTCCACATATCGACCGAGACCGCCTTGACCCCTGCTTGCTGGCTGTCGTTCAGCGATGCAAGCAGCTCTTTGGTCGCCTCGGTCGTGCGATGCTCGACCACCTCAAGCACGCGCCTTTCGCCGAGATCAGTCAGCGTTGTGACGTCATGCTGGCCCGCCTTGAAGCTTTTTTCATCGATGCCCAGATACTCGACGGTTTCGGTTTTCCGGCGAACCAATCCTCGCTGAACGGCGCGTCGCATGATTTGATTGACGGTATGCCAGTTCAAGCGCAACAGGCGCGACGCCGCCTTGATATTGGCACAGTGCAACAACAGCTCGACGGCGAAGCTCTCGAACAGCAACGTGAAACGAGAATGCCGTGCCGCCCATGGCGCCTGAACGGTTTTGACTCCATGCTCCTTGCATTGGCAACGAGGCAAACGGGCCACCAGGATCGTCTCGAACTGCATCGTATCAAGATGACGCCACCGCTGCTCAGCGGCATGGTCATAGATGAGGCATGATTGGCCGCAGATTGGACACTCGCCCTGCTTGCCGGTAAAGGCCAGTCTGATCTCCACTTGCCGGCTACTCATCGACAAGTTGACGTTCTCGACTTCCCAGTTTGAGGGAAGACCTAACAGTTGGTGGTAATGGCTTGACAGGCTCTGCATGGGCGGATCAATGTGGTTAGCTTGCTTGAATTGCACGACTACGCCAAGTTACCCATTACAGCCACATCTTTCCACGATATTCTGCGAAGAGCCGAAAATAGCGATAAGATCAGGAGGAGTGTCCGAGACTTCCGCTCATCTTTGTTCCAGATGGGAGGCCGCAAGCCGATGTATGCCAAGAACCATAATGGCCAACTGTCTCTCAGTATCAGACCAAAGTTGTTCAGGAAGTTGTATAATCCGTCTTTAAAAGATAGTTCGCTGATGTATGCTCTCGGATATTTGAAGGTCCAAAACCAGAATTGAGCAAATGAGCCGGAGGCCAGAAAGATTATGCAGACCACGGCGTAAGGTAGCAGTATGCCACTGCACAAGGCAAGCGCGTGCCAGCCAAGAGGCTTCCAGGAGAACGGCCGTCCGCCTGGGTATTGAGTGAAAAATATCACGATGCCAGCCAGGATAAAGGCGAACCCGTGCTGTTTAATGACAAAGCCCAGTCCAAGAAGAAGGCCCGCTGCGAAGAACAGCCACCATCGCCTTTTTTCGAGTGCGATAAGGAGTATCAGGAAGCCCGCCACTGCGGGCACAATGACGAAATGCTCCGCGTTTGCGAAAACGCCTTGAACCGACGGGCTTACTGACAGTACGGCAAAGCTTCCCGCCGCAGCAAGGCCGGTCAGGGGGTTGATCAGGCGGCGCGCAAGCAGAAAGATGAGAATGGAAGTTATGGCGTTTATGAGCAACAGACCTGCATGTACGCCGGTGTGTGTTTGTCCGAAGATCGAGAGCACCAAAGCGTACGCCCCATAGATGCCGGGCAGCTTCATGCTGTAGAGGTGCTCGTAGGGAAGTAGTCCTTGGAGCATCAGCTGTGCGCCATAGGCGTACTCACCCTCATCACGCTCCATTGGGACGTTGAGCAAATGGTACCGGATGCCAGCCACTAACAGAAGCACCGCCAGCAGGAACAACCATGCGCCATGTTCTGCGTGCCTCTTCTGCAAACGAAGCTCCTCTTCCTGCGGCTGCTCAATCTGCCGATCCCACTGTTTACTATCGCGGTTTTTTCCCGGCATGGGGTTCCATGGTTTGTTCCATCAGCCTGTGAGCAATTGCTGTGATGAGTGCGTTTGAGGCAAGCTTCCTTGTAGCCGTTGAACTACTGCTTCAAACCTCTGTAGCGTTCGAGGCCATCGTCAGTTGCATTCAGGGAAAGGTACTCAATATTTGGCGCGCTGCCATAACCGTTCGATGAAAACACGCTGTTGCGTACTCGTCCTTTGCCGTCCTGTAAAGCTGACTTGGTTTACTGTATGACGGCCCTGTTCTGGTGCCCGAACGGTATCGGAAATCTGGCGGGCACGGTGCTCTGGATGCCGAAACCGTCTGGTCTTTGCCGTGGTGGGAACGCGCGGGGCGTGAGGGTTACACGGGGGAGGCACGGATGGTCAGCTCACTCTCCGAAACGCCGAGGCTTTGATTGCGGCGAAGAGCATCGTGCCGGGCGCGATGCCGAGTTCTTCGGCGGCAGAGCGGACGATTTCTGCGACAAGCGTTTTACCGCCCGATTCGAGCACCACGCCTTTTCGCCCGTCCGAGTCGAAGAGTTCGGCGACACGGCATTCGAGCAGGTTGCGGGCGCTGATGGCTTCGGGGTGCTGCTTGAAGAGGATGATGTCGCGCGAGGAGAGTTCAAACAGCGACTCCTCGCCGGTGCGACCTTCCGAAATGATAAGGTGGCCGTTGCCCCACGGGTAGTGGAAGAGGCCGTCTTTCTGTGTCGCGCCGTCGAGGCGGAGCAGGTTGAGGTAGCCGCGCGGGTTGGTGGCCATGCCGGTTCGGGCCAGCTCGTCGGGGGTCGAGATGCCCGCCAGCCGCCCGTCGCGGACGACCAGCACCCGTTCGGTCATGAGCTGCATTTCGGTCAGCGAGTGCGAAATGAAGAGGCACGGAATGCCGAACTCCGCGCTGACGCTGCGCAGGTAGGGGATGATCTGGTAGCGGAGCGAGTCGTCGAGCGCCGAGAGCGGCTCATCCATCACGAGCAGGCGCGGGTTTGCGAGCACGGCGCGGCCCAATGCTACGCGCTGTTTTTCGCCGCCGGAGAGCTTGCCCACGCCGCGACCGACCAGATGCCCCAGATTGAGCACCTCGATGATCGCCTCTGGCCTGATACGCCGTTCCGAAGGGCGGCAGCGCTTGTAGCCGTAGAGCAGGTTCGACTTGACGCCGAGGTGCGGAAAGAGCGTCGCTTGCTGGAACACGATTGAGATACGCCGCTTTTCGGGTGAGAGATCGATCTTTTTCCGGCTGCTGAACAGGCACGTATCGTCGAGGTAAATCTCTCCTGCATAAGGTTTTATCAATCCCGCAATCAGATGCACGAGCGTCGATTTGCCGCTGCCTGATGCGCCGAAGATGCCGACCCGCTCGCCCGAAATTTCGGTTTTTAGCTTCAGGGAAAAGTCGCCCAGCCTCTTTTCGATGTCGATGCAGAGCTTCACGCTTTTCCTCCGTGTTCAAGTTTTTTGCCGATCAGTTCGTGCAAAAAGAGCACGGAGACCGAGAGCGCGATGGAGACCAGGCAGAGCGAGAGGGCCATCGAGGTGCCCGCCGGGGAGCTGGCGTAGTCGTAGATGGCGAGCGGAATGGTTTGCGTGAGGCCGGGAATGTTGCCCGCCACGATGATCGTCGCGCCGAATTCGCCGAGGCTGCGGGCGAACATGAGCGATGATCCGGCCACCATGCCCCGGAACGAGAGCGGCAAAATGACTGTTGCGAGCGTGTCGTACCACGGCGCGCCGAGGCTGCGCGAGGCGTCGATGAGCTGCTGGTCAATCGACTCCATGCCGAGCCGGATCGAGCGCACCAGCAGCGGAAAGCCGACCGTGGCCGAGGCGAGCACGGCGGCTTTCCAGGTGAAGACCAGCTCGATGCCGACAGACGAAAGCGCCTGACCGATCCAGCCGTTGCGCCCCAGCATGAGCAAGAGGAAGTAGCCGATCACCACCGGTGGCAGGGTGAGTGGCAGGTTGACCAGCACTTCGAGCAGCACCTTGCCGCGAAAGCGCTTGAAGACCATCACCCACGCCGTCGCGAAGCCGAACGGCAGCGAGAGCGCCGTGGCGGTGACAGCGACCTTCATCGAGAGCGCAATGGCCGAGAAATCTTCGGGCGTCAGGTGCATGGTTTGTCGCTGAGGCTTTTTACTTCACGGTGAAGCCATATTTCTTCAGAATCGCCGTGGCCTCTTTGCCCTTCAGCCAGGCATAGAAGCTTTTGGCGTCGGCGTTTTTCGCGCCAGCGACGGTCAGCGCAACCGGATAGACGACTTCGGGATAAAGGTTTGCGGGCACGGTGAAAAGTATCCGGGCTTTCTTCGCCATGAGCGCGTCGGTGCGATAGACGAAGGAGCCGTCAACCTCGCCAAGCTCGGCGTACATCAGGCTTTCGCGCACACCCTTGGCTATGATGAGCTTGCCCGCGAGCGTCTGTTTGAGTCCGGCTTTCACGATAGCCTGATCGCGTACTTTCCGGCGGGCACGCTTTTTGGGCTGCCGATGCCGATTTTGCCGAGCCTGGTCAGGTCGCTCATGCTCTTGATTTTCTGCGTGGTCGCGCCCGCGAACACCAGGTCGTTGAAGGCGAAGGTGCGGATGCTCGCTGCATCGACGAGGTTCTTCTCTTTCAGGTAGTTCATCCACTTGACGTTTGCCGAAATGAAAAGGTCCGCCGGAGCGCCCTGTTCGATCTGCTTGGCGAGCGCCCCCGCAGGAGCATAGTTTTTCTGGAAGGTCGTGCCCGGATGAGATTTCGTGTACACGTCGGTCATCTCGTTGATGGCGTCTTTGAGGCTCGTCGCCACGGAGAGGTTGGGTTGATCTGTCCGGCAAGCGCCGGTATGCTCGTCAGTATGACGACGTTGAGCGCGATGCCGATGGCGCGGATGAAGTGCTTCAAGGTTTGCATGATTCGGGTTTGTCAGTTGGATTTTACTGGCAAGATCGAGGTCGAAATGTCGGCAGGTTTGCCGAAGTAAACCGAGGAGAGCACGATGATGTCGATGCCGGTGGCGGCGTACGCGGCGGCGTTTTCGCCGTTGATGCCGCCGGCCGCCGAGACTGCCACGCCGGGAAAGCGGCTGCGGATTTCCGAGACCAGCGCCGCGAGTTCGGCGACCGGCATCTTGTCCACCTGCACCACGTCCGCGCCCGCCGCCGCGATGCGGAGCGCCTCGACGGCGCTGTCCGCCTCGACGAGAATTTTCTGTTCCGGCGCGAGCTTTTTCAGATCGGAGAGCTTGTCGAGGAACGGATCGAGTCCGCCAAGAAAGACGGTGTGCTGGCTGAAGACAAGGATCGATTCGGAGAGGCCGAGGCGGTGGGGAAACGCGCCGCCTGCCATGATCGCCTTCATGGCGATCTTTTTGGTGCCGGGAAAGGATTTGCGCGTCGTGACGACGTTGATGCCGGGGTTGGCGGCGCGGGCGCGTTCGACGATGGTCGCGGTGCGCGTCGAGATGCCGGAGGCGTATTCGAGCAGGTTCATCGCCACCTTCCAGCCCGCGTGCAGCGCCGCCGCCGGGCCGGAAGCTCTCAGAATCTCCGTGCCCGGCGCAGCAATCGTGCCGGACGGAAGCATCGAGAGCACCTCGGCACCGCACTTCGCGAGCACCCGCCCGGCCTCCTCGGTGCAACAGAGCACCGTCCGGTCGCGCGTGGTGAAGGTTATCTCGCCCGGTTCATCGCCGATGCCGAGCAGGGTGGTGGTCAAGTCGCCATAAGGCACGTCTTCTTCGATATATCGCTCGATTTCGCTGTCGGGGGTGAGGCTGTACATTCGTGAATATTTTAGAACGTTATGTGATTTCTGTTATAGCGTAAAGCGCAGGTTCTGGAATTTCTGTGTCGTCCGCGTAATTGTTCTGTTTTCGTTGTTTTGGTCAATAATCCTGATAAATTTAGGGATTAATGCGATTAATCCTAAGAATATTTGTGTTGCGCGTCGCTATGGCTTTGAAAAACTTACGGATATGTTGTCGCGCCTGTTTTCGGTATGTTTTACGGGAAATAACGAATTCTTCCTGACATTGGCAAAAGTGTCCCGGCGCGATGGATTGTCGGGTGGAATGGAGGCTCCTGATCTGACTTCTTGTTCAGCGCAGTTGTTGCCGGGTAATAAACGGCGCTTTTTTCTTATACTTCAGAGCGCCCGGGGAAGAGGAGTCTGATTTCGATTTCGATGGAGGGGGCGTGATCCGTAACGATGAACCAGACCCAACTCGATGGCTGAAACGATTCTCAGGCTTAAAGGAATCCGCAAGGAACTCGAACTGTCGAGGGATGTGCGCCAGACGATCCTTCCCAACCTTTCGCTGGAGATTTTCGAAGGTGAATTTGTGGCCATTACCGGGCCGTCCGGATCGGGCAAATCGACGCTGCTCTACATCATGGGCGGCCTCGACAAGCCGACTTTTGGCAAGGTGTGGCTCGACGGTCAGGAGATTACCGGCCTCGACGAGGCGGAGATGACCGTCATCCGCAACCGGAAGATCGGCTTTATCTACCAGTTCCACTTTCTTTTACCGGAGTTCAGCGCGGTCGATAACGTCATGATGCCAATGCTGATTCGCCGCAAGTATGGCAAGAAGGAGATTCGCGAGCGGGCGATGAAGCTGCTCGACATGGTTGGCCTCGAAGACAAATACACCAACAAGCCCAACCAGCTCTCCGGCGGACAGCAGCAGCGCGTGGCGATTGCCAGGGCGCTGGCCAACGAACCGAAGGTGCTGCTCGGCGACGAGCCGACCGGCAACCTCGATTCGCGCTCGGCCAATAACGTGTATGAACTTTTCGCCCGCCTGAATTGCGAACTGAACCAAACCGTGATTGTCGTCACCCACGACGAAGATTTCGCCAATCGTGCGGGTCGCCGCATTCACCTCGTTGACGGCAAGATCGAGAGCGATTCGCGCACACCCCGGCAAGCAACCGCCTGAAACCACGGAGAACCGATCCATGCTCGAACAGATCAGGAATACCCATCCGCTTGTTTATCAAAACTTTAGCGCTCTGCCGGATGGTGAGAAGCACTTGCGCTCGATTCTCGCTATCGACCGCTACTGGGAGAAGCTCGATCTTCCGGTACCCGACGTGATTCTTGCCGGCTCGCGACTTCCAGTTGACGCCTGCGTCGAGGAGGCGTGCGATATTCTCTACGCTGGAGGCACGCTCGGCCTTTTGCACGCGGCGGTGATGTCGAAAAAGTACGGGCGCAAGGTACTGGTGATCGACCGGGCCGAGCCGGGGCGCACCACGCGGGACTGGAATATCTCGCGTGGCGAGCTGCTGCGCCTCGCCGACACCGGAGTGTTCACCAGCGAAGAGCTGGACTCGACCATCGTTCGAATGTACAAAACCGGCTGGGTGGAGTTCCACGCGCCCGCCGAAAGGCGCAAGCGGCTCTATATGGACGAAGTGCTCGACTGTGCGGTCGATGCCGACAGGCTGCTTGGCATGGCTTGCAAAAAGGTGCTCGCGGGTGGTGGTTCAAAGGTGCTTGGCCACACCAGCTTCGTTTGCTGCTACCAGTTCCCGGATCACCTCGTTGTGCAGGTCGAGGAGTTGTCCGGCAAGCCTCGCTACTTCCGGACGCAGGTGCTTGTGGATGCGATGGGCATTGTTTCGCCGGTGGCGATGCAGCTCAACCGGGGCCGCCCGCAAACGCACGTCTGCCCGACGGTCGGCACCATCGCGAGTGGGTTCGAGAACGCCGATTTCGAGGTGGGCGAAATTCTCGCCAGCACCGAGGACGCGGAGGTCTCCGGCAAACGCGGGCGGCAGCTCATCTGGGAGGGGTTCCCGGCGAAGGGCGACGAGTACATCACCTACCTCTTCTTTTACGACAAGGTCGATTCGCCGAATGACAAGTCGTTGCTCGGCCTTTTCGAGGCGTACTTCCGCAAGCTGCCGGAGTACAAAAAGCCGGGGCCGAATTTCACGATTCACCGGCCCGTTTTCGGCATCATCCCGGCGTACTTTCACGACGGCGCGGGATGTACGCGCGTGGTCTCCGGCGAGCGCATCGCGCTGCTCGGCGACGCGGCCTCGCTCGCCTCGCCGCTCACCTTCTGCGGCTTCGGCTCGGTGGTGCGCAACCTCGACCGCATGACCTCCGGTCTCGACCGCGCCATGCGCGAAGGCCGACTCGGCGCGGCTGAGCTGGCTAACATAAGCGCTTACGAGCCGAACGTGGCCTCGATGGCAACTCTCATGAAGTACATGTGCTACGACCCGGAGACCGACGAGCCCGGCTTCGTCAACGAGATGATGAACGAGGTGATGATTGTGCTCGACGAGCTGCCGCAGCGCTACCGGCAGGCGATGTTCCGCGACGAGATGAAGGTCGAGGAGCTGGTGACGGTGATGCTCAAGGTGGCGTGGCGCTACCCCAAAATCCTCAAGGCGACCTGGAACAAACTCGGCGTGGGCGGGTCGGTCGGCTTCGTGAAAAACCTTGCCGGATGGGCAATATCGCAGAACGAAAAACGCGGTTAACATCGATGGATAAAGCGAAAGCACAACAGGAAATCGGCAAGCTTCGCGCGGAGATCGAACGCCACAATCGCCTCTACTACCTCGAAGCCAAACCGGAGATTTCGGATTTCGAGTTCGACAAGCTGCTTAAACGGTTGATTATGCTCGAAAAGGAGTTCCCGGAGCTGGTGACGCCCGACAGCCCGTCGCAGCGTGTTGGCGGCGGCATCACCAAGGAGTTTCCGACGGTTGTGCACCGCGACCCGATGCTCAGTCTTTCGAACACCTACTCCATCGCGGAGGTGGCCGACTTCTGCAATCGCGTCGAAAAGCTGGTGGCAGCCGAGGGCGGCGGTACGCCGGAGTACGTCGCCGAGCTGAAGTATGACGGTGTGGCGATCAGCTTGCTCTACCGCGACGGTCTGCTCGTTTGCGGCTCCACGCGTGGCGACGGTCGGCAAGGCGACGAGATCACGGCCAATCTCCGGACAATCCCGTCGATTCCGCTTCGGCTCGAAATGCCCGATCTGCCGCTTTTCGGCACAGCATTGAGCGGCGAAATCGAGGTGCGCGGCGAGGTCTATATGCGCAAGGACGATTTCGAGCGGCTCAACGAGGAGCGCCCGGAGGAGGAGCGTTTCGCCAACCCGCGCAACGCCACCGCCGGCACGCTCAAGTTGCAGGACTCGGCGGAGGTCGCGCGGCGCCGGATGTCGTTCGTGGCCTACTATCTCAAGGGGTACGACGGCGAAGCGCCCACGCACCTGAAGCGGCTGGAGCAGCTCAAAAGCATGGGCTTCATGACCGGCGCGGCGGCTAAGCTTTGCAAAGGGATGGACGAGATTGCCGACTTCATCGCCGAGTGGTCGGAGAAGCGCTGGACGCTGCCGTACGAAACCGACGGCGTGGTGCTCAAGCTCAACGAGGTCAGCCTGTGGGAGCGGCTCGGCGCGACCGCCAAAAGTCCGCGCTGGGCGATTGCCTACAAGTACCCGGCGCAGCAGGCCAAGACCGTGCTGCAAGGCGTGGTGTTCCAGGTCGGGCGGCTCGGCACCATCACGCCGGTGGCCGAACTCAAGCCGACCAGGCTCGCTGGATCGATCGTGTCGCGCTCGACCCTGCACAACTTCGACGAAATCAAACGGCTTGGCGTGCGCATTGGCGACCACGTTATGATCGAAAAGTCGGGCGAAGTAATTCCGAAAGTGGTCAGCGTCGTGCTCGACGAACGCCCGGCGGAAACCGCCGAAATCGAAGTGCCGTCGGAGTGCCCGGTTTGCGGCACCAGGCTGGAGCGGCCCGAAGGCGAGGTGAACTGGTATTGCCCCAACGAGGAGGGATGCCCCGCGCAGAAGCGAGGCCGCATTCTGCACTTCGCCTCGCGCAACGCCCTCGACATCCAGAACCTCGGCGAGTCGCTTGTTACGCAGCTCGTCGATCGTGGCCTCGTGAGCGACGCGGGCGACCTTTACAGTCTTACTCAGGAGCAGCTCGCGGGCCTCGACCGCATGGCTGCCAAATCGGCGCAAAACGTGCTCGACGCGCTCGAAAAGAGCAAAAAGCAGAGCTACGCCCGCCTGCTCTTCGCCCTCGGCATCCGCCACGTCGGCGCAGCCACGGCCCGCGAACTGGCCCACGCCTGCCCCTCCATCGACCGCCTCCGCGAGATGGATGAAGAGGCGCTCGCCGCCGTGCCCGACATCGGCCCCGTCATCGCCGCAAGCATCCGCGACTTCTTCGCCAAACCGTGGGTGCAAGCGATGCTCCAAAAGCTCGCCGAAGCCGGGCTGCCGATGCAGGCGGGAGAGGAAAAGGCGCTCGTTAACAACAATTTTGAAGGACAAAGCGTCATCTTCACCGGCGCACTGGAACGCCACGTCCGCCAGGAGGCCGAAGAGATGGTACGCGAACGCGGCGGCAGAATCGTCAGCTCGGTGAGCAAAAAGACAACACTCGTTGTCGCAGGCAAAGAGGCCGGAAGCAAGCTTGAAAAGGCGATAAAGCTGGGAGTGAAGGTGATTGACGAGGATGAGTTCGAGCGGATGCTGTGAGGGTGGATGTACGGTTATAAAATCAGAATCAGGTTCTTCGCAGAATATCGTGGGTAAATGGTGAATATGGGTCAATCGACTGAGGCACGGCCAAAACGAATGCGCTCTGCAAAGAGTGTCCGGTCAAAGGATAAATCACCTTAACGCTTTATCATATGATGAGTTATAAATGTCTTTGACCGAACTGTTAAACTTGTTCATCAGGGATGGTCATGTGAGCATCCTTCATGCCACCCACGAAATTCTGCGAAGAACCACCATCAACCTCAATCAAAATTCATGGAACCGCATTATCGTGTAACTATTTTCGGGTCGGCCCGGATCAGTGAGGGGGACGAGGCTTACCGGGATGTTTATGACATCGCTCGCGGGCTGGCGGCCGAGGGGTTTGACATCGTGACCGGCGGTGGGCCGGGGTTGATGCGGGCGGCCAATTCCGGATCGAAAAGCGTCTCCAACGGAGGGCAGTCGATCGGGCTGAATATCAAGCTGCCGCATGAGCAGTGCCCGAATCCGTATCTCGACATCAAGGAGGAGTTTGACCGGTTCAGCGGGCGGCTCGACGCCTTCATGGCCATGTCCGACGCGGTGGTGGTTGCGCCCGGCGGCATCGGCACCATGCTCGAACTCTTTTACTCCTGGCAGCTTGTGCAGGTGCAGCACCTCTGCGAAACGCCAATTATCCTTTTCGGCGAAATCTGGACCAGCCTGCTCCTTTGGCTTGAAACCGAAGTACTGCCGCGCCATCTGTTCGAGCGCAAGGATATGCATTCAATATTTCACGTCATGGAAGCCTCAGAGGTGGTTGATCTGATCATCAAAATCCACAAAGCCCGGCCAGAGACGGAGCACGTCTGCCGGAATTTCAACAAGTATCGCCTCGACATCGAACAGGCAGGAAAAAAGTGAATCGTGGAACGGAAACTTCAAGAAATTCTCGATAGCGCGATTCCCCTGACGCAGGCCATGGGGATTGTCGTCGAGCGGTACACCGGGCGCGAACTGACCATTATTGCGCCGCTGGCCAACAATTTCAACCATCTCGGCACGGCCTTCGGCGGCAGCCTCTACATTGCCTGCGTGCTCTCCGCGTGGGGGCTGCTCTACCTCCGGCTCCGCGAAGCCGGAATCAAAGGCAGCATTGTGATCCGCAAAGGGAACGCCGAGTATCTCCGACCCGTCACGGGCGACATTGTAGCCACCGGCACCCTGCCGACAGAAGAGGAATTTGCCGCGCTTATCGAGAGCTTCGACCGAAAAGGAAAAGCGAAGATGACGATCTGCGCGGTCATCGAGGTTGAGGGCAAGGTTGCGGTGAAATTCGAGGGGGAGTTTGCGGTGGTGAGGTGAGGGGGAAAATTTGTTTTGTCTATACAAAATATGTAGAATTCTGAATGTTTGAATGGGACGAAAACAAGCGGTTGAGTAATCTTGAAAAGCACAACCTTGATTTTGTGGATTCCCGACTGCTTTTTGACGGAAAACCAGCGATTACGGTAACGTCAGCTGTTTCCAGCGAAACGAGGTATCTGACAACGGCTGAAATCAGCGGCAAGTTTTACAGCGTTGTCTGGACATGGCGGGGAGATGTCCGCAGAATTATATCATTCAGGAGAGCAAGAGATGAAGAAGAAAGAGCATAGCGTCAGGTATACGGATGAAGAGTTGCGCGCCATGCAGGAGCGTGGCGAGAGCGAGAGTGATTGGAAGACGGCTGCGGCTATGACGGATGAAGAGATCGAGGCAGCTATTTCCAGCGATGAAGATGAAGCGGGCACGGTTCTTGACTGGTCGACGATAATGGTGACCCCGCCTCAGCCTAAAGTAGTGCTCAACATGCGCGTCGATTACGAGGTGATGGAGTTTTTTCGAGGCCAGGGGAAAGGGTACCAGAAAAAAATCAATGCCGTGTTGCGTTCCTATGTGGAGCATCAGCGTAAGTCTGGCGGTGTAAAGGCTTAGAGTTTTTTTAGGTCACAATAAAATTTCCGGAGGTCCTGTTCCGGTAAAATGAAAAAGGTGAAGTTTTTATGCTTCACCTTTTTGCTTTGACGTCATATCAAACTCTTGCCTCACTTCATGGCCACGTACAAAATAGAGGTCTCGAAGGTCATCGGGAAGTACTCGGCCTTTTTGAATCCCGCGTTTTTCAGAATTTTCGTGAACGCTTCGGCTTGGGGGAACTGTTCCACCGAATTGGGGAGGTAGTCGTAAGCAAAGGTCGATTTGCTGAACATTCCGGCGATTTTCGGTAGGACGTTCTTGAAGTAGATCAGGTAGAGCTTTTTCATCACCGCGTTGCGCGGAATCATCGGCTCGATGATGTAAGCGCAGCCGCCGGGCTTGAGCACGCGGTGGAACTCTTTCATACCCTGCGCGAGGTCTTCGAAGTTCCGGACGCCGAAGCCTGCGCTGACGACGTGGAAGCTCCGGTCGTCAAAAGGCATCTTTTCAGCGAAGCCTTCCAGGAACTCGATGTTCGGGTACTTCTTGCGCGCGATGGCGAGCATCTCGGGAGAGAGGTCGTAGCCGGTCACCTTTGCACCGGGGATCTTTGCCATTGATGCGGCCAGGTCGCCCGTGCCGGTGGCCACGTCGAGAATTTTCGGCTCGCGTTCGCCTTCCAGCTGCTTGCGGGCCTTTTTGGCGGCTACGACACGCCAGTAGTTGTCGATGCCGAGGCTCAGCAGGTGGTTGAGGAAGTCATAGGTCGGCGCGACCTCGTCGAACATGTTGCGGATCGAGGAGCGTGACTTGGTTTGTATGAGGGACTTTGCGGTCTCTTTGGAACTACTCATCAAGGGTCAGCTTTGTTTGCCGTAAACCTCTTCGGGATCGAACATCAGCGTGTCGCAGATCTCCATCGACTCGCCGTCCACCGTTCTCCGGTAGAAGCAGGAGTGGTAGCCGACATGGCACGCGCCGCCTTTCTGCGAGACCTTGAGCAAGAGCGTGTCGCCATCGCAGTCGATGAGTATGTCGTGCACCTCCTGCATGTTTCCCGACGATTCGCCTTTGAGCCAGAGCTTGTTGCGGCTGCGGCTCCAGTAGCAGGCCTTTTTCTTTTCGAGGGTCATTTTGAGGCTTTCGAGATTCATCCAGGCCATCATCAGCACCTTGCCGGTTTCGTGATCCTGCACGATGGCGGGCACCAGCCCGTTGCTGTCGAATTTGACCGTTTCGAGAAAGCTCTTCTGCGTCTCTTGATTCTCGCCCATTGAAGCTGTAGATTAGAATTTTTTCCGTAATGCCTGCGTTTAATGCCTGCGTTCAATTCAGCCGAAAGAGCCATCAGAAAACGCCCGGCAGGAAGATTTGCAAGATTGTTAAAAATATTGAAAAACCAAGGGTGTAATCGGGAAAAAATCACCGGTTTTCCGGCTCGCTCTTTTTGAAAAACTGTTTGGCCTCGTCCGCCGGGGCGATGTGTAACCGTTAATTCCCATTCCCTGACGATATGCAGAATTTGCAGAAGATGCTTCCGAAGTTCTCGATAGCCCTGGCCGTGGTGTTCGCCGCGACCATCGGCTACTTGCTGACCCGGGGCAATACCGTCGATGTCGAGGCGCGCAAAATTTCGAGATCGGAACTGGTCGAGGCGATCTATGCAACTGGCTACGTCGAGGCGGAGAACATCGCCAACCTGAGGGCCGAGTTCTCCGGGACGGTTCGCTCCATCGGCGCGCTCGAAGGGCAACGGGTCTCGAAAGGGCAGGCGATCATCGTGTTCGACAGCGTGCAGCCGCGCCTGGCCGTCAATGAGGCGCGCGCTGCCGTGGCTGAAGAGATGGCCGCCGTTCACGATAACGACCTCCGGCTACAGCGGAACCGTACGCTGTTTCAGGCTGGCGCGATTTCCCGTCAGGATTTCGAGGCGGCGGAACGCAACAGCACGGCGTCCCGCGAAGCGCTCCGGCAGCGCCAGATGCAGCTCAAGAGCCGCGAGGACGATCTGAAAAAGCTGGAGGTTGTTGCACCGTTCAGCGGAATTCTGACACTTCAGAATGTCAAGGAGGGCGATTACGTCCAGTCCGGCACGCTTGTGGCGACCGTGACCGATTCATCCCGCTACCTCGTGGTGGTTGAAGTTGACGAACTCGATGTGCCGCGTCTGCGCACCGGTCTCAAGGCGGTGATCGCTTTCGACTCGATGCCCGAGAAGCGTTTCGATGCCACCGTCGTGCGCATTGTGCCGCAGACTGACCGGGTAACGAAAACTTCGCGCGTCTATCTGAAACTCGATGATTCGGTGGCGGCGATCCAGGGCGGCATGACCGCAACGGCCAACATCATTTACAATACGAAGAAGGGAACGCTGCTGGTCAGCAAAAGCTCCGTGTTCGAGGAGGAGCACCAGAGCTACGTCTGGAAAATTGTCAAGGGCAAGCTGAAAAAGCAGCCGATTCGCACCGGCGACAGCGATCTTGTGTTCATCGAGGTGGTCAAGGGGCTCAATGCCGGGGATGTGGTTGTCACTTCACCGCAGGAAAACTACCGCGACGGCATGGAGGCGCGGATTGTCAGGGAGTCTCCGAAAAAGCAGTCGTAAGCGTCATCCGTGAGCGCGAAGCGAATGTCCGTGATGCTGGCAGCCCATGCCGAGGCTGAAACCACCGGTTTCTTTGAGAACTACCAGGTGAGCCTGCATACCCTCCTCAGGCGTGCGTCGGAGATCATTCCTGTCCCCTTGCCGCTGCGGTATTTCATATCGTTCAGCTCCTCGGTCAGAAAAAAGATCGCAGGCAAGCGGGCCGGCTCGCCCCAGAATCCGCTGACGAGGCTTCAGTCGTGCGCGCTGCAGACGCATCTCGACGCGATCTCTCCCGGCGTGGAGTTCGGGGTGACGGCGACGCCTCACGGCGCTTATCGAGTTCGATCCACGAATGCCGTGGGGCACGGTCACGAGCGCATTTCTAAACCATGATGTGGGCGGCAAGTGGAGCACGCCCTCTTTCGATGAGGCTGCTCGGCTGGTGCTTGGCAGGGGGTTCCATCATGTGTCGCTGTGTGCCGCCGGTTATTTTTCCGACGGCAACGAGACGATCCATCGTGAATCGGTGCTCTCTGCCATTGACCCATCCGTCCGGGTCGAAACGATTCCTTGCCTGAACGATTCGCCTCACCTGATCGCATGCCTTGCCGGAAGAGTTGTCGCCGCATCCCGGCAGATTCTGGCTTTTTCCGGTGATTTGAAGGGCCGGAGCGTATGAATCGAACGTAACAGGCTTATATTATATAATGTGAAACATTTCGCTGATCGTGCATTGACATCCGTTTCTATGGAAAACGCGTCGGCGTCACACCCAATTGTCCGCTTCTCCAGTGTATGAGGAGATGCCGGTTTTTCAACTACTTCTTTCCGTTTCCTGACGAGGAGCGGGCAAGACCAACGACAAGGACACCACTATGGAGCACAGCCGTGAAACGATTGCGATGCTTATCGATGCCGACAATTCGCCGAGCGACAAGATCGATTTCATCCTGGCCGAAATGGCCAAATATGGCGTGGTCAACATCCGCAGGGCCTACGGCAACTGGAAGAGCCACTCGCTGAAAGGGTGGGAGGACAAGCTGCATGATTACGCCATCCGTCCGATCCAGCAGTTCGATTACACCAAAGGCAAGAACGCGACCGACATGGCGATGACCATCGACGGCATGGATCTGCTCTTCAGCAAAAAGCTCGACGCCTTCTGCATTGTGTCGAGTGACAGCGATTTTACGCCGCTCGTGATGCGTATTCTGTCGGAAGGGTTGAACGTTTACGGATTTGGCCAGAAATCGACCCCGTTGCCATTCGTGAATGCCTGTTCCACCTTTCTTTATCTCGATTCGTTTGCCGGTGAGAAGGAGCAGACCAAGAGCGACAGCTGCCGGCGCAAGAGCAGCCACGAGCTGAGGAGCGATGGCAAGCTTCGGACGCTGCTTCTCAACGCTGTTGACAGCGCGCAGGAGGAGGATGGCTGGTCGAACCTTGCCAAGATCGGCAAGAACATCGCCAACCAGGCGTCGTTCGATCCGAGGAACTACGGCTTTAAGCGCCTGTCTGATCTGGTTCGTGCTATTGATATGTTTGATATCGAGTTCCGGAACAACAACTCCGAACTCTACATTCGCGACAAACGCAAGGGACGCAAGTACGAAACCCTGCCCGTCGATGCTCCGGCGACGGCTCCTGTTTCGGTTGTGCCCGAACCGGTAGCAGTAAAGCCGGTCGAACCGCAAGCGGAAGAGTCGCAACAGCCTGCGTCAGAACCTGCACTGAAGAGCACTTCCGAGCCGCAAGTGGTGCAGCTTTCTTCACCCGGACCTGAATCGGTTGCGCCTGAAGTGCCTGCATTGAAGCCTGTCGAACCGGAAACCCCCATGCCTGTGACTGAGACGGCGGAGTCTGCTGCCGAGTTGCCAGTTTCGACCGAAGCCAAGCCGAAGAGAACGGCGAGGTCAAGGATAACCAAGCCGCGCTCGACCTCCTCGAGAAAAACAAAAGTTGCCGCAGAGCCGACGAGCGAAACCGCAAAGTCAACGGGAGACTCCGCCGTTGTGGCACCTGCGCCGGCGAAAACTGAAGTTGTTCAGGCGACGGTGGAAACTCCGGAGCCGGAGAAGAAAACCCGGCGTCCCGCTCGACGCCGCACGACTCGTAAAAAGAGCGAGGGGGAGAGTGACGCTGTACCGGCAGAGTAGTCGTCGCTTTCCGTGATTCCCGGAATGGGACGGATGGGACTTCTGAAATGGCAGAGATGAAGACGATTCTACAGGTTTTTTAGTTGTCAGGGCGGTTTGCGAACCGCCCTTTTGGTTGTAGGCAAAACGGCATTGAATCAATGGACAATCTCATTCTTATTGCAGTATCGTTTACTGCGGGGTTGCTGATGCGCCGGTTCAGTCGGATGCCGGAGCAGACTCCGGTTGCCCTGAATATGTTCATCATTTACGTTTCATTACCGGCTATGGTGCTGAATTATCTTCATGGCCTCGATTTCAGACCATCGATGTTCCTGCCCGCTTCGATGCCGTGGCTTACCTTCGGTGTATCGGCGCTGTTTTTCGTTGTCGCAGGCAAGCTTCTGAAGCTTCCAAGAGCGACGGTCGGCTCGCTGATTCTTTGCGGTGGGCTGGGCAATACCTCGTTTTTCGGTTTTCCGATGATCGAGGCGTTTTACGGAAAGCAAGGGATCGTGCACGGCATCATCATCGACCAGCTCGGCAGCTTTATGGTAGTTTCGATTCTCGGCGTCACCGTGGCCGGTATCTATTCACACGGAAGCACTGATGTTCGCAGCATTGTCAAGCGGGTGCTGCTGTTTCCCTCGTTTATCGCCCTGATTGCGGCCGTGCTGCTCAATGATGTGATATACTCCGCATCGTTTGCGAATCTGGTCAAACGGCTGAGCGACATGCTTGCGCCGCTGGCGCTCTTTTCGGTAGGCTTTCAGTTCAATCCGGGCCATATCGGTAAAAGCCGGAACACGCTTGCGCTAGGGCTTGCGTTCAAACTCGCCGTGGTACCTGCGGTGATGTTCGTGATCTATGTGATGGTTGCAGGGATGCAGGGGCTACCCGCGCGCATCACCATTTTCGAGGCGGCCATGCCGACCATGATCACCGGCGGTATCATCGCCGCCGAACACCAGCTCGACCCGCCGCTGGCCAACCTCATGGTGTCTTTTGGCCTGCTGGTTTCGTTTGTGACGCTTGCTTTGTGGACGGTAGTGCTGCGCGGGGTTTGAGGCGAGGAGCGCAGTTTCCGGTTTGGGGACTTATGAGCCCTGTAACCTCAGCGGGAGTTCGAGGCCGTTCGCTTCGAGCAGCTCGCGGTTTGAGAGGATTTCTTTTGCCGGGCCGTCGGCGACGATTTTTCCACTGTTCATAATGCAGACCCGCTCGCAGGTTTCCCAGATGAAGTCGAGGTCGTGGGAGACGGTGAGTTTCGTTGTCGCCAGGTTGTTGAGCAGGCCGATGAGCATCCGGCGGTTGCGGGGGTCGAGGTCGGAGGTGGGTTCATCCATCACGAGCAGCTTCGGCTGCATGACGAGCACCGCTGCCAGTGCGGCGAAGCGTTTCTGGCCTTGCGACAGGTGCGCGGGCGCTTTGTCGCGCAGCTCCCAGAGGCCAAACAGCCGCAGCAAACGCTCGGCTTCGGCGTGGCTCGCGGCCTCCTCCATGCCGAGATTCGACGGGCCGAACAGCATGTCGTCATAGACTCTTGCCATGAAGAGCTGGTCGTCCGGGTTCTGGAACACCAGCCCGACCATTTTCCGGATCTGCTCGATTGCTTTTTTGTCCACCTTCAGCTTCCCGATTCTTACCGACCCCGACTGCGGCAGGTGCCAGCCGTTGAGGTGATTGACGAGGGTCGATTTGCCCGCCCGTTCGATCCGGCGATGCCGAGCGATTCGCCCTTGCCGACGTAGAGGTCGATGCCGTCGAGCGCTTTGGTGCCGTCGGGGTAGGTGAAGGCGAGCTGTTCGATGTCGATCAAACCGGAATCTCCTGCGGGAAAATTGTTCAGAAAAGGTGGCGGACAAGGGCGAAGAGCGCCGCTGCGCCTGCGATGGCGAACAGATCGCCGGGCATCAGTGCGATGGGCGGGTGCGAGTCGAGAGCTGAGCGGAAGCCGCGCGCGCTCATCGCCATGTAGCCTGTGCCGGGGATCGTGAAGTTTATCATCTGTGCTGCGAAAACGAACGCGCCCATGACCCCCATGAGCACGGTTTTCGAACCGTCGGATTCCGAGGGGATTTTTCTTGCCGACAGGCCGATCATTCCTGCGCTGACCGCCCAGAACGCACCGCCAACAACTGGCGAAAGCAGAGCATCTGACATGTGCATAATTCGTACTCCCGTGATTTGGTTAGAATCGCATGGTCACGCCTGCGAGCAGCGTGGTGTCGGTTTCGGCGTCATTCAGGCCGCCTTTGATGCCGATGTCGAGATCGGTATTGTCGTTGACGGCGTAGATCAGGCCGCCGAGAATCCAGGCCGGATCGGTATCGGAATCCTTGTCGGAATTGGTTTCGATGCCGATGTCGCCCACGGCCCGGAGCTTGTCGGTCACGTTCAGCTCGGTGGCCATCGAGGCGTGCCAGATGTTTTTTCTCGATGATTCACTGATTTCGTCGAGCTTGTAGGCGTTACGGCTGTAACCGAGGTTGACGTGGAAGGTGGCCAGTTTGGCTTCGCGCGTGGCGATGAGCGTGACGTCGCCCGAAACCTTGCCGGTGCCGAAGCCTTTGTTTTCATCACCCGTCGGGATGGTGAGACCGGGTTTGATGGCGAGGTTGAAGCCGCTGTCCGGGAGTTCGTAAAAGCGCCATTTGATTTGCAGGGCGAGGTCACCAATGCCGTTTTCATCAGCCACCTTCAAGCCATTCTCTTTTACCGTGTCCCACTCCCAGGGCAGGCCAACGACCAGATCAATGTTGTCTGTCAGGCCGTAGCTGAAGGTGGCCGAAATAGCACCGCCGGTCTCCTTGCACGATACTCCCGCTTCGGTTTCCTTGTCGCTGGTGGATTCAAAGCCGATTTCGATCTGGCCGTGGCCTGCGCCCTGGGTGCCGGTGTCGTCGGTTACGAGCGGCATGGCGGCGAAGAGCGGCGTCGAAGAGAGCATGAGCGCCGAGACGAGAAGGGTGGCTTTTTTCTGCATGTCGAAGGTGCTTGTGGTTGGTGATAGCATGAAAATAAAATTAGTGCTATCGCCGGGCAACAGGTAACGGTGTTGAATCGTTCTGCAGAGAACTTTTCAACGCTGCCTTGTCAATCAGCGGAGGAGAGGGAGAGGTCGAGATGCTTCACGCCGACCAGCACCTTGAGGGCGCTGGAGAGCTTTTCGATCTCCGGGGCGTTGCCCTTGACGGCGATCACTTCGAGGCAGTTCTCGTGGTCGAGGTGCACGTGCTGGGTCGAGATGATGAGGTCGTGGAAGTCGTGCTGGATGTCGATCAGGCGGTTGACCAGATCGCGCTTGTGGTGGTCATAGGTCATCACGATGGCCCCGGCCACCAACCCGCCTTCGGCGGTGGTTTTGCGGAGCAGCTCCTCGCGGATGAGGTCGCGGAGCGCCTCCGACCGGCTCTGGTAGCCCTGGGCCTTGATGTGCCGGTCGAAAGACTCGATCAGTTTCCTTTCAAGCGAAATGCCGAAACGGTAGAGGTCGCTCACGTGCTTACCACTCGTTGAAGTTCTTGGCCGTGCCGCCGAGCTTTTCGTTGATGGCAGCCGCCGCTTTGCGTCCCGCGCCCATCGCGAGAATCACGGTCGCGCCGCCCGTGACGATGTCGCCACCGGCGTAAACGTTCTCCTTGGAGGTCTGCATGGTGTTGACGTCAACGACGATGGTCTCGCGTTTGCTGACCTCGATGTCGGGTGTCGTCTGGTGGATGAGCGGGTTGGGGCCGTTGCCGATGGAGATGATCGCCATGTCGATGGGCAGGATGTACTCCGAGCCTTCGACTGGTACCGGGCGGCGGCGTCCCGAATCGTCGGGTTCACCCAGCTCCATTTTCTGGCACTTCGCGCCGGTGAGCCACGCCTTTTCATCGCCGACGAATTCAAGCGGTGTGGTGAGCAGCAGGAACTCGATGCCCTCCTCCTTGGCGTTGTGAATCTCCTCCTCGCGGGCGGGCATCTCTTTTTCGGAGCGGCGATAGACGATGTAGGCGTGCTCCGCTCCGAGCCGTTTGGCCGTGCGTACGGCGTCCATCGCGGTGTTGCCGCCGCCGAAGACCGCGACGTTTTTACCCTTGCAGTCGAACACCGGCGTGTCGCTGCTCTTCAGGAAGTCGTAGGCCTTCATGAGGTTCACCCTGGTGAGGAACTCGTTGGCCGCGAGTACGCCGACGAGGTTCTCGCCCGGAATGCCCATGAACCAGGGCAGACCCGCGCCCACGCCGATGAAAACCGCGTCGAAACCTTCCTCTTCCATCAGCTCGTCGATGGTGATCGTGCGTCCGACCACCACGTCGGTGCGGAACTCGATGCCCATGCGGCGCAGGCCGTCAAGCTCTTCGCGGACGATCTCCTTCGGCAGACGGAATTCCGGAATGCCGTACATCAAAACACCGCCGAGTTCGTGCAGCGCCTCGAACACCACCACCTTGTGGCCGTACTGGGCCAGGTCATTGGCGCAGCTCAGGCCGGCCGGACCACTGCCGACAACGGCAACCTTTTTGCCGGTCGGAGGCGCGATTTTCGGATCGATCTTCTGGCCGCTGGTGCGTTCGTAATCGCCCACGAAGCGTTCGAGGTTACCGATGGCCACCGGCTCGTGCTTCTTGCCGATGACGCACACCTTCTCGCACTGGTCTTCCTGCGGGCAGACGCGGCCGCAAATTGACGGCAGTACGTTGTCCTCCTTGATCTTTCTGACCGCGCCCATGAAGTCACCCTCGGCGATCAGTTTGATGAACTGGTCGATCTTGATGTTGACCGGACACCCTGCGATGCAGACCGGGTCCTTGCACTGGATACAGCGCAGGGCTTCCTGCTGTGCCTGTTCCGGGGTTAGGCCAAGGTTGACCTCCTTGAAGTTACCGACGCGCTCCACTGGATCCTGAGCGGGCATCTTCTGACGGGGAATGGCCATACGTTCCTTGGTGGTGATAGTACGAGCGTCCATGATTACGATTGCTGGTTTAGCGGTGAAACGGATTTTCGTGACAGTCCTGCCCGCCGGAGGTCGCTCGAAACGGCTCCGGAAGGTAGACAGCTTCTATGAAAAATGTTAGGTTGTGCAGGAATCAAGCTTGCCTGGTCAGATTGCATTCGTGAGCGAAGGTATCGTTAGCCTCCTTCTCTTCGTGCTGGTAAATCCTGTTCCTGTCGGCAAGGTTCTTGAAATCGACCTGGTGCGCATCGAACTCCGGGCCGTCGATGCAGCCGAACTTGATCTCGCCGCCGACCGTGACGCGGCAGCCGCCGCACATCCCGGTGCCGTCAATCATGATGGGATTGAGGCTGACCACGGTCTTGATGCCGTACGGACGGGTGACGTCAGCCACAGCCTTCATCATCGGAATCGGGCCGATGGCGAGTACAAAGTCGATCTTTTTGCCCGAGTCGATCAGCTCCTGGAGCTTCTGCGTCACGAAGCCGTGGAAGCCGTACGAGCCATCGTCAGTGGTGATGTAGGCTTCATCGCTGACCGCCTTCATCTCATCTTCGAGGATCACGAGATCCTTCGAACGCGCGCCGTTGATGGTGATGACGTAGTTGCCTGCTTCTTTCAGTGCTGCCGCCGTCGGGTAGGCGATAGCGGTGCCCACGCCGCCGCCGATACTGATTGCCGTACCGAAATTCTCAATGTGCGAGGGCGTTCCCAGCGGGCCGACCACATCGGCGATCGAGTCGCCTGCCTCCTTGCAGTTCAACTCACGTGTCGATTTGCCCACACCCTGCGCGATGATGGTGATGGTGCCCTTTTCGGGATCCGAATCAGCGATGGTCAGAGGAATGCGCTCGCCGTTTTGGTCGATCCTGATGATGACGAACTGGCCGGCTTTTCGCTTTTTTGCGATCATCGGAGCCTCGATTTCGAATTTTTTAATATTTTCGGCTAAAAAAATAGCGGAAACAATCCTGTACATTGTTCTTGCGATTACTCGTGATATGTGGATTGGAATGACTTTCAGCAGGGAAGCAAGGAACAAAAGTGAAAGCCACAGAAGAGGGTATAATACGGCGAGAACTTCTTAAAAAAAAGACGTGTTGCCCCTTTTTCGAGGTTTGAACCGCTTTTTTCTCCATCCGGAGGCCATCAGCAACGTTTTAATCTTTAAGTTCATGGTATTTATTGCCGACTATGGCGCCGGAAACCTCAGGTCGGTGCACAAGGCTTTCGATTATCTCGGTATCGAGGCAGTCGTCAGCGACAAGGCATCCGAGATGAGCCGTTACGATAAAGTGCTTATTCCCGGTGTCGGCGCGTTTGGCCCGGCGATGGAAGCGCTGAACCGCCAGGGATTCGACGAGGCGATCCGGGAGCATATCGACAAAGGCCGCAGTGTGCTCGGTATCTGCCTTGGCATGCAGCTCTTTCTTTCAGAAAGCGAGGAGATGGGAGCGTATAAGGGCCTTGACATCGTGCCTGGCAAGGTGCTCCGTTTTACCAGCAGTACCGACAAGATTCCGCAGATTGGCTGGAACTCTGTTGATTATTGCAAGGA
Organism: Chlorobaculum tepidum TLS; assembly: GCF_000006985.1. Classification (NCBI taxonomy): domain Bacteria; kingdom Pseudomonadati; phylum Chlorobiota; class Chlorobiia; order Chlorobiales; family Chlorobiaceae; genus Chlorobaculum; species Chlorobaculum tepidum. The sequence goes on from NC_002932.3 coordinate 492,249, forward strand.
CTCGGTCCTTTTCCGCAATGTTCCAGATCAGTCGTATTTCTACTTCGTGCACTCTTACTATTGTGCTCCCGACGAGCCGGAAAGCGTGGCCGCGACCACCTTTTTCGCCGGGAAAAAATTTTGTTCGGCCATTGAGAAAAATGGTATTTTCGCGGTACAGTTTCACCCTGAAAAAAGCTCCGAAGCAGGTTTGCAGGTGCTGAAAAATTTTGCAGAATTTTAAGTCCTTGAGGTTATAAACGTTATGCTGATTATACCGGCTATAGATATTAAAGAAGGAAAGTGCGTCAGGCTGACCCGCGGGGACTTCGCTCAGAAGAAAATCTATCTTGACAATCCGTGCGACATGGCGGTCATCTGGCGGAAGCAGAACGCCAAGATGATCCATGTGGTCGATCTCGACGCAGCCCTGACTGGTGAGACGGTCAACTTCGAGAGGATTCGCGAGATCGTCAATGTGCTCGATATTCCGATCCAGGTCGGCGGTGGCATCCGCTCTGTCGAGGCGGTTGAAAAGTACCTTGACATTGGCGTCAGCCGTGTGGTTATTGGCTCTGCGGCGGTTACCAATCCCGGCCTCATCGCCGATCTCCTGAAGAAATATCGTCCTTCGCAGATCGTCGTCGGCATCGATGCCGAGCACGGCGTGCCCAAAATCAAGGGGTGGACCGAGAGCAGCAATATGCAGGATTACGAGCTTGCTGGCGAAATGAAGAAGCTCGGCGTCGAGCGCATCATTTACACCGACATCACCCGTGACGGCATGTTGCAGGGGGTCGGCTACGAAACCACCAAACGCTTTGCCGAGAAGGCGGGCATGAAGGTGACCGCGTCTGGTGGCGCGACCACTTCCGATGACCTGCACAAGCTCCGCTCGCTCGAAAAGTACGGCGTCGATTCGGTCATTATCGGCAAGGCGCTTTACGAGTGCAATTTTCCGTGCCAGGAGCTGTGGTACGCCTACGAGCAGGGGCTTGGCATCGACGGCGAATTTTCCACGGCCCGCAAGAAGGAGTGCTGCTCCTGACGGCGGCCGCATCGCGCTTGCAACCATCGACAGTCACCGTGCAGGAACAACGCCAACAACTTCTCCGGTCGCTTGAAGCCCTGATCTTCTCCTCGGAAGAGCCGGTCAACCTTCAGACGCTCAGTCAGATTACCGCCCATAAGTTCACACCGAGCGAACTCCAGGAGGCGGTCGATGAACTCAACCGCGATTACGAGGCGACCGGCAGAACCTTTCGCATTCACGCCATCGCTGGCGGTTACCGTTTTCTCACCGAACCGGAATTCGCCGACCTCGTCCGCCAGCTGCTCGCGCCGGTGATCCAGCGGCGTCTTTCCCGATCCATGCTCGAAGTGCTCGCCGTGGTGGCCTGGCACCAGCCCGTCACCAAGGGCGAAATCCAGCAGATCAGGGGTGCGAGTCCCGACTACTCCATCGATCGTCTGCTTGCGCGCGGGCTCATTGAGGTGCGTGGCAGGGCCGATTCTCCCGGCAGGCCGTTGCAGTACGGTACGACAGAAGTATTTCTCGACCTGTTTCATCTGCCGAGTCTGAAAGACCTGCCCAAGTTGCGAGAAATCAAGGAGATTCTGCAGGAGCACGAGGAGCAGCAATACCTGGCTGCTGACGGCGATTTGCCGGTGGCCGCCGATGAAGATGAAAAACCACGAATGGAGAGGATTGAATGAAGAAACAGGTGCAGGAAGAGAAGGTCAGGATCAATAAATATCTCGCCATGTGCGGCGTGGCATCGCGCAGGGCCGCCGACCAGCTTGTGCTCGAAGGCAAGGTGAGCGTCAACGGCCATATCGCCGACGAACCGGGGTTCAAGGTCGATCCTCGCAATGACGAGGTGATCGTCGATGGGCGACTCATGGCAACACCCGAGGCCAGAAAGGTTTACATTCTGTTCAACAAGCCCCGGAACGTCATTACCACCAACCACGACGAGCGCGATCGCCAGCAGATTCTCGATTTCATCGATGTTCCCGAGCGGGTATTCCCGGTCGGACGCCTCGACCGGAAGAGCACCGGTTTGCTGCTGCTGACTAACGACGGCACACTGGCCCACCGCCTGATGCACCCGTCGTCACAGGTGCAGAAAGAGTACCTCGCTGCGCTCGACGCGAAGTTTCCGCCTGCGATGCTCCAGAAGCTGACCGGTGGCATGAGGCTCAAGGACACCGGCGAGAAGGTGAGTCCCTGCAGAGCCAAAATCCTCGATGATGGCATGAGCGTGCTCGTGAGCATTCACGAGGGCAAGAACCACCAGGTGCGGCGCATGTTCAGCACGCTCGGCTTCGAGGTCAAGCGCCTCGATCGCGTGGCCTACGCGGGCCTGACCCTCGGAGAACTCCGGCGCGGCGAGTGGCGCTTTCTCTCTCGCAATGAGGTGGAAAAACTCTATCGTTTGTGTGGCGGTCACTGATTATATTTAACAAGTCCCGTTCGACGTAACGGGCTTATCGCTTTTTTTCTCTCCAATTTTCATCGACCCCTTGCGATGAAACCGACATACACTACCTGGCTGCGCCGCATGACGGCGTCGGCTATGCTTTTGGCATCTGTGGCCTCACCGGTTCCGGCGCTGGCTTTCGACTCTTTCGAAGAGCTTCTCGACCGTTCCGATTCGATGGGAAATGCCGATGAGCTGTTCAGCGACCTCGAAGAGTTGCGCCGGAACAAAATCCCGGTCAATCGCGCCACCGAAGAGCAACTGCTCAAACTGCCGCTGCTGAGTGCCGCCGATGCTGCGAAAATCATCGAGTGGCGGGAGCAGCGCGGACCAATCGGTTCCGTCGCCGAACTCGAAGCGGTGATCGGCAAGGACACTGCCCGCCGTTTCGCCGCATACCTTTCATTCGAATTGCCCCCTGAGGTGAAGAAAAAAGCGCTGCCCGAAAGAGTCAAGGGCAGCGTGATCGGGCGGGTGTTCTGGGAGGATCCGCCACGTGCAGGGGTCACAAACGGCAAGTATGCCGGAGGCAACCGGCATGTCTACAGCCGCTTCCAGGCAGCTACGCCGCACTACGGCGTGCATCTCCTGTCAGACAGCGATGTCGGCGAGCCGGATATCGATGATTTTCTCTCGTTCAACGTTCATGCTGAAGGCATCGGCATGCTGACGCAGGCGGTTATCGGAAATTACCGGCTGAGTTTCGGGCAGGGGTTGGTTTTCGGCCAGGGGCGCTACTTTTTTAAAGGCTCGGACGCCGTCGATGGCGTACTGCTCTTCGCGCCGGCGCTTCGTCCCTACATCTCGGCGGGCGAGGACAACTTCTTGCAAGGCGTGGCCGCGACGCTTGCGCCGGGGCCGTTCGAGTTGACGGCGTTCACTTCAAGCAACAAGGTCGATGCGACCATCAAGAACGATGTGGTCACGAGTATTGCAACCACTGGCTATCATCGCACGGCCACAGAGCTTAACAAAAAGGACAACCTCACTCAGGAGGTCAAGGGCGTGAATCTCCGGTACCGCTATCGCGCCGGAGAGTTGAGCACCGCCATTGGCGCGACGTGGGCGAAATACAGATACGGACTTCCGCTCTCATGGCTCGATGACGGCAAAAATGGCGGCCAGCTCGGATCGGTCGAAGCGAGCGCCGTGTATCGAAACACACAGGTTTTCGGCGAGGCTGCATACGCAACCGAGCCCGGCGCCCTGTCATGGATATGCGGCGTTCAGTCCGATCTGGCAAAGGGAATTACCGGTGTTGTCTCGATGCGTGACTATGCTTTCGAATACTACTCTCCGTTTGCCGGAGCATTCGCCGAGCGGGGCGACAACGCATCGAACGAGTCGGGCCTTTATCTGGGCCTGAAGGCAAAAGTGCGTGATAACCTGACCCTTGCCGGTTTGTACGACAGGTTCAGATTTCCGGTGCTCGACAAGCGATATTACGTCTACCCGTCATCCGGCTACGAGGCGCGGTTCTACGCGACCTGGAAGCAGAACCGCTGGATGACCTGGGACGCTATGTATCAGCACAAGGAGAAGGAGGAGGCCAAAAAGCAGTTCGATAGCAACATCGGAACATCGCGTTACATACCGGTGCCCAAAATTACCAACCGGGTGCAGCTCGGTCTGGTAGTCGAATGCTCTCCAGGCATCACGCTGAAATCGCGAGCCGCATTCAAGAGTCTCCGGAGCCACTTTGTCACCGGAGCCGAGAGCGAAGAGGGGTGGCTGTTGTACCAGCAAATCAATCTGAAGCGAGGCCCCTTTACCCTCAAGACCCGCCTTGCCCGTTTCGATACCGACAGTTACGATGTTGCCCTCTACGCCTACGAAGACGACTTGCCGCTGGTTTATATGCTCAACGCTTACTATGGCCGGGGCAAAGCGTGGTTTATTGTGCTCGATTTCGAGCCGGTGAAAAACTTCAATCTGACCGCCAAATACGAAACGACATGGTACGACGACCGCGACGTTTACAGCAGCGGCAACGACCTGCGCAATACCTCGTCACCGGGTTCGTACCACGTGGGGTGTATGCTGAAGTTTTGAGAGGCGGAGATTGACAGAATTGTTGGGTCGAGGGGGTTGGATGGAAGGATTCTGCCGGGCTATTGTCATTCTGAAGCGATGGCGGAATGCTTACATTGTCGGGAAAGCATGGGTTGAATGATAATGGGGAAAGCTCATTTCTTTTTTTGTAGAACGTTTTGGGATTTTTCCTGTTAACCCGGCAAGAACGGAGTAGAGAATGGCAAATTTGTGGATTCACGCACTTACGGTGTTCATGGGGTTTTTCGCGATTATGAACCCCATCGCCAACGTGCCGATTTTTCTGAGTCTGACGGAGGGCGACGATAAAAAGACGACGGCGATGGTAGCATCCCGAGCGCTGCTGCTGGCGTTTCTGATCGTGACGATCTTTTCGGTGGCCGGAAAACTTATCTTCGATCTGTTCGGCATCACGTTGCCCGCGTTTCAGATCACGGGCGGCCTGCTGGTTTTTCTGATCGGCTTTCACATGCTGCAAGGCGACCAGTCAAGCGTGCAGCACCCGAGTGAAACGGGCAAGAAAAAATCGCCCGAAGCGGCCCTCAGCGTAACGGTCTCCCCGCTGGCGATGCCGATCCTCGCCGGGCCGGGCACCATCGCCACGGCAATGAACTTCTCGACGGGCGAGAATTTTATGGAGATGGCCGTGACCATCGTAGTGTTCGGCGTGCTGTGTCTCATCACCTACGTGCTGTTCGTTTCGGGCGAAAAGTTCGTCACCTACATTGGAGCCAGCGCGTTGGGAGTCATTACCCGAATGATGGGCCTGATCCTCGCCGTCATCGGAGCGCAGATGGTGATTGCCGGAATCCACGGAGCGTTCGGGCTGGGTGCTGGGTGAGTTTGTTGGCAGCGGTTATCTTTAGCAATGTTTTAACAGCATTTTCATTGATTGGTTCGTTCAAACATATGACGATATGTGTTGGCTCCCGGAAGAATATATCTCTGTGAGAAGGGATGCTTGTTTTCAAGCAGACAGCTTCATAAAGGCAAACGGGAACCCCTGTGTACGGCCAATCGGTCATGCTGGTTAAACTTCACCAGAACGGGCGGGCAACACCGGCGATCCGTTGGGCAATTCAGAGCTCCAGCCTGTCAGCAAGTCAGCTGGCGGCCAGGCATGGCTGCTCTTGGCTCTCGATGAGCTTCTGGCCATCGTTCGCGAATGCATCAACCCAAAGGTCTCGCGTTCCGGACTCGACCGCTGTCTGCGCCGGCATGGTCGAGCGCTTTAACGGCCGGAGAGAGGAGATTCCCAGCGCCAACGAGCTTGCCACAATGATCGGGCACTGTGCAAAGCTCTCTGACGCCGGACTCCGCAGACCATGTCAGGCCATCGTATACCGCGGGATACCTTGCAAGCATGGCGTAAAGAGCGTCCGGATTTGTTTGTTAACAATAAACATAATCTGGCGGGACCTGATAGCTACCGGTGAAGGGTGGGATGGTAAGGCGTTGAGATTGACGAAGGTTCTGCCCTCAAAGACGTATTGAGTTTTTCGTGACGCATCAGTTTCGTCCACCTGCTCTTCACCATTCCGCTCCTGAGATTGGCATTCCCCATTCTGCGCCCCTCGCCTGAATTGCGTATATTGCCCGTCGAAAAAGCGTTATCCATCAACCTTATCCGAGCAATCAATGAAGAAAGTGCTTGTGGCCGGAGCGACCGGTTACCTTGGCCGGTATGCGGTGCAGGAGTTCAAGAATCGCGGGTACTGGGTGCGCGCGCTGGTGCGCAATCCCGAGAAGTTCAAAAAGCCGGGGCCGTTTTTCGCGCCAGAGATCGACACGCTCGTTGACGATGTGGTGTTCGGCGACGCTACCAAGCCGGAAACCATCGCCGGGCTGTGCGACGGCATCGACGTGGTTTTTTCGTCGCTCGGCATGATCAAGCCCGACTTCGAGCACGACAACTTCGACGTGGATTATCAGGGCAACATGAACATTCTCGCCGAGGCGCTGAAGGCCGGGGTGAAGAAGTTCGTGTACGTTTCGGTCTTCGACGCGCATCGCATGATGAACATCCCGAACGTGCAGGCGCACGAAAAGTTCGTCCGCGAGTTGCAGGCCGCGAAGATTGAGAGCACAATCATCCGTCCGAACGGCTTCTTTTCGGAAATCGGCCAGTTCGTGGCCCGTGCTCGCCGCGGCTTCATGCTGTGGATTGGCGACGGCTACAACCGTCAGAACCCCATCCACGGCGCCGACCTGGCCAAAGTGTGCGCCGATGCGGTGGACAGCAGCGAAAAAGAGATCGAAGTCGGCGGCCCGGAGGTGTTCACTTACCGTGAAATGGTCGATCTGGCTATCGAAATCGCCGGAACGCAGCCCGTACAGGTTTCACTGCCCTTCTGGCTGGCTGACGGCATCGTCGGCGTGCTGGGCCTCTTCAATCGCGATGTGCACGATGTCGCACTGTTTGCCACCACGCTCAGCAAGATGGATTTCGTTTCGCCGAAGTACGGCACCCACCGTCTGCGCGACTTCTTCAACGAGTGCAAATTGCTACCGCTGTAAGGCACCGGTTGTTATACGCGAGTGAAGCCGGATAGCCGCCGGCTTCATTTATCCGCCTTTCAACTCTTTTCAATTTGAGTCGCAAGATGCGGCAGCAGTTGACGTTAAGAGGAACCTCTTGTCATAAAACGAGGTTGCTCTGAGCAGAACGTTGATTCGTCTAATAGAAGTTGATGGCCTGCAACCGGGCCTTCGACATTTGATGAGGACCCCGCCTTTGCTTGCCCTGATCATCACCGGCTTTGCCGTTTCGGCAGCTGCTCCATATCTCTATCGTTTGCTGAAGGCCCGTTTTGTCTGGTTCGGAGTTGCCTTTCCGCTAGCTCTGTTCGCGAGCTTCATGCTCCGCTATCCGCAGGCGGCCTCCGGCGTGCCGGTGCGCGAGCGCTGGAGCTGGGTGCCGTCGCTCGGTCTTGACCTGAGCTTCGTGCTCGACGGGCTGAGCCTGACCTTCGTGATGCTGGTGACGCTTATCGGTGCGGCGGTGTTTCTGTACGCTTCGGTCTACCTGCGCCACCATGAAGAGGCCGACCGCTTTTTTGGCTTCATTGGCATGTTCATGACCTGGATGCTCGGCGTGGTACTGGCCGATAACATGCTGCTGCTGTTTCTCTTCTGGGAGCTGACCAGCATCAGCTCGTTCCTCCTGATCGGCTTCAACCACCATGCGGCTTCGTCGCGCGCTTCAGCGCTGAAGGCGCTGCTCGTGACCGGGGCGGGCGGCCTCCTGGCGCTGTTGGCCGGAATGCTGCTGTTGGGGAACGTGACCGGCAGCTTCGAGATTTCCTCGTTCTACGCGATGAACGATCTCATCACCTCGCATCGCCTCTATCCGGCCATTGTCGCGCTGATTCTTGTCGGCGCGTTCACCCAATCGGTGCAGTTTCCGTTCCACTTCTGGCTTCCCGACGCCATGGCCGCGCCTTCGCCGGTGAGCGCCTACCTGCACTCGGCCACGATGGTCAAGGCGGGCATCTATCTCATCGCGCGGTTCAACCACGAAATCGGCAGCACCGCGCTCTGGCAGGATACGATCCTCTTTACCGGCGCAGCCACCATGATTTTCGCAGGCTTGCTCTTCTACCGCCAGAGCGACCTGAAAAGGTTGCTGCCACTTCATCTGCCTGGTCTCGTCAAGCCATCGATCTGGTACGAAGAGGCGCTGTCGGGGATGCTGCGGTTTGCCGCCTGGCTCACCTCGGTGTTGCAGAACGGCGATTTGCGACGCTATCTCGCGGTCATCATCTTCTCGGCGCTCATTCCGGTTTCACTGATGCTTTTCAGCTCTGGCGGTTTTTCGGTAACGCTGCCCGCCGATCTTTCGGTCGCGTCGTATGAGGTCGCGCTTGCCCTGATTATAGTGCTGGCGACCGCCCTCTTGCTAACGAGCGATTCGCGCCTGAAGGCGATTGTGTCGATGGGCGTGCTCGGCTTTGGTGTTGGTATGATCTTCATCATCTACGGCGCGCCCGACGTGGCGCTGACCACTTTTGTTGCCATCGAGACGCTGAACGTCATTCTCTTTGTGCTGGTGCTGGCCCATCTGCCGAAGTTCACCTCTCGTTCGCGCACCACCGGGCGGATTCGCGCTGCTCAAACTCAGAACCGGTAAAACGGATTGTTAGGCGGACAATCACAAATCATAAGGAGATAAACATGAAAGAGTACAAAGTTCTCACACAGAAGGACCGCTTCTTCGGCGGCACGTTCGATCCCGAAAAACTCGAAAAGGCAATTAATTCGTACGCAACCGAGGGATGGGTTGTCGTCTCTGTTGCTACAGCCAGCATCCCGTCTCTAACAGGCGCACGCGAAGAAATGATTGTCGTGATGGAGAGAGAGAAGTAACCATGGAGAACCGCTTTGGAGTGAAGGGTAGCTTGTGTAATAGCCGCCGAGTCTCTCTCATGAAGATCGGCGAGGCCGATCCGAAGATGTTGACAGGCTAGCTCGAGCTGCTCGCCCGCGAAAGGGGTTACACCAAGGTTTTTGCAAAGTTGCTGAAAGGCCCGGAAAGGGAGTTTGTCGCGAATGGCTGCCGCGCCGCATCGCCGGACGCCGCCGAGATCGCTCGCATCGCCAAGCATGCGTCCGGCAAGCCAGCTTCTGCGCCGCCGCCGCTTCCGGCGGAGTTTATGCTTCGCGTCTGCACGCGCGACGACGTTGAGGCGATGGCTGGAATCTATCGCGAAGTGTTTTCCACCTATCCCTTTCCGATCCACGATTCTGTCTGGCTGCTCGAAACGATGCAGAGAGCCATATCGACTACTTCGGCCTCGAGCACGAAGGTCGTCTCGTCGCGCTGGCCTCCTCGGAGATGGAAGCATGAACGTTTGGCACAAGCGTCTGGGGTGAAAGCCGGCCTGTTCAGCGTTGCTGATTCTGTGCCGTTCTGATTCGAACCGGAATGGCTGGCGTTTCGTGCAAAGATTCCTGATGTTGTCTAATCCTGGGTGACAAATTCCAGAGCCTTGACCGGAAGTCAGCGTTGCCAACTCATATCCTGAATCGAACACAAGCTTGTTATATTCCGGTTACGGCTGTTTTTTAGCCGACTATCACGTATGTTCCCATTACGACAAATGGTGAAGTACTGAAAATGAAACTATCCATAGTAGCATGAAAAGCTTTATAGCCGCCATTCGTAACGGAGAAACGGGATTTGTCGTTCACAACTCCGTGTTTCTTCCTTTTCACTGCGAAATAATCAGAATCTGGATCGGCAAGGAGATGTCGCTTCTTTCGGTGCCTGACGAGATCACCGATCTTGGTGATGCCGACGTCATTTTCATCAGAGAGGGGGAGTCCTATACCAATCTTGTGTTCAGGAAATGGGGCGATCTGTCGAGGGAACTCGGCAATCACAAGGGGCACATCATCCTTCGCGCAGCCGAGAAGGGTGATGATATCTTCAAAAGCGAAAACCTCCATTACATAAAAATCGGTTTTCATGACCATCGAAAGGAGCTCTCTTTCGAGATTATCAACAATCCGTTCGATTTGTAGGAGGCTTCACGGAAGTTTTCCGGCACTTTCCCTGGTTTGTTTTGATTTCGGGATGCCGTGCCAGCCGCCGGTTTGATCAACTATCCTGTTAGCCATGCTTAAATCTTTGCTGCGTATTCTCAGCCTGCGTCAGGATGCGGAGGCATTCGATGCCATCCACAACGCGGTCGAGGCTGATATCATGTTCAGCGGGGCGCGCATCTGGGTGCTGATTTCTGCCATTATCCTCGCCTCGGTCGGCCTCAACATGAACTCCAGCGCGGTTATCATTGGCGCCATGCTGATTTCGCCGCTCATGGGCCCGATCAACGGCATGGGCTACAGCATCGCGACCTATGATTTCCCGTTGCTCCGGAAGTCTTTCAAGAACTTCTCTTTTGCGGTGATTTCGAGTCTGGTCGCTTCAACCCTCTATTTTGCCATCACTCCGGTATCCAGCGCTCATTCGGAGTTGCTTGCCCGCACGAGTCCCACCATCTATGATGTACTGGTCGCGCTGTTTGGCGGCTTGGCCGGGGCGATCTCCCTGACCACGAAACTCAAGGGCAACGTGGTACCGGGTGTGGCGATTGCCACGGCGCTCATGCCACCGCTCTGCACGGCGGGCTATGGCTTGGCGACCGGCCACTTCACCTTCTTTTTTGGTGCGCTCTACCTTTTTACAATCAATAGCGTTTTCATCGGACTTGCCAATGTCGGTTTCGCGCGAGTGATGCGGATTCCGCTACGAAGCTCTCTTCCGGAAGAGAAAAGAACCGGTATCAACCGTATCATCACGGCGGTCATTCTGGTTACACTGATCCCGAGCGTCTATTTCGGCTATGTGCTTGTCAAGAAGGAGCATTTTATTGAAACCGCCACAAGGTTTGTTCAAACGGTCAGCCTTTTCAAAGGGAATTTTCTGCTTCGCTATGACATTGATGGCGATAGCCGCACGATTTCAATGATTTATGCCGGCGAACCGCTGACCAGTGACGACAAGGTGGAATTGGGCAGGCGAGCGGAAAAATTCGGCCTCGAGCAGGTCACCCTGAAGTTCGAACAGGGGCTGGTAATCAGTAAAGACAAGGAATTTCAGGATAAGCTGAGTCAAATGGTAGAGACGGATCGTCAGAAAATTGAAATCGCTCGTCTCAATGCGGCGTTGCAAGCCAATCAAAGGCAGCAAGATAGTCTCCGTCAGGTCAAATACACCGGCCTGAAACTTCTCAATGAACTCAAGCCGTTGTTTCCGCAGATTACGAGCTGCCTTTATGCTGAGTCCTATCTTTTTTCAGACAGCACGGGCAAGAAACCTCTGCACAGAAGTTACGTTCTCCTTTCGGCGGCAAAACCCATCAGCCGGGTTGACCGCACGAAAATGGAGAACTGGCTCAAAGCCCGGTTGCAGAACGACAGCCTGCGGGTGGTGTTCGAGTGAATGTCAGCGCTTGATGGCCGCCTGGCTCTTTTTATCCGCGCTGTTTTCTTGATTGATGGAGCTGTGGGGAGGATTAACCGCAGTATTCTTTCTTCTCTTGTTATGGTTTTTTTTAGAAGAGTTTTAACAATAGTTAATATCTTGCTTAAGACTTGTCGGCTATTATTTGAATAGAGCAGAGCAGTTAACGTCAGGATGGCCCGCTGAAGCGGATGGTGGAAACGCTGGCCTGTTTTTGACAAACAAATCCGGACGCTCTTTACGCCATGCCCGCAAGGTATCCAGCAGTGTACGATGGCCTGACAAGGTCTGCGAGTCCGGGCGTCAGCGAGCTTTGCACAGTGCCCGATCGTTGTGGCAAGCTCGTTGGCGCCGGCAAATCTGGTCTGCCTGAGCATCTCCTCTATCCGACCGTTAAAGCGCTCGACCATGCCGGCGCAGACAGCGGTCGAGTCCGGAACGCGAGACCTTTGGGTTGATGCATTCGCGAACGATGGCCAGAAGCTCATCGAGAGCCAAGAGCAGCCATGCCTGGCCGCCAGCTGACTTGCCGACAGGCTGGAGCTCTGAATTGCCCAACGGATCGCCGGTGTTGCCCGCCCGTTCTGGTGAAGTTTAACCAGCATGACCGATTGGCCGTACACAGGGAGGGGTTCCGGTTCGCCTTCATGAAGCTGTCTGCTTGAAAACAAGCATCCCTTTTCACAGGTATATATTCTTCCGGGAGCCAACATTTAGGTAAAAAAAGTTCGTCGAATTTGTGGGCATCTGATCCATGTAAACAGGGCTTTTTCGTCTTAAACTTCTCTAAGTATTTGTCTTCTGAGTTGTGAAAATTGCCCAGCGCAAACTTTCTCGTATTGTCATTTGAACTGAATAGGAAATGAGAACCCTGATAAAAGAGCTTTCGCGTCTGATGGTCTTGGTCGTTCCAGTTGACAGCTGAAAGGTCCTCGTCAAAAGGTATTTGCCACGAAACTTTGACGGTTTTCCCTCAAGTACTTGTATTGCAGCGTTGTAGTCTACAACGGCATTCATCATCCCAATAAAGATGTCAGAGTGTTTTTGAAATCTTACGTGCTGCTCTTTGAGTTTATTGCCAAGTGCTTCCAAGTTGCGGCGAGTGACTGGCCATTTTTCATCTGGAGTGGCAGGGGCACCATCGGCTGAGAACTTTAGCTCTCGAAGAAAATCCTCTTCAATCGTTTCCGTCGGAACTGAGTCGGAGAAAAGGATGTGAAAATTGGCTCTCTTGTCGCGGTTTTTCCCTCAATATCAACATGCCGTACAATCGTAGAGGAGCGAAATTCTATGTTCGGCAAGACGAGTAGCTGTTTGGCGTAGTCGGCATATGGTGGATTGAGGAGAGCGTTCAGCCTTGAATCGTCGTTGATCAGCTCAATCAATCGTTTGTAACTGTTGATGAGAAAATAATCCGTGATTCCGACACAAGCGATGCCATAATCTTTCGCCTTGACGAGCAATTCCTCTTTGTGTAGGTGTCAAAGACTGAACCAAATCCATTGTTGAGTTCAGAGTATGGAGAGTGCACATGGAGGTCCCAGCGCCTCCAATAAGAACCTCTTGGATCATTCATGGTTGCTGTCTTACCAGTTTTAGAAAATGAACTGCGAGCTTAAGCTCCATAGCATTCGAGTGAATGACCATTTCCTTTTGCTCGATCAAATAGCGTTTAGGTCAAGGAACCCTTTCAGTCGAGCGGCACTGATATTGCTCTGCCTGTCTGCACGTGTAGCTGTTGATTACGCAAATACTCAATAATGTCAATGATTACATGCTTTTTTCGGCGTTTCTGCGCACAAAATCACGACGAGATGGCAATTGGGTGGGGTAAAGGGGATGGGAGTAAAAACCCATCCCTTTTTGTCTTTCTCAGGATTTGGGGGACAGGGGGGCGAGCGTCTTCTCCATCACCTCCCCCAGCATCCGGTAGCAATCCATCGTCGCCCCAGCTTTCAAATCTTCAATAAACTGCGGCACCCAGCGGGTCACGTGCTGCTGCATAAATGCTTTCGAGGCTTTGCTGGCGTTCTCGCTTACAGTGTTGTCCAGCGATTCTGCCGATGCGAGGAAGGCGAGGAATTCGAGTTCGGTGGCGAGGTGGTCGATGAGGCCTGGTTCGACCGATATCTCCCATTCGGTGTAAGCGGCGGCGACGGACACGGCGGCGTCACCGTGCATCCGCTTTTCGAGATAGACTGACTCATACGGCGGGCAGATGGTGTGCGGGTAGCCGTTGAGGAAAAGGCGGGTGTACTCGGCCTGTAGCGGTTCTGTCTCCTCCCGTTCGAATGCGGCGACGAGCGTTTGCCGCGGGTCGCGGTCGGCGTCGATCTTCTCCAGCACTTCGTTGAGAGCTGGGATGAACGCCTCGTTCGGATAAGCTAGGCACTGGCTCAGGAATTTGTAGCGGTAGGCTTTCTGGAGCGGCGTCATGATTGGTCGAACGATGGACGCCCGGTGATCCGTTTGAAGGCCGGGCGTCGGGGTTGTCGGTTCTGGCTCGCTTACCAGGGGTACTGGAACATGCCGGCTTTGAGTACGTAGATACGCAGGAGGTAGCCGCCGACAAGCACCAGAGCGCTGGCGAGCAGCATCGTCAGCTTCGGTTTGTCCTTCTCCGAATGGCCGCCGAAGAAGATGCCCCAGCTTTCAATGGCGAGCGGCACCAAAAGACCAGCCACGAAGAAGCCGACGATGAAGACCGGGCTGTGGAACAGGAACTCCGCCGAGGCGCGCGCGCTGGTGGGCAGGAACATGGCGAAGTTGAAGTATGCACCGAGAATAATAAGTTCTGTGACGATCAGTATGGCGTCGAGCTGTTCGAGCTTGGCGCTGATAGCCTGTGCGCCGGGGTTGCTGGAGAGCATCGAGAGCAGGAGCAGCCAGGCCGCGCCGGTCGAGAAGCCGGAGATCACGAAGAGCAGCGGCAATGCCGGGGTGTTCCAGAAGTTGATCGCTGGAGCGGCCGAGATCAACAGGCCGGTGTAGATCGCCACGAGGAATCCGGCTGCCGAGCCGCCGAGGGCGACCAGCTTGTTGAAGCGTTCGAGCAGGCCGAGGATCGGCGCGGGGATTTTCTGTATGATTGGCTGTAGCATCGGCCACTCTTCGAGCAGCGGAATCACATAGGCGATGGCTGCGACGAAGTAGGCGTTGATGAAGACCACACCCCAGAAAATCCACGAGCGCGGATTGGTCAGGGCATAGATTGCTTTCAGCGGCTGAAGCATGTCGGCGAGCAGGAACACAGTGCCGATGACCAGAAACGCTATCGACGACATGACGGCCACGGAAAGCATTTTGCGGTCGCACCCCTCGAAGAGGTGAAGCACCGCGCTGATGGCGAACGTCGCGCCGCCCAGACCGCCCAGAAACAGGTAGGTTGCGATCTGCCAGTGCCATACTTCCTGATGTACAAAGGTCATAATGAGTGCCCTCCTTTATGATGGGATGTAGAATACTTTCGGCGAGGTGCCGAGGCCCTGGTTGAGCGCCTGCGCCTTGCCGCTCGCGGCGAGCTTGTGCACCTCGCTCTTGCGGTCATCGAGGTCGCCGAAGATGCGCGTGTGGGTCGGGCAGGTGGCGACGCAGGCCGGTTCGAGTTTTTCCGACAGGCGCTGCACGCAGAAGGTGCATTTGTCCACATGTGGCACGTCGTGCGTGACCAGTTTGCCGTACAGTTCGCGCTCCTTCTGGACATCCTCGCTGTCGTAGGCGTAGCGGGCGTCGTACGGGCAGGCGATGCAGCAGGCGTAGCAGCCGATGCAACGGTCATAGTTGACCAGCACGATGCCGTCCTTGTTCATATGGGTCGCCCCGGTCGGGCAGGCCGACAGGCAGGGGGTGTTTTCGCAGTGCATGCAGAGGCGCGGAAGCTGCACCCGGCGTACATCGGGGAAGGCTCCTGTCTCCTTGTCCTCCACATGCGTCCGAAACTTCTCGCTCCAGAACGGGGTCTGGTTTTCGGTCGAACACGCCGCCATGCAGGCCTGACAGCCGACGCAGGTACGCATATCCATTACCATTCCATAACGGGCCATAGATACTTACTCCTCCAGTTAACTGTTTACAGGCTTGACGCTTACGGTGAACTCCTGCGACATGAACGACGCTGCGATCGGCTCGATGCTGTACGGCATCAGTTCGTTCAGGGCGGTGCCCTTGCCTCCGGCGATGCTGAGTTTTTTGTTCTTGCTGCCGTAAGCTGAGGGCAGGAACACCGTGTCGGGCCGGATCATTTCGGTGGTGAAGAGCGTCGCTTTCACCTTCGGACCGTAGCGCAGGTTGGTCACTTCGACCTCCTGGCCGTTCGAGAGGCCGAGCGTTTTCGCTTTCGCAGCGTTCATCCACAGACCCATGAACTGTCCTTTTTTCGGTTCAGTGACTGCGGCGAGCAGCGCGTTATTGCTGTTGGTCGAGGCGTGCGACACCACCGGCACCTTGCCGTAAGTGAAGTAGAACTCGTCCGCGCTGAGGTCGTTCTTGTCGCCCTGATTCGTGAGGACGCGCGGCACGTAGCCGAGCACCGGATTGAAGAGCGGCTGCTGGCCAGCCTGCTGTGCGAACGATTCGAGAATCGGGCTGAACAGCTCCAGACGTCCAGACATGGTCGGCACGGGAAGCTTGCGCGGCAGGTTCATCTCCTTAACCACCTCGTCGGCGTTTTTGAGCAGGAGCAGCCCTTTGTCCCTTATGGTCGCCTCGACCTGCGCGCCGGTCATCTCCTTGCCGGTGAGCTTGCCGGAGAATTTACCTATCGCCACGTAAGCGGTTTTGAGGAACGCCTCGTTGAGCGGCTTTTTCGCCCGTTGAGCGGCGGCCACTTCGTTCCGCAACAATTGCGGATCGAGGCCCGCGTACTCGGCGATGCCATCGAGGTACGGCTCCAGCCTGCCCATGCGGCGGGCGATTTCGCAGAGGATGTCGGTGGTGTCGCGCGTGTCGTAGAGCGGCTCGATGGCCCGCAGGCGCGTCGTGTAGCCGATACCCGTTTCGGGGCCGAGCGGGTAGAGCAGTGGCTCGTTGCGTTCGAGATAGGTGTGGTTTGGCAGAATCACATCGGCGTAGAGCGTCGTGTCCGAAGGCAGTACGTCGATGGCCACGACCAGGTCGAGATTGTCGTTGGTGAGAATCTCCTCCCACCGTTTGGCCGGGAAGTAGTGGCGCATCGGGTTGGCCGCGTTCATGATGAGCGCCTTCATTCGGTAGGGTTCGCCATTGAAAGTCAGCTCGCCCTTGACCGCTTCCAGCAGGCCGGTGTCGGCCATTGCGGGCAGGAAGGCCGAGGGCTTGCCCTGCTTCTGCTGCTCCATCGCCCAGGCGAACGACAGAGCCGGTTTGCCATGTTCCCACGCCTTCGGGTTGGCGAAGATGTCGAGCAGGGCGTGTGCGAAGCCCATGCCGGGGCGCTCGACCGGCGGCTCGTGGCTGCTGTCGATGCCGTGCTGCATGTTGTGCCATGCCTTTTCGGAGCGGTGGTGGTACTCGCCGCTCATCATCCAGCCGCCCGGCTTGTCGATGCCGCCGACGAGCGTCTGGATGATCGCCTGCAAGCGGCGCTGGCCGATGAGGTGGTGGTAACGTGCGCCCATCCAGCCTGGATCGACCATTGCGGGCCGTGCCTGGCCGAACTCGATGGCGATACGCCGGATCGTTTCAGCAGGCACGTCGGTGATGGCTGCGGCCCATTCGGGGGTAAAGGGTTCGGACTCCTCGATGAACATGTCGAACACCGTCTTGACCGCGTGGCCTTTCCATGTCAGCCCCGCCGGAGCGTTGAGCGCGGGCTGGATGCGTCCGCCGCCCGCTGCTTTCTCGTTGGTGTTGATGTAGCCCGGAACCGCGCGGACTCCTCCGCTGATCGAATCGAGCACGTAATATGATGATGGCTTGCCCCCGCTCATATCGGCGGCCAGATGTACCGCGCCATTTTTGTCCTTGTACGCCAGAAACGGCGCGTTGGTGTGCTTCGAGACGAAATCGGCGTCGTAGAGCTTTTCGCGAAGCAGCGTGTGCAGCATTGCGAGGAAGAAGGCGTGGTCGGTGCCGGGCTTGACCGGAATCCACTCGTCTGCCTTCGAGGCCAGCTCGCCCATGCGCGGGTCGAGGCAGACAACCTTCGCGCCGTTTTTCTTCGCCTGGCCGAAACGTACGGCGCGGGCGGTCGAAATCGCAGCCACCGAGGCATTGTTCAGACTGAAGAGAATGTATCGTGCGTTCTCGAAATCGGCGAGGATTTCGTCGTGCACGTTGAAATTGCCAGTCACGAGGTCGGTGCCGAGGTGTCCCGCTGTCACGCAGTGCTGGAGCGGCGAGGCGACGATGTTGGGAATCTGCATGGTCTGGCAGAAGGGGAGGCTGAAGTGCATGTACGATACACAGGCCGTCCAGCCGCCGATGAGGCTCGCTTCCCACGGGTTGATCTTCTGGAGACGGCTGACGATGTAGCTGTACGCCTCGTCCCATGTGGCCGCGCGGAAGTTCCACTCACCGCGCTTGCTGCCCGCGACTCGGATCAGCGGCTGCTTGAGTCGGTCAGGATCGTAGGTCTGGCGCAGCCCCGCCTGGCCGCGAGCGCAGATGCGTCCGCGATTCAGCGGGCTTTCGGTGTTGCCGTCGATTTTGACGATCCGGCGCACGCCATCGCTCTCTCTGGTCTGCACCTTGATGTCGCAGAACGAAGAGCAGAAGTTGCAGATGCTTGGCACCCAGGTGGTCGCGCCGCCTGCCGCCGTGCTTTCCGAAGTCGAGGCTGTCGCCAGACCCCAGATTGGCCGCAACAGCGACATACCGCCGAGTACACCAGCCGCCGCGAGAAACTGACGGCGTGAAATGATTTTTTTATGCATAAAACGTCCCTTCAGACAGATGGTTAATGCCGTAATTCCCTCACGGGAAACAAGAAGATAGCTGGATAGGGATGGTATATCCGCCGGGTATACTCCAAAGCAGACGAGTACTTAATATAGCGTCAGGTGGAAAAGGTTACAAAATTTATTTTCCCGTTAACTGTTTTTATAACAATTGTTTATTGGTTTTTTGTGTCGGTATTGAAGTGTGCCGTGCGGTGATTGTTAAGTCAACAATCGTTATAGTTCTGGTAGCAAAACCGGCATGATCGCTATATCTTTTTATGTATAACGGTGGCTGCTATTTCTAAAAATGAAAACAGCATAGACGAAACGATTTTCATGCGCTTATGGTGATGCCAATACGGTGATTTCTGGTTTGAAACGAGCGGCTGAAACAAAGACGCCGCCCGGTAAAAGGCGGCGTCGTGATGAACATGTTGTATGGAAGGATTATTTCGAAAGCGGAGTCTCGGAATTTTTGTCGAGCCTGATGCCGCAGTAGCCCTCGACACCCATTTCAGGAATGTCGAGACCGTCGAGTTCATCATCCGGGTTGACGCGGTTGCCGATGGTGACGTCGATCAGCTTGAAGACTACCCAGCCGATAGCTCCGACGTAGATGATGTTGGCGAGCACGCCGATCACTTCCGCATAGAACTGTCCGGGGTTGCCGTAGAACAGGCCGGTGACCGGACCGGCAACGCCGTTCCATCCGTCGCCGTAGGTGCCGTCAGCGAACAGACCGAGCGCCAGACAGCCCCACGCGCCGTTCACGCCGTGCACGGCGACCGCGCCGACCGGGTCGTCAATCTTGAGCACCTTCTCGATGAAGAAGGCCGCTTCGATCACCAGCACGCCGGAGATCAGGCCGATGAGCGCCGCCGCCTGCACGTTGACGAAAGCCGATGGAGCGGTGATCGCCACCAGACCGGCGAGCAAGCCGTTGATCATCATGGTCGGGTCGGGCTTTTTCGTTTTGAAAAGCCACATGTAGAGCATCGAGGCCGCCGCGCCGGTCGCCGAGGCGATCATGGTGTTGACCGCCACCACGCTGATGCGCAGGTCAGTGCCCGCGAGCGTCGAGCCAGGGTTGAAGCCGAACCAGCCGAAAGCGAGAATGAACGCGCCGACGATGGCCATCGGAATGTTGTGGCCGGGAATCGCGTTGGGCGAGCCGTCCTTGTTGTACTTGCCGATGCGGGGGCCGATGATGATCGCGCCGACCAGAGCCAGCACGCCGCCAGTCATGTGCACCACCGAGGAGCCTGCAAAGTCAACGTGGCCGTGACCAAGGCCGAAATTCGAGCCGAGCGTGGCCAGCCAGCCGCCGCCCCAAACCCAGTTGCCGTAAAGCGGATAGATGATGGTGCCAACGAAAATGCCGTAGATCGCGAAGGCCGAGAACTTCCAGCGCTCAGCCATCGAGCCGGTCGGGATGGTGGCGGTGGTGTCCATGAAGACCATCTGGAAGAGGAAGAGCGCGAACACGCCGACATCATACACATTGTTCAGAAAGAAACCTTTCATGCCGAACAGGCCGATGGTGTGCCCGAACAGGTTGATGGCGAACTCCTGATTGAGTCCCTCATAACCGCCCAGCGTTCCGAGCGTTCCGAGGCCGCCGAACATGATGGCGAAACCGCTCACGAAAAAGCCGAGCATACCGATTGGATAGATCATCATGTTCATCGACATGGTGTGCGCGGCGTTCTTGGCCCTGGTCAGGCCCGCCTCTACCATCGCGAATCCGGCCTGCATGAACATGACGAGGAAGCCGGTGATGAGCACCCACACCATGTTGATCGAGACCTTGTTCTTGCCGATCTGGTCGGTGATTTCTGCGGCGGTTGGCTTTCCCGGATTTGCCGCCGAGATGTCGGCGGTCACGCCGACCTTGGCTCCCGACGGATCGGGCTGCGTGTAGGCATGGAGATCACCCCCCATCGCAATGCCCAGCATCAGGAGGACTCCGGTCAATATGAAAATCAGTTTTTGTACCATGGTGGTTGTTGACTTACATGAATTGGTGATAATTTTTTTGTGTTTTAATCCTAGTCCTTGTTGTACAGCGATTCGTCGCCGCTCTCTCCCGTTCGGATCCGGTAGGACTGCTCGATGTCCGAAACGAAAATTTTTCCGTCTCCCACCTCACCCGTCCGGGCGTTTTTGATCAGGCAATCGACCGTTTTCTGGAGATTGACGTCGCGAACGACAATCGACAGGTAGCGGCGCGAGATGTACGAGGTGTCCCTGACGGTGCCCCGGTAGATCTCGGTGCGGTGCTTCTTGTCGTTGCCCTGCCCAGTCACGTCCCACCAGGTGAAGAAATCGATGTCGATCTCATGCAGGGCTTTTTTGACCGCTTCGTACTGGCTTGTGCGAATGATGGCTTCTATTTTTTTCATGGGTTTAAAGACTGCGTTAATTGTTTGATAGTAGAACGAAATGGCTCGGTAGCGAGCCGCGTTGGCAAGGTTGTTCAATCGTACTTCATAGGTCTCCTCCACATTGAGTGTTAAGTTGCTGTCTGATTTTAATATTTAAGGTATAATTCAAATTTAATCAGAATAATTTAGGTATAAAAATTAAATTTCAGTAAAAAATAAATTTTTGATATAAGTGTTTTTGCTGAATAACCAGAGTATTGCCAGTGTGTCGCAGGGTAAATCATGGAAATATTGTACCGGGGACGAACGAGGCTTCTGCGCGCAAGGTGTTCAGCGCATTTTTTCTGCGAAAGATCCGTTTTTGACCGACGTGATTTGGCGGATCGAAATGCGTAAAAAGGTGATTAGATTGTCTCTGAATTCATCTGCCTCGAACGCTCGAAAAACGGTAAGGCCGGTGAATTGTTATAACCATTCGGTACAGAAAATCAGGGGACCATTGATTCACAACTTCAAGGGCGGCCTCAGAGCCGTGTCGATATTCGAGGCCGGAAAGGGGATTCTGGTTTTGTCGCTGGCGCTGCTGCTGTCTACTTTCGTTTCCCGCGATCTTCCCGGTATTATTGCCGAGATCAAAACGCGATGGAATGTCGATCCGTCAAGTCACATGCCGCATTTGGCCAAGATGCTCATGCAGGACTTGACCGGAGCGCGGCTTCACTTTCTGATAATGCTGGCCGCCATCTATGCGCTCATGCGCTTTATCGAGGCGTATGGACTCTGGTTCGCGAGACGTTGGGCCGAGTGGTTCGCGCTGGTGAGCGGCGGGGTCTATCTGCCGATTGAGCTCTATGAGCTTGCCAAAGGCTTCAGCTGGTTGAAAATGGGGATTCTGACCATCAACCTCATTATCGTTGCCTACATGGCTTGGCTGCTGATTCGCGGCAAGAGCGTGCTGAAGAGCGATGAGGGCGACGCGTGACCCCGGTTGACCTGTATTGAAAAGATGGTGTGCCCGGAAGGTTCGGTTTTTAAGAAATGTTCAATGCAAAATGGCAGGTTTTTCAGTCAATAGTCCCAAAGCGAGAAAGAGCGACCAGGAACTGGTAGCCGGAGTGCTTGAAGACAAAAAGCAGTTCGCTGCAATTGTGCAGCGCTACGAGGAGCCGCTGTTCCGCTATATCGTCCGCCAGGGAGCCCGTGACAGGGAACTGGCCAGGGATATCCTGCAGGAGGTGTTCATCAAGGTTTACCTTCACCTCAATGATTACGATGCTTCTTTGCCCTTTTCCTCATGGATATACAGGATCGCTCACAACGAAACCATCACCCATTTCAGAAAGGAAAAGAATCGCCCGCTCGTATTGGATAAAGGGGACGATGACGAGTTTTTCGGAAAAATCGTTGACGATCTCGAACTCTCCCGGGCCGACGGTCAATATGATGTCTCCGACATTCAGACCGTCCTGGAAAGACTCGAGCCACGCTATCGGGATATTCTTGTCTTGAAGTTTTTTGAGGACAAGTCCTACGAGGAGATATCCGACATTCTCCAGATGCCTCAAGGTACGGTGGCAACGCTCATCAATCGGGCAAAAAAGAAAGTAAAGGCCTCTCTCGAAAAGAATTAGTTCTGAACAGTCATGCCGAATATCAGTTCTGACAAGATCATCGATGAAATCGAAAAAAGGAAGCTCGTTCCGATTCCGCGCTGGCATTTCATCCTGAAACGCTCCGTTTTCTGGGCCTTGGCCCTGATTTCGGTCATCACAGGGGCCGTGTCGATGGCTACGGCCATCTATGTGTTTTTCGATAACGATTACATTACCGATCGCGCCGGTATCCAGAAACTCTTCGAGCAGCGTCCGCTTGTTGAGGTGATCGTGCAGAGCATTCCCTACGTCTGGCTGTTTGCGCTCTTCTTGTTTATCGTGGCCGCTTTTTACGGATTTCGCCACACCCGCAAAGGGTACCGTTACCCGATGTTCCGCGTTATCGGCGGTTCGCTTCTGGTCAGTTTCCTGCTGTGCGGTTTGCTCAATGTTTTCGATATCGGAAAGTACGTGCACCGCTATCTTATTGATAACGTAGAGGGTTACGGTAGTCTGGTCTATACCAATGACGTGCTCTGGGCGCAGCAGGAGAAAGGGTTGCTTGGCGGCAAGGTGGTGCGCTACACGCCTGGCGACAGCACGCTGGTCATCAGGGACTACCGGCACCATTTCTGGACGGTCGATCTTTCTCGCGCCAGGGCGCGTCCCGGCACGAAGATAGTGACCGGTAAATATCTGAAAATCACCGGCCTCAAAACCGGCCAGAGCACATTCAAGGCCCTAACGATCCGACCCTGGGTCAAAAAGAGCCACCATCGTCATCCGAAAGCTCCGAAGCCGACACCCGTGAAAAAGAGTTCGGCAAGCGGCAAGCCCGCGTCACCGCTATCTCCCGCTCAGCAACTGAAGTGAAACGGCGGCAAGGAGCGTCGTCGTGACTGGCGTGCGTTATTCCTGACACCCCATCGGGGTCGCCCACCTGAATGTTCCTTCCATTCGGGCAGAGCGAAGTCTTTATCTCATTCAAATTCAATTGTTTAATGGATTTTTTCCCTGTGCGCGTCTTTGCTTTCGTGTGCTGTTTCAAAACAATTTTTGCGTCGGGAGAAAAATTTTGAAAGAAAACTTTCAGGCCCGCGTATCAACAAACAGGAAGGCAACAAAGAGGCTTCCGAAAAACGCAATAAAAAAACAAAATCCAAATAAGGAAAAACAATGAAAAAGCATTTCATCATCAGCATGATCGTCGCTCTTGGCATGGCTGGTTTCACCGGTGTCACCTTCGCTGCTGACGCACCTGCTGCAAAGCCTGCTGCTACCGCACCTGCTGGCGAAAAGAAAGCCGAGGCTCCGAAGGCCGAAGCCAAAAAGAAGGCTGTGAAGAAAAAGAAAGCCGCCAAGAAAAAGGTTGCCAAGAAGGCTGAGGAAAAGAAAGCTGAAGAGGCAAAGTAACCTTGACGCTTCAGCCGCTGATAGACCGGATGCAGTGATGAAAAGTGTTGTATGGTTATGGTTATGAGCATCCGGGTTTTTTGGACTGCGGCAAATTGAAGGAGAGGCCCCTGAGTATGAGGGGCCTCTCCTTTTATATTTAATAGTGATGCAAGCTTCTTTTCGGGAAGGTCGCTTTTTGTTACAGACGCAAGGCGCTGGGCAATCGATGTTATGATGCCTGACACCTTTCAGTAAAGGATCAATAAGCGAAAGCATCGGGTTGTTAAGGGATTTTTTGGCAAACTGAGTGTTTGCATCTTTTCGCATGCCAAACGGTAGAATGGTATGGAAAGGAGCAAACATATCGCGCTGATTCCGCTCGGACTAGGCACCTTCGAGCTTACCTGGTCAGTATGGGGACGAAGGTCGAAACCGCCTTGATGGCGACGCTGCTCTTGCGAGGTGTTACCGTCTGGATTCCTGTGATCCCGGGCCTGCTCCTGACCAGAAGGGCGTTGCGATGATAGCTGTTTTTGTTATTAAAACAACCCGGCGAGAACAGGTCGGTCAGTGAACGGGCGTCGTCGAAAATATTATGGGTAACTCGCGTTTCGCAAGGTGTAACAATTAAATATGCTGGAAAAGGTTGTCATTTTGTTAAATTCAAAGCCTGTTTTTCACTCCCGTTCCTGTATGGCCGGACCAAAGGCCGAGACTGCCAGGTAACAATACCGGGCAATATTCGTAAATTGCATCCATGTCAACAGTACCGGCGCGATGGCGTTTTGCGTTCTGGATTGTGACGAGCAGAGGAGTTATTCCCGTAACATCGTGAATAGATTTGTACCAATCTTTCAATTGTAATTGAGTGGCAAGACAACGTAAGACTACCAAAACACGTCCCGAGAAGAAAAAGAAAAACAGACCGGCCCGGCAGGATGGCACGGAAAAGGTGCGGGCGAACGATCATATTCTGATCAACGAATTTCTTTTCAGGCGCGGTGAAACTTCGCTTGGCGCCGAGATCATTTCATTTCTGACTGACCACGAAGGCGAGCGTTTCCGCTCGGTGGAGCTTGCCCGCAAAATGGGCTACGGCGAGTCTCGCCAGCTTCCCGGCTTCTGGTATGTCCTGCACAAGTTGCAGGAAGAAGGCGTCATCGACAAGGACAGCGACCGCTGCTACGGTTGGGCTGGTTTCGAGGCCGATACCTATGAGGAGCACCTCATCGAGGGGCCTCACTTTCCGCAACCCGGCAAGGAGCGCTACAAGGTCGGTCAGATATACACCGGCAAGCTGACGACCCATCCGAACGGCTACGGCTTTGTGGATGTCGATGGTTTTGACGACGATATTTTCATCAGTGCCGACATGCTTGGCCAGTCGCTGCATCTCGACCAGGTCGAGGTGCAGGTCACCAAAGTACCCGAATCCTATGCTTCGCGCCAGTCGCCGCACCAGCGCTGCGAAGGCCTCGTCGTCAACGTGATCGAACGCAGGCTTGTGACCGTGGTCGGCACGCTGCACCGCGAGAATCGCCGTTTCCTGCTCAAGCCCGATCAGCGCAAGATTCTGCCCGAGATTCATATTCCCCTCAAGGCGGCCAAAAAGGCCAAGGCCGGTGACAAGGTGCTTGCCGGAGAGCTGGAGTTCCTCAAGAGTGGCACTATTCAGGCCAGGGTGATCGAGATTCTTGGCACGGCGGGCGAATCACAGGTCGAGGTGAGCGCTATCGCTCGCGGTCTCGGTATCGACGAAACCTTCGAGCCGGAGCTCTTGACCTTCGCCGAAAAGGTTCGCGAAGCAATTACCGATGAGGATCTGAAGGAGCGACTCGACATCCGCGACAAGGATGTTTTTACCATCGATCCGGTCGATGCGAAGGATTTCGACGACGCGCTCTCCATCGAGACGCTTGGCAATGGCGGCGGCTACAAGGTCGGCGTGCACATCGCCGACGTGTCGCACTATGTGCCGGAGAATTCGGCACTCGACAAGGAGGCCCGCAAGCGCGCGACCTCGGTCTATCTGGTTGATCGCGTGATTCCGATGCTGCCCTCCCGCCTCTCCGAAAAGGTGTGCAGCCTTAATCCGGGGGTGGATCGCCTGGCTTTCTCGGTCTTTTTCAACATCACCAAAAAGGGTGAGGTCACGAAGTTTGAGTTTCACAAGACGGTCATCCATTCGAAACGCCGCTTCACCTATGAGGATGTTCAGCAGATTCTCGATGCGGGCAAGGGCGATTACTTCAGGGAGTTGCAGGCGCTCGACCAGCTCAGCAAGAAGATCCGTGCCCAGCGCATGGAGTCGGGCGGGCTTGAATTCGAGACCGAGGAGGTGCGCTTCAAACTTGGCAGCAATGGCGAGCCTGTCGAGGTGATCAAGAAGGAACGGCTCGACAGCCACCGCCTGATCGAGGAGTTCATGCTGCTGGCCAACCGCACGGTGGCTGCTTACCTGACTGCCCGTTATGCCGAGAACGAAAAGAATCCCCATCCGGTGATCTACCGCGTGCACGGCGCGCCGCAGATGGAGAAGGTGCAGGTGCTGGCCAGCTTCGTGCGCAAGATTGGCTTTGACCTCAAGCTCGACCGCAAGGGCAAAGACAGCGCCACGGTGTCGTCCAAAGCGCTGCGCGAGCTGTTGCAAAAGGTGCGCGGCACCAACGTCGAGTTCCTGGTCAACGAGCTGGTGCTGCGCTCCATGTCGAAGGCGGTTTATTCGCCGTTGAACGACGGCCACTTCGGCCTCGGTTTCGAGCACTACACGCACTTTACCTCGCCCATCAGGCGCTACCCTGACCTGATCGTGCACCGCATTTTGTTCGAGTACGAAACGACGCGCAAAAAGCGCCGCAAGGTCACGCCCGAAAGGATCAGCCAGATCACCGCGACTATCACCGAGGTGTGCCAGATCACTAACGAGCGCGAGAAGATCGCTACCGAAGCGGAGCGCGAGTCGATCAAGCTCAAGCAGGTTGAGTACATGTCGGCGCATCTCGGCAACACCTACGACGGCGTCATCACCGGTGCCACCGAATACGGCATCTACGTGCGCATGACCGACTTTGCCATCGAAGGCTTGGTGCATATGCGCAACCTCAAGGACGACTACTATGAGTACGACGAGGCTACCTACTCACTTGTCGGCAGACGCAAACACCGCCGCTTGCAAATCGGCCAGCGGTTGAAGGTAAAGGTGCACGAAGTCGATCTGACAAGAAGAACAATCGATCTCACGCTGGCGTGAGGTAGGGTTGGATGGGCCACTTGAACACCCTGGGAACTGCCATCCCATTGCTGTAACTGTACTAATAACCATTGCTGCAAGCTCGCTAGTGTGTCTTTGGAGCTGATCAAGAAATTCGCAATCAATTGGAGTATCAAAAACCTCTTTTTTCGCGATTTATGAAAAATGGAATTGATGCTCCGTTTTGATTTTGATTTGGTGGAGGCTATGAACCATGGCAGATGATATTGCGTATTTTAGCGGCTTCTCGAAGACTAGATATGAAGTCATCAAAGTCTTCGATATTTGAATCAGGGTGATTCTTGACTGAATCAGGATGATCCTTGATAGCCTTTTCATACGAATCTATTAGCGAGCCGAACTGATCAGTCAACGTCTTTTCCAAAAAAGGAATCCACTGATCATATGCATCTTGTATCTCGGATTCTGAATAGTCTCGTGTCGCGGTTAACGCAAACACAGCTTTCGTGAGTATCTCTTCGAGAAATCCGAACGTAGCAACCACCCGCCCAAGGCTCTCCCAGAAGCGCGACGTATGAGTGTGAGTCGGAAACTTGATAGGAAGTTCGTCAATAGCTACAAAATATCTCTTCAATTCAGTCACTTAACCTCCGAAGCGAATCCTCTTATTTAGAGCGTTGCTTCTATGGTTTTCATCTAAAACTCTGATGGTAGGAAACGGCTTACAAGCGATTTTTTCTCTTTCCAGTTGTGGCTTTTATAGTTTCTAAGTAAAAATAGCGGAAAATATTCGATACCGCCAATTGTCCTCTTCTCTCAGAACAGTGTAGCCTGCGACTTGCCGGTCATTTCGGCGATATATCGGGGGACGTCGAATTTTCGTTTGCAGCCGTTTGAGTTCATGTAGCGGATGGTGCCATAGACCGGACGCTCGGTCCATGGGCGGTCGTGGAGGCCGCCGATTGACCAGGCGACGCCGACGTAGCCGTTGGGGTCGCGCCCGTCAAGGGCGTAGCGGTCGTTGAGCATGAGCGCGATATCGAAGGCTGCCGCCGGGGTTGCGCTCCATTCGAGAATCTTTTTTGCCCAGTACATGCGCATATATCCGTGGATGATGCCGGTTTCGAGCAACTGGGTCTGGGCGGCGTTCCAGAGCGGATCGTGCGTTTGCGCCCGCTCGAACTGCTCCGGCGTGTAGATGGCGTCGCGGTGGTCGCCAGCGTGCTCCATCAGCGTCTTTTTTGCCCACTCCGGAATGCCGTCGAACGAGTCGTAGCGCTCGTTGTAGTAGCAGTAGTTCTCCGACAGCTCCCGGCGGATGAACAGCTCTTCGACGAAGGCCTCGCGGTTGACCTCTGAAGCTTTGCTCCGGGCGGCCTCGAAGGTGGCGTGCTGGGCGCTGAGCTGGCCGAAGTGCAGGTAGGGCGAGAGGCCCGAGACTGCGCCGGAGTTGGGATCGTTGCGCTCGTCGGCGTAGCGGCTCAGGCGGCCAGTGACGAAGCTGCGCAGACGCGCTTCCGCTGCCGTTTCGCCCGGTTCCAGACCGGGTACTGCCTTGATTGAACGGTCAACCTTGAGTAGCGTTTCCATCGCATTCCACTGCACCGGGGGTGGCAATGTGTCGGGCTGATGCCGGAGTTCCGGTTCGGGGAAGCCGGTCAGGAACTCACCTTGCAGGGCATTGAGCTTCGGCCTGATCGTGCGCGCGGCGTACTCCTGCTTGGGCGAAGCCAGCCAGCATGGCACGATGTTGTGCGCATCGACTTCATAAAATGCGCACGAAAGCTGCTGTGCAACAGCCAGCTTCCAGCCGCGCACCAGCTTTAGCGGCGAGAAGTCCGCCACCACCACCCCGGCGTTTCGCTTTTCAGTATACTTCGGCAGTGTTTCGCCCGGTTCGCCGTAGAGTACAGTGAACGGTACGCCCAGCTCACGCAGTCTCGTTTCCACCTCGCGAAGTCCCCGGAACATGAAGTCGTAGTGGCGCATCGGCGCACCGAGAAAGCTGGGTGAAAGGGTGAATACCACTTCGAGCGGCTGGCCGAGCTGGTTCGCCTTCTGGCAGGCAAAAAGCAGCGCCCAGTTGTGGCGCACGCGCTGGTCGCGCGACATCCAATAGATTACCGGGCCTTGTCGATCCTCGCGCTGGTTCAGGCGGAGTATCCGGCGCTCGTCGATTGTTATTGCTTTGGCCATTAAAATGCTTAAACAATTGCCCCGGACTTTAGCCCGGGGTATACGGATAAAACAATATAAAATAAAGGTTTTAGCCCAATCTCTTTTTTTGACGTCGATTGGTGTTATGGCCGCATTAATACGTTCATCGCGTCAGCACGTTCACGGTTTGACAAGGCCGGTCACGGCGAGGAAGTTGAGCAAGATCGAGCGTCCGGTCTCGGTGTATTCCTCGCTGATGGCCTCGAACTCCGCGAGCAGCTCATCGCGGTTCATCGCCTTCAGGTCGGCGTCGATGCCGATCCAGCTTTCGAACATCGCGGGCGTCATCTCGAAGTGGCATTGCAGCCCCCAAGCGTTGCTGCCGACCCGCACTACCTGATGCTTGCAGCCGCGCCCCGTGGCGAGCAGCGTCATGCCCTTCGCCGGTTCCACCGTTTCGCCGTGAAGCTGGAACACGCGCAGCCGCTCCGGCATTCCGAGGAACAGTGCATCCTGCTTGCCGTCGCCGGTCAGTTCCACCATGAACGGTTCGCCGTCAGGTTCACGGAACCCGATTTCTTTCTGGTGGCACTTCACCACGCTGCCGCCGCGAGCTTTCACGAGAAGCTGCAAGCCGAGACAGATGCCGAGGTATGGCACGCCAGCGTCAAGTGCCTTGTCGATAGCCTTCAGCTCGCCGGTGATCTGCGGCGTCGCGTCGTTGGCGCTTTGCGGCCCACCCAGCACCACCATGGCGGCATAACCGGATGGATCGGGGATGGGTTCACTTTTTGAAAGATCACAGAGTTCAACATTGATGGCATGTTCTTCCAGCAGATTTGCAAGAAGTCCAGGGCCTTCGTGGCTGATGTTCTGAACGACAAGTATGGTACCAGACATGGATATTGGGGTTTATCTAAAACCAAAAAGGAACAGCAT
This sequence comes from Chlorobaculum tepidum TLS, assembly GCF_000006985.1. Lineage (NCBI taxonomy): Bacteria > Pseudomonadati > Chlorobiota > Chlorobiia > Chlorobiales > Chlorobiaceae > Chlorobaculum > Chlorobaculum tepidum. Next base: position 522,262 of record NC_002932.3, read on the forward strand.
CCGTTCAGTCGTCGCCGGTATCTGAACTATTGTTTGCTTTTATAAAGTAAAGCTTTTTTGGAAGGAAAACGATTTTTCTTCGATAGTATTGTTGCTGAGGGTAAATCTTTTAATCGAAAGATTGTTCGTGGTCGGATCGTCTATAGTGCGGGAGATTGAGCATTCAGGCGGGAAGCGAGAGGTTTACAGCCTGATTGCCAAGGCGCGGTGTTCCAGCGTTTTGCGGAGTTTGGGCCTCAGTGATGCGTGCAAAGTTGCTGCTTGCGATGTTTGTTTTCGCCGTTGAGTGCAGGCCGAGAGCGTCACGAGAGAGTTCCTTTCCGGAAATATTCCGCTGGTCGATTTTTCTATGCTTCCGGCCTGCCTGTCAGTTCGGGAATGTTTCAGGCCTCTTTGCGGAACATTTGGAATAGCATGGTCAACGGGCTTGGTGACTCCTTTTTTCTGACCGGTAGCCCTTCTCGCTCCCAGCTGATGATGCCGTGTTGCAGGTTGTGCACCTTGCGGTGGCCGCTGTTGACCAGGATGCGCGAAGCTATGCTGCTGCGGTTGCCGCTGTGGCAGGCGAGGATCACCTTGCGCTCCGCCGGGATTTCGTGAAGGCTGCTCTGGAACCGGCTCATCGGAACCGACAGATAATCGGAGACGCCGAACGCTTTGCGGTTGATTTCCCGGGTTTCGCGGACATCGACCAGGAGCGCTCCTTTTTTTATCATCGAAAAGGCGGTAGAGGCATTGACCTCTTTCACATTGCTCATCTTGGACATAGTGCTTCGAGAGTTAGTTACTTGTAAAATGTACATCTGTTCAGTGCCTGTTTCTTTTCCGCCAGCTCTGGCCGTGGCGATAGCCATTGTGCAAACAGGCGGTTATCAGGCGCACCGGGCGGCGAGGGGCGGTTGCTTTTTCTGCCGATGCCCGTGCGGGTACGGATAATACAAAATATCGGAAAAAGAACCATGCGCCGATCCATCACGGTCATGACCGATGGCAAGGCGTCCCTCCGGAAGGATGAACTTGGCAAGCGGGACGACGGTTCCAGTGTGGCCTGAAAAGCAAAAAGCCCTGAACTTGCAGGGCTTTTCGGACTTTACTGTTCAGCGGAGAGGGTGGGATTCGAACCCACGGTACACTTGCGCGCACAACGGTTTTCGAGACCGCCCGATTCAACCACTCTCGCACCTCTCCGTGTTATAATGCAATCACTTAGTGATTTTTCTTCCCCATTTCCTGATCAATATGTTCAGTAAGCTGCATCTTTGATCATTCTCGCATTACTAAGGATTGTGATTATAAGCATTAGCGGGTATTTTACCAAGAAGTATCTGGTTCAAGGGCTTCGCCATCTTCAAGAAAATGCCGCATCTCCAACACGCTATCAGCTATGGAATACGCGAAATCAGTATCCGTATAGGTATCGTTGAACGGATTACCGGAGCGCATGTCGATTCTGGCATCGTTGGGGTTTATAGCAGTTAAAATGGGTTTCCGGAGATGCAGGTTGCTCCTGAAAAATAGCAGGAGTCGAAGGAGAATGAAGACGCTGTCTTTTTGTGGCTGATAAGGTGACGGTATAGGGGGAAAATAGGCTCACGAAAAGCCGTGCGTGATGGGGGAGAACTGATGGTAAGATGAAATAGGGCCAAAAAGAATTGACGGCATCAAAAGGTTTGATGCCGTCAATTCAATAGTCAAAGCAGGTTAGAGGTTGTAGCGCATTCCAAGGAGGATTTTGCTGCCTCCAAATGAGAGCTTTGTCTTATTTTCCAAATCAAGGTCTCCCGTTTTGAAATAACGGTAGCCCAAGTCAAGAGCTACATTATTCGTTATCTTGATACCTAAACCAGCTCCAAGTTGCCAGGCAAATACGGTCTTGTCGTATGAACTATCATACTCGACCCCATCGACTTTGAACGAAGTTCCCATATCCACAAACGCTGCTCCGAGACCTCCCATCAGATAGGGAGAGAGTATCCCTTTCATGTCATAATCAGCATAAACATTATACATGACCGTAAGTGCTGATGCCGTGACTGTGAGATCTTCGTAATTATCGATTTCACCCAATTGCTCAACGATGTCTGAACCTAATACCTTATCGACATCACTTGATTGGTAGCCAACGGCGATTTCTCCACGGAACACACCTGTTTTTTCGCCAAACGCGCCCTCCAGAGCATATCCTCGCTTGTACTCAACAGCATTTTTGATCGATGTCTCAGTGTCCGAAACCTTCGCGTCACTATTACTCATAAGGTTCAGTCCACCAGAAAGGCTGATATATAAAGGATCCGCTGTAGCTGTTATAGCTGGTGCCGATAGCATTGCTGCAGCTATAGAGGTAATTGCGTATTTCTTCATTTTACACTTGGTTGTGTTTGGTGGATTTCATCTGTAATGAGTGATATCCTGATTTTTTACGTTGTCAGCCGGTATAAATTCTTCTCTTCTGATTGAAATGTACATAATGGTGCACAAATAGCGAAATGGTGATGAATAACCCCCTCAAACCTGCCCTTGTCCCAGGTTTTTGTCATGTGATTCCGGTATGACAAAAGATTGGGTTCTTCGCAGAATATCGTGGGTAAAGGAGCGCTGGGTTACGTCATGATCCGATAGCCATGTTGAGTTTTCCGCAGTAAAACAAAATCCGGATTCGGTAACTCTCGAACCGGTGAAACCCTCTTGCAGAGGCCTTGACGATCTGAATCTTGCTGTTCAAGCCTTCGGAAACTGCGTTGGTGATCGGGTGTTTGAACCAGGTCAACAGGTTGCCGAAATGGCGCTGAAGCAGCTCTTTGACCTTCGTCAACGGAACCAGACCAACCTCATCGACCCGCTTCGACCAGTACTCGAAAAAGAACGTCCCGGCATCGGCGCAACCAAGCTGCCAGAAAAATCGAAACATATTTTTTAACGACCACGCCTGTCCGGTTTTGAACTCACCCTCCATCAATTCACTCAACTCGGCCTGTTGCGGTTCGCGCATGTTTTCCGGATTACGCAGCCAGACATATGTTGAGCCGATCAGGCGTTTGTCTCCGGCCTTGTCGAGTTGGCGACACTCCTTGCGACGCACCAGATCGACAGCCTCATTGAGATACTTGCTGATATGAAAGCGATCATGCACCAGATCGGCCTTCGGCAACAGCTCTTGAACGGCATGGATAAAGGGTTTCCACATATCGACCGAGACCGCCTTGACCCCTGCTTGCTGGCTGTCGTTCAGCGATGCAAGCAGCTCTTTGGTCGCCTCGGTCGTGCGATGCTCGACCACCTCAAGCACGCGCCTTTCGCCGAGATCAGTCAGCGTTGTGACGTAATGCTGGCCCGCCTTGAAGCTTTTTTCATCGATGCCCAGATACTCGACGGTTTCGGTTTTCCGGCGAACCAATCCTCGCTGAACGGCGCGTCGCATGATTTGATTGACGGTGTGCCAGTTCAAGCGCAACAGGCGCGACGCCGCCTTGATATTGGCACAGTGCAACAACAGCTCGACGGCGAAGCTCTCGAACAGCAACGTGAAACGAGAATGCCGTGCCGCCCATGGCGCCTGAACGGTTTTGACTCCATGCTCCTTGCATTGGCAACGAGGCAAACGGGCCACCAGGATCGTCTCGAACTGCATGGTATCAAGATGACGCCACCGCTGCTCAGCGGCATGGTCATAGATGAGGCATGATTGGCCGCAGATTGGACACTCGCCCTGCTTGCCGGTAAAGGCCAGTCTGATCTCCACTTGCCGGCTACTCATCGACAAGTTGACGTTCTCGACTTCCCAGTTTGAGGGAAGACCTAACAGTTGGTGGTAATGGCTTGACAGGCTCTGCATGGGCGGATCAATGTGGTTAGCTTGCTTGAATTGCACGACTACGCCAAGTTACCCATTACAGCCACAGCTTTCCACGATATTCTGCGAAGAGCCCAAAGATTGGATGTTGTAACGGCTTATTCTCCTTCTGGCGGTAATGTGATCGAGTAGTCTGATGCTGATGGTTTCGGGGCGCAGCATAAAACTTTGAACAATAGTTCAGGGGAAGACGCGTTATTGTTGGCTTGATGCGGAACGGGGAACAGGATGATAACGTACGTAAGCGTTAATGAGAATCACTTTCCTGAATAGATCTGCGAGAGTAAAAGGCGTTGATATAAATTCGTCCTGAATTTGAACAATCGAGCAAGCGTTGCAGCACAAATTCTACAACAGTGAAAGAGAGGGCATTGAAAGGGGTTTTAATAAAAAAAGCCTCCGAATTCGGAGGCTTTTTATCGTCGGAGCGGGAAACGAGACTCGAACTCGCGACCCCAACCTTGGCAAGGTTGTGCTCTACCAGCTGAGCTATTCCCGCTTGAGAGCCCTAATTATAGGGAAAATTCTTTTTGTGTGCAACAGGTAGGTGAATTTTTTGCCAGCGTCTATGGGGGTGTGGCAAGTGATTTGCGAATGGCTGTTTAGTCGTGTTCTGTGACGGTTGCCGGGCGTGGCTGAGTGTGGTATTGAAGTCGAGGGGGAGAGAAGTAAAAAAGCCTCCAGATTCGGAGGCTTTTTTATCATCGGAGCGGGAAACGAGACTCGAACTCGCGACCCCAACCTTGGCAAGGTTGTGCTCTACCAGCTGAGCTATTCCCGCATCTGGTTAAGTGGGCTTAATGTAGGGAAAAGTCGATTTCTACGCAACAGAAATGTGAAAATTTTTTTGACCGATAAGATTTCCTCCTGTGCCACCCGATGCCGGGCAGCCGCGAAGGCTGCCCCTGCTGTTCATCCTTACAGCTTCAGCTCCTGCATGATGGTACCCATGTCTTTGTCGCCGCGGCCAGAGAGGTTGACCACGATGATCGACTCTTTCGGCATTTCGGCGGCTCGTTTCATCGCATAATGCACGGCGTGAGCCGATTCGAGGGCGCAGATGATGCCTTCGGTTTTGGCCAGAGCGTCGAGCGCTGCGAGGGCTTCCTTGTCTGTCGTCGAGGTATAGCAGACCAGGCCGAGCTTCTGCAAATAGCAGTGCTCCGGACCGACGCCGGGGTAGTCGAGTCCCGCCGAAATCGAGTGCGCCTCCTGCACCTGACCGTACTCGTCCTGCAAGAGCTTCATCATCGAGCCGTGCAGCACGCCGATTTCACCCTTTGTCAGCGACGCGGCGTGCTTGCCTTCGAGTCCCTCTCCGGCGGCTTCGACGCCGATCAGTTCGACCTCTTTGGCATCCGGCAAAAACTCGTAGAACATGCCGATGGCGTTGCTGCCGCCGCCGACGCAGGCCACGATCACATCGGGCAAGCGCCCGGCCTGATCGAGCACCTGCTGGCGGGTTTCGCGTCCGATGACCGACTGGAAGTCGCGTACCATCATCGGGTACGGGTGCATTCCGATCACCGAGCCAACGATGTAGAAGGTCTCTTCGGGATTGTTCATCCAGTCGCGGATTGCCTCGCTGGTGGCGTCCTTCAGCGTTCTGCTGCCTGCCGTGACCGGGCGCACCTCTGTGCCGAGCAGCTTCATGCGCGCCACGTTGGGAGCCTGGCGGCGGATGTCCTCTTCGCCCATATAGACGATGCAGTCGAGACCGAAGAGCGCGCAGACGGTGGCCGTTGCCACGCCATGCTGGCCCGCGCCGGTTTCGGCGATGATGCGCTTTTTGCCCATCCGTTTGGCCAGCAGCACCTGGCCGAGGGCGTTGTTGATCTTGTGCGCGCCGGTGTGGCAGAGGTCTTCGCGCTTGAGCCAGATCTGGGCGCCGCCCTGCTTTTCGCTGAGCCGCGAGGCGTGATAGAGCGGCGTCGGGCGGCCAACGTAGTGGCGAAGCAGGTTGTCGAGCGTTTGGTGGAACTCCGGATCATTTTTCGCCTTGAGGTACTCCTCTTCGAGATCGGCGGCGTTTTTGACCAGGGTTTCGGGAATGAATTTGCCTCCGAAGGTGCCGAAGTGGCCGAATTCATCGGGTGCGGAGTAGATAACCTTCTGCTTCATAAAGCCTTACAAAGTGTTAAAGATGGCGTTGCCGTTCTGTTGCGAGCTAAAGTGCGGCGACTTCCTGTAGCTGTTGTGAATCTTTTTGCCCGTTGCCGGATGTCGGTGCAGGGTATTTGTTACAAAATATAGAAACCTTTCGATCAATTCTCCATCTGCCGGAGCCATTCTCTTTCCGTTTCCGCGGCATGAGTTGTTCCGGAGAGGTATCGATTAAGGAGAAAGGTTTTATATATTCATGTTCTGATTTGCATGACGAACATCATCAGCGCCCGCTAACCCAGCATGATCCGCCCGTGAAATTCACCAAGTCAATCAAACTTCTGACTCTGTTGCTCCTCGTCCAGTCTTTCGAGGGGATTTTGCCGCTGCGTGCGGGTGAAAGTGCATCGAAACCGCAAAAAGCAAAAGATGGCGCGTTGCCCGACAGCTTGTTGGAAAAGCGTGAGGATCTTGACTCGACTGTTGTGTACACGGCACGGGATTCGCTGATCTACAACGTCAGCAAGCGTACTGCCGACCTGTTCGGCAAGGCGAAAGTCAATTACAAGGACAGCCGCATCGAAGGCCCCAGAATCACCATTGAACAGGCGACCTCTACGGCGCGCGCCACGGCTTCACGCGACTCTCTTGGCCGTCCAGCCGAGCTTCCCGTCTATACCGGCAAGGACGGATCGTTCAGCGCCGAAACGATAGCCTACAACTACAAAACCAGAATCGGCACGGCGTCGGATATGTCGTCGAAGAGCGATCGGGATATCTATTCCGGAGGGAGCGATCAGGCTATCTATTCAGGCAAGGAGGTCAAGCGTATGCCCTCCGGAGAACTTTATATCGAGGATGGTGTCTATACGACCTGCGACCTCGAAGAGCCGCACTACTGGTTCGCGGGCAAGCACATGAAAATCATTCCGGGAGAACGCCTCATTTCCCGGCCGTTCGTGATGTACATTCATCCGGAAATCTTCCACATGCGCCTGCCGGTGTTGCCGGTCATGTATTTGCCCTACATGTCGGCCCCGATCTCCAACAAGCGCGCCTCTGGCTTTCTGTTTCCGAGGTTCGGCAACAGTGGCGACATGGGCAGTTACTTTTCGAATCTTGGCTACTTCTGGGCGATTAACGATTATGCAGACCTGCGGCTTGACGGCGATATTGCGTTCAAGGGAGGCTGGCGGCTTGGTGAGCGGTTCCGTTACAAAAACGGTGATCGCTACAGCGGTTCGATTTCAGGAGAGTATGCCAGGATTATTCTGAACAGCCCCGGCGATTCCAATTATGCCCGATACATCAACCGGGATTTACGGATCGAGCATCACCAGCAGTTCGACCCTACCGCCGTGCTCGATGTCAATCTTCAGTTTCTGGGCGGCGATCGCTACTATTACGGCTACACCTCGGTCGATCCTGAAAACCTCGTGACCGATCAGGCGACTTCGTATGCATCGTTCACAAAATCTTGGGACGAGAACAACCGGGTGCTGCTTGGCGGCTACCAGCGGGTGGACAATCTCTCCACCGACGAGCTGACCCAGAGGGTGACCCTGTCGCTCTACCAGAACCGCATCTACCCGTTCCGCCCGAGGCTCTCTTCATCGTCATCGGAATCACCTGGCTGGAGTTCGCGCCTATTTGTGCAGCCGACCCTGTCAGGCAGCGGTCAGTTCGATGCTGCTGGCGGAGTCAATACCGATTTTTACACGGGCAATGCCGGGCTGGAGCTGGGCTATCTGCAAGATTTTTCGCCAGGTAACCGGGCGCTGTTTACACAGGGGCTCAACATGCAGGCTCTTCGTAAAACAATAACCGGCGAGGATGACCTGAACGCCACCAGCGTGCAGCTTCCTTTCAAGATCCAGTCCACGCTGTTCAAGTACCTGCACCTGACTCCGGCACTGACCTTTACCCAGTACCGCGTCAACAGCACGGTCAACAAGTATTACGACCACATCGCTGGCAAAGTGGTGACGCAAACCATCAACGATTCCGACAGTTACGCCACGACGGTCTTTTCGCTCGACGCGCAGACGCGCCTTTACGGGGTGATGAACACCGGTTTTCTCGACAAGCTTGTCGGCCTTACCGCCATCCGTCACGTTTTCATTCCGACCGTTTCGTTCATTTACAATCCCGATTATACGGGGAGCGGTTACGGTATTTACGGCTCCTATTACGATCCGGTGCAGATGAAAAATGTGCAGTACAACCGGTTCGGGGAGTCGCTTTACGCTGATGTGCCTGAAAAGCGGACCTTTGTCGGCCTGAGTCTCCAGAACATTTTTCAGGGCAAGTTCCGGAGCAAAAAGGTGTCGAACGAAGATGGCAGTAACGCCGGAGCCGGATATAAAACGGTGCAACTGCTCTCCCTGACGGCCTCGTCCGGGTACAATTTTGCCGCCGACTCGTTTCCCATCGCGCCGCTGGTGCTGACGGCGTCGAGCAATGCCTTTGCCCCCGCGCTGATGTTCAGCGCCGGTGCGACCTACGACTTCTATACCTACGATCCAGCAACCGGCGATCGGGTGAATAAGCTCGCCATGGACGACGGCAAGGGCCTGCTCCGCTTTGTCAACGGGTTCCTCAACATGAGCGTGAGCGTGAGCGGCAGCCTGCACACCTCGTATGCCTCCCATGATGAAAGGGATGGCGAGATGTCACTTGTCCGGGAGAAGGCTTTGCCGGTCGAGCAGGCGATCTACAAGGAGCGGTTCAATAGCGATGAACGGACCAAATTCAGTGCATCGTTACCCTGGTCGCTACGCATGTCGCTTTATTTGATCAGCGACAAGAGTAATCCGCTTGATCCTTCCTCTGCTGCGCTGCTTAACACCGCGGCCCGGCTCTCTCTTTCGAGAAACTGGCAGGTTGGCCTTAATACCGGCTACGATCTCAGAAACAGCGAATTCGTCTATCCCGCGCTTATGCTCGACAGGGATTTGCACGATTTCTGGTTCAGCGCCCAGTGGGTACCATCGGGCGAGCACAAGGGCTATCTGTTCCAGATCGCCATGAAACCGGCCAACCTCAAGTACCTGAAGCTGAAGGCGGGAAGCGGCCATATTGTTCAGTCTCCGGAGTAGGCTGGGGCAGTATCAGCTACAGAACTCTGTTGTTACTCCAGCCGCTGGAGAAGCTGCGCGAGGCGGTTGTTGAAGGTCTCGTGCGCATCGTGATGGATGCAGTGGCCGGCTTTCGGGATGATGTATGCACCAGCCTGGGGGAGCAGCTCCTGAAACTCCGGAATGATCTTGTGCGGCGGCAGGGCGGTGTCCTCCGCGCCCCAGAGCAGCCACGCGTCGCCCTTGTAGTTGCAGGGCTTGAGGCCGTCGAGCATGAAGTCGTGCGGGCGTTTGGAGGGAGAGAGGTAGGAGAAGATCGCCCCGCGATCCTGCAACGGGCGTGAGAACTGGTTGATCAGGTTCAGATCAACCTTTTTCTGGTTGTAGTAGGTGGGGGTAAGGCTCTGGCTGACGCCGACGGGATTGGCGAAAGCTGCGAAGAGCATTTCGCCGATCAGGGGCGAACCGACCAGACCGAAAAAGATCTTGGCGACGCCGTCCATGCTGTCGCCGTACAGGCCGGAGGGATTGGCCAGCACGAGCGCCCGGACGCTGTCCGGATTGTGATGCGCGTAGATGATGCTGCTGGCCGCGCCCATCGAGTGACCTACCAGCGTGACCTTTTCAAGCTTTTTCAGATGCATGAACGCCTTGATTTGCGCCGCGAAGAGCGCCAGGCTGTAGCGCACGTTTGGCTTGCCGGACTGGCCGAAGCCGATCAGGTCCATGGCGTAGATTCTGTACCGGTCGTCGAAAGAGGGGATGTTGTCGTTCCAGTGCTCGATCATGCCGCCGTAGCCATGGATGAAAAGCAGTGGTGTAAAGGGGGAATCAGGCGGGCCGTACTCCCGATAGCGGATTTTCGCTTCAAGCTCTTCGGAGAGCTGCCAGATAAACCAGCGATCTTGCGATTGAGTTTTCATGCGTCGTATCAGGACATGGCCGGACAATGGCTGTTGGTGGATATTATTTCATAAAATATATCGGCAGCCCGAAAGAATAAAGGTAGATCGGGAATTTCCTGAAACAGGTGCGGGTTTATCCTGTTTTGCCATCACTCTTTTTTTTGTTTATGCTTCAGGTATCCAGAAAGTTTGAATACGGCCTGCACGCCGTCACCTATCTCGCCATGAAAGGCCCGGAGCAGGTTGTGACGGTCAAGGAGCTGGCCGCTGAAATCGGCTTTTCCCAGGTTTTTCTTGCCAAGGCGATGCAGAGCCTGAACAAGGCGGGCATCACCAGGTCGGTGCAGGGGGTCAAGGGCGGTTACACACTTGCCAGACCTGCCGAGCAGATTACCGTGGCAGACATCGGCGTGGCCATCGAAGGCGAGCCACACCTCATGCGCTGCTCTCAGGAGAATTGCCAGTGCGAGATCGAATCGAACTGCACGCACAAAGGTTACATGCTCAATCTCCAGAAAAGAATCTATGACCTTCTGGCCGAAACGACCGTGGCTGTGTTGCTTGAGAGGTACCTTTGAAAATTCAGTAATCGCGCAATTTTTCAGCTTTCTGTTCCGCCAAACCGGGATTGTTTTGTTTATTGCTTGACAGCCGCGAGTATTGCCGGTGTTCGGTCATGTTTCTGATTCCCGGTTATTCGTTTACAGCAAGTTATCAACGCTTTTCATGTTATCCACCGAGCGCCCCAACGCACAACCACCGGAAACAAATATAATATCCAGTCCGGATGACGGACATGAAACCCGCCTGCCGGACATCGTGCTTGGCGGCGTTTCGACACACAACCTCAAGCATGTCACCGTTCGCATTCCCCGCAACCGGTTCGTGGTTCTGACCGGCCTGAGCGGTTCCGGCAAGTCGAGCCTTGCCTTTGACACGCTTTACGCCGAGGGGCACCGGCGCTACGTCGAGTCGCTTTCGGCTTACGTTCGCCAGTTTCTCGAACGGATGCCCAAACCCGAGATTGAGACGGTCGAGGGGATCGCGCCTGCCATTGCCATCGAGCAGAAGGCGATTCCGAAAAATCCCCGCTCGACGGTTGGTACCGTTTCTGAAATTTACGACTACCTGCGGCTGCTCTATGCGCGTATCGGCAAGATCTATTCACGCGACACCGGCGAGCTGGTGCTCAAGCACACGCCCGAGGATGTGAGCTTGCAGGCGCGATTCTTCGACGAAGGCACGCGCTTCTACGTCGGCTATCCCTTTCCGAGCCACCATGATGAGCGTCATCACGACCGCACGGTGGCCGACGAGCTGAAGAATCTGCTCAAGAAAGGCTTTTTCCGCCTGCTGAAAGGGGAGAGTGTCATCGATATTTCCGACGACAAGGAGCGCGCCGGGGTGGAGATGATGAAGCGCGCCGAGCTGTCGGAGCTGCTGGTGCTGGTGGATCGCTTCGTCGCCAAAAAGGATGAGAAGGTTTACAGCCGCGTTGCCCAGGCTGCCGAAAGCTGCTTTGCCGAGTCGGGCGGTCAGGCGGTCATCCGCGTGGCGGGCGGCAAGGAGTTCCGCTTCAGCGACCGGCTGGAGCTGAACGGTGTTACCTATCAGGAGCCGTCGCCCCAGCTTTTCGCCTTCAACTCTCCCATCGGGGCCTGTACGTCCTGCCAGGGTTTCGGGCGCATCGCCGGGATCGACGAGGATGCGGTGGTGCCGGACAAGTCGCTCTCGTTGAAGGAGGGGGCGATTTCGTGCTGGAACTCTGAAAAGTATTCGTGGTACCGCAAGCAGTTGCTCAAGATCGCGCCGGAGGTGGGTATTCCGGTTGATGTGCCCTACGAAAAACTTGGCCGCGTACATCGCGAGATGCTCTGGAAGGGGATTCCCGAGCGGAGCTTCAAGGGTTTGTGGCCCTTTTTCGAAGAGATCGAAAAGGACGCGGGCTACAAAGTGCATTACCGGGTGTTCCTGAGTCGCTACCGGGGCTACGCCACCTGCCCGGAGTGCGAGGGGGCGCGGCTCAATCCCGACGCCTTGCAGGTGCGGGTTTCCGGCAAGAACATCGGCGAAGTCGTGCGCATGACCATCGCCGATGCGCAGACCTTTTTTGCCAGCCTCGACATTTCGCCTTTCGATCGCTCGGTGGCCGACTCGGTGCTGCGCGAGATCAACAAGCGGCTCGGCTACCTGATGGATGTCGGGCTTGACTACCTTACGCTCGACCGGCTGACGCACACCCTCTCCGGCGGCGAGTTTCAGCGCATCAACCTCTCGACCTCACTCGGCTCGCCGCTGGTGGGTGCGATCTACATTCTCGACGAGCCGAGCATCGGCTTGCACCAGAGTGACTCGGCGCGTCTCGTGGCGCTGCTCAAGCGGTTGCGAGACCTTGGCAACACGGTGGTGGTGGTCGAGCACGACCGCGAAATCATCGAGGCTGCCGACGAGGTGATCGACCTCGGCCCGCGCGCCGGGCGGCTCGGCGGCGAGGTAGTCTTCCACGGTCCGCCGTCAGCAATGGCCGGGGCGGAGGGGTCGCTGACCGCCGACTACCTCAGCGGCCGCAAGCAGATCGCCGTGCCTGCGGAGCGGCGCAAGCCGGACTTTTCGCGCTGCATCGAAATTATCGGAGCGATGCAGAACAACCTGCGCAACATCGACGTCAGGTTCCCGCTCGGCGTCATGACCTGCGTCACCGGTGTCAGCGGCTCCGGCAAATCGACACTCGTCAACGACATTCTCAAGCTCGGCATCATCCGTGCCAAGGAGGGATCGCGGGAGAAGGTGGGCACGCACCGGGCCATCAAGGGCGTCGAGTTCATTGAGAAGGTCGAGCATGTTGACCAGTCGCCCATCGGCAAATCGAGCCGCAGCAATCCGGCCACTTACCTCAAGATTTTCGACGATATTCGTCAGCTCTTTGCCTCGACCCGCGAGAGCAAGTCACGCGGCTGGAAGCCTGGCTACTTCTCGTTCAACATCCCCGGCGGGCGCTGCGAAACCTGTGCAGGCGAGGGGACGGTCAAGATCGAGATGCAGTTTCTGGCCGACATCGAGGCGGTCTGCGAGGAGTGTGAGGGCAAGCGCTACAAGGCTTCGACGCTTGAGGTGAAATACAACGGGCTCTCCATCTCCGAGGTGCTCGACCTGACCGTCGAGGAGGCGATCAGCTTTTTCGGGCAGGAGAAGTCGATCCAGAAAAAACTTCAGGTGTTGCAGGAGGTGGGGCTCGAATACATCCGCCTCGGCCAGTCATCGAGCACCCTTTCCGGCGGCGAGGCGCAGCGGCTCAAACTCGCCAGCTTCATCTCGCGCTCGGACGTGAGCAATACGCTTTTCATCTTCGATGAACCCACCACCGGCCTGCACTTCGACGACATCTCCAAGCTCGTGCGCTGCTTTGAGGAGCTGATGGCGCGCGGCAACACGCTGGTCATCATCGAGCACAACCCCGATATCATCAAGCAGGCCGACTGGATCATCGACCTCGGCCCCGGCGCAGGTGTGCGTGGCGGCGACATTGTTGCTGTGGGTACGCCGGAGGAGATTGTCGCTTGCGAAGCCTCGCTCACGGGGAGGCATTTGCGGGGGTATTTGTAGAAAGAAAAGGACTTCAGGGACGAAGAAACCGTTTTCACACTGTTGTCCTTCTCCTCAAATATTCATCTTCAGCGGATCATCATCTTCAGCGGATCATCTTCAAGCGCGCCGCCGTGGAGGCGGATGTGTGGGTAGTGTGATTCGGTGCGTTCCGTCCAGGCGCTGCCGCCCTCTTTGAGAATTGATTCGTTTTTTTCGACCGACACCCGGTTTGATGCGAGCGCTACGATTTCGGAAAGGATTTCATGGTTGACCCTGTCAGCCTCGGTCGCGACGTCATCCCTGATTTTCGAGGAGAGGCTTGCCAGTTTTTCCAGCGTAACCTTGCCAATAGCGCCGAGTGTTTCGGGATTTCTTTTGTTACGATCATCTGAAGTCATATCAAAGGCTCTGGTTTCAGGGTTTCGAGGTGTTTTCAGGATAAAAAAATATTTGCGCCCCGGAAAAATTTTTTTATAATTGTTCCTGTATTAGCACTCTCCCTTATTGAGTGCTAATAGCAGCTGAACCTCGCGTTCAGGCAGTTTCTGATGACAAAAGACGATCTATTAACCAAATCAAACGAGAAAGAAGACAATGAACTTGAAACCATTAGCTGATCGAGTTATTGTTAAGCCCGCTCCTGCCGAAGAGAAAACCAAGGGTGGGCTCTACATTCCCGATACCGGCAAAGAGAAGCCGATGTATGGTGAAGTCGTCGCCGTTGGTCCGGGCAAGGTTTCCGATGCTGGCCAGGTTGTTGCCATGCAGGTGAAAGCTGGCGACAAGGTCCTTTACGGCAAGTACTCAGGCACCGAAGTCCATGTCGAGGGCGAGGACTACCTGATCATGCGCGAGTCCGATATCTTCGCGATTCTTGGCTGACCAATTCACAAACAGTTTTTTTAAATCTTTAAGGAGGAACGCTTTACAATGACTGCTAAAGATATTCTCTTTGACGCCGAGGCGAGGACCAAACTCAAGGTTGGCGTCGATAAACTTGCCAATGCCGTAAAAGTGACCCTTGGCCCAGCCGGTCGTAACGTGCTTATCGATAAAAAATTCGGTGCTCCAACCTCCACCAAGGACGGCGTGACCGTTGCAAAAGAGATCGAACTTGTCGATCCGGTTGAGAACATGGGCGCCCAGATGGTTCGCGAAGTGGCTTCCAAAACCAGCGATGTCGCTGGCGACGGCACCACCACAGCCACCGTGCTCGCCCAGGCCATCTACCGCGAAGGTCTGAAGAACGTCACCGCCGGTGCTCGCCCGATCGACCTGAAGCGTGGCATCGACCGCGCCGTGAAAGAGGTCGTCGCCGAGCTGCGCAACATCAGCCGCTCTATCTCCGGCAAGAAAGAGATCGCCCAGGTTGGCACCATTTCGGCCAACAACGATCCGGAAATCGGTGAGCTGATCGCCGAGGCGATGGACAAGGTCGGCAAGGACGGCGTCATCACCGTCGAAGAGGCAAAGGGCATGGAGACCGAGCTGAAAGTTGTCGAGGGTATGCAATTCGACCGCGGCTACCTCTCTCCTTACTTCGTGACCAACTCGGAGACCATGGAAGCCGAGCTTGACGAGGCGCTCATCCTGATCCACGACAAGAAGATCAGCAACATGAAAGAGCTGCTTCCGATTCTCGAAAAAGCCGCACAGTCCGGTCGTCCGCTGCTCATCATTGCCGAGGACATCGAGGGTGAAGCGCTGGCCACCCTTGTGGTCAACAAGCTCCGTGGCACCCTGAAAGTCGCCGCCGTCAAGGCTCCTGGCTTCGGTGACCGCCGTAAGGCCATGCTCGAAGACATCGCCATCCTCACCGGTGGCACTGTTATCTCCGAAGAGAAGGGCTACAAACTCGAGAACGCTACCATGGCTTATCTTGGCCAGGCTGCCCGTATCACTATCGACAAGGACAATACCACCATCGTTGAAGGCAAAGGCAAGCAGGAAGAGATCAAGGCCCGTATCAACGAGATCAAAGGCCAGATCGAGAAATCGACCTCCGATTACGACACCGAGAAGCTCCAGGAACGCCTGGCCAAGCTCTCCGGCGGTGTTGCCGTGCTGAAAATCGGTGCATCGACCGAAGTCGAGATGAAAGAGAAAAAAGCTCGCGTTGAAGATGCTCTGCACGCAACCCGTGCAGCCGTTCAGGAAGGCATCGTGGTTGGCGGTGGCGTTGCGCTCATCCGCGCAGCCAAAGGTCTCGCCAAGGCTGTTGCCGACAACGAAGACCAGAAGACCGGTATCGAGATCATCCGCCGTGCGCTCGAAGAGCCGCTCCGCCAGATCGTTGCCAACACCGGCACGACCGATGGCGCCGTCGTTCTCGAGAAGGTGAAGAACGCTGAAGGCGATTACGGCTTCAATGCTCGCACCGAGCAGTACGAGAACCTCATCGAGGCTGGCGTTGTTGATCCGACCAAGGTGACCCGTAGCGCGCTCGAGAACGCCGCTTCGGTTGCCAGCATCCTGCTTACCACGGAAGCTGCAATCACCGATGTCAAGGAAGACAAGGCTGATATGCCTGCAATGCCTCCGGGTGGCATGGGTGGTGGCATGTACTGATCACCGATTGTTCATGACAACAAAAAAGGCCTGCGAAAGCGGGCCTTTTTTGTTGGGTGAATGGACTGGATTTTCATTTCTCCTCGTTTATCGCTGGTGACGTTCGATCAAGACTTCGTTTCCGTTTCGGGGTTCTGCGTGCCATGAGACTCAGTGAGTATCGCTTTGATAGTGGCGGTAAATTCGGCGAGCTTGAACGGTTTGCTGATGAAATACCTCTCGTGTTCAGTATCCTCCTCGTCAAACAAGTTTATTTCCTGTGGAAAGCCGGACATAAAAATGGTTTTCAGATGAGGGGATATGGCGCGAAGTTTCCTTGAAAGCTCTTTGCCGTTCATTTCTGGCATGACTACATCAGCCAGAAGCAGGTCAATTTTCTTTCCCGAATTTGCCACGATGTTGATCGCTTCGTTTGCCGAGGTTGTTGAAAGCACACGGTATCCCCTTTTTTCAAGAGCGGTTTTGACGATATAAAGGATCGCCTCATTATCATCGATTACCAGTATTGTCAGCTGATCACCATTACTGGTAGTATCTTTCCGCAGCCTCTTTCTGTCCGGCACGGTCGTTTCTTCAATCAAGGGCAGGTAAATCGTAAAGCGGCTTCCCTTGCCTGGAGTGCTTTCGCATTCGAGATAGCCGTTGTTCTGCGTGACGATACCATAAACGGTTGAAAGTCCCATGCCACTGCCATTTCCGACTTCTTTCGTGGTGAAAAAAGGTTCGAAGATGTGGGGAAGTACATTCTTGTCTATGCCACAGCCGTTGTCAATTACCGAAATCATGGCAAAATTGCCTGGAGTCTGGCAGGGATGGTTTGCATAGCAATCGGCGGGATACACTTTTATGCTTGAGGTTTCGATAATTACCGATCCCGTGCCATTGCTGGCTTCGCGCGCATTGGCGCACAGGCTTGTTAGCAACTGCTCGAACTGGGATGGGTCTATCAGAATTTTTGCTCCATGACTACCGGGGCGTAGCTCGAGGTGTATCTTTTCCCCGATCAGTTTTTGCAACATCGGCACTTCGTCCTGAAGGGCTGTGTCCAGTTCTAAAATTTTTGGCAGGATCGTTTGTTTTCGCGCAAAGGCAAGCAATTGCTGTATCAGTTGGGCTGCGCGCATGGTTGAGTCGCGGATGTTCAGCAGATTTTCGACATATGGGCTTTTGTCATTCAATTCCTCGATGACTATTTCAGTATGTCCTAAAATGGTCGAAAGCATATTGTTGATGTCGTGGGCAATGCCACCTGCGAGACGGCCGATCGAATCCATGTTCTGTGTATGCTGCATGGCTTTCATCGTCTTTTGTGCTGAATCTTCAGCATGCTTTCGGGCAATGATATCCCATGCCACTCCGCTCAACTCGTTGAGCAGCTGGATGTCATTCTGGTCATAGTTGGCGGGCTTATTGCCGACTTCGAGAATTGCCATCACCTTGCCGTTGCGGATGACCGGTACGATCAGCTCGCGTATGGCTTCCTTGTGCGATACTGATTTGCTGTTGCAGTGCCTCAGTGTTGCATGATCATTGTGGATTATTGCTCTCTTTTTCTGTAGGACGTCAGCTGGTGCTTTAAAGTTGATCACTATGGGATGTCTTGCATGGCCGCAGTTATCTTTTTTTGCGTTGCTCGAACAGGCGGATCTCATAATCGACTGATCATCCGAGATCAGATCGAAAAATCCGAGTGTGCTGCCAGTCAGCCGTTCAGCCTCATCAAGCGTATAGGTGAGTAAATCCTCGGTCGAAGCGTTGTCAGCCATTTCGAGAAGATGGTGCCTGAATTCGGTCAGCGCCGCGAAATTGTAGCGTTCGCTATTGTCCTGTATGATGGCCAGGATCAGCGTTTTGTTTTCCAGGGGGATTGTGCCGAAGTTCAGCTCAACAAAAGAGAGTGTTCCGTCGGCTTTCCGGTGCATCGAGAAAAATCGGTCCTCTTTTTCTTCCGACAGCTTTTTCAGCCAGGGGTGTTCATGTGCCCACGATGGTGCGTTAATCTCATCGATTTTCATCGAGCGGAGCTGGCTGACAGGCCATCCGTAAAATCTGGCTGCGGCCTGGTTGGCATCGACGATGCTGCCTGATTCAGCATCGATAAGCATCATTACAGCAGCATGGTTCTCAAAAATATTCTTGAAAAAATTATTGCCTTGGGGCGTGTCAACTGCGGGCATACCATCGGGTTGCGGTGATGGGGCCTGCTGTTCGTTTCTCTTATCAATACTGGGATCAGGCATGGCAAGGGATACTTTTTTGCAAAAAGGGGATTGATAACGCCGGATGCAAAACCATTTATGCTCCAATGATACCTATTTTTTTTGATAAATGTATAGCGCTATATCAATTATAACCTTTCACGGAGTTTCGTTCAGATCCCAATCTGCCTTTTTTATTTGTGTTATGGATTGATTACAATTAAAAACAAATTTTCGTTATTGACGAACCCTGAACCTATGAGAGCAGTACTACTGGTCAGCGGCGGGATGGATAGCCTGGTGGCTACCGCGCTGGCGCATCGTGAGGGACTCGAGCTGGCGGCCATGCATGTCAATTACGGGCAGCGGACGTGGCAGAAGGAGCTCGAGTGTTTCCGGCAGATTTGTGTCCATTACGGCATCGTTGACCGGCTCGAGGTCGATGCCATGTTCCTCAGCGCCATCGGCGGCTCGTCGCTGACCGACGCCACGATTCCCGTTGGTCCGGCTGACCTCGCGGGCACCGATATTCCAACCAGTTACGTGCCTTTCCGCAATGCCAACTTCCTCTCGATGGCCGTGAGCTGGTCGGAGGTGATCGGCGCGAACCGCATCTACATCGGCGCGGTCGAGGAGGATTCGTCGGGCTATCCCGATTGCCGCAAGGTGTTTTACGACGCTTTCAACCAGGTGATCGAACACGGTACGCGCCCTGAAACCCGCATTGAAATCGTGACGCCGCTTATCGCCATGAGCAAGGCGGAGATCGTCCGGCGCGGCATGGAACTCGATGCGCCGTTTCACTTTAGCTGGTCGTGCTACAAAAGCGAGGGCAAGGCGTGCGGCGTGTGCGACAGTTGCGCCCGGCGCTTGCGGGCTTTTGCTTCGGTTGGTATGGACGACCCTGTCGAGTACGAAGTCAGACCGAATTATCTGCAATAACTAAGAAGCCCTGATGTTCCATGGAAAAGGCATATTCGATTGATTCCGGTTCTGCTTCGCTGAACGAGCGTTTCAAACTCGCGTTCGGGCTGACGGCTCTCATCTGGATCACCGGCCTTGTCGGTCATTTCACCCCGCTGAAGGAGTGGCCCGCGCTAGTGCTCTACGTTGTCGGTGGCATGGGCGTTGTCGTCTGGCGCGGTGCGAGCAAAGGCGAGTGGGTCGAAATGTACCTCGCGGGCGGGGATCTGAAAAAATCCCTGAAGTGGGGTGGCATCGCTGGCGGCATCCTTTTCGTGCTCGACCTTGTCAACACGGTGATCTACTACTCGAAAGGCGCGCCGCCGATGGTTGACATGCTTGGCATTCTGGTCAACATGAATTTTCTTTTTCTTTTCCCGATTCTCGTGCTCGCCGAGGAGTTCCTGTGGCGTGGGCTTATGCTCTCATCGATGGTCGAGAAAGGATTCAATCCCCACCTGAGTGTTTTCGTGACTGCCCTGTGCTACGTCCTGAACCACTACGCTGTTGCGCCGGTCGGCATGTACGAGCGCGGGCTGATGGCGATGATGGCTTTTCCGATTGGCATTCTTGGCGGTTATATTGTGCTCAAATCGAAGAACGTCTGGGGAAGCGTACTGGTACACATGATTACCATGTTTTCGATGGTGCTCGATATTTTTGTCATCCCCAATGTGGTGCCTTCACTATTTCATCTATGAAAGAGAACCGAATTACCCGGCTGGTGAAGCAGGACAAGAAGCTGCTCATCGCCTATTATATGCCTGAATTTCCCGTGCCGGGCGCTACTTTGCCTGTGCTTGAAGCGTTGCAGGAGAGCGGGGTCGATCTCATCGAGCTCGGTATGCCCTACTCCGATCCCATTGGCGACGGGTCGGTGATCCAGGACGCGGCGCACAAGGCGATCAGCCATGGCGTGCATGTTGGCAGCATCTTCGAGCTGGTCAGAAGAGCGCGCAATGGCGAGGGGTGCAAGAAGATCACCACGCCGATTCTGCTTATGGGTTACTGCAATCCGCTCATCGCCTACGGCGGCGACTGTTTCATGGCCGATGCGGTGAAGGCGGGCGTGGATGGGTTGCTGATTCCCGACCTGCCGCCCGAGGAGTCGGAGGATTTCCTCGAACGCGCCAAACACTTCGGCCTGTCGGTGATCTACCTCATTTCGCCGGTGACGCCGCCTGACCGTATCGAGCTGATCGACAGCATGTCCACCGACTTTTCGTATTGCCTCGCGGTTAACGCCACCACCGGGACCGGCAAGCTCGACGTTGCAGGCATGGACGAGAAGATCGCCGAGTATCTAAAGCGCGTGCGGCAGCACACGAAAAAGAAGTTCGTCGTCGGCTTTGGCATCAAGGATCGCGAGCGTGTGCGCAAGATGTGGGAGCTGGCCGACGGCGCGGTGGTCGGCTCGGCGCTGCTGCAACACGTCGCCACAGCGAAAACCCCCGAAGAGACTGCGGAGCTGGCCGCCGGGTTCTGGAAATCGCTGCGGTGATCCACGTGGCGGAATCCCTTCCAGTGCTCCGCCATTTCCAAGCACTTCGATTCTTTCAACCATGCAAGCATCGGGCAAAACCACACCGGCGGTGACGGTTATCATTCCGCATCTCAGGAACCGCCCGACGCTCGATGCCTGCCTCGATGCTCTTCGCAAAACTACCTTCCGCGACTTCGCCGTGCTCGTCGTCGATAACGGCGGCGACGCATCTGATCTCGCGGGTCTCGAATCCTGCTATCCCGAAATCTCGGTTCTCCACCTGCCCGAAAACGCCGGATATGCTGGTGGCTGCAACGCGGGTCTGAAACTTGTGATTTCGCCGTATGTCGTTTTTTTGAATGATGATACCGTCGTCGAGCCGGAGTGGCTTGGTTGCCTCGTCGAGGCGGCGGAATGCGATCCGCAAATTGCCGCGTTGCAGCCGAAGATTCTTTCCCTGCCAGAGCATCGGCAGGGCCGGCGAGTGTTCGATTACGCCGGAGCAGCAGGCGGGCTGATCGACCGGCTCGGATTTCCGTATTGTCTTGGTCGAAGCTTCGGCGGGCGGGAGGTGGACGCTGGGCAGTACGACGAGATGTGCGACATTTTCTGGGCGTCGGGTGTGGCGCTCTTCGTGCAGCGTGAGGTGGCCGAAAAGCTCGGCGGCTTCGAGACGGAATTTTTCATGCACATGGAGGAGATCGATCTCTGCTGGCGGATGCTACTGGCGGGCTACCGGGTGCGGTCAGTGCCACAATCGGTGGTGTGGCATGAGGGCGGCGCGTCGCTCTCGGAAGGTTCGCCGCTGAAGGTCTACTACAACCACCGCAACGCCATGCTTACGCTGCTGCGCAACCGGAGCACCGTGCCGCTCGTGCTGCTGCTGCCACTGCGTATAGCGCTCGAAGCGGCGGCAGTGCTCTATTATCTCGCGGGTGGAAAAGCTGGAGTGATGCGGGCTGGGCAGGTGGCGCGGGCGTTCGCCGATGTGCTGCGGAGATTGCCGGAAACCCTCCGGCAGCGGCGGGAAATTCAGCGGTCGAGACGCGTCAGCGACCGGGAGCTTTTCCGCAATACGCCGCTCTCGATTTTCCTTCCGCGTCGTCCAGATTAGCCTTTGGCCCGCGCTTCGCAGTAGCTTCTGATTGCTCTCAGGATGGTCGGCAGATCCTGGCTCTGCACGAAACTCACCACGAACTGCGGTGCGAAAAAGTCCGGCTTGATCTCCGCCTGGTAGCTCAACAGCGTGGCGTGACCGTTCTTGCCCTCGACCGCTTCGAGTTGCCACTCGCCTTCATAGACCTGAAAATCTCCGCCGATCTGCGAAAACCAGAGATGTTCGGGAAAAACCTCCTCGACTTTGAGCGTGAAGTTCACCGTTTTCTCGAAAATGAAAATGCCCGATTTGCCCGACTGCGCGATGATCCTGGTCTGGTTGTTGGTTTCCAGCAGACGGCTTGAGATAACTTTGGGCATCGTTTCGTGAAGGTGGTCGTAATCGGTCAGCATCCGCCACACCACCGGCGGTTCTGCCTCGACGAATACGCTGCCCTTCGCCCCGATCACCCCATCCGGCAGCCAGTTGAGATCAATGAGAATCTCGCCTTGCATAACCCTTGCGCGTTTTTCCGGAGAGAGCGTCATGGCTGAAGAGGTTTGATTGCGAGGCCTTTCTCTCAATGTATCTCTCTTATCATTGCTCCGCAATGTTTTGTCAATATCGCACAGGCCCTCTTTGAGAAAGAGGTTATGCTTGGCTTCAGCTTTATCGCTTGCAAAAACTTCGAGCATCGACACCACAGCCCGTGCGTATCGATCAGCGTGCCGTAAACATCGAATGCAAGGATTGTTGGTGGCGTGTGCATGGGGGTTGTCAAGCTCGTGTCTCAATCCCCGGCGTTTACTGGCTCGGCGTGGACGATGATTCTGGATGTTTCGGGAATATCCCGGTAGATCAGGCATTCGAGGCGGCTGGTGAGCGGGTGGACGTCGGCGAGCACAGTGTTGTCGTCGAAGCCGCAATGCAGCGTGATGCAGAGTTTGTTGTAGCTCAAAACGTGGATTTTAAGGGCGTGCACGTTGAGGATGCCGGGAATCGTGCTGGCCGCTTGCCGGATGAGGGCAGTGATTCTCGCTTCGTTTTCGGGGTCGGCAGGCTGGACATTGCGTTCTTCGCTGTTGATCGGATCGAGATGGATGCAGAGGTCGATCTCTTCGTTGAATTCCCGGTGCAGCTCATTTTCAAGCTCCGTTACAGCGTCGTGCGCCTGCCTGATGGTCAGGCGACTGTCGACCTCGACGTCGAAGGTGATCTGCTTGTGGTCGCCCGAGAGCGAGGTGAGTATGTTGTGCGCGTGCAGGCCGTGGTTCAGGCCGATGGTGTGAATCCGCTCGGTGACGGTTTCGCTGTCGAGCACCACCGGTCGCGCGTTGACCGTGATGTCGCTGTCGGGAAGCGCTGCCTTCAGCCGCTGTTCGACTCCGGCGCAGATGGCCACAACTTTTTCCTGCGGCAAGGTGCGGCTGACCGAGATGGTGAGGTCGATAAAGACGAACGGTCCTCCGGCAGGTTTGATTCGCATCTTGTTGATGCCGATGACGCCCGGCGCATTCACGACGATCTCTTCGATCTGTTCGGAGAGTCCCTCGGGAGCGGTGTCAATCAGGACGTCAATGGTTTTCCGGCCCAGCTCCCATGCAGCCTTGCCGACCAGCACCGCCACAAAAATACCCGCGACAGCGTCCGCCCAGTGCATGCCAAGCGCGACGAAGCCAAGTCCCGCGAGCACCACCGCCGAGGAGACGATGTCGGAGGTGAAGTGCAGCGCGTCGGCTTCGAGGGCCTGGCTTTTGGTCTCTTTGGCCACTTTTTTCAGGGCGGAAGCTCTCGATATATCCACAATGATCGAGATAATGATAACGGCGATAGCGTACCAGGTGACTTCGATCTCCGTTGTGCCGGAAAGGAGTCGCGTCACGGCCTCATAGATAATCCAGACCGAGGTGAGTATCAGCAGGCCGGTTTCGATGAGTGCGCTGACGCTTTCGATTTTGGTGTGTCCGTAGTGGTGCTTTTTATCCGCCGGTTTGTCGCTGATTCTGACGGCGAACCAGGTCAGTGCCGCTGCGCCGAAATCTATCGCCGAGTGCGCGGCCTCGGAGAGGATGCCGATGCTGCCGGTCATGAGACCGACCACGAGTTTCATCGCTGTCAACAACAGGCTCGCCGCGACCGAACTGAGGGCGACATGTTGCTTTTTCTCTTCGTGGTTGCTCATCGGGTTAACGGGTGGAATTCCGGCTGATGGTGAATGTTGCAAGTTGACCGAACATAACGATTTGCTGCAAAATGGCAATCACCGTTTCTGGTGATTTCGACGGGGAGGCTGTCAGACTTCATCATGGCTTCTGTCGTCATCGCGAGCCTCCCGTATCCGGTTGGATACCGCGCATGAACCGTGAATATGATTATCTATCCCGCGAAAAACCCTGTTCTTCTCGATCGTAGGGGCGGGTTTTGTGCCCGCCCTTTTGCGTCAAAACGACGATGATTATTCAATCACAATCATTACATGAAGTATAATCGCGATGACCAGTTTCCGTCATTTTTCTCTTGGCACCCCACGGGTTTGGCGCAATGTTCAGCACACCCTGAATTCTCCGTCGGCGAGCTTCTGGCAGAAGGCGTCGATCCCGTCGAGTTCCCGGTCGATGATGCTTGTGGCGCGACTTTGCAGCTCCGCCATGTTGGCACCAGGTTCGGGCGTGATGCGGGCCGAGGCCATAAGCGGCCGGTCAACCGGTTTGCCGATCTGGCTGCAGAGGAACACTGTCACCG
The DNA here is from genome assembly GCF_000006985.1 of Chlorobaculum tepidum TLS. Lineage (NCBI taxonomy): Bacteria > Pseudomonadati > Chlorobiota > Chlorobiia > Chlorobiales > Chlorobiaceae > Chlorobaculum > Chlorobaculum tepidum. The sequence continues at coordinate 546,832 of NC_002932.3, forward strand.
ACACGACTCCTTCGATTTCGCGGTGGATACGACGGGCAAGTTCATGGCTCAGGACATTGTAGATTTTGCCGACATGGTTGACCGGGTTCTTGCCGGCGGCCGCCTCCATCGTCTGGTTGCGGTTGAACGCGATGAGGCCGTTGACCCGGTTGCCACGACCTACCTGTCCGCCGTCACCTCCCTCTGCCGAGGTGCCGAGTACCGTGAGGTAAACTCCCTCCTCGCCGCGCGACGGGTCGTCGAGGCTGTTGATGTCGATTGCGACGGAATCGATGTTGCAACTCTGGCTTTCGATGAAGGAAAGCAGTTCATGGCGCAATGCTGATTTTCGCTCGAAATAGTGATTCGCATTCGGGATAAAGCGATCAACGAAAGCCACGGCCACCGTTAGTTGCAGCTTTCTTCCGTTGCGGCAGCCCATGATTTTGACGTCTTCGCCAGCTTCCGGGAACCGTTCTTTCAGTGCGGGGGAGTTGAGGAACTGCTCGGTGGCAAGCACGATGCGCTCGGTTTCGCTGAAGGGCGCATAGCCGACGCCGACCGAGGTGTCGTTTGCGCCGATCACCTTCCGGGCGAAGGCGTCAGTCAGTTCTGGTGAACCGGGCTTGATTTCGTTCTGGAAGAGCAGGTGCTGGTCGGGATCGACGAACCGCAGGTTCTCTCTGATCCAGCGCTTCGCGGCAGCCTCGGCGATTTCGCCCACCGGCACGAGCTGGCCGTTACAGGTATAGGTGGCGCGGTCGCCAAAGATCAGCTTCATCGGTTCGAGAATCATGCCGCCGCCGGTTTTTGGAAGGCTCCGGCCTGCCACGAGCAAGCCCTTGTCGATGTTGTGGTGGCAGATGTGGCCGAACCGGCTGTTGTACTCGCGGCACAGGTCGATGCAGACCGCCTCCATGATCGAATCGCAGATTGTGTCGGGGTGTCCGATGCCTTTGCGCTCGACCAGTTCGAATGGCTGCTGGTCCATCGGAACGGCTTCGCTCCGCTCAATCGTGATGTTTCTTGGGACGCTCATGCCGACGGGTCTTTTCGAACCGCAGAATCAGGAGTTGCTCGATAAACGTTGTTTCTTGTAGAAAATGTACCGATAACAATTCTGTATGGCAACCCTGAGGCGCTCGCTGGTCAGGCGACCGGTTTTGGGTCTTCAGTGGGCTGATTATCGATTTTGGTGGCGAGCACCTTGTCGATGCGTTTGCTGTCCATGTCGATCACTTCAAGCCGCCAGTTCTCCCAGAAGGTGATGTCGCCGGTTTGCGGCAGGCGTCCGAGCAGCCACATGATCATGCCGCTCAGGGTGTGATAGACCCCTTTCTCCTCCTCCGGCACGGCGCGCAGGCCGAGCGTGTCTTTCAGCTCCGGCACGGCAATCAGGCCATCGAGCAGCCACGAGCCATCCTCGCGCTGCACAGCCCAAGCGTCTTCGAGGTTGAGCGGTGCGAACTCGCCCGTGACCGCTTCGAGCATGTCCTGTAACGTCACGAGACCCTGGATTTCGCCATACTCGTCCACCACGAATACCATCTGTGTTCCCGACGTCCTGAAATGGTCGAGCAGCTCCATGCCGGTCAGCGTTTCGGGCACGTAGACGCAGGGCTGAAGATGTTCAGCCAGGTTGGTGACGCCGCCCTTGATGGTCTGGGCGAGCAGCTGCTTGGCATTGACCACGCCGAGCAGCGACTGCAAACCGTTGTGGCAGACCGGGAAGCGCGAATGCTCCGACTCGACGACGCGCTTCATGTTCTCTTCGAGCGGCAGGGCGGTGTCGAGATAGATGATGTCCGCGCGCGGCACCATGAGCGAACCGAGCTGCCGGTCGTCGAGGCGGAAGACGTTGCGCACCATCTCGTGCTCCTGCTGCTCGATAATGCCCGCGACGGAGCCCTCTTCGAGCATGGCGTGAATCTCCTCTTCGGTGACGCTGGGCTGGGTTTGTTCATGCTTGCCCATGAGGCGCAGAATGGCATCAGTCGATGCCGAGAGCAGGCGTACGAATGGGCGGGTTGCGGTGGCGAGGATTTGCATCGGACGCGCAACGTTGCGGGCAATGCCTTCCGGGTCGGTCTGGCCGAGTCGTTTGGGCACCAGCTCGCCGATGACGATGGTGATATACGTAATCACGATGACCACCAGCACGGTGGCGATAATATGGCTCGTTTTCGGGTCCCAGCCGCCGTACAATTCGAGCGCGGCTGCCAGAGGTGGCGTGAATGATGATTCGCCGATGAAACCGTTGAGCACACCGATGACCGTCAGGCCGATCTGTACGGTTGAAAGAAATTGCGTCGGTTCATGGCCGAGCTTGATGGCTGCCGCTGCCGCCTTGTCGCCATCTTCGGCAAGCTTGGCGAGGCGCGAACGCTTCGCAGTAATCAGGGCCATCTCCGACATGGCGAAAAGGCCGTTGATCAGAATCAGCAGTAAGAAAAGAAAAAAGATTTCCATGGATTTAAGTCAGGTGCACAAACCGTAACCACCCCGCAAGGCAGTTACGCTTAACGGACATAATACGTTATCAACGGCAGATTGTAAAAAAGGGTTTCAGGAGAGGATATGGCAGGGGTTGAGAGTGCAAATGCTTGTCGCCAGGGCTTGGTAATTGATTGCCTTAAGCCGTGTGACTTTGCATGAAGATCGTGAACGTTCCGGTTATGTGGGTGTGGAGGGGGCTAAAACAGCGGCAAAAAAGAAGCTCCCCCGAAGGTAAAAGAAAAGAAAGGGGTCTGATCTCAAACCACTCCATCGAAGGAGCTATAATAAATACTACTTCAATTTAAGTAAAAAAACTTATTTATCAAGGGTTCTTTGCGTATGTCAAGATATCAAGGCCAATGAGCGTATGGTGCCTGGATATATACACGGCAAGTAAGGAACGGCATTCGATTCAGCCAGTTCCTCCTTTAACATCAGGGCCTGTAATGTTTAGCGTTCTTAAAGCTTTAGGCCAGTATTTTACGTAATTCCATAAAACATGGTACAAAAAAAGAGACAGAGTTGTCTCTGTCTCTTTTGTGCTTAAGTCCCTGTTCAGGAACTTATTTTTTCTTTTCGGCAGGAGCAGCCGGAGCAGCTTTGTCGGCAGCCGGAGCAGCCTGATCGGCCGGAGCAGCAGCCGGAGCAGCCTGATCGGCCGGAGCAGCGGCCGGAGCAGCCTGATCGGCCGGAGCAGCCTGATCGGCAGGAGCAGCAGCCGGAGCAGCCTGATCGGCAGGAGCAGCAGCCGGAGTCTCAGCAGCTTTCTGAGCGCAGCCAACGAAAGAAACAGAGCTCAGGAGAAAAAGGAACGCAAAAAGTTTTTTCATGATTCAAATGCGGTTTTGTTTTCAAATAAAAAAATGTTACAGCTTGTTCAGCTCACAAATAATAACAAAAATAACCGATTTTTCAAAAAAACACTCTGAACACACCGGTTCTTTTTCATTGGTGTTTTTTACAGTCATTATCCTTTCTTCCTTTTCTTCCTTGTGAAGACATCAGGCATTCAAAAACAAAGATCAGCAGCAAAAGGCATACGACAGAAGCGTCTCCACCTCCTCTCCTGCACAAAGACGGAGGGAGGTGGAAACCTGTAATCGATTAATCGACAAGCAGTTGTAGCTCCTGAGAGGTGACCTCATGGAAGTTGAGGTAACGGTAAACCTTGTCACTGTTCTTCGACAGCGAACCGGCGATCTCCATATACTCATCCTTGCTGGGCAGATGGCCGAGCAAAGCACAGACGGCGGCCAGTTCGGCGGAGCCGAGATAGACCTTCGCGCCCTTGCCCATGCGGTCGTCGAAGTTGCGAGTGCTTGTCGAGAAGACCACGGCGTTGTCGGCCACGCGAGCCTGGTTGCCCATACAGAGCGAACAGCCGGGCACCTCGGTGCGTGCGCCTGCGGTGCCGAAAATTGAGTAATAGCCCTCTTCAATCAGCTTCTTCATGTCCATCTTGGTCGGCGGCACCACCCAGAGCCTGGTTTTGGCCTGACCCTTGCCACGAAGCACTTCACCAAGCGCGCGGAAGTGGCCGATATTGGTCATGCAGCTTCCCACGAACACCTCGTCGATGTTTTTCGGGCGCTTCTCGTCGGCGAGAATCTCGCTGAGCGTGGCCACGTCGTCGGGATCATTCGGGCAGGCGAGGATCGGTTCGGTGATTTCGCTCATGTTGATCTCGATCACTGCCGCGTATTCGGCGTCAGCGTCCGGTTCGAGGAGCTGCGGATTGGCGAGCCACTCCTCCATCTTGCCGATGCGGCGCTTGATGGTGTTGGCGTCGCCGTAGCCCTCTTCGATCATCTGGGCAAGCAATTTGACGTTGGACTGTAGGTACTCGATCACCGGCTCCTTGTCGAGTCGCACCGTGCAGGCCGCAGCGCTGCGCTCGGCGGAGGCGTCGGAAAGCTCGAACGCCTGCTCGACCTTGAGCTGCGGCAAACCTTCGATTTCAAGCACTTTGCCGGCGAAGATGTTCTTTTTGCCCTTCTTCTCGACGGTCAGCAGCCCCCGCTTGATGGCGACGTACGGAATGGCGTTGACCAGATCGCGCAGGGTGATGCCGGGCTGGAGTTCACCCGTAAAGCGGACGAGCACCGACTCCGGCATGTTGAGCGGCATGGTGCCAGTCACGCCTGCGAAGGCGACGAGGCCGGAGCCTGCCGGGAAGGAACAGCCGATCGGGAAGCGGGTGTGCGAGTCGCCGCCAGTGCCGAGCGTGTCGGGCAGCACCATGCGGTTCAGCCAGGTGTGTATGACGCCGTCGCCCGGCTTGAGTGCCACGCCGCCGCGGCTCATGATAAAATAGGGCAGGCTTCGGTGCAGCTGCACGTCCGAGGGTTTCGGGTAAGCTGCCGTGTGGCAGAAGCTCTGCATGAAAAGATCGGCGCTGAAACTCAGCGCAGCGAGCTCCTTGATTTCGTCGCGGGTCATCGGGCCGGTGGTGTCTTGCGAGCCGACCGTGAGGGTCTCGGCTTCGACGTACATGCCGGGGCGAACGCCAGGGAGGCCGCATGCCTTGCCGACTATCTTCTGCGCCAGGGTGTAGCCCTTGCCGGTATCGGCGGGCTGCTCGGGACGGCTGAAGATCGACTCTTCGCCGAGGCCGAGCGTCTTGCGAGCCTTGCGGGTGAGGTTGCGACCGATGATAAGCGGAATACGGCCGCCAGCGCGAACTTCGTCGGCAAGCGTGTTGGGTTCGAGCGAGAAGGTCGAAATCACTTTGCCGTTCTTTTCGATCACGCCTTTGAACGGATAGAGGTCGATCACGTCGCCCATTTCCATCGAGGTCACATCTGCCTGGATCGGCAGCGCGCCGGAGTCTTCGGCGGTGTTGAAAAAGATCGGGGCGATGATGCCGCCGATCACCACGCCGGCGGTGCGCTTGTTCGGCACGGCGGGAATATCCTCGCCGAGGTGCCACTGCACGGAGTTGATACCCGACTTGCGGCTTGAGCCAGTGCCGACCACGTCGCCGACGTACGCGAGCGGATAGCCCTTCTCCTTGAGCTGGGCGATGGTCGCGATCGGGTCGTCCATCTTCGAGCGGAGCATGCTCAGCGCGTGCATCGGAATATCGCTGCGGGTGAAGGCTTCGCTGGCGGGAGAGAGGTCGTCGGTGTTGGTTTCGCCCGGAACCTTGAAGACCGTGAGGGTCATCTTCTCGGCAAGGGCTGGCTTCGAGGTGAACCATTCTCCATTAGCCCACGATTCGAGCACCTCTTTGGCGTAGCTGTTGGTTTTGGCCAGCTCAACCACCGTGTCAAATGAATCATAGACGAGCAGAGTCTTTTTCAGGGCCAGAGCAGCGGCTTCGGCAACCGCGTTGTCGGCACTGGAGAGCGCATCGATCATTGGCTTGACGTTGTAACCGCCAAGCATCGTACCGAGGATCCTGACCGCCTCGACTGGCGTGATCACCGCGCACGAAGCGTTGCCGCGAATGATGGCATCGAGAAAAGCCGCCTTTTCGAGCGCGGCATCGTCCACGCCGGGGCTGATGTGGTTCACGAACAGATCGAGAAGATACTCCTGCTCCTGCACCGGATTCTGCTTGAGCAGCGCGATCAGCTCGATGGCCTGGGCGGCGGTCAGCGGAAGCGGAGGAATACCGAGTTGAGCGCGCTCCGCAGTATGGGCGCGATACTGGCTGATGAGACTCATATAATGATCTCCAGAGAAATGATTATGAATGATTATTCGATGGTGATTACAGCGAACGGTAACAACCGGAATGGTTTTTGCCTTGAAAAAAGCAAAAAGCTAAAATAAGTCTGCAACAACTGAAATGCAAAATCGTCAGAGCCGCCACACCAGCCCGCACCGTACTTTTTCAGGTATCGTTACCACAGGGACTAAGAATTTGAGAAATAGATGGGATTAGCGAACAAGCAGGGAAAAAATATTGCGCTGATTGAAAACGGAATGTATGGCAAGGCGATGATTTTATAAGGATTCAGGGTAGCCTCAGGAGCCTGTCCCTGTGGGCAATAATTATCAACTGATAAACATACTGTCGCCATAGCTGAGGAAACGGTAGCCGTTGTCGAGGGCTTCGTGGTAGGCTCGCATGAGCAGCTCCTTTTCGGCGAAGGCGGCGGTGAGCATGAGTACCGTAGAGCGGGGGGCGTGGAAGTTGGTGATGAGCGCGTCGATGATTCTGAACTCGTAGCCGGGATAGATGAAGATGTCCGCCTCGCTGCTCACCTCCTGTGTGAAGCCGCTCTCGATGAGCTTCGGCGCGGCGTGTTCGAGCGCGCGGGTTACGGTGGTGCCGGCGGCGACCACACGTCCGCCAGAGGCTTTGGTCTCGCCAATCTTTCGAGCGGCCGTTTGCGGGATGTTGTAGAATTCCCGGTGCATGACGTGCTCTTCGAAGCGCTCCGAACGGATCGGTAGGAAGGTGCCTAGGCCGACGTGCAGCGTCACGTGGGCAATTCCGACACCTTTTGCATTGATTTTATCGAGCAATTCATCGGTGAGATTAAGAGATGCTGTCGGCGCGGCTACCGAACCGGGCAGCTCGGCAAAGACCGTCTGGTAGCGCTCGCGGTCAAGCTCCTCGGCATCGCGCTTGAGATAGGGCGGAATCGGTACGGAGCCGTGCGCGTCGAAAAGATCGGCGAGGTTTCCGGTGGCGCAGGAGAGGCGCGCGATGCCGTCGCTGGGCAGCGCTTCGACTGAGAGTTCGACGCCGTGCGCCAGCAGCCGGTCGCCGATACGGAGGCGTCCCCGGTAGAGCGCGAGGTTCTGCGCTTCCTCATGCTTTTCGAGCAGCATCAGTTCGATGCGGGCGCCGGTTGGCTTGTGGGCGATGAGCCGAGCGCGGATCACGCGGCTGTTGTTCAGTACCAGCAGATCGCCGGGCCGTAGCTCTTCGTGCAGTGAGGCGTAGGCTGAATGGGTGATCGATCCGGTTGCCCGATTGAGCACAATCAGTCTCGTCGAACCGCGTTTTGCGGGAGGATAACAGGCGATGCGCTCTTCGGGAAGGGCGTAATCGAAATCGCTGACCTTCATTGTTACAGGTGTTTCAGTCTGACGCGAACCGCCTCGGCGTGAGCCTGAAGCCCTTCATGGTCGGCGAAGCGGGCGATCTTCTCCCCGGTGCGGGCAAGCTCGCTCTTCGACCAGGCGATGATCGAGGTGTGTTTGACGAAGTCGCGCACCGAGAGCGGCGAGAAGAATCGCGCCGTGCCGTTGGTTGGCAGCGTGTGGTTCGGTCCGGCAAAATAATCGCCGACCGTTTCGCACGACCACTGCCCCATGAAAATCGCTCCGGCATGACGCAGGTCAGGCAGAATCTCCCAGGGATTGTCAACGTGCAGTTCGAGGTGCTCGGGAGCGATCATGTCAGACACCTTGCACGCTTCCTGCATCGAACCGGTTACAACAATCGCGCCGTTATCCGTGAGCGCGCGAGTGATCACCTCGCCACGAAGCATCGTGCCCGCAAGGCGAGCAGCAGTCTCCCGCACGGCGTCGGCCAGCTCGGCGGATGGCGTGATGAGCACCGCTGATGCGTCGGGATCGTGCTCGGCCTGCGCGAACATGTCCATCACGATGAATTCCGGCTCCGCGCCTGCGTCGGCGATAACCACCACTTCTGACGGCCCGGCGATACTGTCGATGGCGACGTGGCCGAACACCTGCTTCTTGGCGAGTGCGACATATTTATTGCCAGGGCCGGTGACGATGTCAACCTTCGGAATGGTCGCCGTGCCGTAGGCGAACGCCGCCACGGCCTGTGCCCCGCCGAGGCGATAGACGCTGGTGATGCCGGCGACTTTCGCGGCAGCGAGGATGTGCGGATTGACCTTGCCCTCAGCGTCGCACGGGGTGGTCATGGAGATTTCATCGACGCCGGCCACCTGCGCAGGCGCGGCATTCATCAGCACCGACGAGGGGTAGGCGGCTTTGCCGCCGGGCACGTAGAGCAGCGCCTTCTCCATCGGCGTGACGCGCTGGCCGAGGATGACGCCACCCTTCTGTTCGTAGAAAAAGCTTTTCTCCGCCTCGTTGCGATGGAACGCCGTGATGTTTGCAAACGCCTCTTCGAGAATGGCGATGAACTCCGGATCAGCCGCCGCGTACGCCGCCTCGATCTCCGCTTCCGGCACCCGCATGTCATAGAGCCGTATCCCCTGGAAGCGCTCGGTATAGTCGAGCACGGCGGCATCGCCCTCCGTTCTGACGCGATACAGAATGTCATCGACCGTCCGCTGGGCATCGGGATCAAACGATACCGTCCGGTTGAGCTGTTCTCTGAGGGCTGCCTCGTCCTGGGGGAAATGGTAGATCGTTAGCACTGCGCTTCTCTGTTTTATAATAATAGTGTGGCTTCGATATGCCGGGTTTTGAACACTTGTCACGTAATGTAAGCATTGGCGCTTTGAAACGAAACTCCGCCCTCAGGAAGAATGCTTGCCAGACAGCTCAAAAAGGGGCATTCCCGCTCACGATTTCATTTGAAATAAAGGTTCCATTAAGTACTTTTAGGCTTCATTCAAAACCTTGGAATCGGGCCTGATTTTGCTACTTCCAAGCCACTATGTACCATACCAAGATACTTACTCACCATGGGCATTTTCAGTGACCTGTTCAGAGACATTGCCATCGATCTCGGAACAGCCAACACCCTCATTTTCATCCGCAACAAGGGCGTCGTGCTTAACGAGCCATCCATCGTCGCCCGCGACCGCAATACTGGCAAAGTCGTCGCCATCGGCCACGACGCCTTGCTGATGCACGAAAAAACGCACCCTGGCATCGTCACCATCAAGCCGCTGGCCAACGGCGTCATCGCCGACTACGAGGCGACCGAAGAGCTGATCCGCGGTCTCATCAATAAAACCAAGAAGCAGTTCTCGCTCGGCATCCGCCGGATGGTGATCGGTATTCCGTCGGGCATTACCGAAGTGGAAAAAAGGGCCGTGCGTGACTCGGCAGAGCATGTTGGCGCCAAAGAGGTCTATCTGGTGGCTGAACCGATGGCCGCCGCAATCGGCATCGGCATCGACGTGAAGGAGCCGATGGGCAACATGATCGTTGACATCGGCGGCGGCACCACGGAAATTGCCGTGATTTCGCTTGGCGGCATCGCCTCCGGCGAATCGCTGCGCGTGGCGGGCACGGACATCACCAGCGCCATCATTCGCCACTTCCGCAAGGCCTACAACCTTGCCATCGGCGAGCGCACCGCCGAAGAGGTCAAGATCAGAATCGCCTCGGCTTATAAGTTGGACAAAGAGCTGACCATGAACGTCCGTGGCCGCAACCTCGTCACCGCCCTGCCGGAGGAGCGTGAAATCAACTCCGCGACTATCCGTGAGGCCATCGCAACACCGATCAGCCAGATCATCACCTCGATCAAGAAGAGCCTCGAAGTCACCAAGCCGGAGCTTTCGGCGGACATTCTCGACCGCGGCCTTTTCCTTGCTGGCGGCGGCGCCTTGATTAAAGGGCTGGACAAGAAGATCAACGAGGAGACCAAGCTGATGGTGCATATCAGCGAAGACCCGCTCACCGCCGTCGCGCGCGGCACCGGAGCAGTGCTCGAAGATCTCGAGAAATACCGCTCGGTGCTGCTTTCGACCAAACGCTACTGAGCTTTGCGCTCGCGAGCCTCGTCGATCAGCCTGCGGTAAAACGCTTCGTATTCTTTGACCTTCAGGGCGGTTTTGAACCGCCCTGCCTGGTTTGCAGCAGCCCCTGAAAAGCGCTGCCAGACTTCGTCGTCCCGTAAAATCGAAAGCGCACTCCGGCTCATTCCCTCGATGTCGCCATGCGGATGGCGGAAGCCGTCCACTCCTTGCCGCACGAATTCCGGAAAACCGCCGGCATCGGTCACCACAACAGGCACGCCGCAGGCCATTGCTTCGAGTGCGGCGAGGCCAAACGATTCGACGTTGCTTGGCATCAGCATCAGGTCGGCGATAGACAGCAGCGGTACGATGTCATCGAGCTTGCCGAGAAAGCGCACCCTGTCTCCGATGCCGTAATTCCGCACCCAGGTCTCCGCCTCGCTGCGATCCGGCCCGTCACCCACCAGCAGCAGGGTGGCCGGAATCTCGCGCCGGATGCTTTCGAACACCGCCAGCACATCCATGATGCGCTTGACCGGCCGGAAGTTCGAGATGTGAATCACTACCTTGCCGCCATCCAGCCCAAGCAAATCCCGCCGTCCGGGCAGGCGCTTGAACACGGCGGTATCGACAAAGTTGTGAATCACCTCGATCTTTTTGCGCGGTGTGAACATGCGAATGGTCTCGTCGCGCAAGTAGCCTGACACCGCCGTTACGCCGTCCGACTTGTTGATGGCGAGTCGCACCGCGTCGCTCATGCTCCGGTCGGCACCAACGATGGTGATGTCGGTACCGTGCAGCGTTGTGACGATGCGGAAACACTCCGCCGCGGGGCACTTCTCTTCGAGCATTTGCCGGGCCAGCATGGCGCTGATGGCGTGGGGAATGGCGTAGTGGGCGTGCACGACGTCGAGCTTTTCATAAAACGCCACCTCGGCAATCTTCGATGCCAGCGCCAGTGAGTGGTACGGCGTTTCGAACAGCGGATAGTTCATCGCCTCGATCTCATGGCAATAGATGTTCCGCGAATAAAGCCCAAGCCTGAACGGAGCCGCCTGGCTGAAAAAATGCACGGTGTGGCCCTTCATTGCCAGCGCTTTCCCCAGCTCGGTAGCCACCGCCCCGCTTCCGCCGTACGTATGATGACAGGAGATTCCGATTTTCATGACCTTGCAAAACAAGTTAGATCAACATGTTATGCTTGAAAAGTACGAAAATCGGCGGAGAGTTGAAGATCAACATCAAGCGGGTACAGAGCTGCTATCATCTCATCTTTCCCGTTCATTAATCAGAAACGCTGCTATGTGCCGGACTGGTTGGTGTTGCAGTTGGGCGGGCCAAAAGTCCTTTTGGCAGAGCGCCACTCGAAAGAAAGACAGGACAAGAGATGAAACGTCTCGATGATGAGCTGTTGGCTACTTACTCTACAAGTACCCCCAAGGTCAACTTTGAAGAAGAGATTATAGGGGCGGGTTAAGCTTAACAGATCAAAGAGAGAGCTGTTCTCGCACAAGATGCAAAAAGCCTTGTAACATTCTCTGCTACAAGGCTTTATAGTGCTGAGGAGCCAGGACTCGAACCTGGAATTGCCTGATCCAGAGTCAGGAGCCTTACCAATTTGGCCACTCCTCAAGAGAGTGGCTTAATATAACAAAAAATGGAAATTCAGCAGATTTTTTTAATCTTTTTGTAAAAAAAATGGTCGAGCCCGAGCCGGGTATGGCTTGCCGTTTGTTGTTGGTTGATTTTCATCCGGTTCTGGTGAGTATTTCGTTGATCATCGAAACCAGGTCGGCAAGTCTGACCGGTTTTTTCAGCATTTTGCAGATGCCGAGCTTGTTCACGCTGCTCGCATTATCGATGTCCTTGCCAAAGCCGGTCATCAGAATAATCGGTATTTCGGGGTTGGGGCGTGCAGTCATTCTCTTTTCAGGCAGATTTCTCTGGCGGTTTTGGCGTGGGCAGGCTTTTTTTTTGAAAACAGAGAATTTTTTGATGGAAATTTCCGGTTTTAGCTTCCAATTGATGGTAGGCGGTAACATGATCGAATGAACGTAATGAAGCCTGTTTCAGGAATTTACAGGGTGGCGCTGAAGCTGCTGATGAACGACAAGAGCAAGTTCACGGCGCTTCTGGTCGGCATCACCTTCGCCGTGTTTCTGATGGTGATGATGATGTCGATGTTCTCCGGCATTCTGGCCCGTTCGTGCGCTCCGGTCTATAACATCGGTGCGAAAATATGGGTGATGGATCCGGCGGTGAACAACACCAACAGCAGCATTCCGATGCCCGATTACATCCTGTCGGCGTCGCGGAGCATTCCGGGCGTGAAGTATGCTGTACCGCTCTATTTCGGCAGCGCGCTGGTCAAGCTCAAGGATGGCACCTACCAGGCGGCGACGGTGGTTGGCCTCGATGATGCCACGCTTTTCGGACGACCCGAGATGCTTGAGGGCAGGATCGAGGATGTTTTCGCCGAGAACGCCTTCGTGGTGGTCAAGGACGCGGAGTACGCCAAGCTCGAAAGCCCGAAAATCGGCACCCAGTTCGAGATCAACGACAACCGGGGCACAGTGGTCGGCCTCGCCAAGGTCGCCTCGTCCGGCCTGTTCGGTATTCCGACGCTCTACACAACCTACAATCGTGCCATCACCTACATTCCCTCGGCGCGCTTTACCATCTCCTATGTGCTGATCGAACCGAAGAGCGAGGCAGACGTGCCCGGCATCCAGAAGGCCATCGCCAAGCTCGGCTACGAAGCGCTTACCCGCGAGCAGTTCGTGCAGAAGGTTTCAAACTTCTACACCTTCAAGACTGGCGTCGGCATAAACATCTTGATGATGACCGGCATCAGCTTCGTGGTCGGCCTCTCCATCTCCGGCCAGACCTTCTACACCTTCATTCTCGAAAACATCGGCAAGTTCGGCGCGATGAAAGCCATCGGCGCGAAGGGTAACGAACTGGTTTCGATGATTCTCGTGCAGGCGGTCGTGACCTCGCTGATCGGTTATGGCCTCGGCGTCGGGGCGGCTTCGACCTTCATGATTGTCGCCAAACTGCGTATGCCTGATTACGCCGCCCAGCTCACCTACCAGACGCTCGGCCTGGCGCTGGTGATGGTGATGATTATCGCGGCGGTATCGAGCTACATCGGCGTGCGCAAGGTGTTGCAGATTCAGCCATTCGATATTTTCAGGGGCTGAGGATGAGCGGATCGGTGATTATCAAAGCCAGCAATCTGGTCAAGTGGTTTGGCGAGGGCGAGGCCAGAACCGTGGCGGTCAAGCAGGCCTCCTTCGAGGCGCAGTACGGCGAAATGCTCTACATCGTCGGCCCGTCGGGCAGCGGCAAGACCACACTCCTCAGCATGATTTCAGGCATTCTGAGGCCGAACGAGGGGAGCGTCGTCGTCGAAAATCAGGACATCTGGACGATGAAAGATGACGATCTGGCCGATCTGCGCCTCAACAAGATCGGCTTCGTCTTTCAGGACTACCACCTCTTTCCGCGCCTGACGACGGTGGAGAATGTGGCCATCCCGCTGATCCTGAAGAAGATGGAGTGGAACGCGGCCATGAAGCTCGCCCGTGACTATCTCGACATCGTCGGGCTGAAAGATCGCGCCGACCTGCAACCGGTCAAACTCAGCGGCGGCGAGCAGCAGCGCGTGGCCATCGCGCGGGCCATAGCGGGTCAGCCGGATATTCTGATCTTCGACGAACCGACCGCCTCGCTCGACGGCGATACCGGGCGGAAGATCGTGGAGTTCGTCAAAACAAACATCCTGAACGAAAAACGGGCCATCATCATCGTGACGCACGACAGCCGTATTTACGAATATGCTGACCGGATCATGAAGATGGAGGATGGCAAAGTCGTCGGGTACGAATCTGGTTACGAAAACAGTCAACGGCATGAGAAATAAACTCCTGATCGGCATCGCGATCTTCGGCATTCTGCTTGGCCTGGGTGCGGCTTTTTTCATGAAGCTTCGTCCGAAGTCGGAGCCGCCCGCCTTTACACCGGCGTCGAATCCCTACCGGAGCGGAATTTACGCCAACGGCATCATCGAGAGCGCACAGAAAAACGGCACGAACGTGAACATCTACCCGGAAGTCTCCGGCACAGTGCTGAAGATTTTTGTTCACGAAGGTCAGCAGGTTAAAGCGGGCGAGCCGCTCTTGGCGCTCGACGACGCGGTGCAGCGCTCGACGACCGAATCGGCGAAGGCAAGCATCGCCGTCGCTGAAGCGACGCTCGCCAACGTGCAAGCGCAGTACGCAAAGCTGAAAGCCTCGTGGAATCTCGATCCTCGTTCGGTGAGCAAGGATGCGCTCGATACTGCCGCCAATGCCGTTCGTGCGGGGAAGGCGAGTCTTGAGCTTGCCCGCAAGCAGTACGATGCAGCCCGAGCGCTGCTTGGCAAATACACCCTCACGGCGCGCGAAGACGGTACGGTTCTGGCGATCAACACCTCGGTTGGGAGCTACATTTCCAGTCAGGGCGGTTACAACTCCTACACAGGAGGCTACGTGCCGGTCATCGTTATGGGGAACGCCGAAAACGCGCTTCAGGTGCGCTGCTACGTTGACGAAATTCTGATCCAGCGACTGCCGAAGCCCGACAGGATGAGCGCCATCATGTCAATCCGCGGTACCACGCTCAAGATTCCTCTGACATTCGAGCGGTTCGAGCCGAATGTCACCCCCAAGATCGAGCTGTCGAGCCAACGCACCGAGCGGGTGGATGTCCGGGTGCTGCCGGTCATCTTCAGCTTCAAGAAGCCAGCAAACCTGACCCTCTATCCCGGTCAGCTGGTCGATATTTACATTGGTGAACAGGCCGCGAAAAACCAGTAACCGGATGAGAACCGTGTCGAAAAAGATCGCTTCACGCGGCGTCGTACTGCTTGCCGTTCCCGCGCTTCTGCTGTCGGGATGCGCGGCAGGACCGGACTTCGTCAAGCCGGAGGCTCCGGCAGTCAAAAGCTACGACCAGCAACCACTTCCGAAGCCGGTCGATGGCGGGCAGCGCTTTGACGAGGGCGTTGGACCTGCTGCATACTGGTGGAAATCGTTCGGTTCCACCCAGATCGACTCCATTGTCGAAGAGGGGCTGGTGGGTAATCCGGGCTTGCAGGCTGCCGAGGCAAGCCTCAAAGCGAGCCGGGAGAATCTCCGCGCCGGGGCTGGGATTTTTTATCCGCAGGCAAGTGCGACCTTTTCGCAGACGCGGGAAACTTCTTCGCCAGCCACGACAGCGGGCTCGGGCGCCATCGTTAACCTCTCGACCCTCTCCGCGTCAGTGAGCTATGCGCTCGACCTCTTCGGCGGGCAGCGGCGCAGCGTCGAGGCGCTCGGAGCGCAGGTGGACGTGCAGCGGGCGCAGACTCTCGGTGTGTACATGACGCTGACTGGCAACATCGTTAACACGAGTATTGCCATTGCCGCCTATCGCGAGGAACTCGACGAGTACGAGCAGCTCATCGCCCTCGAAAAGGATCAGCTTTCGATAGCCACGAAGCAGTACCAGGCGGGTGTAGCACCCTACAGCTCCGTGCTGGCGTTACGGAGCCAGATTGCCTCGCTGGAGGCCTCCGTGCCGCCAGTCAGGCAGAAGTTAAGTCAGGCCGAGCACCTGCTTGCGACGCTTGCAGGAAAGACTCCGGGGGAGTGGGTGAGGCCCGATCTGCGCCTCTCAGGCATTTCCCTGCCAGAGCGTGTGCCGCTCTCGCTGCCATCGGAGCTGGTGCGCCAGCGCCCGGACATCCTCGCCGCCGAAGCGGAGCTGCACGCGGCCAACGCCGAAATCGGCGTTGCCACGGCAGCGCTCTTCCCGAGCTTCACGCTCACTGGCAGTTACGGGCGCACGGCCAGCCAGCCGCATGAGCTTTCCGATCCACTCAACCGATTCTGGTCAATTGGTGGCAACATCGCCGCGCCGATCTTCAACGGCGGCTCGCTCCGGGCCAAACGCCGGGCTGCGATCGCCACGCGAAACCAGGCGCTCGCGTTGTACCGCCAGACCGTGCTTGCCGCCTTCGCCCAGGTTGCCGACCTCATCCGCGCGCTTGAGCACGACGCACAGCAAGCCGAAGCCGAAAAGCAGGCGGTTGAGAGTGCAAAACTTTCGCTCGACCTCGTTCAGGCCAACTACAAGGCGGGCATGGTCAACTACGAGCAGGTGATTCTTGCTGACATTCAGTACCGGCAAGCGAAAATCGGTTACCTGCAAGCCCGCGCTCAGCAACTGCAAGACACCGCCGCCATGTACGTCGCTCTTGGTGGGGGCTGGCCGCATGATGGGGTAGCGAGGGAGAAAGCAGGCTTGTAGGGCTTGAGTGAGAGCCATAAAACAAAAAAGACCTGCAAGTCGAAACTCGCAAGTCATTCTGCTTTATGGTACACCCGAGAGGATTCGAACCCCTAACCTTCTGATCCGTAGTCAGATGCTCTATCCAGTTGAGCTACGGGTGCATAGTGTATAAATCCCGACTTGTGCCGGGATTTATACTTGGTAGCGTGTACGGGATTCGAACCCGTGATCTTCGCCTTGAGAGGGCGATGTCCTGGGCCACTAGACGAACACGCCATATTTTCTTACTCTGAATCAGCTGGTGGGCCCTGTAGGACTTGAACCTACGACCCAGCGATTATGAGTCGCTTGCTCTGACCAACTGAGCTAAGGGCCCTCGCAAGCCTGTTTTTGCTTCAGAGTGGTCTAATATAAGGTATGTGATTAAAATTGCAAACGATATTTGACTCTTTTTTCAGGAAAATTCCTGGTACTTCTCTCTCCTGATGTCGGCTCCGAGTGCTGTGAGTTTCTTCTCGATGGCTTCGTAGCCGCGGTCGAGATGATAGACGCGGAGCACCTCTGTGGTGTCTTTGGCAACCAGTCCGGCAAGCACGAGGCAGGCCGAAGCGCGAAGGTCGGTGGACATCACTTTGGTGCCGGTCAGCTCCTGCGGGCCGTGGACGAGCGCCCAGTTGTCCCTGATTTCGATGTGCGCTCCGAGCCGGTTCAACTCCGGAATGTGGTTGAAGCGTTCGAGGTAGATGCGGTCGATGATGGTGCTGTCGCCGCGGGCCTGCGTCATGAGCGCCATCCACTGCGCCTGCATGTCGGTCGGAAACTCGGGATAGGGACGCGCGGTAATATCGACCGGATTGAGTTCGGCGGGTGCGGTGAGCGTCACCGAATTTCCGTTCGTCGTGACCGTGCAGCCGGACTGGCGGAATGCGTCGAGCACTGAGGCGAGCTGTTCCGGCGCGACGCTCGTAACGGTGACGCTGCCGCCGGTGATCGCGGCGGCGCAGAGGAGCGTGCCCGCTTCGATGCGGTCGAAGATGTTTTCGAACTCAACCGCCTTGAGCTGATCGACTCCGTCAATGACGAGCGTTGTGGTGCCGATACCGTCGATCTTGGCGCCCATTTTCACGAGGAAGTTGCACAGGCATTCGATCTCCGGTTCGAGGGCGGCGTTGTCGAGAATGGTGGTGCCTTTGGCCATGACTGAGGCCATCAAGGCGTTGCCGGTTGCGCCGACTGACGAGATCGGAAAGTCGATGTGCGTGCCGCGCAGGCGTGAGCCGTTGACGCGGGCGTTGATGAAGCCCTTTTCGATGGTGACGGTCGCGCCGAGCTTTTCCATTACCATGATGTGCAGATCGACCGGACGCGGGCCGAAAGCACATCCGCCGGGCAAGGAGACCCTCGTGTGGCCGAACCGGGCGAGCAGCGGGCCAAGCACGTAGATCGAGGCGCGCATCTTCTTGACCAGCTCGTACGGAGCCTCGATGCTCTTCAGCTGACCGGTCGAGACCTTCAGCAGGTTATTTTCGAATGACGTTTCCGCACCGAGATAGTTGAGCAGCTGGATGAAGGTCCGGACATCCTTGAGATCCGGGGTGCGATCAATGGCGAAGGTGCCATCAGGTGTCAACAGTGTTGCTGCGATGATTGGCAGCGCGGAATTTTTCGATCCTGAGGCGGGGATGGTGCCGCAAATCTGTTTTCCGCCCCGGATGACAAGCTTGTCCATTCGATTCAAGGGTTACATGCAAAAAGGCCTATTTAATTATTTCAGGCTCAGAAAAACAAATTTTATTTTAAAGCCACTTTTTATCTGAACCTGCAAACTGGCTCGTCCATTGTGCCGGTTTTTTGATTGCAACCGTGAGTGCCAACCGATCCGATACTATGCGAATGTTTTCCGGCAGCCGTTCCATACCAGTCTTCGTCATAAAGATTTTCTGCACCTGTTTTCTTTTTGTCCTCTCCGTTACCCTTTTGCCCGCGGCAGGCAGCGCTGCGAGTCCTGAAATGATCCGCATTACCCGCGAGCGCAACCGGGTCGAAAGCACGCTCAAAGATCTCAAAAAGCAGCTCTCGGAGTATCAGTCAAAGCTCAACAGCACCAAAAAGAACGAGCGCCGTTCGCTAGCTGAGCTGAACAACATCCGCAAGCAGATCAAGGTTTATGAACGTCTCATTGTCGAAAACCAGTCGCTTCTGAACAATCTCGACAATCAAATCGAGCAGCTTCAGAGCCAGCTTCAGGAAAATCGAAAGACCTATCAGCATGTGTCATCTGACTTCCGGCAAGTGGTTATCGCGGCCTACAAGCATGGCGGAGACCGCGATGCCGAGCTGATGCTCTCTTCGGGGTCGGTCAATAGTGCGATTGTGAGAGCCAGATATTTGGGATTTCTTTCAGGGGCGGTCAGGTAGGTGAACGATTTGCGGTCGAGCGCACAGCAGATGGAGAGCAGCCGGGCGCAGCTTCAGCGGGTCTACCACGAGAAGGAGCTGGCAATGAAGAGCCAGCAGGAGCAGCTTCAGAGCTACTCCGCGAAAAAAAAAGAGAAAGAGGTGGTGCTCAGCGAGATTCAGAAAGACAAGCAAACCTATGCTGCCCGCATCACCGAAGTGCGCAGAAAGCAGCAGATCATGCAGAAAAAGATCGAGTCGCTGATCATGGCCCAGCAGGCGCTGATCCAGAAGGAGCAGGAGCGCGCAAGGCTGGAAGCTCTGCGGCGCCAGCAGCGTCTTGCCGAGGCCAGAAAGCGCAGGGAGGCCGAGCGGCGGCGCAAGGAGGCTGAACGGCAGCGGGTTCTTGCCGAGCGGCGTGGAGAGGCTCCGGCAACAAAAGAACCGCCGCCGGAAAAGACGCTGCCGCCGGAGAAAGAGCCGCTGCCGGTTGTGCCCGACCAGACCGAGTCGGAAATCGACCGTGTTTCGGTTGATTTCGACCAGGGCGAATCACTGCCGTGGCCTGTCAACAATGGCGTCGTGGTGCGTCGCTTCGGTTCTTCGCTTGACAAGGAGCTGAACATCGTGACGGTTAGCAACGGTATCGACATTTCCGTACCGGTTGGTACGCCGGTCAAGTCGGTCTCTGGAGGCAAGGTGGTGCAGGTCGCCTACCTGCCTACCTTCGGGAATGTGGTCATCGTCCGCCATCCGAAATCGTATCTTACCGTGTATGCCAATCTTGGCCGCGTGTCGGTAGCCAAGGGTGAGATCATCCGCTCGCGCCAGTTGCTCGGTTTTTCAGCGGCCATGCCCGAAGGCGGTTCGACGGTGCATTTCGAGGTCTGGAAGGGTAAGGTCAAGCAGAATCCCCAGAAATGGCTCAGATAAAAAGGAACGCATCATGGGTTTGAAATGGATCTTCACGGCGCTCTTTTCCGTCCTGTTCCGCCCGGAGGTTTTCTGGAGCGATGCCCGCGAGCGCTTTCGGGAAGTCAATGCGATGAAGGATTACGCCGCTCCGGTCATTGCAATTGTCCAGTTCGTCAAGCTTCCGTTTATCGGCACGCCGCGAATGGCCATGCTGCTGGCGATCATCAGTTTCACGATCGATGTTGCCGTGCTCTACCTGCTGACCGGGGTGATGGACTCGGTGGCTGAAGCTGAGCGCTCCGCACCTGTGCAGCATGAGATCATGACGGCGCTGAGCTTTTCGCTGACTCCGATCTGGCTTGCTGAGCCGTTTGGCTTTGCTGGAACGTGGCGCTGGCTGTTCATTGCGGCGGCGCTTGCCTATACCGTGTTCATTTCACGCACCGGGTTACAGGCAATGCTCGGCAGCGACGAATCGGGCGTGGAGGCGTTTTCAGGAAAATCGGCTTTTCTGGTAGGCGCGATGGCGATGATCTCATCCCTGCTCCAGAACGGTCTTATCCGTTTTTTTATCTCTATCTGACTGAAAATCCATGAAACCGCAAAACCTCCATTTCGATTACGGCTTGGTTGAAGCCATCCTGGTTCCTTTCATCCGCAACGAAATCAGGAAGTTCGGCTTCGGCTCGGTAGTGCTTGGCCTGTCGGGTGGCATCGATTCGGCGGTGGTGTGCGAGCTCGCCGTCCGGGCACTTGGCGTGGAGAATGTGCTGGCGCTGATGATGCCCTACAAGACGAGCAGTCAGGAAAGTCTCGATCACGCCGAATTGATGGTTGATCGGCTCGGCATACGATACGAGATCATGCCGGTGACAGAGGTGGTTGACGCCTTCTTCGCCACGCGTCCCGACGCCAGCCGTCTGCGGCGGGGCAACGTGATGGCGCGGTCGCGAATGCTCTGTCTCTACGACGTCTCGGCGCGGGATGGCTGCCTGGTGCTCGGCACGAGCAACAAGACCGAGCTGATGCTCGGCTATGGCACCATGTTTGGTGACATGGCCTCTGCGGTCAACCCTATTGGCGACCTTTACAAGACGCAGATTTTCGGCCTCGCAAGGCACCTCGGCATTCCCGCGCCGCTCATCGACAAACCGCCATCCGCCGATCTCTGGGAAGGGCAAAGCGACGAAGCCGATCTTGGTTTTAGCTACGAGGAGGTTGACCAGCTTTTGTATATGATGCTCGAAGAGCGTATGGATCGTGATGCCATTCTCGCCGAAGGCATCGACTCAGCCTTCTACCAGCGAGTGCGCAGCATGGTGGTGCGGAACCAGTACAAGCGTATGATGCCCGTCATTGCCAAACTCTCCAGCCGCACGCCAGGCATCGATTTCCGGTACGCGCGTGACTGGCAGGAGGTGCGGTAGGGGAGCGTTTGCATGGGCCGGTGATGCCTGTGGAGCTTTGGGAAACATTCCCTGATCTTTTTTCCCAAAAGTCCCGAAAATCCCACTTCTCAAAACGACCGGAGCACGGTGTCCGCCAGATAATGCTTGTCGTCCTTCTGCGGGAAATCTGTTGTGTAATGCAGGCCCCGTGATTCGCGGCGCTTGATTGCTCCCTGAATGATGAGGCTTGCAACCTTGATGATATTGCGCAGTTCGATGATCTGTGGCGTGATCTTCGTTTTTTTGTAGTAAGCCTCGGTCTCCTCCTTCAGGAAATCGATGCGCCGTCGGGCGCGGTCGAGGCGCAGGTCGCTCCTCACGATGCCGACGTAGTCGTTCATGATCACCTGCGCCTCTTTTTTGTTGTGCGCCACCAGGATCCACTCCTCCGGGCTGGTTGTGCCGGAGTCGTCCCAGTCGGGGAATTCGTGCTTGAAATGAATCGATTTCAGTTCCGCCCGGATATCTTCGCTGGAGCGCCAGGCGAAAACCAGCGCTTCGAGCAACGAGTTGCTCGCCAGCCGGTTTGCGCCGTGTACGCCAGTGCAGCTTGTCTCGCCGCAGGCATAGAGGTGGTTGATGGTGCTGCGCCCCCAGCTGTCCGTTCTGATGCCGCCGCATGAGTAGTGCGCCGCTGGAACCACTGGAATCATCTCCTTTGTCATGTCGATGCCGAAACCGAGGCAGGTCTCGTAAATGTGCGGGAAGTGCTCCCTGACCTTCTCCGCCTTGATGTGCGTCACGTCGAGAAAGACGCACTCGTCGCCGTTCTTTTTCATCTCCGAGTCGATCGCTCGCGCCACGATGTCGCGCGGGGCGAGATTTTCGCGCCGGTCGTAGCGGTGCATGAACGCCTCGCCCTCCTTGTTGCGCAAAATGCCGCCGAAGCCGCGCACCGCCTCCGAGATCAGGAACGATTTCGCTTTCGGGTGGAAGAGTGAGGTCGGGTGGAACTGGATGAACTCCATGTTGGCGATCTCGGCTCCGGCGCGGTAGGCCATTGCGATGCCGTCGCCCGTGGCGATCTCGGGATTGGTCGTATGCAGATAGACGTGGCCCAGCCCGCCCGAGGCGACCATCGTTACCTTCGCCAGAATCTTTTTTGGCTTGTGGTTGAGCGTGTCGAGTACGTACGCGCCGTAGCAGGTGATGTCGTTGGTCTTGATGCCGAGGTGGTGCTCGGTGATGAGTTCGAGCGCGTAGTGGTGCTCCAGCAGCGTGATGTTGGGGTGCGCGTTGGCCCGCGCGAGGAGCGCCCTCTCCACCTCGCGGCCCGTCAAATCTTTGGCGTGCACGATGCGGTTGCGCGAATGGCCACCTTCCTTGCCGAGGTTGAGCGTATGGTCGGGGTTGGTCGTGAACTCCACGCCAAGCTCGATGAGTCGGCGGATGTGCGCTGGGCCTTCGTGCACCAGGATGCTCACTATTGCCTCGTTGCACAGTCCCGCGCCCGCATCGAGCGTGTCAGCGATGTGCAGCTCCGGGGTGTCGTCACCCGCGATGGCCGCCGCGATGCCGCCCTGTGCCCAGTTGGTATTGGAGGTGGAGCTCTCTTTTTTGGTGATGATCGTGACCGTGGCGTGGTCGGCCATATTGATGGCGAAATACAACCCTCCGATGCCGCTGCCGATAACCAGCACGTCGGTTTTCACTTCCTGTGTCATATAAGTCTGTGTGGCGTGTTTGATGAGTTGCGGGTAGAGTAGCCCAGAGACAGCCCGCTGTTTTCCCGAAACAAAAACGGCGAGGCGTAATATACACAGTCAGAAATCAACTTCCGGCAGTGGCGAGGGCGCAAGCCTTGTTTCTGTTGCGTTTTGCCAGAAAAAAAAGAACCGGGAATCGGTCACGCGACTGATTCCCGGTATCGATACGAATGTCTCGCCGTTCCGTCGTCCTTATGGCAGCAGCACTGCGCAGGAGATCACGGTCGTCCACATGCCGGTTTCGCCCTCGGCAGACTCGGTGATGTTGAAGGAGTTGACGATCTTGCCGCTCATCTTGTAGATGCCCTCGCGCTCGTCCCAGTCCTTGTTGGGATCAAATTCGATGCCGAGCGTGGTGGCTAGCATCGTCGCGGCCAGATCTTCGGCGTATTCGCCCGACTGCTCGGCAGTTTCGCCATACGGATGATGCTCGGAGAGATAGCCGTATTGGCTTTCGTCAGCCGGAAGCGCCACGCCAACCGAAGCGGAGATGAGGCGGTTGTTCTCGTTGGTCGAGTTACGCGCCATGACCGCGAAGGTGATCTGTCCCGGCTTGAGGTGCTTCAGTCCCTCTTCGACGCTGATGCGTTCGCATTTTGGAGGAAAGATACTTGAAACCGTCACCAGATTGCACTTTTCGATCTTGGCGTCGCGCAGGGCAAGCTCGAACGAAGAGAGATACTCTTTGTGTCTTCCGACACCTTTGGTGAAGAATACTTTTGTTGGGACGAATGACAAGGTGGTAGCTCCGGATAGAGGTTAGAGAAAGGCGTCAGTTGGTGCAATTATAGGAAAAAGCAAACGCATTCAAAACGATTTTTTTGCGCGCGCCACCTTGAAAAATTTTCGTTTGCCTGCGCGGATGATGACGGGGTTTTCGGTCAGCTCGATAACGGCATTGATATCAGAAATTTTCTCGTTGCCAGCCTGCACCGCGCCCTGCTGAATCATGCGCCGTGCTTCGTTTTTGGACGGGAATGCCGCAAGCGCCATGAGCAGCTCGACCACCGGCATCGTAGCCTCCTCGAACTCCACGGTCGGCAGGTCTGTGGGCGCCTGTTTGTTGACGATCACCCGGTCAAAGTGCTCCTGTGCCTTGGCCGCCTCCTCCGCCGAATAATATTGCGCGACCAGTTCGCGGGCGAGTTCTCGCTTGGTTTCGCGTGGATCGGCGGCGATTCGTTCGGCGATAGGCTTGTCGTTGCCGCTGTGGTGCGGTACCAGCAGGTTCCAGTAGGTCTCGATCAGGGAGTCGGGAATTGAGAGCGTTCGACCGTACATATCCTCCGGCGTGTCGTTGAAGCAGATGGCGTTGCCGAGTGACTTGGACATCTTCTCGCTGCCGTCGGTGCCCACCAGCAGCGGCATGGTGATGCACACCTGCGGCTCGATGCCGTACTCGCGCTGGAGGTCGCGCCCAACGAGCAGGTTGAACTTCTGGTCGGTGCCGCCAAGCTCCACATCATTTTTGAGGTGCACCGAGTCCATGCCCTGTGCGAGCGGATAGAGAAATTCGTGGATCGAGATCGGGGTCTGCGAGCGGTAGCGCTTTTCGAAATCATCGCGCTCCAGCATCCGCGCCACCGTGTAGTGGCTCGACAAGCGGATGACGTCGGCAAAGTGCATCTGGCTCAGCCAGTCGGCGTTGTAGCAGATGGTGGTCTTTTCCGGATCGAGGATTTTCGACGCCTGCTCGAAGTAGCTTTTGCCGTTCTCGCGGGCCTCTTCGGCGGTGAGCTGCGGGCGGGTCTTGCTCTTGCCTGACGGGTCGCCGATCATGGCTGTGAAGTCGCCGATGATGAGGATCGCTTCGTGTCCCAAATCCTGAAATTCACGCAGCTTGCGGAGCACCACCGAGTGGCCGAGGTGCAGGTCGGGGCGCGACGGGTCAGCACCGAGCTTGATTTTCAGCGGCGTGCCGTTTTTGAGAGATTTGGTGAGTTTGCGTTCGAGTTCGTCGGTGCTGATGACCTCGACGGTGTTGTTGACGATGATATCGAGCTGTTCCTTGACGGATGGAAATATCATGGCAAATTGAAATGTCGTCTGGTTAATACTGTTTCCTGAGTTGCTGCAGCTGACGCTTGGCGTCTCGATTCTTGATTGTCTCGCGCTTGTCGTAGAGCTTTTTGCCTCGCGCGAGGCCGAGTTCGATCTTGAGTACACCGCGCTTGTTGAAGTAAGCTTTGAGCGGAATAAGAGTCAGTCCCTTTTCGCTGATTTTCGATTGCAGTCGCATGATTTCCGCCTTGTGCAAAAGCAGGCGGCGGCTGCGTTTGGGTTCGAGCGTGTCGAGCGTGTTGTGTTCGTAGGGCGTGATCTGCATGTTTTCGAGCCACACCTGGCCGTGGTGGATCATGGCGTAGCTCTCGCTCAGGCTCGCCTTGCCGAGTCGCACCGATTTCACCTCGCTGCCCAGCAGCTCGATGCCCGCCTCGATCGTGTCGAGAATTTCGTACTCGAACCGGGCCTTGCGGTTGCTGATCGCCGTGACGTATTCCGGCTTGCCTTGTTTTTTGGACACCGCGTTCTCTCTCAGGTTTCGGATTCGTAGTATTCTGCCGGAATCATGTTTCCGACATTGAGCACAAGATAAGGGTCGAACGCTTTTTTTACACGCACCATTTCCCTGATGCCTTTGCGGCCGTACATTTGTACCAGATATTCGCTCTTGAGTTTGCCGATGCCGTGCTCTGCCGACAGTGTGCCGCCCATCGCGAGCACTTTCGAGACGAGCTGGCGGTAGAGCGTTTTGGCGCGCACGAACTCTTCGTGATTGTGCGGCAGAATGTTCAGGTGCAGGTGGGCGTTGCCGATGTGGCCGAAGATGATGTAGGTGAATCCCTCGCGGTCGCAGGCGTCGCGGTAGAGCCGGAACAGCTCGGCGAAGCGCTCGTCGGGCAGTGCCATGTCGGTGCTCACCTTGCTCTCCGACTGGCGGCTGAGCCACTCGTTGACCAGTACCGGCAGCTGGTGGCGGAAGTCGCGGAGCTTCTGCAACCCCTCGCTGTCGAGTGCCGCCCAGCTCTTCTCGACTGGCGAGCCGCACTGTTCCATCAGTTCCAGCCACGCTTCGAGGCAGGCCTCCTCGCGCTCGACGGTTGTCTCCTCCTCGAAATAGACCGCGCCCGCCATTTCCTTTGCAATGTCGGGATAGCTTTGCCGGAGAAACTCCAGCGCCCGACGGTCGAAGAGTTCGAGCGCGCGCGGGCTGACGCCGCCGCTTCCGGCGCGGGCCTCGCCGACGAAGCCGAGCAGTTCCTCCTCGCTTCTGAACCAGGCGAGGCAGGCAATCACCCGCTCCGGCGCGGGGCGCAAGAGCAGCGTGGCTTCGACGATGACGCCGAGCGTGCCCTCAGAGCCGATGAAGAGATCGACCAGATCCATGCCCGGCTTCGACCAGTAGCCCGCGTTGTGCTTCGAGGTCTTCGGCATCGTGTAATCCGGAAGCCGGAACGTCACGCGCCCGGCAAGCGGCAGGTCAAGTGTGAAGTTTCCCGCTGCGTCGGCGAGGTGCTGGCCGCGCGTGATCTCCAGCAAATCGCCCTGCGGCAGCGCGATTTGCAGTGCCTGCACGTGATTGCGCGTCGGGCCGTATTTGAGCGAGCGCGAGCCTGTGGAGTTGTTCGAGATGGTGCTGCCGATGAAGCAGGTTTTCTCGGTCGGATCGGGCGGATAGAACCAGCCTGCCGCCGCCGCTTTCGCCTGCACATCCTGCAACAGCGCACCGCCCTGCACGCGCAGCAGCGCTCGTCCGTCGATTGTCGGCTCGACTTCGCCGATGCGGTCGAGCTTCTGCATCGCAATTACGTAGTCGCCGAACGGGATCCGCGCGCCGGTGGTGCCGGTGCCGTTGCCCGCGATGGTGTAGCGGCGTCCGTCGGCGCAAGCTTCGCGCAACAGCGAGGCCACCTCCTCCGGCGTTTCCGGGAAAAAGACGCCCGGCGTCCAGCCGTTTTTCAGGTTGCTCGTGTCTTCGAGAAAGCCCGCAATGGCTGCTGGTTCATTTTTGAAGTTCATCAGTCTCCACCCTCCAGATCGCTCTGCGGCGCAGTGCTGGTAGAGTCGATTGCTGTTTTCGCGGCGGGGCGTTTCGTGTTTAGCGAATCGTTCAGCTTTTTGATTTTGGCGACAGCGGTGCTGTCGGCGCCCTGGGTTTTCGGCTTGTTCTTTTCGACGAGGTAGTAGTTTATCATCTCTCGGGCGATCGGCGCGGAGATGCTGCCGCCGAAACCGGCGTTTTCGACCAGCACCGCGATGGCGATTTTCGGGTGATCGACCGGCGCGAAGCAGATGAACCAGGCGTGATCCTTGCCGTGCGGGTTCTGCGCGGTGCCGGTTTTGCCGGCGACCGTCACGCCCGGCACCTGCGCCAGCGTGCCGGTTCCTTGCTGAACCACGCCCTGCATCGCCTCCTTGATGATTCCGAAGGTCTCTTTCGAGATTGGCAGGGTGCGCGAGGCGTGATCGATCGGCACATAGATGCCGGTGCGCGTGTCGCGGTAGCCCCTGACAATGTGCGGTTGGTGCCAGGTGCCGTTGTTGGCGATGGTCGCTGCGTAGTTGGCCAGTTGCAGGGGAGTGACGCCGAGTTCACCCTGGCCAATGCCAAGGCTTACCAGATAGCCTTTTGTCCAGCGCCCCTCGCCGTAGCGGCGGTTGTAGTACTCAGTTGTCGGCAACAGGCCGCGCCGTTCGCCCGGCAGGTCGATGCCCTCGCGCTGGCCGAATCCGAACATTTTGCCGTATTTGTCCCACGTGTCGAGGCCCACCTTGAGCATGAGCTGGTAGAAGTAGATGTTACAGGACTCGATGATCGCCTTTTTCATATTGACGATGCCGTGGCCGCGCCCGCCGTGGTCGTGGAAGATGCGTCCGCCGTAGTTCCAGCTGCCGGTGGAGATGATGGTGTCTTCGGGTTTGATGACCCCCTCTTCAAGTCCGGCGATGGCCAGCACCAGTTTGTAGGTGGAACCCGGCGGATAGACGGCCTGGATGGCGCGGTTGAAAAGGGGCTTTTCAGGTGAAAGGGCGATTTCAGCCCACTCTTTTTTTCTGGTTTTGCCGTTGAGGATGTCGAGGTCGAAATCGGGTTCGCTGCACAGCGCCAGTACGCCGCCGTCTGAGGGGTCGATGGCCACCACCGCGCCGGGGTGACCGGTCGCCCGGAGCAGGTTTTCGGCAAGCCGTTGCAGGTGGGCGTCGATGGTGAGATAGAGATCGTTGCCTTTGACAGACGGGATGTCGTTCTTGCCCTCATTGTATTTTCCCATGAGCATTCCGAGCGGATTGACCAGCTCGTAGCGCACGCCCTTCTCGCCCCGAAGCTCCTCCTCGTAGATGCGTTCGAGACCGGAAAAACCGATCTTGTCGTCCGGCGTGTACCCCTTTTCAGCCAGCGTGTCGAGCTGCTCCTTGCTGACATTGCGCAGGTAACCGAACAGGTGGGTTCCCCGGAACAAATCGCTGTATTTTCGCTTGTTCTCGATCTCGATGATCACGCCGGGCAATCGCCAGAGGTTCTCGCTGATGCGTGCCACGACGAACTCGTTCAGGTCGCGGTAGATGGTCGAAACGGCAAACGGACTGTAATCTTTCGCTTCGGCGACCTTC
Source organism: Chlorobaculum tepidum TLS (assembly GCF_000006985.1). NCBI lineage: Bacteria > Pseudomonadati > Chlorobiota > Chlorobiia > Chlorobiales > Chlorobiaceae > Chlorobaculum > Chlorobaculum tepidum. The sequence continues at coordinate 575,290 of NC_002932.3, forward strand.
TCGTTCAGCTCATCTACCGGAATTTCAAGCAGGTAGGCCAGGTACGGAATGCTCGATGCTCGCAGCTCGTTGGGGATGATCTTGAGGGTGTAGAGTGCCTGGTTTTCGAGGACGGTTATGCCATTCCGGTCGATGAAATGGCCCCTCGGCGCCTGCTCCCAGATTCTGCGGATGCTCCCCGATCTCGAACTGATGTCGTCATGCTGGACAATCTGGAGCCAGGCGAGACGAGCTGTGAAAAACAGGAAGACGGCTGCGATGAGGAGTATGGTCAGCTTGATTCCGCGCAAAAAATCGTCCATAGCTCAATCCTTCAGCAGTTTCTTCAGGGCGAAGTGATAGACGAGCACGGCCAGCATCATGCTCATGAGGGTGCCGAGGATGACCGTCTCCGGTACCCTGACATAGAGGGGGAGCGAGAGCGGGTCAGAAAGAAGCGACTGAAGCAGGTTCCCGGCTATGAGCGCGGTTGCGGACGCAGCATAGAACATACGCTTTTTCTTGACCGAGGTCGCATGGCTCTTCTGGGGTACATGGAAGAAACCTGCCACAAATCCCTGCACGGTGCCCAGAAGGGCCGACAAGCCTAGGTCGCCCGAGAGAATCCCGGCGATGAGGCCGGCCCCGAAACCGAAGTTCGTGCCGGTTCTCTGGCCGGTGGACATGGAGATGAAGGCGATGAAGATGGCCAGAATGTCAGGGGATGCGTGCAGAATGAGCAGCTTCGAAACGAGAAAGCGCTGCACGAAAGCCAGAATGACCAGGGCGATGGTATAGAGAAGATACTTGTTCAAATCAGGGCGGATTGTCGTTTGTAACCGGTGATTGCCATGTTATCGATGCCTTGTTCACTCTCCTTTTCCCGGACTGTCCGGTGACTGCATCAGCTCGATTTTTTCCATCGACGGTTTTGCCAGCGAGACAAGCACCCAGGAAAGTGATGAAAAATCGACTGCAAGGCGCACGTCGACGTTGTAGAAGAGCTTGTCTTTCGATATGCGGATAATCTGGCCGACCGGAATGCCCCGGATGGCAAAGGTGCTGTAACCGGAGGTTGCCACCCCTTCGCCTACGAGCAGTTTGCTGCTGACGGGCACATGCTCCATTTTGGCGAGGCGTTCATTACCGTTTTGCCAGGCGAGCAGGCCGTTGGTGCGGGTGCTGTCGGAAACCACGCTGACCATGAAGTTGCGGTTGATCACAGGCATCACTTTCGCGTAATTCTGTGACACGTCGATCACCCGACCGACAAGCCCGTCAGGTGTCAGGACGGCCATGTCCCGGGCGACGCCCTGGCGCGAACCGGCGTCGATGATGAGCATGTTGTCGGTTGCGCTGAACCGGCGGTCAACCACCCGTGCGACCTTGAAGTGGCCAGCCCATTGCGGTGCATTCGCCTCTATGGCTTTCAGTTCGGCGGCATCGCGGAGCGCCGCCTGCTGGCGCAGGAGCCGGGCGAACAGCCGCGCATTTTGCAGGAACAGGTGCTGGTTGTCGCGCTCCTGTGTAAAAATGGCCGTGGCGTCGGTAAACTGTTTTCCAATGGCTGCGTTAATGGCCAGCCCGCGCTCGCGAATCGCATCGAGCGTCTCCTTGCGCTGAAGCTGCATGAGCATGATGGAGAGAGTGCAATACAGCAGAAAATAGAGATATGCGGTATGCTTGGCGATAAAACGGAAAAAACTCGACACGTCCGTTGTCTTCCTTGTTAACACATTGGCGCACTCCCTGCCACCTGTTTTTCCGGGGGGAAACCGAAACAGGGGTTGTCAGGGCGATCTTGTTTGCTTTAGTCTCGATTCGATAGCCTCGGTCCGGAGCATTGGCCGGAACATAAAGGTTACGAATCGAAAATATAACAGATATGCAATCTTTTCTTCGATGAATTTTTCCGGCGCTCATTTGTCTCAAACCCGCCGGGCAGGAATCCGTTTTTTGCTTTTTAGGCTGAAATGACGATTTTGAGCTTCATGACCGCCGGTTGCGGAAAAACGCGCGAAACCCGGCGGTGATTACCGTTTGACCCGATCCGGTCTTCCGGCCTACGGGAATCCTCGCCAAGATATTGCAACAGCGCATGTTATTTGACAAACGCAAAAATGTCACGGATAAATTTATCGTTGTCGGAGACCGGGTACTGATCAAGCCGAAATCCCTCGATGAGACAACCAAATCAGGTATCTACCTTCCTCCGGGCGTTCAGGAAAAAGCTAAAATCCAGAGCGGCTACGTGCTCAAAACAGGGCCCGGCTATCCGGTCGGCCCGCCAAATGATACCGACGAACCCTGGAAAGAGCGGGCCGAAAGCCCCCAGTATATTCCGCTTCAGGCCAAAACCGGCGATCTGGCTATCTTCGTCCAGAGCAGTGCCTGGGAGATCGAGTACGAAGAGGAGCGCTATCTGATCGTGCCCAATTCAGCCATTCTTTTGCTGATCAGGGAAGACGATGACCTGGAAGACTCTCTGAGTTGAATCGTCGGAGGGAGTCGGATTTGTTTCCGGCTTTCACTCCGGCCTACGCTCCTCTTCAACCGTCGAGGAGTTTTTTTATTTCATTATTTTGACAGATCGATATGACCATAGCGACCGATATGCACAAAGAGGCGGCGGGCCTTTCGACCGAAGCGCTGCTCCGGCGGGTGCAGGCTCTCAAGAAGGAGATGAACGCGATTATCCTTGCCCACTACTACACCCTGCCGGAAATCCAGCAGGCGGCGGACATCGTGGGCGACAGCCTCGCCCTGGCGCGGGCGGCGGAGAAGACGTCGGCGGACGTGATCGTTTTCGCCGGGGTGTACTTCATGGCCGAGACCGCCAAGATTCTCAATCCTGGCAAGATGGTGCTCATGCCCGATCCGGGCGCGGGCTGCCCGCTGGCCGACAGTTGCCCGGAGGAGGAGTTCCGCGCCTTCCGCCAGGCGCATCCCGACGCCATTGCCATTACCTACGTCAACTCGTCGGCGGCGATCAAGAAGCTTTCGGACATCATCTGCACCTCGTCGAACGCCGAGCATATCGTGCGGCAGATTCCGCCGGAGCAGCAGATCATCTTCGGTCCTGACCGCAACCTCGGCGCATGGGTGATGAAGCGCACCGGGCGCGACATGCTGCTCTGGCAGGGCTTCTGCTATGTGCACGACGCCTACTCCGAGGTTTACATGATCCAAGCCAAGGCGATGTATCCGGATGCGGAATTGATCGCTCATCCCGAGTGCCGCGAGGAGGTGCTGCGTCAGGCTTCGTTCGTTGGCTCGACCTCGGCCCTGCTCGATTACACCGAAAAGAGTCCGCGCAAAAGCTTCATCGTGGCAACCGAGCCGGGCATTCTTTACGAAATGGAGAAACGCTCGCCGGGCAAGGTTTTCATTCCTGCGCCCAAAGACCCGGCCAATCCGCGCAGCGTCTGCAAGCAGATGAAGCAGAACACGCTTGACAAGCTCTATCTCTGCATGGTGAACCGCTCGCCCGAGATCACCGTTGACGAGAGCCTGCGCGAAGGGGCGCTGAAGTCGATCAAAAGAATGCTCGAAATGTCCGCCTGACCTGCCGTCGCCGGGCGCCACTCCGCTCACCGGAAGTCGCGGCCCGGCAAAATCTCTGACCGTTCAGCCCTCCGCTGTTGCCGCTCATCCCCGTTTCTGCGTATCTTGTTTGCGCAAGAGCTGTTTCGCTTTCCAACCCTTTCAGCAGGAACCATCATGCGCTCGCCGCTCCTTCGTATCGTCGCCATCTCGGCGCTCTTCTGCGCCCAGCCGTTCCAGCCCGAAGCCAACGCCTGGCACGACAAAACCCATCTCACCATCGCCGAGGCCGCCGGGTTCGACCTCTGGTACAGCGCCGCCGCGCCCGATGTGGCCAAGTCGAAAGAGATGTTCAGTCCGGTCGAAAGCCCGAATCACTACTACAATAACAACGCCAACAAGCGGGTCACTCCTGAAATGGTCATGGCGCAGGTTGAACGCTACAACCGGCCCAACGACGACGAAGGGCATCTGTACGGCGCGATCATCGGTTCGGTCAGGGAGTATCAGTCGATGAAAAAGAGCGGCAAATATGCGAAGTATCCGCTGGTCTACTGCGCCCACTATTGCGGCGACCTCTCGATGCCACTGCACAACACCCGCTACGACGACTTCAACAAAGAGCGCCACAGCATCAACGACGGTATCATCGAGAACAGTGTGCGCCACAACATCGGCTACATCCAGCGCATGATGCGGCCTCCCGTCATCGACAGCGAGGCCGACCTGGCGCGCGAGATCGCCGCCGTCGCCGAATCGGCCCGCAAGCTCGGCATGAAGATGCGGAAGGAAAATCGCGACATGACCGTCGATGAAGCTTACACGCAGGTGACGCGGAGCGCCTCGCTCTTCAACGCCATTCTCGCCTGGCTCGAAAGAACGCAGAAGACGGCGGGCGAAAGAACCGTGACCGTAACGAACTGATTTTCAATAAGTTGCATGGCTGAAAAGAAACATCTCGACAGGCTGAAAGCTGGAGTCGCAAGCTGGAACCACTGGCGCAAAGCGCAGCCGGAAGTCCGGCCCGACCTCAGCCAGGCCGATTTCAGCGCCGCCGACCTGAAAGGCATCGATCTTTCGGAGGCCGACCTCGTCGGCGCGACTTTCGCGAAAGCGACGCTCTCCGGCGCGGATTTGCGCGGGGCCGATCTTCGCGGAGCCGACCTGTCGGGCGCGCGGCTCGACGGCGTCAATCTGAGCCGCAGCACCATCGATCTCTCCACGCGCTACGATGGCGTGACCGGATGCCAGATCGGCGTCAACGGCCTCTACTCGCCATCGACCGACTCGGCGGCCCTGATGCGCCTCGATCCGCCCGGCAACTCCATGCAGGGCGCCAACGCCGAGGCGGTCGTCGAAAGTTTGCGCCAAGCGCGCAAGCTGCACACCTTTTCGGTGATTCTTGCCGGAATCGCGATGCTTTTCATCGTCATCAAGCCCAAAACCATCACCCTGCCATATCTGGCCGGATCGTTCAAGTTTGATGACTTCAGCTATGCTTTTCTGGCCACCATTCTCTCGGCGGCGCTCCTGAGCCAGGTGGTTTCATTCATCGACTCGGCGCTGCAAGGCGCGCGCTACCTCAACGACCGCCGCGCGGCGATGCTGGTCGGCCACTTTCCGTGGCTGCTCTCCAAATACGAAAGCGACCCGGCGAACAAGCGTCAGTCAAGGGTCCTGCGCTTTTTTATGATTTTTCATCCGCTGATCTACCTCTACTTTTTCGTCCAGTGGAGTGCGCTCGCCATCGGCGACTGGGATTCGGTCATCCGGCACTACCAGCAGATGCCGATTATTTTTGGCGAATACCTCCTGCCGGTCGTCTATGTCATTCTGATCCGCATCTGCCTGCACCTCTTCCGTCTCTCCGAAGGTTTCCAGAAGCCGATCCTTTTCGACGCCGAAACCGAACGCAGCCGCCGCACCGACATGGAACGCCTTACCGAAGCCATCGAGCGCCAGTCCGCCCTTACCGCCGAGCTGGTGGATGTACTGAAAAAGAGGGAGGGGAAGAGTTGAGCGTTGAGCGCGAGAAAATGAAGAACGGCTTTACCGTCTCTAAACTGTTGTGCAGCATGAGCAGATTTGCAGTTGTTCCGATACGCCGCGTGAGTGTTTTGTTCATCTTTTCGATCATCCTGCTGTTTGCGGATGGCGGAAATGCCATGTCCCGCATGCAGCCTCCGGACGGCGTGGTGGCCGGTGTGGTTAACGCCTTCGGTTCGAGAGATGCTGTCCGGTTGAACCGCTTTGTCCATCCAAAACAAGGCGTGGTCGTCATCTACCGCCAAGGCGTTTTCAATGTATTCAAAGCCGTTTCGCGGATCGATTTCAGAAAGCCGGTTCCCGAATACTTCCCTTATCCAAAAATCAGGGGCGGTGCGCCTCTCAGGTACGCGGCGTTGCCGGTGTATGATTGCGGGCGCGAGGCCTGGTCGAAAACCGGCCTGTTTTGCGACCCAAAACACCGGGATGTTTTGTTGAGCACCATGGCGATTAACCTGAAGCGGAGCGGACTGAAGGAGATTTCGCAGGAAACGATCGACCGCTTTCGAGCGCTCGAAGCGAAAAGCGTTCGCGTTGTGCTGGTTGACGTGAATGGAAACGATCTGGTGTTTTACTTGACGAGAATCGGCGAGCGCTGGTATTTGACCATCCTCGACCGTGTCTCCAGCGATTGCAGTGCTTGATTATGGAAAGATGATTTGTGCGGCTGGGTTTTTGAAAAGAAGCGTTCCCGGAGAAATCGATAAAAATTACTGGAGCACCATTCTTTTCTGTCATGCTGAGCGAAGCGAAGCATCCAGCTCTGCAACGGCGTTGCTTCGGGTAGTTTTAATGCCGGAATCACGTTTTTTGCTTCGTTAAAGCGTATCTTTTTATGCGTCGTTTGTACTTATAACATTTCACAGGTTTACCCCAACCCATCTTGCCACTATCATCACTTGCGGCCATCAATGAAGTGCATCTTCAGCCTCTTCGAAGGCTGCTAGAAGCCGATCCTTTTCGACGCTGAAACCGAGCGCAACCGCCAGCCGCACCGATCGATATGGAACGCCTCACCGAAGCCTTTGAAAGCCAGGTCATGCTTATCGCCGAGCTGGTCGAGCTGCTGAGAAAGCGGGAGGAGAAGAGGGGAGAGTGAGGAATGATGAGTTATGAATGATGAATTGGGGAAGAGCGAGAGAGCTCACATTGTAGAATCAACATGTTTTGTCAGCCTGTCAGTGAGCGAACAGGCGAATGGTTCCGATACTCGACATTGACAAAATGGTAGCAATAGGCTTCGTGGTTTGCGTTAAATCAATAAAACCAGTTACAAGGAGAATCATATGTCAAAAACCGCATTGCTTCCCACGGTAACAGCTGTGCGCATGGTTTGGGCCATGTCGGGCAAGTTTTCCAATGATGCTCCTTCGCAAACCATGGCTACCTACGTCGAAGATGTGCTGAAGGGTATTGAAGAGCAGGCACCGCAAATTAGCTCTGACGAACGCAGTTATGTGACGAGCGCCGTCGCCACGATGAAAGCCAGTCTGCGCAGCATCGATGTTATTTCCAAGGGGCGTGACCTTAATTTTAAGGAAAACGAGAAGCTGCGTAGCGCTTATCTTGAATCGGTAAAAGAAAGTCTGGATTTTGGAAATAAAGCCCAGGACTTTCTTAAGTCACTGCCTGCGATGACCATTGCGGGCGCGGGAGGGGTGACGGTGGCGCAATATTTTTTTAAAGCATCCACTTTCGAGCTTTGGGGATTCGGTCTTATACTCACAGGCATTGGGTATTTTTTCAATCAGTATATAGTGCTCTGGGTGCGCCGGAAAAAGCAGATGCTTTATGTGACCCAGGATTATGAGCGAGGACTGTACTACGAACAGTACCTTGACCGTGTACGCCTGGTTCTGCTTGCTCTTTTTCTTGATCTTGAGCGGATTCACAAGCGGGTATTCAGAGAGAACTATGAGGCGGACACCACATCGGTTGCAGTTCAATCGATTATCGACGACATTTTGTCCGGGGTTCGCTCAACTTTTTGCCCGTACGCTTACAAACATATGGCTGAGAAAAAAGTGACCCCTGAGTTGTGGACTCTGTGCGAAAGCGGTATTCGCAAGGCAGTGGAGAACTGCCCACTGTGGGAAGGGGGACAGCAGAGTGAAAACCGTATCGACAGTTTGTAATTATGGCCAAAACCGTTCTTGTTACCGGCGCGTCCGGGTTTATCGGGTCGCATCTGGTGGGGCGGTGCTTGGCGGATGGCTGTCGCGTGAAGGCGCTGGTGCGGAAGGGGAATGCATGCATCGATTCGCTGCGGGCTTCCGGTGTGGAGGTCATCGAGGGGGATGTGCGTGATGCCACCGCGGTCGATGCCGCCGTGCGTGAGAGTGACCTCGTGCTGCATGCTGCTGCGCTGACCTCCGACTGGGGGAAGATGCAGGAGTTCATCGACATCAACGTTGGCGGTACGCGCAACGTGTGCGAAGCGTCGCTTCGGCATGGTGTCGGACGGCTGGTGCATGTCAGTTCGTTCGAGTGTTTTGATCACCACTTGCTTGGCCGCATCGACGAGCAGACCCCCTACAAGGCGCGGAAGCAGTCCTATCCCGATACGAAAATCGGCGGCACAAACGAGGTGTGGGCGGCCATAAAGCGGGGGCTTTCAGCAAGCATTCTCTACCCGGTGTGGGTCTATGGCCCCGGTGACCGGACGCTGTTTCCGCTGCTGGCCGACAGCATCCTCCGGCGGCAACTCTTTTTCTGGGCGCGCAACGCGCCGATGAGCATGATTTATATCGACAACCTCGTCGATCTGACGATGCTGGCCGCCTCCCGTCCGGAAGCGGTGGGCGAGGCGTTCATGGCCTGCGACGGCGAGGCGATCACTTTCGAGGAGGTGTGCCGGCGCGTTGCCGTGGCGATTGGCTCGCCGGTGCCATCGCTTCACCTGCCGTTTGGCATGGTTCGGTCCGTTGCCGGGGTGATGGAGTTTGTCTGGCGGATCGCCGGAAGTAAGAAGCGTCCGCTCCTCACCCGGCAGGCGGTTGATGTGCTCGCCTCGCGGGCGCTGGCCGACGTGTCGAAAGCCCGCACGATGCTTGGCTGGCAAAGCCACGTGCCGCAGGAGGAGGGAATCCGTCGCACGCTGGAGTGGCTGGTGACGGTCGATCCGGCGCGGTGGAAGGTGAAATAATGTTTCGCCTCCGCCAGAAAAAAAGTTGTTTCCGGGGCTTCGCCCGTAAAGCGTTTTGGTGTCCGCATCGCGCGGGTTTACCCTCGTTAAGTCACCCGTCTGGCAGCCGGAAAATTACCCTCCGGCGTTGTCTGCCTTCCAAAAAATCGTTACCATTGATGAGTTCTTTCAGCATTACGGTGCCGGATGAAAGATGCCGGATAATAGGGAAGTGCGTGTGAATCGCACACTGTGCCCGCAACTGTAAGATGGTATGTCGCGCGACGACAGGAGCAGCTCTGCTTTTGTGGCCGTTGCGGATCGGGTGTATCCACTCCGCCAACCTCTGATAACCACGGGGAATGCGGGGGAAGGCTGCCCGGAGGAAAACGTCGAAGTAATTTCGCAGCCATCGAAGTCAGGAGACCTGCCGTAGTGGTTGGCGCCGAATGGCTCCGGGAACAGAGCTTGGCGACCCGTTCAACGATCGAAACCTGGTTATTCCTCGATCTTTTTTCGTCAGTTCGCCCAAGCTGTTTCCTCAGTATGGCGGGGTGGTTTATATTGCGTTGAGCAATCTCACCGTCACGATACGCAACGGCATCCTCTGTGTGCTGACGTCAGGTAAGTCTTGGAATAAAAAGGATTTATCTATCAACAACCAATTATCGATTCTGGAGACTCCACATGAAAATCGCCCGCCTGTTCACTTCCCCTGGTGAAAACGTCTATGACCGTTTCGACTACACGCTCAGAACCTCCGTGCTGCGCAATACGGACGGTTCGAAGGTCTTCGAAATGAATAATGTCGAAGTGCCGGTATCATGGTCGCAGGTTGCCGCCGACATTCTGGCGCAGAAATATTTCCGCAAGACCGGTGTGCCACAGCGTGATGCCGAGGGCAATCTTGTCATCGGCGCGGACGGCCTTCCGGTGACTGGCAGCGAGAACTCCATCAAGCAGGTTGCGCACCGCATGGTGGGCTGCTGGCAGGATTGGGGAAAGCGGTACAACTACTTTGACAGCGATGAGGACGCACAGGCATTTTATGACGAGGTAGTCTACATGCTGCTGGCGCAGATGGCCGCGCCGAACTCGCCGCAGTGGTTCAACACCGGTCTCCAGTTTGCCTACGGCATCAATGGCCCGGCGCAGGGACACTTCTACGTCGATCCGGAGACGGGCGAAATCCGCGAGTCGGAAGACGCCTACAGCCGCCCGCAGGCGCACGCCTGTTTCATCCAGTCGGTCAAGGACGATCTGGTCAACGAGGGCGGCATTTTCGACCTGGCCGTGCGCGAGGCTCGCGTCTTTAAGTTCGGCAGTGGTTCCGGCACCAACTACTCCAACCTTCGCGGCTCGGGCGAAAAGCTCAGCGGCGGTGGTAGTTCGTCGGGTTTGATGAGCTTTCTGAAAATCTTCGATTCGGCGGCTGGCGCCATCAAATCGGGCGGCACCACGCGCCGCGCAGCCAAGATGGTCATCGTCGACATCGATCATCCGGATGTTGAAAAGTTCATCGAGTGGAAGGCCAAGGAGGAGGACAAGGTGGCCTCGATGGTGGCTGGTTCCAAAATCTGTTCGCGCTTCCTGAAAGCGATCGTCGATGAGGCGCTCAAGGGCGGCACCGACCGTCAGGAGAACGAGATGCTCAACACCCTCATCAAGAACGCCCTGCATCGCGGCGTACCGATGAGCTACATTTTGCGCGTGCTGGCGCTGGTCGAGCAGGGTTACACGACCCTCGATTTCGAAGAGTACGACACGCATTACGAGTCCGAGGCCTACCAGACCGTCGGCGGTCAGAACTCCAACAATAGCGTCCGCGTGACCAACGAGTTCATGAAGGCAGTGCAGAACGACGAAATGTGGGTGCTTCGCGAGCGCACCACCGGCAAGGAGGCCCGTGCCGTGCGCGCCCGTGACCTTTGGGAGAAGATCGTGATGAGCGCCTGGAAGTGCGCCGACCCCGGCCTTCAGTTCGACTCGACCATCAACGAGTGGCACACCTGTCCGAAGAGTGGCCGTATCAATGCCAGCAACCCGTGCTCGGAGTACATGTTCCTCGACGATACGGCCTGCAACCTCGCCAGTCTGAACCTCGCTCATTTCCTCGACGAAGAGACCGGCAAGATCAAAATCACCGAACTCCAGCATGCTTCGGCACTCTGGACAGTGGTGCTTGAAATTTCGGTACTGATGGCTCACTTCCCGTCTAAAGACATCGCCCGCCTGAGCTACGAGTTCCGCACGCTTGGCCTCGGTTTCGCCAACCTCGGGCGCGTCCTGATGGTGCTCGGCATTCCCTACGACTCGCCGCGCGCCCTCGCCATCGCGGGCGGCATCGCGGCGATCATGACGGGTCAGGCATACGTCACCTCCGCCGACATGGCCAAGGAACTCGGCGCGTTCGCCCGCTACCGCGAGAACAGCGACGACATGCTGCGCGTCATTCGCAACCACAGTCGCGCCGCGCGCAACAGCTCGGAGGAGGAGTACGAAGGGCTGGTCGTCAAACCTCGCGGCATAGACTCCGAGTACTGCCCGAAGGAGCTGTTCGAGGCCGCCGGAAAGGTGTGGGACGAGGCGCTAAAGAAGGGCAAGAAGTACGGTTTCCGCAACGCGCAGGTGAGTGTGATCGCTCCGACCGGCACCATCGGCCTCGTTATGGATTGCGATACCACGGGCATCGAGCCGGAGTTTGCCATCGTCAAGTTCAAGAAGCTCGCGGGCGGCGGCTACTTCAAGATCGTCAACCAGTCGGTGCACAAGGCGCTTGCCCGCCTCGGCTACTCCGACAAGCAGATCGAGGAGATCGAGAAGTATTGCAAAGGCCACGGCACCCTGCGCGGATGCCCCGGCATCAACCATCAGTGGCTCAAAAGCCGCGGCTTTACTGACGAAAAGATCGAAGCGGTCGAAAAGCAGCTTGAAAGCGTTTTCGATATCCGTTTCGCCTTCAACAAGTGGATCATCGGCGAGGAGTTCTGCCACTCCCTCGGCTTCACCGAAGAGCAGCTCAACGAACCTTCGTTCGACATGCTGAGCGAGCTTGGCGCGACGGAGGAGGACATCGAGGCGGCTAACGACTACGTCTGCGGCACCATGATGATCGAGGGCGCGCCGCACCTCAAACCGGAGCACCTGCCGGTTTTCGACTGCGCCAGCACCTGCGGCCGCAAAGGCAAGCGCTACATCAACCACATGGCGCACGTGCGCATGATGTCCGCCGTGCAGCCTTTTATCTCGGGGGCGATCTCCAAAACGGTCAACATGCCCAGCAGCGCTACCACCGCTGAAATTGGTGACGTCTATGAGGCCGCATGGCAGTCGATGGTCAAGGCGATTACCATCTATCGCGACGGCTCCAAGCTCTCGCAGCCGCTCAACATCTCCAATGCCTCGCCGCAGGATGAAGTCATCATGCTCGGTACCGAGGAGGATCTTGACGAGACCAAGGGGCCGAAAGAGGTGCAGGAGCGCATTGTCGAGCGCGTCTATCACCGCTCCGAGCGCCGGATGCTGCCGAAGCGCCGCAAAGGCTACATTCGCGAGGCGTACGTCGGCGGCCACAAGGTGTTCCTCAGAACCGGCGAGTACGAAGATGGTTCGCTGGGCGAGGTGTTCATCGACATGTACAAGGAGGGCGCGTCGTTCAAGGGGCTGCTCAACTGCTTCGCCGTGCTCGCTTCCAAGGCGCTCCAGTACGGTATGCCGCTCGAAGAGCTGGTGGATAGCTTCACCTTCACCCGCTTCGAGCCTGCGGGCGCGGTGCAGGGCCACGAAGTCATCAAGAATTCGACTTCGATTCTCGACTACGTTTTCCGCTCCATCGGCTACGATTATCTCGGGCGCAAGGATTTCGTGCACGTCAAAGCGGTCGATGAGGTGCCGGAGGTGCCTGCCAACGGTAACGGCAATGGAAGCGGCAACGGCCACGCGCCGAAGTCAAAGGCCACGGAGCTGGAACTCGCCGCCCACGCCACCAAACCGCACCACGACGAAAAAAGCGTCCTGAAAAGTCAGGCCGCCCAGGCTAAAATGCAAGGCTACACAGGCGAACAGTGCGAGAATTGCGGATCGGTGAGAGTGAAGCAGAACGGCACTTGCAAAGTGTGCGAGGATTGCGGAATGACGACTGGTTGTTCGTGAGAATGATTTGATTGATTCTGAAAGCGCCGGGTGCCAGCCCGGCGCTTTTTTGTGGGTGGATTTGAGTTTGATATACGGTTTGAGTGCAAGATTGATCCCGATTCATTTGCTTTGTGCTCGGACTGAGGTAGAACACAATAGCAATTTGGATTATTCCTTAGTTATATCTGTTGTGCTGTTAAACTAAAAAATATCCCGTTTTATGTTTGGAGGAAAAACAACGTGGGAATATGGTATGGAATTCGAGATGTGTATGCGTCGCATATTTGGTGATGAGGCGAATCATATCGCTGGGGGTTGTCTTATGGGCAGTTATCGAAAAAATGGGTACAGAAGTTTTTAAAACAACTAATTCGCGATGTGCAGGATCTCGATACGACGCAAGAACATCGTGAGCATGTATCAGAAAATCTTCAAAGTCTTCTTAACAGCAATTGGACTGGTGAAGATGCGTCTTGGCGTGTTGTTTTCAATATTCTTACAATACTCGCAGAACTGATGGGCTATAGCGAGTTTAGTGGGAAACGTGTTTTTATACCGGCATATTGGCAATCTTTAAATACTCATCTTGATATAGGAAATGCAAACGGCAAGTGTGATGAACTTCAAAAAGAGTTTAAGTCAGCCGCCGGGCATCGCGCCGATGTGATTAGGTATTTAAAGGATAAAGGCTTGACTGATTTTGAGGTGGCTATGACCTTGAAAACATCCGAATATGAGGTAAAGAAGCTCAAGAAGGGTATCTGAAAAGTCTCTGGACAGTATATAGTTAAATCGCTCGCCTTTAAGTTGATAATGATATTTTGAAATCTCAGATGAAGATGGATTATCAGAAAATTAAAAAGAGGTTAGGTTACTCTTTTGCATTTGTGTTTGGATTTTTTTTCGGCATAAGCACATGTGTTAATTTTACTATTGATGCAAAGTGGACAGATTTTGTTTCTTTGGCTTTTACTGCCGCAGGTGTTGCATTAGGATATATAACTTTTTTTCGCTGGTGGCGTAATAAGAAAAAAGACGACTCATATCGTGTTTCAAAAGATTACTTGAATGCTTTAAATGAAGTGCAAGAGGTAATAAGAGAAATCGACTTTCAGTATTTTTATTTATGCCCTGCTCCTGGCTTGCTGGTTGAGGGAGATGAGGTTTCTTTCAAGCGTATCAAGCAGGTTGATCAATTAAGTCATCAGCTTTATCTGTGTCGTGTAAATTTGGTTAATGCAAAAAGTGAATTGAATTTTTGGGACGTAAATTTGAGCGCGGCGTTTGAAAAAGAACATGAAGAGTTGTTAAAGTGTCTTGCAAATCTTAAGGTCGTAATGACGGGGTTGAGTAGTCAGCTTTTTCATTATTATAAAAATCATTCTAATGAGTATATGACTGAGATTGATAGACATAAAAAAATGTTTAATGGTTATTTAAAATCTATTCGAGATATTTTAAATAAGCGCAGATCATTAAAATTCGATGGAATTTTTACTTTTAAATGATGGATTAAGACTCTGGGACGTTGATCCGTTGCTGAAAATACAAAAGCTTTTAATGTAGGACAGAATCCCGGTTTTGTTCTTTTTGCAGGAGTTTTTCGTAGAGAGATTCGGGAGCGATATCCGCTCCGTTGGGCCAAGCGATGGTTCCACCTTCGATAAAAGCTTTTCTGAAAAAGCCCGGCTCCTTGAGAGGAGCGAACACAGGCCCTTTCTCCGGGTACTCTGAAAAATCGATCTCTCCACGCAAACCATCATCGAAAGTGACATGGTAAGTGGCTCCGCCGACGTACGTTATCCCGATCTTCCCTGAATTTTGTTCTTTTCCTTATTATGCGCTGAAGAACCATCCGGAGAAATCCCATGCACCTGAGCATTCCATTGAAACAAATGAGCGTCGAAGAGAAGCTGCAAGCGATTGAAGAAATCTGGGCAGACCTCGCCAGTACGCCGGCGAACATTCCCTCACCAGCCTGGCACGCAGACGTCTTGCAGGTTCGGGAAGAGCGCATCGCCGAGGGGCGAGCACAGTTTCTCGATATTGAAGAAGCAAAAAAAGCCGTCCGGGAAAGACTCGGATGAGAGTCCAACTCCTTGACGAAGCGACCGTTGACCTGGCGGACGGGTATCGTTTTTATGAACGTCAAGCCGAGGGGCTGGGCGAGTATTTCCTCGATTCTCTGTGGTCAGATATTTAGTCACTACGCCTTTCCGGCGGCGTTCATGCCATCTTCTTCGGCTACCATCGTCTCCTTTCCCGTCGCTTTCCCTACGCTGTGTACTACCGCGTCGATGGCGGAATTGCTCGTGTCCGGGCTATTCTCGATTGCCGCCGTGATCCAGAATGGATAACAAAACGGCTGGGATAATCGAAGGTTCTCCTCCTAACAAGAGCATACCTGAGCCGATTTGCGTTTTCAGTTGGAAATGCGCTGCAATTCCTTGATTCTCACCCCGGATATTCTGAACTTTGAATAGGCTAAGGAACAGCTGCCCGACTTGGCTGGCAAGGCTTTGCGTTCCTGTTTTTTTGAAGTGTTGGGGGCTTGTAGTTCATGATGTTGCTCAAATAACTTGAAAGGAGGTCTCGCATCTCCAGGTTCATTTCAATTCTGATCTCCGCCGTGCTGGCGCTGTTTCTACTCACGGTTCGCGCGTAGGCGAAAGCGGCTTCGGTGAGGCTGGAGCCGGAGGTTGTCCTTGGCGCGTTCACTGGACTCGTCGAAAAGCATCTCGAAGGTATTTTGTGCACGGAAAAAGCGATTGCTGTTTCAAAAGAGAAGAGGTGATGCCAGCCAAATGGGACGAGGTCAGGCCGCTGCTCGATCGCTTCAGCCGCGATTTGCCAACCAATGCGACGGTATGGTTCATGATGCCCGACGGCAGCTACTACGCCACCGCGAAGGGCGGTTTCACCGATCAGAATCTCAAGGATTGTACCTGTTTCCCAAAACTCATCGGCGGCAAGGAGGTGCTTGGCGAGCTGGTCATCAGCCGTTCGACGGGGCAGCGCTCGATTGTCGTGGCCGCGCCGGTCGTTGCCGATGGCAAGGTGGTTGCGGCGGTTGGCGTTTCGGTCGATGCGGTCAAGCTTATCGAAGTTGTCGAATCCCGTATGACACTGCCGGAAAACGCCTACATCTACGCGCTTGATGCCAAGACCAAAGTCACGCTGCACCGCTATCAGGCCCGGACGTTCAAAACGGTTTTCGAAATCGGCAATGAGAGCCTCGGCGACACTTTCAAAAAGGTGATGCACAGGGAGCAGGGCGTTTTCAACTATTCGCTTGAAGGCAAGAAGATGAACTCGATTTTCCGCAAGTCCCCGGTTCACGGCTGGTACTTCTTCATTGCCCAGCAGTGCAAGTAAGATGAACAGAGACCACGAATTCATGGCGCTGGCCCTCGAACAGGCCCGGAAGAGCTACGATGAGGGCGGCGTACCCGTCGGGGCGGTGATGGTCGAAAATGGTAAGGTGCTTGCCGCCGGGCACAACCAGCGCGTGCAGCAGGGCGACCCGATTGCCCACGGCGAGATGGACTGTATCCGCAAGGCGGGCCGCTGTGCCCGGTACGACACCGTGACGCTCTACACGACGCTCTCTCCTTGCATGATGTGCGCAGGCGCAATCGTCCAGTTCGGCATCGGGCGGGTCGTCGTGGGCGAAGACCGGAATTTCAAGGGCAACGCTGGATTTCTGCGCGAGCACGGTGTCGAAGTCTCGCTTCTCGACGACGAAGGGTGCCGAAGCCTCATGGACGCCTTCATCGCCGAACGCCCCGACCTGTGGGACGAAGACATCGCAGGGAACGGGTGAGAACGCCTCCAGCATTTGGTTAAAGACAGCAATCATTTTATGAATTCAACGAACATGAATTTTGTTATCCGCCTGAAAGATGTGGTCGATGCGATAGACCAGCCTGATGAAGAGCGACGGGCGTTTCTGAATATCAGGACGGGTCGGATTGTGACCTTTAGCCGCGATGCGCTGGATGCGGTGGAGTTGGGTAGCGCTGTCCGGGCGCGCGAGGAGGCGCTTGTGCGGGAAGCCGGGGAGGCGCTGCTTTCCGGCGATTACCGCGAACTGCCGGATCAGTTCGACATCAATGACTGTTCAATTATGCGACGCTTCTGCCAGACGGTTGAAAATGACGAATTGCGTCGCGGCTTGCTGAGAAGCATTCAGGGGCGCGGAGCCTCCATGCGCATCAGGAGCACGGTGGATGCGTTTGGCGTTGTTGAAGCGTGGAGCGCTTTTCGCAACGAGGCGCTGCAAGCCATCGCTATCGACTGGCTGGGGAACCTTGGGATTGCGTACAGCGGAGAGTGAGTGCGAAGGGCAGATACGCAGGTCTGCCCCTACAGAGAGTATCGGTTCCGCGCAACACCCCGTCGATTACGACGCCACAGCTGCCTGCTTCGGAACCGGATGCCAGCAGGTGCCCGAAGGCGCGGGTTCGATGGTGCATTCGACGAGGTTCATGTCTTTGATCATGAGCGTGCGCGATGGGTGGTGACGCACCAGATCGTAGTCGTGGGTGCCAATGATGACGCTGATCCCTTTGGCGTTGATCTTTTTCAGGTATTCGAGGATTTCAATCGAGGTTTCGGGATCGAGGTTGCCCGTCGGTTCGTCGGCGATGATGGCTACCGGATCGCCGACCAGCGCGCGGGCGATCACCACGCGCTGCTGCTCGCCGCCGGAGAGGTTCTGCGGCATCTCCTTGGCGGCCTGTTCGAGACCGACCTCCTTCAGGGCGGTCATCACCTTCTCCTTGATGAGCGAATGCTTGGTGCCCGTCACCTTGAGCACGAAGGCAAGGTTGTCATACACGTTGCGGTCTTCGAGGAGCCGGAAGTCCTGAAAGACGATTCCAAGCTTGCGCCTGAGCACGGCGATTTTGCCTTTCCTGATTTTCCTTGAGCTGAAGCCGTTGACAATCACTTCCCCTTTCACCGGTTTGATCTCCATGTAGAGCGATTTGAGCAGCGTGGTTTTGCCGCTGCCGCTCCGTCCGACGATATACACCAGTTCGCCGGGCTGGATGGTGAAGTTCAGGTTTCTGAAAATGGGCTTTTTTCTGATGTCGAGGTCTGCGTTGACGAAAGCGATCATGGGTTACCCTGTGGTTTGCGTTCTGTTCGTTGCGATGGTTGCGGCGAGTTTGGCGGCTTCGAGAAAGCTGCGTTCGGAGGCTGTACCCTTGCCCGCCTTGTCGAAGCCGGTGCCGTGGTCGGGCGAGGTGCGCACGATGGGCAGGCCGAGCGTGACGTTGATGCCCGTGTCGAAGGCGAGCACCTTGAAGGGAAGCAGCCCCTGGTCGTGGTACATGGCAACGATGAGGTCGTAATTCCGGTAGCGTTTCGCGCCGAAAAAGCCGTCCGCCGGAAACGGCCCGTCGATCTGCATCGACGCCGCCAGCCGCTCGATTGCCGGACGGATGACTGTTGTCTCTTCATTGCCCATGACGCCGCCGTCCGAGGCGTGCGGGTTGAGGCCGAGCACGGCGATTTTTGGCGATTCGAGCCGGAAGTCGCGCTGCATCGATCCGGCGAGCGTGGTGAAAAAGCCGTCCATATCCATCGTTCGCACCAGCTCCGGCACCATCGAGAGCGGTTCGTGGATCGTCGCCAGTGCGACCTTGAGGCCGGAGACGGGATCGACGAAGAGCATGATTTGCGACGAGACGCCGAAAAATCCGGCGAGGAAATCGGTGTGGCCGGTGTTTCGGTACCCGGCGAGCGCAATTGCCTCTTTGTGCAGCGGCGCGGTGACGAGCGCGTCGCAGATGCCGTCACGGCACAACGTGGCGGCGGTTTCGAGCGAGCGCATGGCGATCTCGCCCGCGCTTTTCGAGAGCGAGCCGGGCTGAATGAAGTCCGGCTCGGCGACGCTCAGGACGTGCAGCACGCCCGGCTCCGCCGCGATTTTCGCGATGGCCTCCGGCCCCTCGATTCGCCGCAACTCGACTGGCAAGCCGAGCAGGTCACGGTAGAATTCGAGCGCTTTCAACGATCCGGCAACCATGTAGGTGTCCTCTCCCGAAGGCAGCGCGAGCACGCTTTTCAGGATGATTTCAGGGCCGATGCCGTGAATGTCGCCGGTCGAAAAAACGATGTGCATTTGTCAGAGCCTTTTGTACGCGGTCGCGATTTTTTCGTCCTTCTTGACGCCGAGCAAGGCAAGCCAAAAGAGTACCGGTTCGGGAAGCAGCATAAAGAGACCGCTGCCGGGTGCAAAGCTCACCGATGAGGCTTTCGTTTCGAGATACTGCTTCAGGAAGTGCCCACCCGCGAGACCGGCTAGCAGGTCGGCGGCAAAGAGTACGAAGCAGAGCGTGATGAGCGTCTGCTGGAGTTTGCGGTTCTTGTACAGGAAGATGGTTGCCAGCGCCACGATGCCGGTGAGCGGCGAGAGGATGCCGCCGCCGATGCTTCCGGCGGTGACGATCAATCCTGCGCCCTGCACATCCATGAAGTCGCCGAAAAGAATGACGTGGTCGGTCGTGAAGGTCCAGAACGGGAAGGCCATGCTGCCGAAAGCGAGCAGCGCGGCGATGAAGAGGTAGAGACTTTGGATTCTGCTTAACATGGTTCGCGGTGTTTTGTCAAGTGGTCAGATATGTACGGAATATACGGAAATCACGATTTCGTCCGGCAATGCTGTGCTATATCCCTGGCGATAATCGCGGTGGCTCCGAGCCGGGCGTTGACGAAGCTGCTGGATTTTGCTCCGGTATGCTTCAGATGCCCGGCATCCTCGACCAAAGCGCTCAGGGCTTTGCGGAGTTCCGGTTCATCGGTGATGACCGTGGCCGCTCCGGCTTCGATCAGTCCGGTGGCTTCGGGCGAATTGCCGTATCGCGGGCCGAAGAGCACCGGAATGCCGTGGACTGCGGGTTCGATGGTGTTGTGCACGTTCACGCCGAAGCCCCCGCCAACGTAGGCGATAGCGGCGATGGTGTAGAGTTCGGCGAGGTAGCCGGTCTGGTTAACCACCAGCACCTGCTGTGCGGGGTCGAATTGCTCATCCATCTCCGAAATGGTCACCGCTTTGATGCCCTGTTGCCGCAGGTTGTTTAGCAGGCGCTCGATGTTCGGTCGATCCACCTTGTGCGGCACCAGCACCAGGCTGAGCTTCTGGCGGAGCGAAAGCCACGCGGGGATCAGAATCGCCTCGTCCGGCTCCCAGGTGCTTCCGCCGACAAGCACCATCCTGTCGCGGAACAGCGGCTTGAGCTTCGCCGCCCGCTCGTCGCTTTTTTTCTGCCGTTCGACGACCTGGTCAAATCGCGGATCGCCGGCGGTGAAGACGTTCTTGCAGGCGAACTGGTTCAGGAACATTTCGCGATCTTTGCTGTCGATGGTGTAGATGGCGTCGAACAGCGAAAAGAGGTCCCGGTAAAGTCCCCTGAGCCAGGGCTTGAGATAGGGCGAACCCGGCGGGAGCGCGGCAGCGGCGAGTATCATTCGCGCTCCGCTTTTTCTGATGGCTTCGAGGTGGTTTGGCCAGAAGTCGTAACGCATCAGCATGAAGATGTCCGCGCCGATCATATCGACCAGTCTCCGGGCGTTCTCCGGCGTGTCGAGCGGCAGGTAGAAGACCGCCGCCGCGTCGGGGTAGTGCTTGCGCGCTTCGTAACCGGAGTCGGAAAAAAACGAAACCGCGACGTCCATGTCCGGAATCTGCGCTCGGAGTTCGGCGATGATCGTGCGGGCCTGCTCGAATTCGCCGACCGACGAGGCGTGAATCCACAAACGGCACGATGGTTCCGGCAGCGCATGCAGGCGCGCTTCAAGCTCCTCGAACAGGTTTTCTCGCGCATCCAGAAAGCTCTTCAGTCTCGGCTTGCGCGACGACAAAAGCCGCAGCAGATTCGGCTGAAGCGGGGAGAGCAACCGGTATGCGGCGAGGGCGAGTGAGGCCATGGTTCGTTGAATTGGTCAAGGCTTTGCTCAAGGTAAGAAAAAAGGTCACCTCGAAAAACTTGCTCCCCGTTCGCTCACGACACTTTTTCGAGGTGCCTAAAATGCGACAAGGCGTTGGGTTGCGTATATTGCTTGTGTAAAGGTCTGTCAAACGATCCATTGCGGAGATTCCTGAACATGCCGCATCGCCAGCTTGATCATACCGCCGACCTCTGTTTCGAGGTGACTGCGGGTAGTTATCCGGAACTGTTGGGCGAGGCTTTGTGCGCCATGACGGAGTGGATCGGGCCGGAGTGGAAAAATAGTGCGGTTGAACGCCCGTTCCGGATCGAAGCGCCTGACCGGGTAGCACTGCTGGTCGATCTGCTCAACGAAGCGCTCGCCCTGTCGCAGATTTACCGCGAAGCTTACGGCGCGCTTTCGATCCGCTCGAGCGGCGAGGAGTTCATCGAAGGCGCGTTTCTCGGCAGGGCGATTTCCGGCGCGCGGAATGAAATCAAGGCCGTAACCTGGCATGGCGCGAAGGTCGAGCAGCGGGCTGACGGTTCGTGGTTGGCAATCCTGTTGATGGATATCTGATGGAGGGCAGGCGAGTATTCGCCGGGTTGCCCGTGGGCCGGGAGCTTGCCGAGGCAGTCGGGGAGTTCCGGCAGGGGCACTCCGGGTTGAGAGTGCGCTGGGTGAAGCCGGAGAATCTGCATCTGACGATGGTGCCGCCGTGGCAGTGCCTCAATGTCGATGCGGTCTGCCGGGCGCTGAGCGGGGAAGCCGCGCGGCAAGCGCCGTTCGAGGTCTCGTTCGAACGCGTCTCGTTTGGTCCCGATCCGCGTCGTCCACGCCTCATCTGGGCGACGGGCAAAGCGCCTGCCGGGATGCCGGAGTTTGCCCGCAGTCTGCGTGCTCCAGTCGGAGCACCGGGCGAACCGCGCAAATCATTCCTCCTGCACCTGACCATAGCTCGCTTCAACTCGCACGATTTCAAGGCGATGGGAGCGCACACACTTCGCGAAACAGTGTTGTGGTACGGTACACTCGACACGATCTGCCTTTACGAATCAATTCTCAAACCTGGTGGCGCGCACTACCGCGAACTCTGCCGTTTTGGGCTTGGCGGAAAATCTGTGGTTGGGTCGATGCCGCCGCCGGTATCGGCTTAAAAAATTAATTCGTCTTTGGCCGGATAAAATCGTACTATACAATTCGATTTTTGTTGTGGTGATAATGCCAAGAAAGAGTTGGAAATCCGGATGGCCAGTAGGGCCGCGTTTTTCCGCTGATTGTGATGGATCGATGGCAGACTCAGGGTCTGCTGCATGATTGATGTGAGACTACCCCCTCTTCATTTCTCTTCTTTCCAGCATTGCAACCACTCCTGAGATTGTCTCAGAAGTACAATCTGAACGTGTTTTTGAGGTTGCATTTGCTTGCGTCCATAGTCATTCCGGGTCTGGCGTTGCCGGACCAAGAGTCTGAATAAATCCCTTGACGTATTTTAGATCAGTCGCTTGTTGTGACTTGTCGAGAATGCTGGATTTTCTCCCGATTGGTCGGGATCAGCATTGACCATCGAATGTATCTCGAATTGCCTGTTGTGACTTTCTTTTGATGGCAGCCACTTTTTTATCAATGACCCGGAAGGAGACAATGAACGAACCAACCATGAGCGAACAGCAAGACAATTCCGTGAATTTCCGCAGCCTTGAACTGGCTGAACCCCTGCTTCGGGCCCTCGAAGCGGTCGGTTATGAAAATCCAACCCCCATTCAGGCCAGCACCATTCCGCTGCTTCTTGAAGGTCGTGATGTGCTCGGTCAGGCCCAGACCGGCACCGGCAAAACGGCGGCGTTTGCCTTGCCAGTCCTCTCGAATATCGATCTTTCTGCCACCGATCCGCAGGCGCTTGTGCTCGCTCCGACCCGTGAGCTGGCGATCCAGGTGGCCGAGGCGTTTCACACTTACGCCGAGTTCATGCCGGGCTTTCACGTGCTGCCGATCTATGGCGGTCAGGATTACGGCGTGCAGATCCGCAACCTCAAGCGCGGCGTGCATGTGGTGGTTGGCACTCCGGGCCGCGTGATGGATCACATGCGTAAGGGCACGCTGAACCTCGACAACCTGAAGTGCCTCGTGCTTGACGAGGCCGACGAGATGCTGCGCATGGGCTTTATCGACGATGTCGAGTGGATTCTCGACCAGACGCCTGAAAGCCGTCAGGTGGCGCTCTTTTCGGCCACCATGCCTCAGCCGATTGTACGCATCGCCCGCAAGTATCTCAAGGCTCCGGCCGAAATCACGATTCAGACAAAGACCACCACGGTTGAAACCATCCGCCAGCGCTACTGGATGGTCGGCGGCCACCACAAGCTCGATGCCCTGACCCGAATCCTTGAAGTGGAGCCGTTTGACGGCATCATCATTTTCGTACGTACCAAAACCGAGACCGTGGCACTTGCCGAAAAGCTTCAGGCTCGCGGTTACGCCGCTGCCGCGCTGAATGGCGACATGGTGCAGTCGGCCCGCGAACGCACCATCGAGCAGCTCAAGGACGGCACGCTGAACATCGTTATCGCCACCGACGTTGCCGCTCGCGGCCTCGATGTTGAGCGTATCAGCCACGTTATCAACTATGACATTCCGACCGACACCGAGTCTTACGTGCACCGCATCGGCAGGACCGGACGCGCCGGACGCAGTGGCGAGGCGATCCTGTTTGTCTCTCCGAGAGAGCGCGGGATGCTCTTCGCTATCGAGCGAGCCACGCGCAAGCGCATCGAGCTGATGGAGCTGCCCTCGACCGAGATCGTCAACGACAAGCGCATCGCGAAGTTCAAACAGCGCATCACCGACACAGTTGGAGCCGAAGACCTCGAATTCTACATCGGCCTGATCGGGCAGTACTGCCAGGAGCACGACGTTTCCGAACTCGAAGCCGCCGCTGCGCTGGCCAAGCTGTTGCAGGGCGACGAGCCATTCCTGCTTTCCGCGAAACCTGAGCGCGAACGACCGGTTCGCCGCGAAGAGCGGGAGCCGCGCTACGACCGAGAACATGGACGCGATTCGTTCCGTGACGATTTTCGTAAAGAGCGCGAGCCGCGCAGGCAGAGCAAGGGTGGTTTGTACTCGGACGAGAAGCGGGAAACCTATCGGCTCGAGGTTGGTAAAGTTCACGATGTCAAACCGGGCAACATCGCTGGAGCGATCATCAACGAGATCGGTCTCGATCCCGAAGCGGTTGGCAAGATCGTCATCAACGACCAGTACAGCACGGTTGAACTGCCTGCCGGAATGCCGAACGACGTGTTCCAGGAGCTGAAAAAGGTCCGGGTGTGCGGACGCCAGCTCAGGGTCTCGAAAATGGATGAGCATCAGGGTGGCTACGGCGACCGGCACGACCGTGGATTTGGCGGTGATCGCAGTGGCAATCGCAGCTTTGGAAAAGATCGTAGTGGTGACCGTGGATTCGGCGGCGACAAGAAGAAGAGCTTCGGCAAGCCCTCGGGCGGAGGCAAGCGCAAAAAAGATGATGGTGCGTTCTTCACCGGTTTTACCGGCACCAAAAAGAAGCGCATGAAGGACTGAGCGTTTTCTTCAGCTCACGATTTGAAAGAGCCTGACGCGATGAGTCCTGCCGCGTCGGGCTCTTTTGCTTTTCACCCCACAGCGCATACATTTTAATCATAAGTACTTTTCGCATCCAGTCTGCCGGTGATCCGGTTCACGAAAACAGGGAGTTGCGATATGGAGATCGAGTTTTACGGGGCGACGCGGCGGGTGACGGGTTCCTGCCATATCCTCAGGGCTGCCGGTTACACGGTGCTGCTCGATTGCGGGCTGGTGCAGGGGAGCCGCGAGGTCGAGGCGCTGAACCGCGAGCCGTTTCCGTTCGAGCCGTCCGAAATCGATGCCGTGGTGCTCAGCCACGGCCATATCGATCACTCGGGTCGCCTACCACTGCTCGTCAATCGTGGCTTTCGTGGGCCGATCTACACCCATCACGGCACCATCGAGCTGTGCGAGATTCTGCTTCGGGACTCGGCGACGCTGTCCGAAAACGATGCCCGTTTCATGCGAAAGCACGGTCAGCGCGACGACGAGCCGCTCTACACGGTCGATGACGCCCAGCGCTGCGTCAGGCAGATGGAGGGCGTCAGGTACGGCGAGCGGCGCGAGGTTCTGCCCGGCATCGCCGTGACGCTGCTCGATGCGGGGCACATCCTCGCCTCAGCGTTCGTCAAGCTTGAAATCACGGAGGGCGACGCCACCCGTACACTCGTTTTCAGCGGTGACCTCGGGCAGTACGATTCGCCGATTCTGAACAATCCCGACGCCATCGCCTACGCGGACGTAGTGCTCGTCGAGAGCACCTACGGCGACCGATTGCACCGCAATTTTGACAGCACCGTGAAGGAGATCGGCGAGATCATCGAAACCTCGCGGCGCGACTGCGGCAACATTCTGATTCCCGCCTTTTCGATTGGCCGCAGCCAAGAGCTGCTCTACCTTTTCGGCGAGCACTACCGCGAGTGGGAGCTGGAGCAATGGCAGGTGTTCCTCGATAGCCCGATGGCCATCGAAGCAAGCCGTATCTACTGGCTGCACGAGGAGTTATGGGACGCCGAGGCCCGCCTGTTCCGCCGTCACATGCGCGGTATGCCGCCCGTCGGCAACCTGCACCTGACCCGCAGGGTGGAGGAGTCGATGAAGATCAACGAACTCCGCGAGGGCGCGATCATCATCGCCGGAAGCGGCATGTGCAACGGCGGGCGCATCGTGCACCACCTGAAGCGCAACATCGAGCGGCCCGAGTGCCACATCATCATCACCGGCTTCCAGGCGGAAGGGACGCTTGGTCGGGAGATCGTGGAAGGACGCAAGGAGGTTCGGCTACACGGGCGGAGCTACCGGGTTCGCGCACAACTGCACACCATCGGCGGCCTGTCGGCGCATGGCGACCGCAGCGATCTGTTGCGCTGGTTGAAGAGCCGGGAGGGTTCTCCGCAGGTGATGATTGTGCATGGCGAGGAGGGCGTGAAGGAGTCGTTCAAAGGCTTTCTGCGCGATGAACTTTCGGTCGAAGCGCTCATCCCGAAACCCGGCGACCGGCTCGACCTCGTATCGAACGAACTCTATCGGGTTGAATCTGAATAATGTTCAAAATGCTCATGACGATTACGACCATTAAAGAACTCATTCCTGTCTTGCAAACAGCCATCGGCCCGGTTATTCTCATCTCAGGTATTGGCCTGCTTCTTCTTACCATGACCAACCGCTTGTCGAGAGTCATCGACCGTTCGCGGGAGCTGCTTGACGAGGCCGACAAGCTTTTCGGCGTTGACCGCGCCCGCATCGACCGCGAGATCGACGTGCTCTGGCGACGCGCTCGTTATGTGCGGAGCGCGATCATGCTTGCCGTGGCAAGCTGCCTGGGCGCGGCCACGCTCATTATTTTGCTGTTCCTGACCAGCCTGTTGCAGATCGATGTGCCGCTGCTGGCCTCGATAGTCTTCATCGTCAGCATGGTCAGCCTGATCGGTTCGCTTATCTTTTTCCTTTTTGACGTCAACCTCACGCTTTCAGCGTTGCACATCGAGTTCGAGGGGCACAGGAAGAAGAGTTGAGCATTATAAATGATGAATGGAAGAGGGGGAATATCTCGCTCTTCCATTCATTTTTTTCGTCCACACCGTCACTTGCCCCTCTTTTTGTACGTTCCAATCAGCACGGTTTCGCCGAGAATATGGCCTTGCATGGCAGCTTCCACGTCGGCTTTGAGTGGGGAGAGCAGGTCGTCAATGACGGTGTCGAGCGCGTAGAGCTTGAAGAAGTAGCGGTGTGTGCCGATGGGCGGGCAGGGGCCGCCGTAGCCGCCACGGTTCCAGCTGTTGAATCCTTCCTGCATTTCGGTCTCGGCGGGGTGGTTTCCGGCTCCTTCGGCGAATCCTGTTTTTCCCGGTGGAATGTTGTAGAGCACCCAGTGTACCCAGGTGAATTTCGGGGCTGCCGGGTCTGGTGCGTCGGGATCGTCCACGATGAGCACGAGGCTTTTCGTGCCTTTGGGGATGTTTTTCCAGGTTAGCGGCGGCGAGATGTTTTTGCCTTCGCAGGTGTAGAGCGCCGGGATCGCGCCCATGTTCCGGAATGCCGTTGAGGTCAGTTCAAAAGTCATGGCTTCTCCTTTCTGGCCAGCCCGGAGCATGACGGGCATGAGCATCAGCAGTGCAACAAGCGCAGCCAGAGGGTTTTGGATTGATCGTGACATCATGATAACGAGTGGTTGAGGTGCTTCAGGGATGTTTCGCTGGAACGCTTACCTGCGGCTATTGGTTCTCTGTTTTCCCCGGTGAAAACGATGAATGAAACCAACGGAGGCGAGATGGAGAGGTCGGCAATCAGGCAGATTTCCGGTTGGCTTTGGGAGATTCCGCGTTCGTACCGCAGCGACATGCGGGTGCCCGCGCGTTTTTACGCATCCGAAGCGATGCTGGAGCAGATTCTCGCCGATCGTTCGCTGGAGCAGCTCGTCAACGTCGCCACGCTGCCGGGTATTGTCGGTTTTGCGCTGGCGATGCCTGACATTCACGAGGGTTACGGCTTTCCGATTGGCGGCGTGGCGGCGTTTGACCCCGATGCGGGCATCATTTCGCCCGGCGGTATCGGCTACGACATCAACTGCGGCGTGCGTCTCTTGGCAACCAGCCAGCCTTTCGAGAGTGTTCGCGAGAAGATTCCCGATCTCGTCAAAGAGATCTACCGGCAGGTTCCCTCCGGCGTCGGGCATGGAAACCGGATCACCTTTTCATCGAAACAGCTTGAGCAGATTCTTCGTGATGGTGCGCCCCGCATGGTGGCGTTTGGTTACGGAGAACCGGAAGACCTTGGCCATATCGAGTCCGGAGGCGTGATCGATGTGGCCGATCCGTCGAAGGTTTCACAGTACGCGAAGCAGCGGGGTGGCGATCAGCTCGGCACGCTCGGCACGGGCAACCATTTCGTGGAGATCGATCGGATCGATGCCATTTTCGATCAGGAGGCCGCCGTGCGCATGGGCTTGTTCGAGGGGCAGATCGTCATTCAGCTCCACACCGGTTCGCGCGGTCTCGGCCACCAGATCGCCACCGATTACATCCGTGTCATGAACCGCGCCATGCCGAAATACGGCATCGAGGTGCCCGATCGGGAGCTTGCCTGTGCGCCGTTCTGCTCGCCGGAGGGGCAGGAGTACTTCAGCGCCATGTCGGCGGGCGCGAACTTCGCGTGGGCGAACCGCCAGCTCATCACCTGGGAGATTCGGCAGGCGTGGCGCGCGGTCGTCGGCGACGATCCGTTGCGCGTGGTTTATGACGTGGCGCACAACATCGCCAAGGTCGAGACGCACGAAATCGACGGCCATCGCCGCCAGCTCCTCGTGCACCGCAAGGGCGCGACCCGCGCGTTTGTCGGCCAGCCGGTGATCATTCCCGGCAGCATGGGCACGGCCTCGTTCGTGTTGGAAGGCGGGCTGGCCTCGATGCACGAAAGCTTCGGTTCGTCATGCCATGGTGCAGGCCGCCGCATGTCGCGGACGAAAGCCAAGCACATGGTGCAGGGCAGCCAGCTCAGGCAGGAACTCGAAGCGATCGGCGTCTCCGTGCAGGCCGGTTCGATGCAGGGTCTCGCCGAGGAGGCTTCCGCCGCCTATAAGGATATCGGCGAAGTGGTCAGCACTGTCGTCTCGGCAGGCATCGCCCGAAAAGTGGTGAGGCTCGTACCGGTAGGGGTGATGAAAGGGTGAAGAGAATTAAGAAAGAGGGGGCACTGCTTGCCCTTCCTTTTCTCCGAATTTATTATCCCCGCGGGTGGAATGTTTTGTGCACTTCCTTGATGAACGAGCGGTCGATGTGGGTGTAGATCTGGGTGGCGATGATGGAGCTGTGGCCGAGCATCTCCTGCACAACGCGCAGGTCTGCGCCGCCTTCGAGCAGGTGGGTGGCGAAGGAGTGGCGGAAGGTGTGCGGGCTGATCGGTTTTTCAATACCTGCGATGACTGCGTGCTCACGCACGATGTTCCACGCAGCCATGCGCGAGAGCGGGCCGCCTCGCGAGTTCAGGAAAATAGTGTCGTGCGAGGTTGCGCTCATCATGCCGGGGCGCAGCTCGTCGAGGTAGCGTTTCATCCACGAGATGGCCGTCTGGCCGACGGGTACAAGCCGCTCTTTCGATCCTTTGCCGAAGACCCGCACGAAGCCGTCATCCATGTGCAGATTCAGTCGGCTGAGCCCCAGCAGTTCGCTGACGCGGACTCCCGTGGCGTAGAGAAATTCGAGCATCGCCTTGTCGCGCAGCATGAAAGTGCTAGTCGGATGCCGCTTGAGCGGGGCGTCGAGCAGCGTAGCCATCTCCTCGATGGTCAGCACTGAGGGGAGGTAGCGGGCGAGTTTCGGCTGGTGGATGTTCTCGGCGGGGTTCATCGTCGCGAGCCGCTCAGTCAGCAGGAATTTGTGGAAGGAGCGGATAGCAGAGATGTTCCGGGCGATCGAACTCGCTTCGAGGCCGATCTCATGCAGCTCCTGAATGAATTTCCGGATGTCGCCCGGCGCGGCCTCTTCAGGTTTGACGCCGCACTCGTGCAGCCAGGCAAGGTAGCGGCCAAGGTCGTTCAGGTACGAGGCGCGCGTGTTGCCCGAAAAATTGCGTTCGAGGGTCAGGTAGTTCAGGAAGGTTTCGAGCGTTTTCCGCCACGGCTCCTCGCGTTCTGGCATCTTTACCCCTCCGTTTTGCGGAACCGTGCGGCGAAGCCGCCGTCGAAGCCCTCGTGCGAACCGGGCAGCGTCAGTCGCGACGCTTCGGCGATGAACTCCGGGTGGCGTTTCAGGAACGCTTCGGTCTGAAGCTCGTTCTCCTCTGGCTCGACCGAGCAGGTGGCGTAGAGCAGCACGCCGCCGGGCCGGAGCAGCGAGGCGGCGCGGTCAAGCATCGCAGCTTGCAGCGCGGCAAGCTCCCGCAGCTTTTCGGGCGTCGTCCGCCAGCGAAGTTCGGCGCGGCGGCCCAAGACGCCGGTGCCGGTGCACGGCGCGTCGAGCAGGATGGTGTCCATCGCGCATCCCGGATCGAAAGTGAGCGCGTCGCCTTCGCGCGGTTCGATGATGGTGATGCCGAGTGCCGATGCGTTCGAGGCGATTCGCGCGACTTTTGCGGGGGTACGGTCGAGCGCGATGATGCGCCCGCGATTCTCCATCAGTTCGGCCATGAAGGTCGATTTGCCCCCCGGCGCGGCGCACATGTCGAACACCGTGCTGCCCGGCTCTGGTGCGGCCATGAGGCAGGCCTGCCCTTGCGCCGGATTCTGCACGCTGACGAGTCCCTCCTTGAGCAGCGGTTCGAGCAGGGCGAACTGCTTGGAGAAGAAGAATCGATCGAGTCCATCTGCGTCCGCAACTCGTTTTGCGTCCGAAAGTTCGGGCCTCGCCAGCAGCGTTTCGGGATTGGCCTTGAGCCGGTTGATTCGGTAGCCGGTAGCAGGCGGCAGATTGCCGTGCGCGAGCATCGCGAGCGTCGCGTCGGGGCCGTAGCGCATGAGCCAGCGGGCGGCGAGCCACTCCGGGAAGGAGTAGAGAATCGAGAGGCGTTTCGACTCCGGCATCTCAGCCGTCCATGCGTCAAGATCGATGGTCGCTTTCGAGATGTTGCGCAACAGACCGTTGACCAGCCTGGCCAGATGGTCGCCCTTGAATTTGCGGGCGAGCTTGACCGATTCGTTGACCGCCGCCGATTTTGGCACACGGTCGAGGCGCAGAAGCTGATAGACGCCGAGGCGCAGGATGTGCTTGAGTACGGTGGCGGCTTTGGCGTAGTCGTGCCGGTAGAATCGCGCGATGATGAAATCGCACTGAAGCCGGTACTTCAGCGTTCCAGCCACCAGCTCTTTTGCCAGCGCACGGTCATTCTTGCCGAGGCCGGCGTGTTCGTGCATCCGGTTGAGCAGCTCTTCGGATTTGCGCATACCGTCGAGTTCGAGCAAAACACGAAGGGCGAGTTCACGTGCGGTCATGGATAAGGAGGATGACGACTGTTTTTACTGAAAGCAGGTAGCAGCGTCTTGTAAAATAGTATCATCTGTCGTAGATTCCTGAAACTTGAACGTTCTTTTTCAGATTTCGAGCTATCATCCAGAAAGGCGGAGGGACTGGCCCTGCGAAGCCTTGGCAACCTTCATTCCACATGAGCGGTGCCAAATCCATCCCGGAGGAAATCCGGGAAAGATGATGTATGCATTCCTGCTGATTTCATACCTCACTTGATGCTTCCCGCACATACCTCCTGACCCCGACCGCGCACTACGGATCGAGCGCTTCAACCTTGTACCATTTGCCATGAGTGAGGATAACACCTTCCGGTTCGAGACCTTGCAGGTTCACGCCGGGCAGGAGCCTGATCCGGTGACCGGATCGCGCGCCGTGCCCATTTACCAGACCACCTCCTACGTGTTCGAGAACGCCGAGCACGGCGCTGACCTGTTCGCGCTTCGCAAGGCGGGCAATATCTACACGCGCCTGATGAACCCGACCACCGACGTGCTCGAAAAGCGCATGGCGGCGCTCGAAGGGGGCAAGGCGGCCCTCGGCGTGGCGAGCGGCCACTCGGCGCAGTTCATCGCTATTGCCACCATCTGCCAGGCTGGAGACAACATTGTGTCATCGAGCTATCTCTACGGCGGCACCTACAACCAGTTCAAGGTCGCCTTCAAGCGCCTCGGCATCGAGGTGAGGTTCGTGGATGGCAACGATCAGGAGGCGTTCCGCAAGGCTATCGACGAGAACACGAAAGCGCTCTACATGGAGTCGATCGGCAATCCGGCGTTCCATGTGCCCGATTTCGACGCTATCGCGAAGATTGCCCGTGAGAACGGCATTCCGCTGATCGTCGATAACACCTTTGGCTGCGCGGGCTATCTCTGCCGTCCCATTGATCACGGCGCGTCGATCGTGGTCGAGTCGGCCACCAAGTGGATCGGCGGGCACGGCACCTCGATGGGCGGCATCATCGTCGATGCCGGAACGTTCGACTGGGGCAACGGCAAGTTTCCGCTCTTTACCGAGCCATCGGAAGGCTATCACGGCCTGAAATTCTACGAAGCGGTCGGCGAGCTGGCCTTTATCATCCGGGCGCGGGTCGAGGGACTGCGGGATTTCGGCCCGGCGATCAGCCCGTTCAACTCCTTCATGCTGTTGCAGGGACTTGAAACGCTCTCGCTTCGCGTGCAGCGCCACCTCGACAACACGCTTGAACTGGCCCGCTGGCTCGAAAGGCACGATGCGGTTGCGTGGGTGAACTATCCAGGCCTCGAAAGCCATCCGACACACGCCCTGGCAAAAAAATATCTCACGCATGGCTTCGGCTGCGTGCTGACTTTCGGCGTGAAGGGTGGTTATGAAAACGCGGTGAAGTTCATCGACAGCGTGAAGCTGGCGAGCCACCTGGCCAACGTGGGTGATGCAAAAACGCTCGTCATTCATCCGGCATCGACGACGCACCAGCAGCTCAGCGCCGAGGAACAGGTATCGGCGGGCGTCACCGCCGATATGGTGCGCGTGTCGGTTGGTATCGAGCATATCGATGACATCAAGGCTGATTTCAGCCAGGCTTTCGAGAATTTAGCATGACCCGGATGGACCATAGATCGATCATTTCCGACACTACACAATATTTTGAATCGAACGAGCCGTTACAGCTCGAACTGGGAGGGGAGCTGCCCGGAGTGAGGGTCGCTTACCGTACCTGGGGTACGCTAAACGCAGAGAAAAGCAACGTGATTCTGGTCTGCCACGCGCTGACCGGCAACGCCGACGCCGACAGCTGGTGGTGCGGCATGTTCGGTGAGGGACGGGCGTTCGACGAGACTCGGGACTTCATCGTATGCAGCAACGTGCTTGGAAGCTGCTACGGAACGACCGGGCCGATGTCGGTGAATCCGCTGAGTGGCAGGCACTACGGTCCCGATTTTCCGCGCATTACCATTCGCGACATGGTGAATGTTCAGCGATTATTGCTTCGTTCGCTCGGCATCGACCGGATCCGGCTCATCGTTGGTGCATCGCTTGGCGGGATGCAGGTGCTCGAATGGGGCGCAATGTATCCCGAAATGGCCGGGGCGCTGATGCCGATGGGCGTTTCGGGTCGTCATTCGGCGTGGTGCATCGCGCAGAGCGAGGCGCAGCGGCAGGCTATCGCCGCCGATGCGGAGTGGCAAGATGGCTGGTATGATCCGGAGGTGCAGCCACGCAAAGGACTTGCCGCCGCGCGGATGATGGCGATGTGCACCTACCGCTGCTTCGAGAACTACCAGCAACGCTTTGGCCGCAAGCAGCGCGAGGACGGCTTGTTCGAAGCCGAAAGCTACGTGCGTCACCAGGGCGACAAGCTGGTTGGGCGCTTTGATGCAAACACCTATATCACGCTCACCAGAGCGATGGACATGCACGACCTCGGGCGCGGACGCGACTCCTACGAAGCGGCGCTCGGAGCGCTGAAGATGCCGGTCGAGATTCTCTCCATCGACTCGGACGTGCTCTATCCCAGGCAGGAGCAGGAGGAACTTGCCCGCCTCATTCCCGGCTCACGCCTGCTTTTCCTTGACGAACCCTATGGCCACGACGCCTTTCTTATCGACACCGAGACCGTCAGCCGCATGGTCTGCGAGTTCAAGAGGCAGTTGATAGTTGACAATTGATAGTTGATAATGAAAGAGGCGCGGTATTTTGCCGCGCCTCTTCTTTTGTATCCTGCCCACCTCGTTCAATCAGTTCACAACGTCCACCTTCACTCAATGATCTCAAATCCCGTGTAAGGCTTTAGCGCTTCCGGCACCATAAGCTTGCCGTCGGCGGTCTGGTAGTGTTCGAGCAGCGAGACCATCAGGCGCGAGGTGGCCAGGCCTGAACCGTTGAGGGTGTGCACGAACTCCGGTTTCGATTTGCTGTCGGGCTTGAAGCGGATGTTCGAGCGGCGCGCCTGGTAGTCTTCGAAGTTCGAGACGCTCGATGCTTCGAGATATTTGTTCTCGGCAGGTGACCACACCTCGATGTCGTAGCACTTGGCGGCGTTGGCACTGATGTCGCCGCTGCAGAGCGTGATGACGCGGTAGGGAATCTTCAGGGCGACGAGGATTGCTTCGGCGTGGCCGAGAATCTCTTCGAGCGCTTCGTACGACGCTTCGGGCCGCGTGAAGCGCACCATCTCCACCTTGTTGAACTGGTGAACCCGCAGGAAGCCGCGCGTGTCCTTGCCGTAGCTTCCCGCCTCGCGCCGGAAGCAGGCCGAGTAGGCGGCGTATGCGATTGGCAATTTGTCGGCATCGAGTATCTCGCCGCGATGCAGGTTGGTCACGGGAACCTCGGCTGTCGGGATGGCGTACAGCCCGTCCTCCGGCATGTGATAGACCTGGTCGGCAAATTTCGGCCACTGGCCGGTGCCGCGCAGCGACTCCTGGTTCACCATGAATGGCGGGAACACCTCGGTGTAGCCGTGGTTTGCGCTGTGCGTGTCGAGCATGAAGTTGATGAGCGCTCGCTCAAGCCTTGCGCCTTTACCAGTATAGACCGGGAAGCCTGCGCCGCTGATCTTCGCGCCGCGCTCGAAGTCGAGAATGCCAAGGCTCTTGCCAAGTTCGAGGTGGTTCTTAACAGGGAAGTCCAGATTGTGCTCAAACGAAACCGGCCCTTTGTAGAGCACGTTCTCCTCTGCCGAGCGCCCTTCCGGCACGCTTTTGTGGAGCTTGTTCGGCAGGGTGAGCAGCAGCTCTTCAATCTCGGCTTCGAGTGCCGAGAGCGCCAGATCGAGATCGGCGATTTCGTCGGAGACCTGTTTCATCTGGCCGATCAGCTCGTCGGCCGACCCCTGTCCGGTGCGCTTGATGTTGGCGATCTCTTTCGATACCCGGTTGCGCAGCGCCTTGAGGTCGTCGGTGCGTTGCACCATCGCCTTGCGTTCGGCGTCACGTTCGAGCAGACGGTCAACCTTCGGTGCATCGCCCTGTTGCTGGCGGCGGCGCAGCATCTCTTTGACATCATCCGGATTCTGGCGGATGTAAGTAATGTCGAGCATATATCTTGCGGAGAATGTGGGTTAGGCTGAGAGGAGCGATTTCACGAGGTTCTGGACTTTGCCGCCATCGGCTTTGCCCTTGAGGGTTTTCATGGCGAGGCCCATCACCTTGCCCATCTCCTTCATCGACGTCGCGCCGGTTTGCGCGATGATCTCGCGGATGGCCGCTTCGACCTCTTCGTCGGAAAGCTGCTGCGGCAGGTACTCTTCGAGCACTTTCAGTTCGGCTGCCTCGGTTTCGACGAGGTCGGGGCGGTTGCCCGCCGTGAACTGCTCTATGGCGTCGCGCCGCCGTTTTGCCAGCCCCATCAACACTTCAAGCTCCTGCTCCTCGTTCAGTTCGCCTTTGCCGCCAACCCGGATGGAAACCTCCTTTTCCAGCAGGGCGGCCCGGATAGAGCGGATGGCGTTGAGGCGAATCTTGTCGCCGCTTTTCATGGCTTCTTTCAGCTCCTGATCGATTCTTTCCTTGAGGCTCATGATGGTATAAAGCTGTTCGTTGGTTGTGGTTCAAGAACCGGAAGATAAGAGGAATAGTTGATAATTGATAATTGACAACGGAGAATGGAAACGGATGGATTATGAAATGAAAAGAGCTCTTTGTCCATTTTGCCCACAGCGACCAGCACCATCACATTCAATCGTCCTGAATATCTCCCGATGTTGGTCTCAGAATGATCTCTTCGACCACCGTTCTCGATGGTTGAAGGTAGGCCTGTACTACCGGAGCCGCGATGTCTTCCGGCATCATCATGAGGGCCTGCATCTCATCGTCAACTTTACCCCACATCGGCGTATATACCGCTCCCGGTTGGACGTCGGTGATACGCACGTTGCACTTCCTGGCGTACAGGCGCATTGTCTCGACCAGGCCGCGCTGGCCGAATTTGGACATGCAGTAGATCGACGAGTGTCTGAAAGCTTTTGTCGCGGCCACCGAGGTGATGAAGAAAATATGTCCCGAGTGCTGACGTTCCATGAGGGCGAACAGCGCCTGCGTCAGGAAAAAGGTCCCTTTCAGGTTTGTGTTCATGGTATAGTCGAAATCCTCTTCGGTCAGATCGCTCAGTGCTCCGAAACGGCCAACCCCGGCGTTGTTCACCAGACAATCGATGTGACCATAGCGCTCAACAATGTGTGTGGTTAACCTCCTTACATCAGCCATATCGGAGATATCAGCGGTGATGGTGTCGGTCAGGGCACCTTCGGCACGGCATTCAAGAGAGATTTTTTCGAGGTCTGCCGCTGTGCGCGAAGAGAGCACGAGCACCGGTTCGAAGTCGGGATGGTGTCTGGCGGCTCGGGCAAATTCGAGCGCGATAGCGCGGCCAATGCCTTTTCCTGCGCCGGTGATCAGGAGTATATGTTTCATGACTAATTTGAGAATTAAATTATATGTTTTGTATTTGGTGTGTTTAAAGCGAAAATATTATTGCGTTATATGACGCAATAATCTATATTAAACAATAAACTGATGTTTTTATTTTGTTAACATTAACCATCGAATGTCGTCATCATGGCTAAAAGTAAAGTCAAATGGTTTGATGGCAAAAAAGGGTACGGTTTTATTCTGAACCCTGATGGCGGGGAAGACATCTTTGTCCATTTTTCGTCGATCATCTCTGATCAGAGCTTCAAGGTCCTCAATCAGGATGCTGACGTGGAATATGATCTTGATAAGACACAGAAAGGTCTTCAGGCCAAAAATGTTCGTGAACTTTCTGTTTCCGCAGCTACCGTGGCTTCCGGCGTTGAGAATCCAGCGGTAAGGCTTGGGGTTCAGGGCGAATTCAATTCCTTGCCTCAGTAAGCCGTTTCAGCTGCTGTCCTTCCACCTATTTTCCAACAATCTCTTTTTTTTGATCCAGCAGACCAAATGCAGAAACTACGATTTTGAGATCGTAATTCTTTCGAGAGTTTACCGGGTCAAAACCCTTCAAAGCAGGGCGTGATCCCTGAAGCTGAACCAGTCATTGTTTCCAACGATCACATGGTCGAGCAATTCGATCTGGAGAAGGTCTCCGGCCTTTTTCAGGATCGACGTGACCTGTTTGTCGGCGTTGCTCGGTTGCACGTCGCCTGACGGATGGTTGTGCACCAGAATGATCGAGTGAGCACTTTCGCGGATCGCCGCCTTGAATATCTCTCTCGGGTGGATGAGCGAAGCGGTGAGTGTTCCGATGGTAATGGTTTCGTGTCTCAGAATCTGGTTTTTCGTGCTCAGGAAAAGCACGAACAGATGCTCTTTGGTTTCATCCGGGATTCTTCCTTTCATGTACTCAAACACGTCACGCGCGCCCTTTACTTTCAGGTTCATGTTGCGTGCAAAGTGCAGTCGTCGCTGAAGCTCGAAGATTGCCGCAATCTGCATTGCCTTGGCTTCGCCGATGCCCGGCGTTTTCTGCAGCTCCTGAATCGACAGGTCAGCGAGGCGTTCGAGACCGTGCTCCGAGATGAGCTTGTTGCAGGTGTCAATGATATTCAGCCCCGCTGTGCCGGAGCGGAGAATAAGCGCCAGCAGTTCCGCCGGGCTGAGGGACTCCTTGCCGGAACGGAGAAACCGCTCCCTCGGACGATTGTCGGGATCGATGTCGTGAATGCGCATGATGTTTCCTGTAGGGGGCAGGAGTGAATAATATGCTCAAGATAAGCCTGACGGGGCGATAGCTGCAAGCAGAGATGGGTGTGCTGCCGACATTTTCGGCAGCACTAAAAGTCGTTTTCAGCTATTCAGGGCCTCGCTGGCTGGAGCCGTTGCGGCCGCTTTCGACTGGTTGTAGAACAGGTAGTAGTTGATGCTGTCGTTGAGCGCCTGAAGACTCGCTTCGATGATGTTGGTCGAAACACCGACCGTTCCCCAGCTGTTCTGGCCGTCGCTGCTCTCGATGAGTACCCTCACCTTGGCGCTCGTACCGCTTTTTTCTTCGAGCACGCGCACTTTGTAGTCGATCAGTCTGATCATGCGAATATCCGGATAGAAGTGCAGCAGCGCCTTGCGGAGCGCCTTGTCGAGCGCGTTGACCGGGCCGTCGCCGTCCGCGACCGTCTGCTCGGTTTCATCGCCGACCATCACCTTCATCACGGCCTGATCGACCGCCTTGATCTCCTGCCCGTTCTGGATGACCACCTTTGATTCGAGTACCTCGAAATAGGGCTTGAACTGGCCCAGCTCGCGGCGCAGAATCAGCTCGAAGGAGGCTTCAGCCCCGTCGAACTGGTAGCCCTGGTGTTCGAGCTTTTTGACGTGGTTGACCAGATTCTTGAACACTTCGCCCTTTTCTGGCAGCGAAATGCCGAGTTCTTGCGCCTTGTAGCGGATGTTGCTCTGCCCGGCCAGCTCCGAGACCAGCACGCGCTGGCGGTTGCCGACCAGCATCGGGTCGATGTGCTCGTAGAGCGAGCTCTCCTTCATCACCGCGCTGACGTGGATGCCGCCCTTGTGTGCGAAGGCCGATTTGCCCACGAACGGCGCCTTGGAGTCAGGCGGGAGGTTCAGGATTTCATAGACGAACTTCGACATCGAGGTCAGCGATTTCAAATCCTGCACATGGCTGAACTCCGCGCCAAGCTTGAGCATGAGGTTCGGGATGATGCTCACCAGATTGGCGTTGCCGCAGCGCTCGCCGATGCCGTTGATCGTGCCCTGCACCTGAGTTGCGCCTGCCCTGACTGCCTCGATGGAGTTGGCCACGGCAAGGTCGCTGTCGTTGTGCGCGTGGATGCCCACCGACACGCCGATGATCTCACGCACCCGCGTGACGATTGCCGCGATCTCGTGCGGCAGCGTGCCGCCGTTGGTGTCGCACAGCACGACACGGCTTGCGCCGCCATCGACAGCCGCTGCGATCATCCGTTCGGCGAACCCTGCATTATCCTTCCAGCCATCGAAAAAGTGCTCGGCATCGAAGAATACCTCGCGGCCTGATTCGACAAGGAATTTTACAGAACGATAAATCAGCTCGGCGTTTTCGTCATCCGAAATGCCCAGGCTTTTGACTGAGTGGGCTTTCCAGGTTTTTCCGAAAATGGTGAGCACTGGAGCTTCGCATCTGACAAGGCCGACGAGGTTTGGATCATTTTCGACATTGTCGAGCGAACGCGCCGTCGAACCGAACGCCGTCAGACGGGCGTGTTTCAGGTTCAGCTTCCGTGCTTTAAGGAAAAACTCTTCGTCCTTCGGATTGCTGCTCGGCCATCCGCCTTCGATAAAGTCCACACCGAACTCGTCGAGCCGCTCGGCGATCAAGAGCTTGTCCTGTACCGAAAGATTGATGTGCTCACCCTGCGTACCGTCACGCAGGGTGGTGTCATACAGTTCTATTACCATGCTTTTGCTTATGCCTCAGTCGAAGCCATGAGGTTGTTTTTCCTTGCGTATTCAAAGATGCCGCCCGCCTGCACAATATTGATCACGTCACCCAGCGGCCGCAGCTCGTAGGTGATGTTCTGCGTGAGGTTGGTCAGCGTGTTGTTCTCCATGTCGAGCGACAGCTCGTCGCCGGTCATGATCGACTTGTTGAGCGGCTGCGCCGTCTCAAAGGGAATAACAAAACCGCCGTCCACGCAGTTGCGGTAGAAAATCCTCGCGTAGGATTCGGCGATGATCGCTTTGGCTCCGGCGACCTTCAGCGCGAAGGGCGCGTGCTCTCTCGACGAGCCGCAACCGAAGTTGGGTCCGGCGATGATGATCGAGTATGGCGAGGTGAACTCACCCTCTTCGACGAACGGAATATTGCCTTCCGGAAGTCCCGCCTGGTCGATCGGAACGCCGGAGAGCGCGTATTTGCCGTACATCTTCACCTCTTCCGGATCGGAGAGGCTGTAGACCAGGTGCTCGGCGGGAATGATCTGGTCGGTGTCGATATTCTTGCCGAGAACGTAGGCTTTACCTTGTATGATGGTATCCATGATGCTGTGTTTTCCTTGTCATTTGCTTCGTTCGATCAGAGGAAATCTCTCGGATCGGTGAGTTTGCCCGTTATGGCAGAGGCTGCCGCAGTCAGCGGCGAGGCCAGATAGACGCTCGCGAACTTGCTGCCCATGCGGCCAGGGAAGTTGCGGTTGGTGGTCGAAACGACGACGTCGTTGTCCACCGAGCGCCCGACCGTGTCCGAAGGGCCGCCGAGACACGCCGCGCACGATGGCAGGGCGATGTTGCAGCCAGCTTCCTCGAAAATATGGCGCAGTGTCTGGCCATCGTACATCTCGGTTTCGAGCTGCGATGCCACGAGCACGGTTGCCGGGACGATGTTGGTTGTGACCGCCACCTTCTTGCCCTTGAGAATCTTCGCTGCGAGCTTGAAGTCGGTCAGCTTGCCGCCGGTACAGGAGCCGATGTACGATTTGGTGATCGGCGTTCCGGCCACGCTGTGCACGGTGGCGCGGTTGTCCGGGCTGTGCGGCTTGGCGACGATCGGCTCCATCTTTTCGACGTTGTAGCGGTACATGCTGTGGTACTGCGCGTCGGGATCGCTCGTGAAGATTTCGTACGGCTTGCTGGTGCGCGCCTTCACGAAGGCTTCGGTGACCGCATCGGCAGCGATGATACCGTTCATGCCGCCCGCCTCGATGGCCATGTTGCAGAGCGTCATGCGCTCGTCGATCGGCAGCGAATAGACCGCTTCGCCATCGAACTCCATGGCGCGGTAGGTCGCGCCGTCGGTGGTGATGTCGCCGAGGATCTGGAGGATCAGGTCTTTGGCCGTCAGGTACTCGGGCATCTGGCCTTCAAAGGTGAACTTCATCGAATCAGGCACCTTCTCCCAGAGCTTGCCGGTGCCGAGGATGAAGGCTGCGTCGGTGTTGCCGATGCCGGAGCCGAACATGCCGAATGCGCCCGAGGTGCAGGTGTGCGAGTCGGTGCCGAACAGCACGGTGCCGGGGAGGTTAAAGCCCTCTTCGGCCAGCGCGACGTGGCAGACGCCGCGGTAGCGGTCGGTGCCTACATCATAGTAGTTCGGCAAGCCCTGCTCGGCGGCGAACTGGCGCAAGAGGTCGATATTGCGGTGCGCGTGCTCGTTGGCCGTGAAGATGTAGTGGTCGGGAAGCACCACCACTTTCGACGGATCCCACACCTTGGCGTTCGGGCCGAACTCCTGCTTGAAGATATCGAAGGTCGGCGGGCCGCAGACGTCGTGCGTCAAGAGAACATCGACATTGAGCCATACGCTCTGGCCGGGATCGACGAATTTGCGGTTCGCAGCCCTGGCGAAAATTTTCTGGGTTATCGTTTGTGCCATGGTTTCAAAGATTCCGTTATCGGATATATAATCTTGTCTGAATTTTTTCTTGTCCGGGCTAGCAGGCCCCGTCAAAAACTGAAAAGCCGGAGACCTGCAGAGCTCCGGCTTTTCTCGTTGCGGCTCACCGCCGCATGTGCTCTGTCGTTTTCTTTGCGTTGTTCGCCGTCAAATTCGGGCGACGATAGCCGCCGTCATTTCTGTTGTCGAAGAGATCGCCTCGCCCGCTGCGGCGATGTCGCCCGTGCGGAAGCCTGCAGCAAGCGCGCCTTCGATGGCCGCGTAAATGTCAGCCGCCACTTCGGGCCGGTTGAAGCTGTTCTCGAACATCATGGCCACCGATGCAATGGTCGCGATCGGGTTGGCCTTGTTCTGGCCCGCGATGTCGGGAGCGCTGCCGTGAATCGGTTCGTAGAGCGCGTGCTCCGAGCCGATGCTGGCCGAGGGCAACATGCCGAGGCTGCCGGTGATCATGCCGGAGATGTCGCTCAGGATGTCGCCGAAGAGGTTGCTCGTCACGATCACCTCAAACTGCTTCGGGTTGCGCACCACCTGCATTGCGGCGTTGTCAACGTACATATCGACCAGCTCGATTTCCGGGAAATCCTGGTGCACTTCATGCACGATGTTGCGCCAGAACTGTGAGACTTCAAGTACGTTGGCCTTGTCGATCGAGGTGACCTTGGCGTTGCCGCGTTTCTGCGCGTATTCGAACGCAAGCCGCGCGATGCGCTCTACCTCGTAACGCTCGTAAACCATTGTGTTCCAGCCGCGCGTTTCGTCGTAGCCTCTCGGCTGACCGAAGTAGATGCCGCCGGTCAGTTCACGGAACACCATAAAGTCAGTGCCCTGCACCACTTCAGTTTTCAGCGTCGATGATGCCACGAGAGCATCGTACACCCTCGCCGGACGCAAGTTTGCAAACAGGCCGAGCTCCTTGCGGATTTTCAGCAGGGCCGCTTCAGGCTTTTTGTCGTGCGGCAGGTTCTCCCATTTGTAGCCGCCGACGGCGCCAAGCAGCACCGCGTCGCAGTTCTTGCATGCCTCGAGCGTCTCGTCGGTCAGCATGGAGCCGTGCACGTCATACGACGCGCCGCCGAACAGGTGCTCCTCGACCGAAACTTCAAAGCCGTGCTTTTTCGCGACGGCGTTCAGCACGTCGAGCGCACCGGCTACCACTTCGGGGCCGATGCCGTCGCCGGGGATAGAGACAATTTTATACATCATCCTCCCGCTTATTTCTTTTTCAGCCAGCTCATCATGCCGCGCAGCTTCGCGCCGACGACTTCGATGGGGTGGTTGCGGTTGCTCTCACGCAACTCGTTCATCTTCTTGTAACCGGAGTTGCATTCGTCGATGAACTCTTTTGCGAAGCGACCGTCCTGAATCTCTTCGAGAATCTTCTTCATCTCGGCTTTCGCGGCGGAAGTGACGACGCGCGGGCCGCGGGTCATGCCGCCGTACTCGGCGGTGTCGCTGACCGAGTAGTTCATGCGCGACAGGCCGCCTTCGTAGTAAAGGTCAACGATGAGCTTCAGCTCGTGCATGCACTCGAAGTAGGCCAGCTCGGCAGGATAGCCCGCCTCGGTGAGGGTCTCGAATCCGGCCTTGATGAGTTCAGCCGAACCGCCGCACAAGACGGCCTGTTCACCGAAGAGGTCGGTTTCAGTTTCATCCTTGAAGCTGGTCTCGATCACGCCAGCCTTGGTGCCGCCGATGCCTTTTGCCCATGCGAGCGCAATTGCCTTGGCGTCGCCGGTAGCGTCCTGGTGCACCGCGATGAGGCAGGGCACGCCGTTGCCTTCGGTGTAGGTGCGGCGAACGAGGTGGCCGGGGCTTTTGGGCGCGATCATGATGACGTTCACGTCAGCCGGCGGCACGATCTGCTTGTAGTGAATATTGAAGCCGTGGCCGAAAGCGAGCGTCGCGCCCGATTTCAGGTTCGGCGCGATTTCGTTGTCGTAAACGCTTTTCTGGGTCTGATCCGGCAGGAGAATCATGACGATATCGGCCCATTTGACCGCTTCGGCCACAGTGTCAACCTTCAGGCCCGCTTCGCGTGCCTTGGCGCAGGAGGCGCTGTCGGTCTTGAGGCCGACGCAGACGTTCATGCCGCTGTCCTTCAGGTTCAGCGCATGAGCGTGGCCCTGGCTGCCGTAGCCGAGAATGGCGATATTCTTGTTCTGCAGTACCGCAAGATCGGCATCCTGCTCGTAATAGATATTCATTGACATATTCGTGTTGACTGGTTTTGGACGTACATAAAAAACTTCAGCTCTCGCCGCGATGGATGGCTACCGCGCCGGAACGGGCGAGTTCACGGATGCCGAAAGGCCTGAAAAGGTCGATGGCCGTGTTGATTTTGTCGGGTGAACCAACGAACTCAATAGTAATGGATTTTTGCTTTATATCCACGACTTTTCCCTTAAAAACATTGGCCAGCTCGAAAATCTCGTGTTGCGTGGATTTGCTGAGTTTCAGGCTCAGAAGCAGCAGTTCGCGCTCCACGTGCGGCTGATGGGTGAGGTCGGTCACCTTGATCGTATC
The DNA here is from genome assembly GCF_000006985.1 of Chlorobaculum tepidum TLS. Lineage (NCBI taxonomy): Bacteria > Pseudomonadati > Chlorobiota > Chlorobiia > Chlorobiales > Chlorobiaceae > Chlorobaculum > Chlorobaculum tepidum. The sequence continues at coordinate 618,916 of NC_002932.3, forward strand.
AATCAGACGGTTCAGTTGCTTGAGCACCTGGCTGATGATGCGGTCTTCGCCCCGCGTCACGATGGTCATGCGCGAAATTTCCGGGTCTTCGGTTTCGCCGATGGAGATGCTTTCGAGATTGAAGCCGCGAGCGCTGAACATGGCGGCAACCCGGTTCAGCGTGCCGAACTTGTTCTCGACCAGAACGGATATAAGATGTTTCATAGAAGTAGCTTAAACCATTGTTTTCGGATTCAGCCGGGCCAACAGCATGTCTGAAATCGAGCCGCCGGCGGGTACCATTGGAAAAACCATATCCTTGCGGATAACCCTGAAATCAACCAGCACTGGCCCGTCGTTGTACGCGAGCGCTTCGGTGATGGCGGCGCGCGCTGCTTCCGGATTGCTGGCGCTCATCGCCTTGCAGCCAAAGGCTTCGGCAACCTTGACGAAATCGGGGTTGCTCGACGCCAGGTCGGTGAAGGTGTACTTCTCCTGATGGAACAGCTCCTGCCACTGGCGCACCATGCCGAGGTAGCTGTTGTTGATCAGGAAAATCTTGATCGGCAGTTTGTTGTAAACCGCCGTGACCATCTCCTGGATGTTCATCATCAGACCGCCGTCGCCACTGAAGAGCAACACTGGCCGGTCGGTGACGCCGAAGGCCGCGCCGATGGCCGACGGCAGGCCGAAGCCCATGGTGCCGAGTCCGCCACTCGTGATGATCGAGCGCGGTTCGGTGAACTTGTAGTACTGCGACGTCCACATCTGGTGCTGGCCGACGTCGGTAACAACCACCGCGTGACCTTTGGTCTGCCTGGAGACCTCGTCGATGACGAACTCGGTTTTGAGCGAATCCGGCTCGATCTCGTAGTCGAGCGGACACTGCTTGCGCCACTTCTCGATTTCGGCGAGCCACGCGCTGCGATCCTCCCTCGATTTCGGCATCGCTTCGATGAGCGAGGCGAGGAAGTCCTTCGAGTCGCCGACCACCGGCAGATCGACCTTGATGTTCTTGTCCACGTTGGTCGGGTCGATGTCGTTGTGGATTTTGTACGCATGGGTGGCGAAGGTGTCAACCTTGCCGGTGACGCGGTCGTCGAAGCGCGCACCGACGGCGATCAACAGGTCACAGTTGCTCACCGCCTGGTTGGCCCAGTAGGTGCCGTGCATGCCGAGCATTCCCATGGAGAGCGGATGGTCGCCGGGGAACGCGCCGAGTCCTTGCAGGGTCATGGTGACCGGAATCTGCTGGTCGATGGCCAGCTTGCGCAGCTCCGCCGATGCCTCCGCGCTGATGACGCCGCCGCCGACGTAGAAGAGCGGACGCTTGGCTTTGGCGATCATTTTCGCCGCTTTGCTGACCTGGTTGGCGTGGCACTTGATCGTCGGCTTGAAGCCTCGAATGTCAACGTTCTCCGGCCACTCGAAGGTGCATTCGGCGTTCAGCACATCTTTGGGCATATCGACCAGCACCGGGCCTGGCCGTCCGTTGGTGGCCAGGTAAAATGCCTTGCGGATGGTCGTAGCCAGCTCGCGCACATCCTTGACGAGGAAGTTGTGCTTGGTGATCGGCCGCGTGATGCCGACGATGTCCGCTTCCTGAAAGGCGTCGTTGCCGATCAGCGAACTCGGCACCTGGCCGGTGAAGACCACTAGCGGCGTGGAGTCCATGTAGGCGTTGGTGATGCCGGTGACGGTGTTGGTCGCGCCGGGGCCGGAGGTGACCAGCACCACGCCGGGCCTGCCGGTGGCGCGGGCGTAGCCCTCGGCCATGTGGGTCGCACCCTGTTCGTGGCGCGCCAGAATGTGCTCAATATCCTCGACATCGTGCAGGGTTTCATAGACTTTCAGCAATGCCCCGCCGGGGTAGCCGAAGATGTATTCGACGTTTTCACGCCTTAGACACTCGAAAAATATTTCGGATCCGATCAGTTTCTCTCCGTTGTTATGCATGGTTCAATCCTGTTGATCGATGGAAAGGCGAGTCATCCGGAAGCGCAATGGCCAGCCCCATATTCATATTAGTTAAAAATCGTTTTTCAGAACCGCACCGGTATTGGCCGAGGTGACCATTCGTGCGTATCGTGCCAGATACCCTTTTTTGATTTTCGGCTCGAACTTTGGCAACGCCTCGATGCGCTGGCGGATGGTCTCGTCATCGAGTGCTACCGTCATCGAACGAGCCGGTATGTCGATGGTGATCATGTCGCCGGTTTGTACCGCCGCGATCGGGCCGCGGTCGGCGGCTTCGGGCGAGACGTGACCTACACAGGCGCCACGCGATCCGCCGGAGAAGCGCCCGTCGGTGATGAGCGCGACTGAATCGCCGAGGCCGCGGCCTATGATGGCGCTGGTTGGCGAGAGCATCTCCGGCATCCCGGGGCCGCCGCGCGGGCCTTCGTAGCGGATCACCACCACATCGCCCGACTTGACGTCGCCATTCATAATGCCCGCAATGGCGTCGTCCTGGCAGTCATAGACCTTCGCCGGGCCGGTGTGCTTCATCATCGCCGGGCTGACCGCGCCGGTTTTGACAACTGCGCCGTTCGGCGCAAGGTTCCCGTAGAGCACTGCCAGACCGCCGGTGGTCGAATACGGCTCCTCGACGGAGCGAATCACCGTGCGGTCGAGCACCTCGGCGCTGGCGATATTCTCGCCGAGCGTCTTGCCGGTGACGGTCGGGGCGGAGAGGTCGAGCAGCCCCTCAACCTTCGACAGCTCCTTCAGAATGGCCGAAATGCCGCCCGCGCGATCAACATCCTCGATGTGTACCTCGGTGGTTGCCGGGCTCACCTTGCAGATATAGGGCGTTTTGGCTGACAGGTCGTTCAGCTCCGAGAAGTCGAAGTCGAGTTCAGCTTCGCTTGCGATGGCCAGCGTGTGCAGAATCGTGTTGGTGCTGCCGCCCATCGCCAGGTCGAGCGCGAAGGCGTTGAGCATCGACGTACGGGTCAGAATCTGGCGCGGGCGAACCTCCTTCTTCACCAGATCGATGATGCGTCCGGCAGCGGCTTTGACCAGCTCGTTGCGTCGCGGATCGGCGGCAAGGATCGTGCCGTTGCCGGGCAGCGCGAAACCGAGCGCTTCGCAGAGGCAGTTCATCGAGTTGGCCGTGAACATGCCGGAGCAGGAGCCGCATCCTGGGCAGCCGCACTCCTCGACGGTCTGGAGTTCATCCTCCGTGATTTCGCCGGTGCTGCACTTGCCGACCGCCTCGAAAACCGAGATAAGATCGACCGTTTTGCCCGATGGGGTGTGCCCGGCCTTCATCGGCCCGCCTGAGACGAAGACAACCGGCACGTTCGTCCTGAGCGCGCCCATCATCATGCCGGGGGTGATTTTGTCGCAGTTTGGGATGCAGACCAGGCCGTCGAGCCGGTGCGCTTCGACGACGGTCTCGACCGAGTCGGCGATCAGCTCGCGGCTGGCCAGCGAGTAGCGCATGCCGACGTGGCCCATCGCAATGCCGTCGCAGACGCCGATGGTGTTGAACTCGAACGGCACGCCGCCAGCCTCGCGCACGGCTTCCTTGGCGATGCGGCCCAGCTCCTGCAAATGCGCGTGGCCCGGAATCAGCTCGTTGAAGGAGTTGCAGATGCCGATGAACGGTTTCGAGAAATCATCTCGTGTCGAAACGCATCCGGTTGCCTTGAGGAGACTGCGGTGCGGAGCCTTTTCAAATCCTTTTTTTATGGTATCTGATCTCATGGGTCAAGTCGATGGTTAGTAATTGAAAAACAAAGAAAAACAAAAGTCCGGGCCTGCCTGTCCCGAAGCCTTGAAGTCTGATGTATTGTCGCGGAAAATACGATGGACCTGGAAACGGGCTGACGGCGGGTCAGGCTACGATAATTCGTACGTGTACAAGCGGTACCGATACGGTAAGGGTAATACCGGAGAGGAGGGGGGTGTGGTGTGCCGTGAAGCTTCTTGCCGCAGGTGTTTCAGGTCGTGAGGCCTCCCTGTGCCCTGAGGCTGCGATCATGGAGTGATGTTTAGTCTGAGACGGCATTGCAATGGATCGGTTGTCGAGCCAGTTCATGAAAAATTGCAATCAAGTTACATTTTCCCCGCTATTAAATCAAGAGCGCAAGTGCTCTCGAGCATAAAAGTCAATAAATATTTTCATGAGCCTGTTCAGCCAAGTGTGTCAACGGTCGTTGTCATAGAGGCACCAGGGGCACCCTTTCCTCGAATGTAATGGAAAACTGATTGATGACCGCCCCCCGGTTGCATAGCGGCATCGTCCATTTTTTGGCAATATTCTGCATGGCAAGATAGATCAGCTTGATCGCGTCGGTCACGCTGCTGATGAGCGCTTCGGAGACTTCGACCTGGTAGAGCTCCAAAGCAACATGGCCTGCATGTCGCGGACGCTTGTGCCGTGTTCGTTGCGGCTGTTGGCGGTGTTGGGCACGATGGGCAGATGCTTCGGATAGCCGAGCTGCCCGATCAGCTCGCCCTGAATGTCCGGGGTCTTGTCTTTCTTTCTGGTCATAGTTTTGCTCCTTTTTCAATGATAGGAAACTACGACCGTTTACACACTTTATCTTACAGACCCGCCGACATAGTCGAGCAGCATCCGGCGGCGACAGGCGGTCGAGGAGGCGAATGCCACCACCTTTGAGAGCGAGTCGAGCGCCCGCTGGCGCTCCGCTTCATCGATCATTGCGTCGATGAAGAAGCGCACCTTCGGAATATCGGACTGCGAAAAGAGCAAAATGCAGCGGGCCGCCTCGCCGTCGCGTCCGGCGCGGCCAGTCTCCTGGTAGTAGCTCTCGATGCTTTTCGGCAGGTCGGCGAGGATGACGAAGCGCACAGTCGATTTGTCGATACCCATGCCGAATGCAACGGTCGCCACGATGACCTCGACCTCGTCGAGGATGAACGCATCCTGGTTGTCGTGCCGCTCCTTATCACTCAACCCCGCGTGGTACGGCAAGGCGCGGAATCCACGCTTTTGCAGCATGGCCGCCGTATCGTTGACGCTTTTGCGGCTGGTGCGATAAATGATGCCCGACTGGCCCGCGAACTTTTTCAGGATCGAGACGAGCTGCGCTTCGCCAGCTTCCTTGAAGCGCACCTCATAGGTATAGATTGGGGCGGTCGAAGGAAGCTCGGAGTACGAACGGATCGCGCAGGCGGAGCTTGCCGACGATGTCGTGCTGCACCCGCTCCGTTGCAGTGGCGGTGAAAGCCGCAACCGGAATGCCGGGCAGAAGTTCGGGAATCGAGGAGAGGGCAAGGTAGTCAGGCCGGAAATCGTGGTCCCACTCGGAGATGCAGTGCGCCTCGTCGATCACCGCCATGCTGATCCGGCAGCGGCGCAGAATATCGCGGAAGTGGTCGAGCGCGAAGCGTTCCGGCGCAGCGTAGAGCAGATCGAGCTCGCCAGACTGGAGTGAGCGGAGCACGGCGGACTGTTCGGCGAAGTCGAGCGAGCTGTTCAGAACAGCCGCGTGGATGCCGTTCGCTCGCGCCCCATCGACCTGATCTTTCATGAGCGAAATGAGCGGGCTGACCACTATCGCCGTGCCCGGCATGAGCACCGCCGGAAGCTGGTAGCAGAGCGACTTGCCGCCACCAGTCGGCATAACGGCGAAGACGTCACGCCCATCCATCAATGCCCGGACAATCGCCTCCTGGTTGGGCCGAAAGGAGCGGAATCCGAAAATCCGGTGAAGCGACCCATCGAGTGATCCTGCGCCGGACAAGGGGTTTTGGGCGCTCATGCTTGCAACTCAGGAGTGAGCCAAATGCCTGATAGCAGACTCTACCTCATGGTCGCCGGTTTTGCTCCCTTCGACCGCCTGCCCGGACGCGCCCTTTTCAATTGGCGCGAGCAGCTCCGGCGAAATCGTGATTTCCACGCCCTGCATGATGCTGTCGAAATAGACCAAGAGCCGCTCTTCCCGACCCTCTTTTTTGACCACGCCTTCCATATCTTTGAACGGCCCGGCCAGCACGCGAACCTTCTTGCCGACAGGAATCGAAATCACAGTCTCGCCAATCGCGTCGGGTTCGTGAGCGAGGCGCTTCAGCCAGTCGATATCGCGCTCGGAAATCACCGACGGCGTCTTGCCGATACCGATAAACTTCACCACGCCATCGGTTTCGAGCACATGCACATGCTCTTTGTGATAGTTGATATTCACGAAAACGTAACCCCTGATGAGCGGCTCTTCGACCCTCTTTTTCCTGTCGCTCCACTGCCTGAGCGTTTCAATCAAAGGGAGAAAGCTGGAAAGTCCCTTTTCCAGGAGGTACTGGTGCACTTTTTTCTCGTAGCGGGAGCGAACGTAAACGGCATACCAGCAGCCATCCTTTTTAAGCGCATTGGTCATCGCAAACAAATCAAGTAGTTGTATTCAGCTGGAATGTACGCCATTGAACCGTCTTATCCTTGGTCTGGCGATGCAAGCAAATACCAAATAATCATTTATACGCTAATTTTCGATTCAAATATAAAAAACTTTGAAAAACGACCGATCAATCGACTCGACAATTCTCACCCTCGCGGGCGCAGCAAAACATGTGGCGCGTCACCTGGCCAATGTCATGAATCGCATTCCGGAGCTGTAAACAATTTGACCGATCATTTCGCGTAATGCCGTCGCCGAGTCGTTCATGGCATTGGCACTGGGAATAAAATCGAGTAGCGTCGTCCGGCTCTTCAGATCGGTTGCCCAGAAATCGACCGGGCAGGGTTCGACCTCGAAGCCCGCCGCCATGAAAAGCATCAGCGCTCGCTGCATATGAAACGCGCTGGTCACCAGAATGATCCGCTTCGGCTTGCCGGGTGACACGCCGAGGAGCAAGGCCGTGGCGAGCGCTTCTCCAGCGGTGTTGGCCACCGTCGAGGTCAGGCGGATGCTTCCGGCAGGCACGCCGCGCAACCGCGCTCGTGCAGCTAGAAGCTCGCCTTCGGGCACGCAGTCAGGATCCCAGGGCATCTGGCCGCCGGTAAAGACGAGAACCGGAGCTTTGCCCGCCTTGAAGAGATCAATCCCGCTCTCGAAACGATCCGCCGCCTCTCCGAATTCGCCGAGAGGCGCACCATGAATCTGCTGAAGCATTCCGCTCAGCACCACAATTGCGTCGGCTTTCCGCACCTGCTCGACCGGCACGCGATGCCAGGGTTCCTCCGTCCGATGCATCAGCGCCTGGCCGACGACTGGCAGGCTCAGCGCCCAAAGCAGCGCGAGGGAAATCCAGACGAGGGAGCGGCGCTTGAAAAGCAGGCCCGCAATAGCAAGCAGGAGGCAAATGCCCGGAGGCAGCACCAGCAGCGGCAGCAGTTTACTCAGGATCAGCATGGGGTATTTGATTGATGGGTGATGAGGTATCTGCAAGTCACCATAAAGACAACAAGAGCAAGCGAAATGCTCCGTTGCGATCACGCTGTTCCGCGCCGCTTGCCGGGCAACGACTGTACAGATGCGGCAATTTTCTGCCGGTACTCGGCAAGAATGGGCAAATCGGCCTCCGGAAAATCGTAGTCGTCGGCCTCGCCGATGTCGATCCATCGCAGCTCCTCGTGCTCACCGGCATTCGGAGCGCCAGCAGCGATACGGCAGTGAAACGCAATCAGCCGGAGCGACCGGTCGGCGTAGCAGTGCTCGACCGGCATGAGGCGTTCGACAATCTCCATGCGGACGCCAAGCTCCTCTATCAGCTCCCGTTCGAGTGCTTCGGCTTCCGATTCGCCGGTCTCCACCTTGCTCCCCGGAAACTCCCATTTCCGCGCAAGATGCTTGCCCAAGGGCCTTCGGGCTATCAGGAACCGGCCCTCGCGCTCGATGATGGCACACACGACGTTGCCGATATGGTATGAAGTAGTCAATGCTGAAAAAATTATGATAAAATCAATGATGAAGCGAGCCTGTTCAGCGAGGTGTGTCAACGGTCGTTTTCATAGAGTCACCCTTCCCTCGAATGTAATGGAAAACTGATTGATGACCGCCCCCCGGTTGCATAGCGGCATCGTCCATTTTTTGGCAATATTCTGCATGGCAAGATAGATCAGCTTGATAATCGATTCGTCGGCCGGAAACGAGCCTTTGGTTTTCAGCACGTTGCGCCTCGAGCGGGCGGCTCTGCCAGGCGCGCACGTCGTCGAGCACCGCGTCGGTCACGCTGCTGATGAGCACTTCGGAGACTTCGAGCTGGTAGAGTTTTCCAGCAACATGGCCTGCATGTCGCGGACGCTCATGCCGTGTTCGTTGTGGCTGTTGCCGGTGTTGGGCACGATGGGCAAGATGCTTCGGATAGCCGAGCTGCCCGATCAGCTCGCCCTGAATGTCCGGGGTCTTGTTTTTCTTTCTGGTCATAGTTTTGCTCCTTTTTCAATGATAGGAAACTACGACCGTTTACACACTTTATCTTACAGACCCTGTTGCTCGGATCGGCAAGTCGCGTCGTGTGTTTCGGGTAGCACAGTTTTTCTTGAAAATTGCAAGCTTGCGCTCCGGAACAGCTTGTATTTTGAAACCGGATAAACCCTTAACGACCGCTCCGTCCGCCCCGAATCGTGCGTTTTTCGGCAAGAGCGTGTCTGGCACGCAATTTGACGCTCCAAAAAGGAGCGTCAAGGATGCAAAATCAAAACAGGGGCAATAATGTCGGAACAAATGGTCGTCTGGTGGGATTCGGAATCGGAACCCGAACGGTGGAGAGTTGAAGTCCAGAGAAAAAATAGCCTGAGGCAGTATGAATCAGTTTAAGGAAACGACAGGGCCGATTTTCTGGTGAACTCTGGCAATTTTGGCCCCCTCGACGAAGACCTTCTGATTCAGTCAATCAAGACTTCGTTTCCTGAAGCGCATATCGCGCTGAAATTTCTAAGCTGTCTGCGGTGACCTCAAAATCGGGCAAGAGTGCTTTTTCGTTGTCTTTATTACTTCGGCCACAATAAATCGCACAGACCTCAATACGAGAGATTAAGCTAAAGCCCTTATTTGTTTTACTTTACCTGTACACCCAGGACTAAAGTCCGGGGCAATTGTTAAGAGTTTTACGGCCGGAGTGCCGGTATAACGCTCACCTTATCACTCCAGCACGGCGCTTTCGGCTTTCGGGACAGCTGCCGTATCACTCACCCTCCAGCTTCCGGAGCGCCTTGCCCCTGACGGGTTTTTATGGCCAGACAGTCGTAAATCACCCGCTCTCCTGCATACGCAGTTGAGCTTCTCCGCACGATCTGCCAGCCTTGCAGTTCGTAGTGGTTGCCGGAGGCGATGGCGGGGACGAGCTGGGTGTCCTGGGTGGCGAGTCTGGAGAGTTCCGCATTTTGTGACAAAACCAGCGGCTTTATATCCGGTCCAGCAACGACCAGCAGGGCGTCGATCTGCATTCCCTTCAGCCAGTAGTGCCCGGCATCCCCTGCGCTTTTGGTGAGCGTGTCGAGCTGGATCATCCTGGCTCGGTAGTTTTTGCCGCCTTCGCTCATCGCCTGATGCGTCATGTCGAGCAGGGTGTTTCTTACCTGGTCGAGGTCGCCAATCGGTTCGAGATTCTGAAACTCCGGGTTGCTTTTCAGCACCCGCGCAAGCGTCGAAACCTCCTTGAGATAGGTGTTGCGCTGGTTTTCGGGCACGAAAAACATCACCACCAAGCGCACGAGCGGTTCGCCCGCGATGCCGTAATCGATCCCCGCCGGACTCCAGCCGATGGCGCAGCAGAGGTCGCCGTCGAAGTTTACGCGCGCGTGGGGGCAGGCCCATCCGAAGCCGAGCGAGGTGTTGGAGTTTTTTTCGTGTTCGAGCACGATTTCGACGATATTGGAACCCGCCGGAATCGAGGGTACCGCTTCGAGTATTGTGGCCAGGAACTGCAAGGCGTCGCTCTTGTCGTTGTCGGGCAGCTCGACCAGCCGCCCGTTTTCAAGGGCGTCGAGAACGCTTTTTAACATGTTCAGTTACCTCCGAAACGTTTGAAAAACCAGGTTTTGATCTTGTGAGTCAATGCTGCGTAACTCAGCAGGAACAGCGCGATCCAGCCGAAATAGGCCAGCGGCAACGGCACCATCCCGAAGAGCGAAGCGAAAGGCGAGTACGGTAGCCAGACGGCTATCGCCATGACCGCGAGCGTCGTCAGCAGCATCGGCAGCGAGGCGTGGCTTTCCAGGAACGGGATTTTGCGCGTCCTGATGATGTGCACGATGAGCGCTTGCGTCAGGAGCGACTCGACGAACCAGCCGGTCTGGAAGAGCTGCACGGCGTGGGCTTTGGCCGCGCCGGTCGCCGCCGGATCGATGAACAGTTTCGAGTTGAAGAAAAACCACATCAGGGCGAAGGTGGCGTAATCGAAAATTGAGCTGATCGGACCTATGACGATCATGAACCACTTGATGTTGCCGATGTCCCACTTGCGCGGACTCCTGACCTGCTCCTCGTCCACGTTGTCGGTGGGAATGCCGGTTTGCGAAAAGTCGTAGAGCAGGTTGTTGAGCAGAATCTGGATCGGCTGCATCGGCAGGAACGGAAGCAGGTAACTCGCGCCGACGACGCTGAACATGTTGCCGAAGTTCGAGCTGGCCCCCATCCGGATGTACTTGATGATGTTGGTGAAAACGCGCCGCCCTTCGAGAATGCCGTCATCGAGCACCATGAGGCTCTTTTCGAGCAGCACGATATCGGCGGACTCTTTGGCCACGTCCACCGCCGAATCGACTGAAATACCCACGTCGGCGGCGCGCAGGGCGGGCGCGTCGTTGATGCCGTCGCCCATGAAGCCGATCACGTGCCCCTGTTTGCGCAGCGACTGCACCACCTCCTCCTTCTGCAACGGCGAGAGCTTGGCGAGCACATCGGCCTCCTCGACCGCCTTGCCGAACAGATCAGGCGACAGGCGGGCCAGCTCGTCGCCCGTCACCACGCGGTTGACCGCCATGCCCACATCCTTGCAAATCTTGCGGGTCACGAGAGCGTTGTCGCCGGTCAGAATCTTGACCTTGACGCCAGCCTCGCGAAGCTTCACCAGTGCCTGAGCGGTCGAATCCTTTGGCGGATCGAGGAACGCGATGTAGCCGAGCAGAATCAGGTTCTTCTCGTCGTCGTGGGTGAATCGTTTCCGGTCGGGCGGGAACTCGTTGTAGGCGATGGCGAGCACGCGGTAGCCGTTATTGTTCAGCGCCGCCACCTCCTCGAACAGGTCGTCGCGGATCATGCCGATGAGCGGGTAGATTTCGTCATCGATCTGGTAGCGGTCGCAGCAGGCGAAAATCTCCTCGACAGCCCCTTTCGAGATCAGCACGTGATCGCCCTCATAATCGACCACTACCGACATGCGGCGGCGCTGGAAATCGAACGGTAACTCATCGATGAGCTTGCAGTTACCATCGACCGCGAACTCCTGATGATCCAGCACCGCGCGGTCGAGCAGGTTGCGCAGGCCGGTCTGGAAAAAGCTGTTGAGATAGGCGTAGCGCAGCACATTGTCGCTCTGTTCGCCCATCACATCGACCGCCATTTCAAGCAGCACGTGATCCTGCGTCAGGGTGCCGGTCTTGTCGGTGCAGAGAATATCGATTGCACCGAAATTCTGGATCGACGAGAGTTGCTTGACGATCACCTTCTTGCGAGCCATGCTCAACGCGCCCTTGGCCAGGTTGACCGTCACGATCATCGGCAGCATTTCCGGCGTCAAGCCGACGGCCACCGAGAGGCTGAAGAAGAGCGATTCGAGCCAGTTTCCCTTGGTCAGCCCGACGATCAGGAACACCGTTGACACCATCACCACCATGAAGCGGATCATCAGCCAGGTGAACGACCGGATGCCCTTGTCAAAGTCGGTCTCATCGCGCCGCTGGTTCAGCCGCTCGGCGATAGCGCCGAAGAATGTGCGACTGCCGGTGTTGACCACCACCGCACGCGCCGAACCGCTGCTGACGCTGCTTCCCTGGAAGCAGGCGTTGCGCAGTTCGAGAATGCCGAGATTGCCGGTTTCGCCAGCGTCGGCACTCTTTTCGACCGGCATGGTTTCACCGGTCAGCGCAGCCTGGCCGACAAAGAAATCTTTCGCGGAGATGAGCCGGAGGTCGGCGGGAATGACCGATCCGGCCTGAAGCTGCACGATGTCGCCCGGCACCAGTTCCGAGAGTGGCACCTCGGCTTCGAGGCCGTTGCGAATGACGTGCGCGCGTGACTGCACGCGCTTGCCGAGCGCCTCGACCGCATTGCCCGAACGGCGCTCGAGCACATAGGAAGTGCCGACGCTCAACAGGATCATCATGCCGACGATGGCAGAAGAGGTCATGTCACCGGTGACGCCCGACACGACGGCGATCAGAACGAGCTGGATAACAAGTGGACTGGAAAGGCGATGCAGAATATCCTGCAAGAAGGAGGGGCGGGTGGCTAGGGATATTTCGTTTTTGCCGTATTTCGATAGCCTTTTCGACGCCTCTTGGCTGTCGAGACCATCAACGCGGCTCTCCATGAGTCGCAACGCCTCATCGACCGGGGCGTTGCAGAGTTTCAGAAGAAACTGTTCGTCCTCCGAGCGAACATGCGACTGCGCAGCCTCCTCGCGAATAGAGGTCGAGGAAATCTTGTTATAAAGGGTTCTGAACATGAAGTACTCATGGAAAAAAGTTTATTGACAGAAACCGGTGCATCCGGAGCGCGACAATCACATTATTCGAGCCTGTTCAGCCAAGTGTGTCAACGGTCGTTTTCATAGGGGCCCCGTTCCCTCTAATGTAATGAAAAACTGATTGATAACCGCACCCCGGTTGCGTAGCGGCATCGTCCATTTTTTGGCAATATTCTGCATGGCAAGATAGATCAGCTTGATAATCGATTCGTCAGTCGGGAATGAGCCTTTGGTTTTCAGCACGTTGCGCAGCGAGCGGGCGACTCTGCCAGGCATGCACGTTGTCGAGCACCGCGTCGGTCACGCTGCTGATGAGCGCTTCGGAGACTTCGAGCTGGTAGAGTTTTCCAGCAACATGGCCTGCATGTCGCGGACGCTCATGCCGTGTTCGTTGCGGCTGTTGCCGGTGTTGGGCATGATGGGTAGATGCTTTGGATAGCCGAGCTGCCCGATCAGCTCGCCCTGAATGTCCGGGGTCTTGTCTTTCTTTCTGGTCATAGTTTTGCTCCTTGTTACATGAGAGGACACGATGACCGTTTACACATGGTATCTTACAGAACAGACCCATTTTCATTTGATCGTAGTGGTGTAAAAACTTAATAATTGTATCTTTGAAACACAGGATTCTGTTTATGCGGCACCTGTAAACCAAATATCAGTACCATGGTGAACATCCAGTCTCCCTCTCCGCAGGATATGCCCTCTTTTTTTCTTCTTTTGACTCTCGTCGGATTTTTTTTGGTGCTTGGTGAGCTGTTGACCAGAAAATTCAGTGTTACTCCGCTTGTCGTCCGGAAGGTGATTCACCTGTGCATGGGGGTCGTGATGTTTTTCATTCCATCGTACTTCAGCTCGAATTTTTATCCTCTCGCCGCCGCTTTTCTGTTTGCCGTTGTCGGACTGGTGAGCCTCAAGGCCGGGATTCTGCAATCGTTGCACGGCGAGCCGGTCGTAACGCAGGAGGGGGAGAGGGTCATCAGTTACGGGCCGGTGCTTTTTCCGTTGGTATTTTTCTTGCAGGCACTGTTTCTGTGGGGTGAGCATGTCTGGATTCTCCAAATCTCAATGCTGGTGCTGGGTATTGGCGATGCGCTGGCTGCACTGGTGGGGACGGCAGCCGGTGGACGGCATATCGAGAACCTCACCAAAAGCCGGAAGAGCATTGAGGGGTCGATGGCCATGTTCATTTCCAGCCTTGTCATTCTTTCTGTATCAATCTTTGTTTTCCGGGACGCCTTTACCGGGGGGCTCGTTGGACAGCCGATCTGGAAGCTGCTTGCCCTGGCATTGCTTCTGGCGCTGCTGGTCACGGCTGTTGAAGCGCTGCTTTCGTGGGGTCTCGACAATCTTTTCATCCCGCTTGCGATTGCCTATGTGCTTTATGTGGTCGATGTCAACAGTATGGTGACGATTGACGGCTTACTTCTTGGCGGGCTTTTTGCACTTTTCATTGCGATCTTTTCGATCAAGGTCAAGTTTCTCAACAACAGCGGCGCCACGGCGACTTTTCTGCTCGGAACGACCATTTTCGGCGTTGGCGGCATGGTCTGGACCGTGCCGATGCTGACCTTCTATCTGCTTTCCTCCATTCTCTCCAAGCTCGGTCACAAGCGGAAGGCGAAGTTCGACCTGGTGTTCGAGAAGGGATCCCAGCGCGATGCCGGTCAAGTGTACGCCAATGGCGGCGTGGCATGGATCATGATGGTGATCTACTCGCTGACCGGCGATCCCTACATTTTCTTTGCCTATCTCGGCACGCTCGCCGCCGTGCAGGCCGATACCTGGGCGACCGAAATCGGCACGATGTGGCCCAATGCCAAAGCGCGCCTCATTACCACCTTCAAGGATGTGCCGGTTGGAACCTCCGGTGGCGTCTCCATTCCCGGCACGTTGGCATCGTTTCTCGGTTCGCTGCTCATCTGTTCAAGCGCCGTTCTGATGAATGTGTCATGGATCGATCAGGTTGGCATCGTGACGTCGCTTCTGGTGATTGGCGTTTCCGGACTTTTCGCCAGCCTCGTGGACAGCTTTTTTGGCGCGACGGTGCAGGCTCAGTATTACGATCCCATCCGCCAGAAGGTGACGGAACGGACGCACAGCATCGCTTCCGACGGCAGTCGTGTCGCCAACGAACTGCTCAAGGGATATGATTTTGTAAACAATGATCTGGTCAATACATTGTGTGCAATATCGGGTTCCGCTGTCGCCTACCTGGTTGTCCGGAATCTGGTCTCTTTATCATTGTGAACCTATCAGAGGGAATCGAACATGCTTGAACATGCGAGTGGCGGAATCGTCTCGATGATTGCCGGCTCCGGTCCGGTGGTGGTGATGGTGCTGCTGGTGTTGATCCTTTTTTCAATCATTTCCTGGGCGATTATCGCCTGGAAGTTCGGGTTTGTCAGAAAGTCGATGAATGAGTCGCAGGATTTTCTGGACTCGTTTTTCGACTTGAGGAATGCAGACAAGCTGTTCGCAGCGAGCGAAAACTACCGGAACAGTTCCCTTGCGAGAGTATTCCGCGCCGGTTACATCGAGTATAGCGGGATGCGTGACCGCGCCACCGCATCAAATGTGAAGGAGCGCATCATGCTTGCCGTCAAACGCGAGGTCAACGCCGAAAGCAAGCGCCTGACTCACATGGTGCCGTTTCTGGCTACGGTTGGCAACACCGCCCCCTTCATCGGCCTGTTTGGCACTGTCTGGGGTATTATGAGCTCTTTCCAAAATATTGGTCTGATGAAATCGGCCTCGCTTGCGGCAGTTGCTCCGGGCATCTCGGAGGCACTCGTGGCCACGGCGACTGGTTTGGTTGCGGCGATTCCGGCCGTGATGGGTTACAACTATCTGGCCCATCAGATCGGTCAGATAGAGCGTGACATGGAAGATTTCGCTCTCGACTTCGTCGACTCATATCTCAATCAGTAAGCGGGAGTTCGGCGATGATGACCGGTCAGAAAACCAGGCTCATGAGCGAGATCAACGTGACGCCTTTCGTTGACGTCATGCTGGTGCTGCTCGTTATCTTCATGGTGACGGCTCCCATGATGACCAGCGGTATGAAGGTGGATGTTCCGCAGACGACGCATGAGCGGATGGATATCGATCCAAAAGGGCTTGTGGTGAGCGTCGATGCGTCGAGAAAGATCATGATCAACAATTATCAGCTCGACGAATCGCAGATATCCGAGCGCCTGCCGAAAATTCTCGAATCAATGAAGGCTGAAGAGGTCTATCTCAAGGCCGACAAGACACTGCCGTACGGTTTCGTTATGTCGGTCATGGCAGCGATCAGGGATGCCGGGGTGGAAAAGGTCGGCATGGTCACTGAACCGTTGGTGACTGATAGCCAGAAACGTTGATTCGGCAGGCAAGGTATGCAGCGCAGGGTTGAACTGAAACTTGAACAGCGGCGGTTTTACGTCTGGCTTGGTATTGCCGCGGCAGCGCATGTGGCCGTTGTTGCTGCTGTCGTTGTTCTTCAGCTGCTTTACGTCCGGATGCATCCGCCGATGAAGATCGTCAATGTTTCGTTGGTGCAGATGCCCGGACTTCCCGGTCCCGCTGGCGGGCCGAAAAGTCCCGAAACACCGCCAGCCGCCATTGAGAAGCAGGCGGAAACTCCCGAACTGGCGTCGGCAAAGAAGGTGGCAGAGCCACCTCCTCAACCAGTGAAAAAGATTGCCAAGCCTGTGGCGGCAGTCAAGAAGATTCCTGAAAAGCCTCCGGTCAAAGCTCCAGTAAAGGCTCCCGAGCCAGCGTCGAAGACGCAGAGCGCAGCGGATGAACGGAAAAAGATTGCCGAGCCTGTGGCGGCAGTCAAGAAGATTCCTGAAAAGCCTCCGCTCAAAGCTCCGGTAAAGGCTCCCGAGCCAGCGCCGAAGACGCAGAGTGCAGCGGATGAACGGAAGAATCTTCAGGAAGCTCTTGAACGGCTGAAGAGTAAATCGGCCAGCCAGAAAGCAGAAACGGGCAAATCTGCGGCTCCGAGCAATCTCAGCAGTACATTGGCCAATCTTCAGAAAAAAGTTGCGTCCGGCGGCGGTGGTCCTGCCAGATCCGGTTCCGGCTCAGGCGCTGGTGGTGGACGTTACGGCACTGGTGGCGGGGGAGCGTTCGATTCCTACAAGGCCAGAATTGCCGACATTATCCAGAACAACTGGTCTTTTTCAAGCCAGATGGTTCGGAGCACTTCGGGCATGGAGGTCTACGTTTCCCTGCTGATTCTGCCGGACGGATCGGTCAACGAGATTCGCTATGACCGTAAATCATCGAGCGAATACCTGAACAATTCCGTCAAAAACGCGCTTGCCAAATCGATGCCATTTCCCTCGCTTCCCAGGGAATACGGTGCCAAAGGGATCTGGGTAGGGTTTGTTTTCACTCCCGAAGGTGTCGGGCGCTGAACATCTCTGTTGATAGGTTGCCTTGTATCGCAAAGTTGTTGTATACTCAGAAAGGCTGTCCCCCTGACAGTTTTGAGGTGTTTTTTACCGGTTTGCATGATTAAGGCCATGACTGTGTCCCGCCCGAACTGTTTTTACCTGTTACGAAAACATAAATTCATTTCCGACTGATATGAGAAGCACCAGAAATTCATTCGCCTGTCTCTGCATCATGCTGTTCGGTATGCTCTTCGTGCCATTCACGCTCAGAGCTGAAGAGGTTGGTGAATACATTGCTATCCGTAAAGAGGGTGCCAGCAGGATTGCGGTCGTCCTTGACAAAACATCTGCCGACGGTGGCAAGCAGAGGGAGTGGGCCAGAAGTCTTGATGTTACTATCAATAAGGGACTCGATTTCACCGGTCTGTTCAATCTGCTGCCGGCCCCTCTGAATATCAGGAATGGTCAGAATGGCGGGCTGAATTTTGCCTCCATTGCATCTGTTGGCGGCGATATTTACGCGGGCGGTTCTGTGACAAAGAGGTCGGGACGACCTGTTCTCGAAATGCATGTTTATGATTCATCCGGCAAGTCGCTGCTCGCTCGTACCTATACTGGGGAAGAGTCCCAGCTCCGGGCGATCGGCTTGCGTTTCTGTGCCGATCTTGTCGAGTTGCTTACTGGCAAACGCTCCGTTTTCGGCACCAGAATCGTTTTTGTCGCCAACCGCACCGGGAACAAAGAGATTTACATGTGTGATTTCGACGGAGAGAATGTCGTGCAGCTCACCAATTCGAGGTCAATCTCTCTTACGCCCGCAGTTTCGCCAGATGGTACTTACATCGCATGGACGGATTATACGAGCGGTAAGCCTAATCTCTATATCAAGAATATCGCCACTGGCGCGAAAGTTTCGGTCAACAAGCACGGGGTGTGCATCAGCCCGGCATGGCGTCCAGGCACGAACACGCTTGTGACAACACTCTCCTACGAGGGCGATCAGGACCTTTACCTCATCAGGGCCGATGGCACGGTCGAGCGCCGGTTGACCAAAGGCGGCGGCATCGATGTGTCTCCAACCTTTTCGCCAGACGGCTCGAAAATGGCGTTTGTCTCGACCCGGCAAGGTGGTCCACAGATTTTCATTCAGGATATGAATAGTGGCCAGGTTCGGCGACTGACCTACAGTGGCATCTACAATACCCAGCCCTCATGGTCACCAAACGGCGACAAAATCTTGTACTCTTCAATGCAAAAGAGTGGTGAAATCAATATATTTTCGATAAATGTCGACGGATCAGGTCTGCTTCAGCTGACCAGTGGTTCAGGCAATAATGAGCATCCGTCGTGGTCTCCTGATGGAAGCATGATTGTTTTTTCATCGACCCGGGATGGCAGAAGACGGCTCTACGTCATGAATGCTGACGGTTCGAATCAGCGCCCTTTGCTGAATATGCAAGGTGAGCAGCAGCAGCCATCATGGTCTGTAAGCAAGTAGTGGCTCATTTTGTCAGCCTTTACTAAAGAGAGGGATTTATGACCGTTCCAGAATTACGCTAGAAGGTGATGCGCAGCTCAGGAAAAATGCCGAGTAGATGGCTTCTCATGCAGGAAAAAGCATTGTCGTTGAAGGTCATTGCGACGAACGGGGTACATCGGAGTACAACATGGCACTTGGCGAACGTAGGGAATGCAAGTGCAAGGTATGATGAGTTTTGGTGCCGATCAGGCACGAATGACCACTATCAGTTACAGTGAAGAAAAACCGTTTGACCTTGGGCACGATGAAACAGCGGGGTCAAAGAACAGATGGGCGCATTTCGTGGAGAAGTAAATTTGCCATGAAGATATGGAGGGCATAAAAGCTTTCCAGTCTTTTTTTATTCCATCAACACAACGAGAGAATACCCATGAGACGTACGTTAACAGGAATTATCGGTGCGGCCATGATCATTTTGGCAGGCTGTTCTTCAAAAAGTGCAGTATCAACAGATGAAACCTCCAGAGCCGGTTATGGATCGGGAATGGGAGGCGGAACTGGAGCAGGAGCAGGAGTGAGTGTGGAAGATATCGGCCAAGGGGGCAAGGCCGGTTCAATTATTGGTGATATTTTCTTCGATTTCGACAGTTCGGCACTAAGCTCCGAAGCACAGGAACAACTCAATCAGAATGCCGCCTGGATGCAGAAAAACCCTACTTCTGCCGTGATCATTGAGGGACATTGCGATGAGCGGGGGACCGATGAGTACAACATCGCGCTTGGTGAGCGTCGTGCTGAAGCAGCCAGAATGTATCTGGTTAACCTTGGAGTAAGCGGAGGCCGTCTTTCTACCGTCAGTTACGGCGAAGAAAAGCCGTTTGACCCCGGTCATAACGAAGAGGCTTGGGCAAAGAACAGAAGAGACCATTTTGTCGTGAAGTAAATCTTCCGATCGAATGAGCACTATACCGGAGGCCGGGTTATGCCCAGCCCCCGGTTTTGTTATTCATGAACCAAATATCGATCCATGATGAAAACCAGACGTCTTTTGTTGGTTCCTGCCATTTTTCTTTCTGCATGTGCATCGCAGAAAGATCTGAGCTATGTTCAGGGGGAGGTTTCGCAGCTCAAGCAGGAGTCAACGGTTATAAAACAGCAGTCTGCGGGTTCCTATTCCGAAATGACCCAGTACCGTGAAGAGATCGCTTCTCTTAATGGGAAAATCGATGAATTGCAATACGATTATCGGACTTCAAAGAAAAGGCTCGATATGGAGGATTCCCTGCTGGTCAGAAAGGTCGATGATCTTGAAAACCGGATTGCAAGGATAGAACAATATCTCGGGATTGAGAGTACCGGAAAAGACAAGTCTTTGGTGCCGAAGGTTTTGCCGCCACCACCGTCATCTTCAATGTCAAGCAATTCTTCTGGAAGTACATCGGCTCAGTCTAAAGAAGAGGCTTCGGCTGCAACTGGTGAGGCATTACTCAGCGAAGGGTTGATCAAAATGAAGAGGGGAGATTACGCTGGCGCTCGCGAGAGTTTCAATGCTTTTATGACCGGTAATCCCAAATCGCCGAAAGTTGCCGACGCCCAGTTCTTCTTGGCTGAGACTTATTACAACGAAAAGTGGTACGAGAAGGCCATCCTTGAATATCAGACCGTGATTGCCAGATATACAAAGAGTCCGAAACGGCCCGCTGCGCTGTACAAGCAGGGACTTTCATTCGCGAAAATCGGAGATGAGGCCAACGCAAAAGCGCGTTACAAGGATGTACTCAATCTTTATCCGCAATCTCCTGAGGCGAAACTCGCCCAAAAGAATCTCGATAAGAAGTAATTGCAGGCACTCTGAAAAGCCCGGACATCACCGGGCGTTTTTTATGGGCAAAAAAAGAGCCACGCTGGTACATGGCTCTTTTTGAACAGATTTGCTTGAGAGAGGTGCTGAAACAAGCTTGTTTATTTGAAAAACTGGTCGAGGGTGTAAATCTTGTTATGAAGCTCCACGCACAGCCCCTTGCCTTCGTGGTAGAAAACAGGAATCTCCCGCATCGTCCACTTGACGCCGCGTTTGTCAAAATCAATGACATAGCGGTTTTCCATGTCGATGATCTCCTTGTTCATGTCGATGGCGATGTCAGGCTGGGTGGTGAGGATGTAAATCTCGATTTCGCCATCGATGAGCCGGCGGATCATCTCCGGGGTTGGCGACAGCTTGCGGCGGCCAGAAGCCGGAACAAGCTCGATCTGAAGCTTGCCGTCGCGATCGCGTTTTGCTGATGTAATGAAATACTTTTCGGCTTTGTGTACCGCATTTCCTGACCATGGGCCGGAAACAGCTTTGCGAACCTGGTTGGATGCGGTTTGTGGGCGGCTGAGCTGAGGTTGCATGGTTCTGCTCGGTTTGATTGGCTGACTGGGCACCTCTTGGTGGTGTAAACCTTAGTTGGTTCAAGTTAGCAAAAGGTCTGCAAATAAAAAAAGATTTCATAGCCTCGCTCACCTCCTTTACGGGAAGTTGTGTGTGATGATTTTCCGACTTTTTTCAGATAGTGCGCACTTCCCGTCCTTGCAATGCTGTCGTTAAGGGATGCTGCTCAAACACTTAGGCGTTAATGTTCATTGGTTGAGTATATTTACAGCTTGCCTGATCGTTTAAGCTATAAAATTTTTTATTTGCAGACCTTTTCCTAAATTAACCCGATTATCAAAATCTCTTTACCGTATAAATCCCATGCACAGAAAAGAAAGAGCTCTGGAACTGTTCAGCAATCGATGCAATTGCAGCCAAGCGGTGTTTGCAGCTTTTCGGCAGACCAAGGTGCTGGACGAAGCGAGCGCGCTGAGGCTGGCGACGATGTTCGGCGGCGGCGTGGCCGGGTCGGGTGGCGGGATGTGCGGCGCGGTGACCGGGGCGCTGATGGTGCTGTCGATGCGCTACGGCATGGGCGGCGTCGAGGAGCTGGTGAACAGAAAGAAAACGTACGAGCTTGGTCGGCAATTTATTGAAGAGTTCGAAAAGCGCATGGGTTCAGCCCGTTGCGAATCGATTCTCGGTCTCTGCATCGGAGAGCCGGAAAACCTGCAAAAAGCGCGTGAGCTGAAGCTCTTTGAAACGGTGTGCGTCAGTGCCGTCGCCACGGCCTCGGACATTCTGGAGGAGATGCTTTGCGCTGAGGGGTGAACTTGATTGGCCGAGCCGCTGCATTCTTCGCAATGACAGGTAGTGTTCAACCCGCTTCATCGTCATAAACGCAAAAAGCCCCGTTCTTACTGATACGGGGCTTTTTGATTGTGGTTGGCTCGATAGCTTTTACTTGTCGTCGCCGTCGATCACTTCGTATTCAGCGTTGACCGCTCCGTCGCCGCCTTTGCTGCCTCCGGCGTGGCCGTTGGTTTCGGGCTGCGGTTCCGCGCCAGGCTGGCCGTAAAGGTTCGAAGCAGCATCGCTCCAGACCTTGCTCAGCTCGTCCATTGCGGGTTTGATCGCATCAACTCTGCCGCTCTTGTGCGCCTCTTTCAGTTTTTCGAGCGCGCTCTCGATGGCAGCCTTCTTGTCCGCAGGAAGCTTGTCTCCAAGCTCGGTGAGCTGCTTTTCGGTGCTGAAGATCAGCGAGTCGGCAGAGTTCTTCAGCTCGATCTCCTCCTTGCGCTTCTGGTCTTCGGCGGCGTGGGCTTTCGCGTCCTCTTTCATTTTCTCGATCTCGGCCTCGGTGAGCTTGCCGCTGGCCTCGATCTTGATGCTTTGCTCTTTGCCGGTCGCCTTGTCCTTGGCCGACACGTTCAGGATGCCGTTTGCGTCGATGTCGAAGGTCACCTCGATCTGCGGAACGCCGCGCGGTGCCGGCGGAATGTCGCTGAGGTGGAACCTGCCGAGGGTCTTGTTGTCGCTAGCCATCGGGCGCTCGCCCTGCAGCACGTGCACCTCAACCGAAGTCTGGTTGTCTGCAGCGGTGGAGAAGATCTCCTGCTTGCGGGTCGGAATGGTGGTGTTGGCTTCGATCAGCTTGGTCATGACGCCGCCGAGGGTTTCGATACCGAGCGACAGCGGAGTGACGTCGAGCAGGAGCACGTCGGTGACGTCGCCCTGAAGCACGCCACCCTGAATCGCTGCACCGATGGCAACCACCTCGTCGGGGTTCACGCTCTTGTTGGGCTCCTTGCCGAAGAACTCCTTCACGAGCGCCTGTACCTTCGGAATGCGTGTCGAGCCGCCAACCAGCACCACCTCGTCGATCTCCTTTATGTCGAACTTTGAGTTTTTGATGGCGCGGCGGCACGGTTCGAACAACTTGTCGAACAACGCCGCACTCATCGCCTCGAACTTGGCGCGGGTAAGGTTGATTACGAGATGCTTCGGGCCTTCCTGGGTCGCGGTGATGAAGGGGAGGTTGATCTCGGTGTCGGTGCGTGATGACAGTTCGATTTTGGCCTTTTCGGCAGCCTCTTTCAAGCGCTGGAGGGCGATAGCGTCCTTGCGAAGGTCGATGCCTTCCTGTTTCTTAAACTCGTCGGCCAGATAGTTGATGATCACCTGGTCGAAATCGTCACCGCCGAGGTGGGTGTCACCATCGGTCGATTTCACCTCGAACACGCCACCGCCGAGTTCGAGAATCGAGATGTCAAACGTACCGCCGCCAAGGTCGAAGACGGCCACTTTCTCGTTTTCCTTTTTCTTGTCGAGGCCGTAAGCCAGCGCTGCAGCGGTCGGCTCGTTGATGATGCGCTTGACTTCGAGACCCGCGATTTTGCCTGCGTCCTTGGTGGCCTGACGCTGAGCGTCGTTGAAGTATGCCGGTACGGTAATAACAGCTTCGGTGACCTTTTCTCCGAGGAAGTCTTCTGCCGTCTGCTTCATCTTCTGCAGGATCATGGCCGAGATCTCCTGTGGAGAATACGTTTTGTCGCCGATCTTCACCTTGGCATAGCCACCTTCATTGACCACGTCGTACGAGGCAAGCTTTTTCTCGTTCGGCACTTCGTCGTATTTGCGGCCCATGAAGCGCTTGATCGAAAAAATGGTGTTTTTCGGGTTGGTAACGGCCTGGCGCTTTGCAGCTTGGCCCACGAGCCTTTCGCCCGTTTTGGTGAAAGCGACCATCGACGGAGTCGTGCGGCTGCCTTCAGAGTTTTCTATGACCGTCGGCTGGGTACCCTGCATGACCGCTACGCAGGAGTTGGTGGTGCCGAGGTCGATTCCGATAATTTTACCCATGATGTGTAATTCCTTTTTTTAATGGTTTTGATCTACGTTGAACGCCTCCTTTCTGTCAGGAGGCGTTCGGGAGAATCGGTTAGTTGATTGGAATTTCCTTGGTTTTCTTTGCCGGCTGGGTCTTCGGCAGTGTGACGTGCAGCACGCCGTTGTCGTAGGTCGCGCCGATGTGCTCCTGGTCGATGATCTCGCCGATATTGAAACTGCGCGAGAATGAGCCGTAGGTTCTTTCTACCCTGTGGTAATTCTTCTTTTTCTCCTCCTCTTTGTGCGTGCGTTCAGCCTTGATGGTGAGTACGTCATCCTCAATGTTCAGTGCGATCTGTTCCTTTGCAATGCCCGGAAGTTCGGCGTCGAGATGGTAGGCATTCTCGTCTTCAGAAATATCGACCTTGAATGACGGAGCTACAGCCATCTGGCTGCCGCTCCAGATATCATCGAACAGTCTCATTGGGTCTTTCGCTATTTTCATCAACATGGTGTTCTCCGTTATGGTTTGTTTGTTTTCAGTCGTTTTGGTTTGTGGCGATCCTTGATCACCTCTGTTATTGAAACATCAAAAGACGTGCCAAAGCGTTTTTTTCACTTTGATTCGCTCTGTGTCTGACAGATATGCGTGTATTTATCGGTGATATGACACGATGGTGGTCATTTTGTCAGACTGCGAGGCGGGGAGCAGTAAGAAAAACAGCGCAGGGTGAAGGGAAGAAGGTTGGTTAATCAGTACATGCCGCGTCTGTCAGGCGGCGTTATTATCTGGTGGATAGGGTCAGGCGAGTGGCGGAAACAAAAACAGGGCGATATTGAGTATCGCCCTGATATCTGTTCTATCTGCGCAAAACTGTTCAGGTTGTCAGGTTGGTGTTCACTTTCTGAATCCAGCTCAAACGGTCCTGAAGGTTTTCAACCACGCTTTTCGAGATGAGAAAGCAGGCGTAGACGATGCTGTCGTCCGAAATCCGGTAGTAGCACTTGAGTCCCTCTTTGCGGCGGTTGACGACACCGTTGTCGTGCATGAGTGCCAGATGCTTGGAGATGTTTGCCTGGCTTGCGCCGACCTCCTTGACGATCTCCTGAACCGTGTGCTCCCGGTCGCAGAGCGCTCGCAAAATTTTAAGCCGCATCGGCTCTGAAAGCAGTTTGAACCGGTTTGATACAGCGTCGAGCATCTCGTCCGGCATATTGAATTGCCATTTTTTTACTTCCTCTTCTGTAATCGTCATCGATTTGCTCATGTCATAATCCTGTTAATGCCTCTTTGCGTCATTCAATGGTGCGAATGAAAAAAATATTGAGATATATAGTTATTAAATCACATTAATCAAACCAAAAAACAACCTTTGCATTTATTGTATGACTGTGTGATTGCGAGGAAAATACTGTATTTATGGGGAGGGTACTTCAGGAAGTAATGGTGGTCAGCCTTGTAATTGACTCGATGAGGGTTGACGGTGCCTTGAACCGAACGATACGTTCTTTGATAATGATTTTGGTTTTTTTTGCATCCTGAAACTCGGCCCGGCATGCAGGACATTCAGCAAGGTGTTGGGCAAGTTCTTCCTCTTCTTTCGCGGAAAGTTCCCCGTCAATAGCTGCGCTCATGAGCACCATTGCTTTGTTACAGTTCATGGCTGTCAACTGATAAATTGTTTGAATGAAAGGGATCACTGATCGATTTCGGTGTCGTATCCATGCTTTTTGGCGTAATCTTCAAGTTTGGCACGCAACAGTTTTCTGCCTCTGTACAAACGTGATCGAACCGTTCCGATCGGGCTTTCGACCATGTTGGCAATCTCCTCATAGGTAAATCCTTCAATGTCACACAACTGTATGACTTCCCTGAACTCTTCGGGAAGTGACTGCAATGCCTGGTAAACCTCTTCGTGCAACAGGGAATGGAAAAAATCCGACTCGGCTTCGGTTGTGTCGCTCTGCACATCCTTGATCGTATGGTAAAAGTCCTTGATCAGGTCGTAATCGACTTTGCCGGGTTCCCTTGCGTTTTTACGAAATTTGTTGATGTAATTGTTTTTGAGAATTTTGAACAACCACGCCTTGCAGTTTGTTCCCCGCTCGAAGGAATCGAAAAATCTATATGCTTTCAGGTATGTCTCCT
This sequence comes from Chlorobaculum tepidum TLS, assembly GCF_000006985.1. Classification (NCBI taxonomy): domain Bacteria; kingdom Pseudomonadati; phylum Chlorobiota; class Chlorobiia; order Chlorobiales; family Chlorobiaceae; genus Chlorobaculum; species Chlorobaculum tepidum. The sequence goes on from NC_002932.3 coordinate 644,691, forward strand.
GCACCAGATCATGGGCATCGTCAGGGTTCATCGTGAGATGCAGCGCATAGTTGTAGAGTGAATTGATATGCGCGACAGCCTCCTTTTGAAACTCCTGCTGTTTGAGCTGTTCCTGAGCTGTGAGCGTCTGTTTGTTCTCTTTCATGGGGTGTGGTTTTGCCGAATGCTTTGAGAGGAGATCTCCTGAATAGAGCCGCGAATTCGATGACCTTTGATAAGGACGTTCATAACAACCAATATAAAAATATATCTTTAGAGAAATTTGAGTCAATCGCCAAATGATGGTTTTGTGGCGGATAGTTTGGCTCGGTACAAAAAAGTGTGAAAGATGGCTGAAATGGTTGATGTCATTGTCATTGGGGCGGGTATCGGAGGCCTGACGGCGGCTGCGTTGTTGCAGGAGCGAGGTTTTTCAACCGTCGTTTTCGAAAAGAACAGGTTTCCCGGTGGGAGCTGTTCGTCGTTTGAGAAGGGAGGTTACACCTTCGATGCCGGAGCTTCGGTGTTTTACGGTTTCTGCGATGACGACGCAATGGGCACGCTTAACCTGCATTCACGGATTTTCCGCAAGCTCGGTATTGCGGTCGAGACTATTCCCGATCCGGTGCAGATTCATTACCACATGCCGGGGGGCTTCGACGTCCCGGCCTGGTTTGACCGCGACCGTTTTCTCGAATCGCTCTGCCGCCGGTTTCCGCACGAACGGACGGGCATCCGGAAATTTTACGACGAGCTCGAATCGGTCTATGAGATTTTGAATTCATTGCCCGCTGGGTCGCTCGAAGATGTGATACACCTGGGCGTTGTCGGTGCCCGCCATCCGCTGAAGGTCATGGCACTTGGCGTCAAGACGCTCTTTTCGATGGGCAACGTAGCGCGGCGTTACATCAGCGACAAAGAGCTGCTGCGCTTCATCGATCTCGAAGCCTACTCGTGGGCGGTGCAGGACGCGGTTTCAACCCCGCTGGTCAACGCGGGCATCTGCCTGGCCGACCGGCACCATGGAGGAATCAACTATCCCGTCGGTGGCTCGGGAACCATTCCGGCGGCGCTGGTGAAGGGGTTCGAAAAATTCGGCGGGTCGATCCGGTTTGGCAGCGAAGTGTCGAAGGTGATCGTCAAGAACGGCTCGGCGGTCGGCGTTCGTCTCTCTGACGGCACGGAAGTGAGTGCGAAGGCGGTGGTCAGCAACGCCACGGTGTGGGACACCTTCAGTAAGCTCGTGGACGATCCCCGTTTGCGGATTCCGGATGATCGTTTCATCAAGGCTCCGAGCTGGTTCCAGATCTGGCTTGGCGTGGACGGTTCGATCGTGCCGCCGGGGTTCCACATGCATCACATCATTGTCGATGACTGGTCGAAGTACGACGAGCTTGGCGGCACGATCTACTTCTCTGCGCCCTCGGTGCTCGACCCGTCGCTCGCGCCGCCGGGCAAGCACGCCCTGCACCTCTTTGTGACTGCTGAGACGTGGCAGTGGGAGCAGTATGAATACCGGAGCCAGGAGTACAAGGCAGCCAAAGAGGCTTTCGCAAAATCACTCATCGCGAGAGCCGAGCGCCTCCTGCCGGGAATTCAGGATGCCACCGAACTTATGGTAACCGCCACGCCGCAGAGCCATGCGCGCTACCTCAATCGTCGCGACGGCTCGTATGGCCCGCTGCTTAAGCCGGGACAGAACATCCTTTTGAAGCCGCAGAACCGCACGCCGATAAAGAATTTGTTCGCCGCCGGAGACAGTACCTTCCCCGGCCAGGGGGTGATTGCCGTGACCTACTCCGGCGTGTCGTGCGCCTCGTACATCGCGCGGCAGTTGGGGAAAGCGCTCGATTACCTATGAGTTGGGAAGTGCGCGGACGACCTGAAATTGGCGGATGGGATCATGTTGGGGCGGTTCTTGTGGTCGCCCTTTTTTATGCAGTCGCGAGCAGCATGTCGATTTCGCGGAAAGGAAGATCGGTGAGTTCGGCGAGGATTTTCTTGGTGATGTAGCCTTTGTAAAGGTAGGTGCCCTTGCGCAGGCTGTGGCTGTTCCAGAGAATTTCCGGAATGGTCTGGTGCGCGTTCAGCTTCAGCAGGAATGGCAGAAGCGTGTTGGTCAGCGCGAACGTGGCAGTTTTGGCTACTGCCGACGGGATGTTTGGTACGCAGTAGTGCGTTACACCGTACTTGACGTAAATCGGGTTGGTGTGCGTTGTGTGACGGCTGGTGGCGAAACAGGCTCCCTGGTCGATCGAAACGTCGATGATCACCGACCCGGGTTTCATGGTTTTGACCACCTGCTCGCTCACCAGCGGTTTGTTCAGTTTCAGCTTGGGGCTGAGCGCGCCGATCATCACATCGGACATTTTCGCGAGCTGCGAAATGTAGTGTTCGTTGGCGATGGCCGTCACCAGGTGTCGGTTGAAGAACGCTTCGAATCGCCGCAGCCGGTTGATCTCCTTGTCGATGACCGTTACCTGCGCTCCCAGGCCGAGCGCGTCCTGCGCGGCGAACAGGCCGACCGTGCCCGCGCCGATGATCGTGACGTGTGCGGGTGGTACGCCCGCGATGCCGCCAAGCAGAATACCGCTGCCGCCATAGCCGGTTTCGAGGTATTTCGCCGCCGTCTGGATGGCCAGCGATCCGGCGATTTCGCTCAGCGTTCTGACGATGGGCAGCTCGCCATCCCTCGTTTCGATGAACTCGAAGCCGAGCGCGGTGATGTTCTTGTCGATCAGCGTCTTGAGCATCTGGCGGCTGACGGTGCCGAGATGCACCGCCGAGATGAGCATCTGGCCGGGTAAAAGGAGTTGCAGCTCTTCGGGTTGCGGAGGCGAGACCTTGACGATGACGTTGGCCTGCGGGTACAGTTCCTCAGGTGAGGTGACGATGATCGCACCGGCTTCGGCATAATCCTGATCATGGAAATTGCAGAAGCAGCCCGCGTTGCTTTCTACCACCACCCGGATACCCTGTTCGACCAGTATCTGCACTCCAGCCGGCGAAATGGCAACGCGCCGTTCGTCCTGGGCACGCTCTTTTGGAATGGCGATGGAGACGCTCATCGTCTTTTCCGGTTTGAGCAACCAGCGTTCGAGAGTTTTGACTCCGAGTTCGAATTCGATAGTTCCAAAATCGGATGAGTAGCCCATCGTCAGTAAAATCGTCAGGATTGCTGAAACAAGCTTTGCAGAAAGCCGAGTGCTCCCCGGAGCCTGTTGTTGGCGCCGGGGGGGCTGGTCAAAGGTTCGTGTGGCTTATTTTGCCGAGATGGTAATGCGCTCGATGGCTTCCGCCGGTTTGTCGTGCGCGGTGCAGGTTGAACCCGGCAGGTGCAGTCGACCGCCGCTGATCGTGCACAGCGCGCCAGACGCATTGTCGATAGCGCTTTTGGCAACACCGCTCACCATGTTGACTGGTGCTTGCATGAAGGGAAAGGCCTCGATGAAATTATTGTACACAAGCTGTGATGCCGGGCTGAGGCCGCTGGCGATTTTGCCGATTGTATCGACAGGATTGAGTCGCCCGCTCTGCACTCTCGACACGATGCTTGAAACGCCGGACGGGAGTTTGTTTGTCACATTGTAGCCGATCGTCTGTGCGTAGGTGATGAAGCCTGGGACGTTCAGGCCGAGCACGATCCGCCGGAATTTTTCGGCACGGGTCAGCACCCGGATCGTTCCTTCCTTGACGATGGTGGTGCGGCAGGCGAGGCGTCCGCCCTCCGCAAAAAGTTTGTCGGAGATAAAAGCCTTTTCGTCCTCGCCCGGTTCAGAGAGGCATTCAGCGCCTTCGAGTACATAGACGAAGCAACTCTGGCAGATGCCGTTGCCGCCGCAGATGTAGCCGATATGCGCTTTATTGAGCTTTGCGGTGTTGAGCAGCAAGTCTCCGACCTTGGCGTTGCAAGGTTTGTCATTGATGTAGATAATCATGGCGGTGAGATTTTCATTGGTGAGCGATGACTCTCAGAAATAAGTGCGGGCAGGTTTGCCTACTTTGAAATATACTTCCGGTTCGATGGGTTTCAAAGAGTACTTTCAGTGGTACTTTGCTAAACAGATAAAAAGAAAAAAGCCGGGGGATCCGGCTTTTTTCTTCCGCGGGTCAGTTACAGACCGCGCTTCTCTCCTGATGGAGCTGGAGTACTTCAGGAGAGACAATCCTTCCGTGACCGTTGTCACAAGTTGCCGTTTTTGCCAGGAGCGTGGTATCGCAACCGCATCCTTTGTCTGCTTTGATCTCGGGTTTGTCAGTGGAACGATTCACGCCGAAGGCGGCCTGAACTGCGTTGAACACCAGTTGAATCGCGTCGCTGATCGCTGCGGCCACATCGTGAAGCAGCTGCGTTGGCTCCAGTGCATGTTCTCCCTGTTCACGCCTTGCCTGAAATGCAATTGTATCGGTGAACTTGACTGCGGCCTCCCAGCCCATTTTGCCCATATATGCCGGAAGCTGGAGCGGATTTTCGAGAGTCAACCTTTTTGCCGCCTCGACCTCGGAGAGCACTGTGATCTTGCCGGGTTTCTCTATAAGTGTCTGACAGGCCATTCGCGTGCCCTCCTTGATCAGTTTGTCCGAAAGCATCGCCTTTTCGGCGTCGCTCATCGGCGAAAGCAGCTCAGCCCCTTCGAGCACCCTGACGTAGCAGGTCTGGCAGATGGCGTTGCCGCCGCAAAAGTAACCGATATGGCTGTGATTGGCGCGAGCTATATCAAGCAATCTATCTCCAACCTGGGCGGAACACTCTCTATCGTTTACGGTGATGTTCATTACTGTATGTTTTTATGTTTATCAAGTGAATGTCGTCATATCCACCATAACAGCAAAGGTTCGGGAAATAGTTTCTAAACAATTGTGAAAAGTTAGGAAGGAGGAGGAAGAACAGCTCTTACAAGCCGCCGTGCAAGACTTATAGAAAGGGTAGAAGGAAGAGCAGATTTTATCTCTCCGCGATCTGTTTCAGCAGCGCTTCGTAGCGGGCGATGAGCGCGAGGGGAGCGGTGTCGGCGGTTTCAGGGTGCCGGAAGACGAGCTTCATCTTTTTTTCGTGCTTGAACTGCGGGTGATACTCTTTGATGGAGCCGTCCTGCAATGCTACGATCAGGTTCTGGAAGAAGGCACTGTCGTAGAACTCCTTGTCCTCGTCGGACGGTAGGAAGATGGTTGCGCTCGATTGCTGGAGGTCGATCTTTTCGAGGCCGAGCGACGAGCCGAGATGCTTCAGGCGGGCGAGTGCGAGCAGGTTCTGCACCTCGGCGGGCATTGCGCCGAAGCGGTCTTCCAGCTCTTTGGCAATGTTTTGGAGTGCCGTGTTGTCAGCAGCTTTCGAGATGCGGTCGTAGCACGAGAAGCGCTCCTGCGTGGCGGTGATGTAGTAGTCGGGAAGGAGCGCGTCGAAGAAGAAGATCATGTCGCACGGCCTCTGCGGTTTGAGCGCAGCCTTTTCGCTGTCGCTGAAGAGGTGGTTGAACTCGGTGAGTTTCAGCTCGGCGACGGTCTCTTCGATCATCTTCTGGTAGAGGTCGAAGCCTATTTCGTGGATGAAGCCTGACTGCTCAGCGCCGAGCAGGTTGCCCGCGCCGCGGATGTCGAGATCGCGGAGAGCGACGTTGATGCCGGAGCCGAGTTCGGTGAAGGTCTCGATCACCGCAATGCGTTGCACCGCCTCGCGCTTGAGCGTGTGCAGCGGTGGCGTGATAAGGTAGCAGTACGCCTTGCGCTCGCTTCGCCCGACGCGCCCTCGGAGCTGGTACAGATCCGACAGGCCGAACATGTCGGCGCGGTTGATGATGATCGTGTTTGCGTTGGAGATGTCGAGGCCAGAGCCGATGATGGAGGTCGAAATCAGCACGTCAAGCTCCTGCTGCATGAAGTCCATCATGACGTTTTCCAGCTCCTTGGCGGGCATCTGGCCGTGAGCTGTGGCCATGCGGGCGTAGGGCACCAGCTCGCGCAGTTTCAGCGCGGTCTCTTCGAGGCTGGTGATGCGGTTGTGAAGAAAAAAGACCTGACCCTCGCGCTGGATTTCGCGCTTGATGGCTGCCCGCACAGTTTCCGGATCGAACTCGGTGATGATCGTTTCGACCGGCTGGCGGTTCTTCGGCGGCGTCGAAACAATTGAGATGTCGCGCGCTCCGAGCATCGAGAACTGCATGGTGCGCGGAATCGGCGTGGCCGACATGGTGAGCGTATCGACGCCGGGAAACTGGTGGCGTAGCTTCTCCTTGACCTCCACGCCGAAATGCTGCTCCTCGTCGATGACGAGGAGTCCCAAGTCCTTGAATACCACATCTTTCGAGACCAGGCGGTGCGTGCCGATAACGATGTCCATCGCGCCCGACGCGATGCGCTCGATCGTCTCTTTCTGTTCCTTGCGCGGCACGAAGCGGCTCAGGACGGCGATGTTCACAGGGAAGTTGGCGAATCGACGCGCGAACGACTCGCCATGCTGGTGGGTCAGAATCGTGGTCGGCGTCAGGATCGCCACCTGCTTTTTGTTTTCGACCGCCTTGAATGCTGCACGCATCGCGATTTCGGTCTTGCCGAATCCCGCGTCGCCGCAGATGAGCCGATCCATCGGCGATGGCGATTGCATGTCCTTTTTCACCTCCTGGATCGCCTTGAGCTGGTCGGGGGTCTCCTCGAACATGAAGGAGGCCTCGAACTCACGCTGGAATATCGAATCCGGCCCGAACGCAAAGCCGGGCGTCATTTTGCGCTTCGCGTACACGCGGATCAGCTTGGCGGCGATGTCGCGCAGCTTTTTGCGCACTCTCTCCTTTTTGGCGCTCCACTTCGAGCTGCCGAGCTTCGAGAGATTCGGCAGCGAGCCTTCCGAAGCGGTGTACTTTGAGAGGAGGTTGATGTTCTGCACATTGACGTAAAGCTGGTCGCCGCCTTCGTACTCGACCAGCACGCACTCCTGCTCCGAATCGCCCACCTGGATCGTTTCGAGTGACCGGAATACGCCGATGCCGTAATCTTCGTGCACGACGTAATCGCCCACCTTGAGGCGCTGAAGCTCCTTGAGCGAAATGCCCCGAACCTTGCGCTTGCGGTGCGCTTTGTGGGTGTGGAACTTGCCGAAAATGTCCGACTCGGTATAGAGATTCAGCTCGCCGAAGGCGAAGCCGGAGTGCAGGTTCGCCGGAATCCATTCGATGGCGTCCGGCGATTTACTGGTGTTTTCATCGGCGATGAACTCTGCCAACTCCTCGATTTCCCGGCGTGACGCGCAGGCGAAGAGTGGCTTCAGTCCGCGCTCAGCCTCCTCTTGCAAGCGCCCGGCCAGCAGGCGAAAATTGCCTTGCAACCGCTGTTGCTCGCTGGAGTTGAAGTCGATGCCCTGCTTGTTTATCCGCTGGATGACCACATGCCGGAAGCGGGGGAGCGCCGCTTCGAGCAGGGCGCGGTGATCCGAGCCTTGCATGGCGGTGGCGTCGTCGATGATGACGATCGCGGTGTCTGGCAGGTAGTCGAGGATTCCTGCCGGTTTCGACTCCGCCGCGCTCTCCTGCGTGAAGCTGCCGAACAGATCGACTGACTCGATGGCCGAGGTCGAGAGCTGGCTGTCGGTGTCGAAATTCCTGAGCGAGCTGACCGTGTCGCCGAAAAACTCGATGCGCACCGGCTCGCGGCTGCCATAGCAGAAGACATCGATGATCGAACCGCGCACCGAAAACTCGCCTTCGTTCTCGACGAACTCCCGCTTCTCGAAGCCGTTGCTTTTAAGGAACTGCATCAGTGCATCGTACCCGGCATCGCTTCCGGCGGCGAGCGAAAAGAGCCGTTCGTTCGACGACTCCGTGCCGCATACCTCGATGCTGAGGTCTTCGAACGCGGCGAGCACGACGAGCGTTTCTCGACGCGAGAGCATTCCGAGCGCCGGAGAAAGCTCATCGGCGGTGTTGCGGAAGGGCTTGCCGCCAAGCAGGAGCGGCAGGTCGTTGTCGTACAGCTCCTGCTCGTCGGCGTTGCAAAAGAGCACCACCGGTGCGTCGAAATCCCGGAACAGCTTGGCGGCGATAAACGGCGCGAGCGAACCCCGAACGCCGCAGATGTCCACAGCCCGGTGCTCTCCTGTCGTTGCTACCGAAAGCGCCTCGCGGAGCGCACGATACGGAGCCGACGCGGCAAGGCTGTCGAGCACGAGATCGACCGGTCTTTTGATGATGCTGGCGAACTGGGGCGTGGGATTAGCGGAAAATTTCATAAAACGGCGTCGATACGGATTTCGGGCAAAAGAGGAAAACTCCAGGGAGGCATTCCGTGGAGCAGACAACCCAGCTGTTAGTCGCTCATGCGGATGGCCGGTTGTACCTGTTGAGATTTATACAACGGGCAATATAATAAACAGCCTTTATTCAGGGAGCAATCGTAGTGACGACGAGTTACGAGTACCAGCGGGAGAACGTGATTTGCCGGTAGATGGCATCGCAGGAGCTTCGCGATGCCGCTCTTCGGAAGCCGGAAATGAGTTGACGGCCATACGGACTGGCAGGGTGTGAGCGCGGCAAAGTGTTGGTATAACCGATAACCTTCGTTATGTCTATAATTGGTTGGTCTGTATGAACCTGACGGTTTGAAGTAACTGTCAATTGTCAGGTCTTTGATTATGATTTTTAGGTTGTCTTAAAAAGGAATTCATTCTTGTTTTCGGTTCTTCGCAGAATTTCGTGGGTGACATGAAGGATGCTCACATGACCATCCCTGATGAACAAGTTTAACAGTTCGGTCAAAGCCATTTATAACCACCATTTACCCACGATATTCTGCGAAGAACCCATTTTTCTTGTATCCTTTGCTGCTAGCCAGTAAGGCTTTACCAACCCGATGAGCAAATCTGTTGGACAGAGTGGTCAGTTCCGCTGTTTTGGTCGTATATGTACAATACTCAGCGGAGGCTAATCTGAGGCTTAACCACGCGCAGACGAGAGCGGATGTTGTGGCCTTGGTGGCAGTTGCCCGTAACGTTTATAACGTAGATGGCGGTGATGAGTCTGGCGGCTTCAGCTCACAACAGCTCCCCATTGATCCCCCCGCAACTTTCCGCCCGCGAACTTTGTGAAATTTGTGCAAATTACCGCTTGGCAGGCTTGCGTGGCCTGCATTAACATCTTTGTCTGTCGTACATTCAATCTCGTAAAATGTCAAGAGCGTCACTGGCTGACTGGCTCGGCGTAATCGAATTATGGAGCATATTCTCGAACTCAAGGATCTGAAAACCTGGTACCGCACCGATAGCGGTATCGCCAAGGCTGTCGATGGCGTCAGCTTTTCGCTCGCGCAGAACTGCATCATCGGCATCGTCGGTGAGTCGGGGTGCGGCAAGTCGGTGACGGCGCTGTCGATCATGCGCCTCGTGCCGATGCCGCCGGGCTACTTCGCCGGGGGCGATATTCTCTGGAAAGGGCGCAGCATCGTCAAGGCTACCGAGGCCGAGATGCGCAAGATTCGCGGCAACGAGATCGCCATGATCTTTCAGGAGCCGATGAGCTCGCTCAATCCGGTCTTCACCTGTGGCGACCAGATCATGGAGCAGATTCTCAACCATCGCGACGTGAGCAAGCCGGAAGCGCGGCGGCAGGCGGTCGAGCTGCTCAACATGGTCGGCATTCCGAATCCTTCCGAGCGCATCGACTCCTACCCGCACGAGATGTCCGGCGGAATGCGGCAGCGGGTGATGATCGCCATGGCTTTGTCCTGCGGGCCTGAGTTGCTCATCGCCGACGAGCCGACCACGGCGCTCGATGTGACGGTGCAAGCGCAGATTCTGGAGCTGATCGGCAAGTTGCGCGAGGAGCGGGGCATGAGCGTGATGCTCATCACGCACGACTTTGGCGTGGTGGCTGAACTGTGCGAGGAGGTGGTCGTGATGTACGCTTCGCGCATCGCCGAGAGCGGCACCGTGCGGCACATTTTCGAGAATCCGCTCCATCCTTATACGCAGGGGTTGCTGAAATCGATTCCGCGTCTCGGCGCGAAAAAGGAGCGCCTGAACGTGATCGAGGGCAACGTGCCGAGCGCCACCCGTTTGCCGGATGGCTGCCGGTTCGCCGGGCGCTGTCCGCTGGCCGATGACCATTGCCGCCGGGAGCAGCCGCCGATTCTCGAATATGAACCGGGTCACCGGGCGGCCTGCTGGAAAATCACCTGAACTGAACACAACTGAACGAGCATGGCTGAAACCTCCATACTGATCGTCGAAGATGACCGGAACCTTGCCGGACTCCTGAAGTACAACCTTGAAAAAGCCGGTTACGGCTGCATTCACGCCGCCAGTGGAGAGGAGGCGCTCGACGAGTTGCAACGCCATGCCGTGAACCTCGTGCTGCTCGACATTATGCTGCCGGGCATTGACGGCTTCGAGGTGTGCCGCCGCATCCGCCAGAATGTGCAGTGGAGCGATCTGCCCATCGTGATGCTGACGGCCAAGGGCGAGGAGATCGACAAGGTGTTCGGTTTCGAACTCGGTATCGACGACTATGTGGTCAAGCCCTTCAGTCCCCGCGAGCTGAATCTCCGAATTCGCGCCATTCTCAAGCGCGATCGTCGCAACCGCAGCAATGTGCAGGAGGTGCTCCGTTCGGGCGGTATCGAGCTCGATATCGGCCGCCACGAGGCCACGCTCGACGGCCGTCCCCTCGTTCTGACCTTGATGGAGTTCAAGCTGCTGGCGCTTCTGATGAAACGCAAAGGGCAGGCGCAGACGCGCGAGGTGCTCCTGAGCGACGTGTGGGATGTGGACAAGAGCATCAATACTCGCACCATCGACACGCATGTCACGCGGCTTCGCGAAAAGCTCGGCGACGCCGGGCGCTTCATCCGAACCGTGCGCGGCCTCGGCTACAAGTTCGACGAAAACGGAGACAATTTGAATGAAAGCTAAGCTCTCATTCAGACTTGGTCTGGTTTTTGGCCTGATCATCTTTTTTTCGCTCGCCTTCAGCTATGTTTACCAGGGGCGTCAGCTCCGCAAGGTGCTTTTTCAGAACGTCCGGACAAGCCTTCTGCACGACCTTCGCCTTACCGCAGAGATGCTGGAGAGCCGCCCGCCGGGGTGGGCCGATCCGGCGATCTCCGACCAGTGGACTGGCCGGGTCGGCAAGATGCTCGACGTTCGGGTTACGTTGATCGATCTCAGCGGCAAGGTTATTGGCGATTCCTACGTTCCCGCCGCCAAACTCGACAAGCTTGAAAACCACCGCAACCGCGATGAGTTCAAAGCGGCGCTCTCCGGAGGTATTGGAGAGGCGCAACGTTTCAGTGTTTCCGTCCGCGAAAATATGCTCTACATGGCCATGCCGGTCGGCAAGCCCGTTCCCTGGGCGGTGCTCAGCTGGCCAAGCCGTTGCACGACATCGCTGCCGTCGAAGCGCAGATCGACAAAGGCATCGAGAGTGGCCTCTACTGGGCGCTGCTGATTTCCCTGACTGCTGGAGCGCTGTCGGCCATGTTTCTTTCCCGCCCGCTCGTCAGGATTGCCAGCGCAGCCGACCGCTTCCTGCATGGCGAGACGGAGGTGAAGATTCCCGTCAAGCATGACGACGAGATCGGGCGCCTGGCGCGGGCGTTCAACTATCTTTCCGAAGAGATCGTGCGGCTGACCCGCAAGGAGGAGTGGCTGCGGGAGGTGCTGTCGAGTATTCGCGAGGCCATTATCGTGACCAACGCTTCGGGCGAGATCGTACTTGCCAACCCCGCCGCATCGCGGCTGTTCATGATCGAGGCGGCCCGCAAGCGTTCGATTCCCGTGACCAACATCGAGGATGCGGCGATGCGGGAGCTGTTCGAGCGGGTGCAGAAGCGGCAGAGTGGCATCTACAACGAGGAGCTGACGGCCATGACCTCCAAAGGAAAGCGCACGCTCAAGGTGACAGCCGTACCGGTCATGCGGCGGGGGGCGCTGTTCGACGGCACTGTGCTGGTTATCAACGATGTGACCCGACTGCGCAATCTGGAGCGCACCCGCCGGGACTTCGTTTCGAGCGTGTCGCACGAACTGCGCACGCCACTGGCGAGCATCAAGGGGTACACTGAAACCCTGCTCGAGGGGGCGATGAACGATCCGGAAAACGCCACGGCATTTCTGAATATCATCCATCAGGAGGCCGAGCAGCTCACGGCGCTGGTCAACGATGTGCTCGACCTGTCGCGCATCGAATCGGGCAAGATTGCTTACTCTTTCGAGCCGGTCGATGTCAAGCCGCAGCTCGAAAAAACGGCGGCGCTCTTTGAACCAGCCGCTGCACGCAAGGGCGTGCGCATCGAGCTGAATGCGCCTGAAGGGCTTCCGGCGGTTCTGGCCGACCGGAGCTACTTTGACATCGTCGTGCGCAACCTTATCGACAACGCGATCAAATATGTCGATGCAGAGAGCGGTCGGGTACGAGTCAGCGCTTACGCTACGGGCGATAGTGTCAGCATCGAGGTGGCGGACAACGGCATCGGCATTCCGCAGGCCGATCTCGACCGTATTTTCGAACGCTTCTACCGCGTGGACAAGGCGCGTTCGCGCGAACTTGGTGGCACGGGGCTTGGTCTCTCCATCGTCAAGCATATCGTACTTGCACATAAAGGCAAGGTCGAGGTTCGCTCCAGAATCAATCGTGGTACGACTTTCACCGTTACGCTTCCCGTCGCCGGAGCCTGAACGCGAGGCTGTTGAAACGGCTGGAACTGGCTATTTTTTCGGTTAATCGCCATTTTTTTTTGTCACATAACCCTACAGGCTATGAAAAAACGCTGATCCTCTTGAACCCCGCAATAGTTCAATTCCGCTATGCTCGACTCTCTTTTGCTCTATATAGAATCCTTCAACGTTGACCGGTCGATCGCCGTACCTGTGGCCACGCTGCTTGCCGTTCTTGTGGCCATGCTGCTTATCGCCATTGTCGAGCTTGTCACGAAAAAAATTCTCCTGCGATCCATCGATCACTTTGTTGCCAAAACAGCAAGCAACCTGGACGATCTGCTGGTCAGATATGGCGTGTTCAACTGGATCGCCCACCTGGTGCCGCCTCTGCTCGCATACCGGATGGCCGGTACTGTTCTGCAGTTCTATCCCGCTGCGGTGCCGCAGGTAACGGATGGGCTGGTCATCTATTTTGCCGTGGTCGTTATTCTGCTGCTGCTCGCCGTGCTCGATGTCGTTTACGAATTCTACTCGGGGCACCCGATTGGCATGAAGCTGCCGATCAAAAGCATCGTGCAGGTAATCAAGACGGTTGTCGTTTCGATTGGCGTGGTGATTGTCATCTCCCGCCTGCTCGGCCAGTCTCCCGTGGTTTTCATCAGCGGTATCGGCGCGTTCACGGCGGTGCTGCTGCTCATTTTCAAGGATTCGATTCTCGGTCTCGTGGCGGGTGTGCAGCTTTCGACCAACGACCTGGTGCGCATCGGCGACTGGATCACGATGCCCAAATACGGCGCTGATGGAGAGGTGATCGACATTTCGCTCGTGACCGTGTCGGTGCAGAACTTCGACAAGACCATCGTGGTGCTTCCGGCCTATACGCTCATTTCCGAGGGGTTCAAGAACTGGCGGGGGATGCAGGAGTCGGACGGGCGGCGGATCAAGCGCTCCTTCAATATCGACATGCAGAGTATCCGTTTTCTCGACGGCGAACTCATGAAAAAAATCGAGGCGGTCCAGCTGCTGAAGCCTTACCTGCAGGAACGTTTTCAGGAGATCACCAGCCACAACCGGGCGGTGGGCGCTGATGAAGACTCGCCGGTCAATGGCCGCCGACTTACCAATCTCGGTACTTTCCGCGCCTATCTCCAGGCTTATGTGCACAGCCAGTCCAGAATCAACACCGACATGATGATCATGATCCGGTACCTGCAACCGGATGCCTTCGGATTACCGTGCGAGATCTACTGCTTCACCAGAACGAAAGAGTGGGCGGAATACGAAGGGGTACAGGCGGATATTTTCGATCATATTTTCGCTGTGCTGCCCTGGTTCGATCTCAAGGCCTATCAGCTCCAGGGCGCAGCGGTTCCTCCGCCAGCCGTCACAGCGTGAGCGACAGGTCGCGCTCCGGCCAGCGGCTCTCTGCGATGATCTGGCGATGCAGCGGAATCCTTACTGGCGGCATGTTGTCGGGCCGGTAGAAGCCCGCCTCGAACACTTCGTGGTTGATCGAGATGCGCTCGTGAGCTGCAATCACGCGGTAAGCCACCGCTATCAGCGATCCGTACAGCCCCGATTCAAGGTGCCACACCCCGATCAGTTTGTCGATGGTTCCCTCCAGCGAGGTTTCCTCGAACAGTTCCCGCAGACACCCCTCCTCGGGCCGTTCGCCCGCTTCGAGAAATCCGCCGGGCAGCGCCCATTCGTTGAAGGCCGGTTCGTGCGCACGCCGGATCATCAGGAGCTCGTTGTTCCGGTTGACTGTCAGGGCAATGGCGACCGGCAGGGGATTGATGTAATGCACCCATCCGCACCGTGGACAGCTCATCCGGTCGCGGCCACCGATGAAGGACTCGTTCAGTGGTGTGGCGCACAGCGGGCAGAATGCAAATGACTTCATGCAGGCAACAGTAAAGAGTCGGTGTCGGTTTCATTTTCAAACGGAAGCGCAATGCAGCCGTTCGATTCCATCCGAAAAAACCGGACGCGTGTTCAAATAATTTCTGAAGATAGGTGATCCTGTTCCGGTGCCATGAAAAATCCGGGAAACTTTTTGTGGGCGGATATGAGTTCACGATGCTGAAAACCCTATGAAAATGTAATGATAAATTCACCAGTCATGGCACTATTGCAGGCGGGCCAGAAAGCTCCGGAATTCACCGCGAAAGACCAGGATGGCAAGGAAGTTTCCCTTCGCGACTACACAGGCAGGAAGGTCGTTCTCTACTTTTATCCGAAGGACGATACGCCGGGTTGTACCAAGGAGGCTTGTGCTTTTCGTGACAATTTACCTAACTTTGAAAAGGTAGATGCAGTGGTGCTCGGGGTGAGCGTCGATGGGCAGAAAGCCCACCGGAAATTCGCAGACAAGTATGAGCTGCCGTTCACGCTTCTGGTCGATGACGAGAAAAAAATCGTCGAAGCATACGGAGTCTGGGGACTGAAAAAGTTCATGGGCAGAGAGTACATGGGGACGAACCGGGTCACCTATCTGATTGATGAACAGGGCACCATCGAAAAGGTGTGGTCAAAAGTCAAACCTGAAACGCACACAGCAGAGGTGCTCGACTGGTTGCAGCAAAAAACGTGACACATGACAAACGAATTTGAAATACTCAAGCCGGGCAAGCTTCTGCTGGCTTCAGCGAATCTGCTTGACCCCAATTTCAAGCGGACAGTTCTTCTCATGTGCGAGCACAACGAAGAAGGGTCGATCGGTTTCATTCTGAACAAACCGATGGAATTCAAGGTGTGCGAAGCCATCAGTGGATTTGACGAGATAGACGAACCATTGCACATGGGCGGGCCGGTGCAGGTTGATACCGTGCATGTTCTGCACACTCGGGGTGATGTGATCGATGGGGCTGTTGAAGTGATTCCGGGCCTTTTCTGGGGCGGCGACAAGGAGCAGCTCAGTTACCTCATCAATACTGGCGTTATCAAAGCCTCAGAGGTGCGTTTCTTTCTCGGTTATGCCGGATGGAGCGCGGGGCAGCTCGAAGCGGAGTTTGAAGAGGGCTCGTGGTACACCGCCGACGCATCGAGCGAGCAGGTATTCACGGATGAATACGAACGCATGTGGAGCCGTTCCGTGCGCTCCAAGGGTGGCGAGTACTGCTATGTTGCCAACTCGCCGGAGCTTCCGGGTATGAACTGATTTTTGCAATGTTCGCCGGAACTCTCCCCAGATTCCGGTTGTTGTCAATATCAGTAGAAAATGGTATCTACGACTGACTACCATCGTTCTTTGACCTACTGGGGATGACAGGCTATCGACAGGATAGGTGTGAGATGTCGTTGCACTCCGAGTTTCAGCATGGACGGACTCGTTAAACAAGTCTATGTACCAATAGATGCAGACGATTATTCGTATGCAATGGCTGCCTGATTAGCACAAGTTAATTCAGAAGCCATCGTCCTGCGGTGAATGCGCTTACTCTGAAGCCGCCGGATGGCATAACCCGCGCTTGAGCCTACGGGTTCGCGCAAGTAAGCTCCGTACATTCATGCCCGAGGGGGTGTGCGGGTAACCAATCGGGATAAGGGGACGAACGCTGCTGGCGGTGTAATCGGACCACGAAAAACCAACCACCAGAGATGAGTGTGGTAACTGCATCGAGCAGTGTCCTGGACGCGGGTTCAAGTCCCGCCATCTCCACCATTTAGAAAAGACAGACCCGTCCACTAACCGCGTCCGGTTATTGGGCGGGTTTTCTTTTTCTACGTATTGTCAGCGACGTATGTCGCTTTCAGGGTGTCGGCGCTGCCGCTCCGATCACTCCCTTTTCGGGAAACTTGTTACCCCCTGCTTCTCTTTCGCCTCAAAATTCTCCGCATTCTTACCTCCATTCTTCGGACCTCGTCCGGTGTCCTGCATTTTTTCCTGCAACCGCTGCTCGGCGATCTCGTCGGCAAACTGGTTGATACTCTTCATGATTTTGTCAAACAGGTCGTTGATGTCCATTGTCGGTCGCTCCTTGTTGTGGTTTATTCCCTTACTTTTGCACGCCGCATAGCAGATGTTCTATTGTCGGATAGTTTCGAATGGCCTTTGTGCGCCCTGCAGTTTCGGTTGACTACGGCCAGGTAGGGAAATCAGGTTATTGGAGGTTGAGCGATGAACAGAGAACGTGCCCTTGACCTGCTGACCAGCAGCAAGCCGGAGTTGCAGGCCCGTTTCGACGTAACCCGGCTGGCCCTGTTCGGCTCCACCGCTCGCGACACAGCGAGCAGCGGCAGCGCTGTCGATGTGCTGGTGGCATTTGACGGACCGGCCACCTCCAAGCGCTACTTCGGCGTGCAGTTCTATGGAGGATTTGCTCGGCTGTCCGGTCGACCTGGTTACCGAAAAGGCCTTGCGGCCGGAGCTGCGCCCCTACATTGAACAGGAGCGGGTCAATGTCTGATTCCAGCCGGCGCGAATGGCGCTTCTACCTTGACGACATGATCGACTTCGCCGGGAAGGTGCTCGCCGATGACCGCCGAGACCAGAGCGATGACGAGCAATTGGACCGCCAGGGGACTTTTGAGCCGATTGAACATGTCGGCCCGGAAACCCAGACGTTTCTGATGGGTCAACTCGTTGGGACCGTATTCGGCAAGGCGTTTTTTCGCCTCTTTGGTGCTCAGTCCGTCCAGAGAGGTATTGAGAGAATCAAGCGTATTCTCGACTGGCGCGGTGCAGAGGTCCGCCAATCTTTGTTCATGCTCGTTCAAAGTGTTCCGGGCGGATGGTTTCGCAGAGGAACTGTTTTACGGCTTTTGTGAGCAGTTCTTTCATCATGGCACACCCCTCTCATTACACGCCATAAAGTCGATTGTTCCGAGAGGGGAGATCTCATTGGGACCAATAATTCGGTGGGCAAGGAAAACTGCTCAATCATGACGACGGGACAGACCGCCTGGCAGATCCCGCGCAGGGCTTTGGTGTTGTTGTGGGAAAAGGATTCCCGGAATTCCGGGACAAGGATGGGATTTTTCATGGTTCACCTCCTGTCCGGCCGCACGGCAGACCGAGCGGCTCGAGGCGAAACCGGTTTCAGCTCAAAGGAGGAGGGATGAGGACGTCAGTATAATATGGCCCATAGAGCCGCGTTAAACCATACTTTTAGCGTCACTTTTGCAAGAGAAAATTAGAAAAATGCTTCGGTTTCGTCGACTCCCTCGACGCCTGAGGCAAAGCTGTTCTGGCCCGGCTGAACGCCGCCCGCTGAAATTCGCCGTCACCCTCCGACATCTCCCGATAAATCAACATATTCAGACATGTATGGCACATTATTGTGAGAAGCTGGTTAGGAACGAGTGTTGGCTTATTCGTCACGGACCCAAAACATCGCAGAGGAAGGCAGAGCGATGGTGAGCCGGGGAGAATCATTCGCGATCCTGAAGCGATTTACTAACCGTCGCGGGGCTATGATCTCGATGATTGAAGACAGTTGTGGGGAATGGAAATGCATCGCCACGTTCACGCCCATATCAATCAGTCGGATCGTTCCGGAAAGCACGCAATCATTCGGACAGGGTGGGTGGTCTTCATCGCAAACCATGACATTTTCAGGGCGGATGCCAACGCGGATCGCTGTGCCTACCGGGGCATGGCCTTGAAGCCGAAAGCTGTGCGCCAGAGCGGGGCAATCGGCTTCGATGCCCTCTTCCGACGATTTCACCACGGTGGCAGGAAAGAGGTTCTTGATACCGAGAAAACGGGCCACGGCAAGATTGGCCGGATGCTGGTAGATTGTTGTCTTGTTATCACTTTGCTCCTGGCGGCCGTTGATCAAGACGGTAATCTTATCGGCCAGAAAATAGGCTTCGGTCAGGTCGTGAGTGACGAGCAGGGCCGAAAGGCCGCGCTCCCGCTGCAACTCCTTGACCAGCCACCACAGCTCCTTGCGCAGGGTCTCGTTCAGGGCAGTGAAGGGTTCATCCAGCAATACCAGCCGGGGATTGGCCGCCAGGGCACGCACAAGCGCCACGCGCTGGCGTTCGCCTCCCGAAAGGGTGCCGATTTGTCGGTTGAGGAGTTTACCGATATTTGTAATCTCGACCAGTTTGTCGAGCAGTGGCTCAAAGTCGTTACGAGCGAGTTTGCGGGCACGGGCGCTGTATCTCAGGTTGTCACGGACCGATAAATGCGGAAAGAGCCCTAGATGCTGCGGAACATAACCCAGTCGGCGCTGTTCCATCGGCCAGTAGGTAATCTCGTCGTCCCCCAGGCGTATGTGACCCGAGGTGACGGGTGTTGCCCCCAGTATGGCACTCAACAAAGTGCTCTTGCCGGAACCGGACGGTCCCAGTACGGCCTGGCACTCGCCCTCGTTAAGCGAGAGAAAAATGTTTTCCAGGCGGAAGCTGCCCACCCCTGCGCTCAGTGCTTCGACTTCAAACATGCGTATTCATCCTCAACAGGCGGCGCGCTGTGTACAGAGCGGTAAGGCCAATACCGACCAGGACGAGGATCAGTGCCACCGTTCCTTCTATGTCGGCACTGGACAAGCGCATAAAAATGGCGATGGGCAGCGTTTCAGTTCGCATCGCCATGCTTCCGGCCACCATCAGCGTCGCCCCAAACTCACCCAGCGCCTTCGCCCAGGTAAGGATAAAAGCCGCGATGAGGCCGTTTCGCGCCAGCGGCAGCGTGACAGTAAAAAAAACATGGCGCGGGCTTCCACCCAGCGTTCGGGCCACGGTCTCCAACTCCGCCGGCACTTCGTCAAAGGCGGTCTTGAGCATGCGTACTGCCAGGCCAAGAATGGTGACGAACTGCGCCAGCACAATGCCCGCGAAGGTAAATACAAAATACATCACATGAGTCTGCACCCATTCTCCCAGCGGATTGTTGAAAAAAATCAGGATAATCGCGCCAAGCGCCGCCGGAGAGACGATGATGGGAAATTCAAGAATGGTTTCGGCCGCTCCTTTGCCCATGAAGTTGAAACGGGAGAGGGCATAGGCGGCTGGAATGGCCAGCAGTAATGCAAGGGCTGTGGCCACGGTGGCCGCCATCAGCGACAGGTTCACGGAAAACAGGGTGCGATCCGAAAGCAGTGTTTCCCGCAGCGTTGTTCCGTTCAGAAACCAGGCAAGCGAGACGATCAAAGCGCCATACAAGATCAGGACCGCAAGAGCGGCCCCGACACTGATTTGTTTCAGACTGATCACGAAGTTATTTCTTCAACCAGTCGGCGGGTACCACGTACTCGCCGCCCACGGGTTTTTTCTCCCCCAGCCAGGCGAAGGCTTCCTTGGGCGTGGCGAAGTAATGGTACTTCGCAAATATTTTTTGCCCCTCCGGCCCGGTCAGGAAATCGATGAATGCCTGAGCCGCCGCACGATCATGGGTGAATTTGGAGACGGCGATGGGGATATAGCCAACACGCGGAATCAGCTCTTTGGGCAACTTAATGGTCTCGATGCGCTCCGGGTCCCAGTATTGAAAAACCCTCCAGCCGATGACCGCATCGGCCTGCTTCAGGGAGATTGCCGTGGCGGTCTTTTCGCAAGAACCGGTGTAATTGACGAGATTCTTCTTGAACGCGGCTAACTCTTTCGGGCTGAAATTCTTTTCCACGATCTCCACCGCATAAGCCCCGACACAGACCCCTTCGGGATTGGCGATAGCCACGCGCAGTCCCGGTTTAGTGAGATCCTTCAGCGTGTGGATATTGTGCGGGTTACCCTTTTGCACATTGATGGCGGGCACCAGGTAGACGATCACCTTCTCGGTTTCAGGAAAGACATCGCCCTCGCGCTTCGCTTTGTCCATGTAATCGGATGAGCCGGGGAAATAGAGATCACCCTGCTTGGCGAGTTTCATCTGCGACAGTACGTAACCGGAACCGCCAAAGATCACATCAACCTTGACGCCCGTTTTCTCTTCATAGGCTTTGGCGGCTTCCTCGGTGGGCGGCTTCGAGGCCGCACCCGCATAAATCAGCAGTCGCTCGGCCGCCTGGGCGGAAAAAGCGGAAACCCACAAACAAAAACCAACCACCAGGGCAAAAATTGGTTTAACTGCTTTCATGTTCGCTTACTCCTCTGTTTGCTACCATTTTGTTGAATCCACCCACACAAAAACGTATGCCCTTGCCCAATAATTAGGCGCATTGCCACCTTTTACGGTGAACAATGACCTCTCTGGGGTCGCAAAACCAGAATCTGTGTCAGCATGCTCAACTATTTTCTTTTGGTTTGCTTGCTGATAGCCAGATTCTTTCCCCTCAGCCGACAGGATTCGGGCAAAGATGTATTTCGTGTTGAGTTTTCGTTATGTAGAAAAGAATATATCGATAACCATGTAAACTGTCAAAAAGAAAATTCCCGGCTGAACCCCGCTCGCTGAAATTCGCCGTCACCCCCCGACACATCGCCGACGCTCCCATGACGCATAGGGATGGGCGAAGTAAAAGTCAGCCCGTAGCGCGCTTGCAACCTTCTCATGCCCTAAGAACTCCTTGCCGTTGTCGGAGGTGATGGTGTGTACCTGCCGCCCATCGACCGGCTGGAAGGCTTCCGGACCGGCGGGCACAGCATGTACCAGCGGGTGATGGTGGCGGTGCTGTGCGGGCGAACCTCTATTCCGGCCTGGATCTGCTGGATGCTCCGTGTTGAAAACGGCACCCGGCTTGACTCCGGCGTCTGGCATCGAGCGTGATAGAAAATAATCGGCTCATATCGGCAAAGATCGTTTGACAGAGCACATGCTACCATTGTATATTGATGAAGTTTTTTCACCGGGGAGAGGTGCGCCCAGTCCCTCCCGGTTCGCCTCTGGCGGACGTGGCAAACAACCAAAGCGCCCGTGGAGCAAGAGAATGAACGAGATGGAAGACCGTTGGTTATCAATAACCGAGATTTGCAAGTACCTCGGGGTCAGCAACGACACCGTTTACAAGTGGATCGACAAGCATGGCATGCCCGCCCACCGCATGGGCCGCCTTTGGAAGTTCAAGAAGGATGAGGTTGACGAATGGGTGAAGGCCGGCGGCGCGGCGGAATCTTCAGATGCTGGGAAGAGCCGCAACCTATGATTATAAGGATCGTTACGTATGGCAAGATCTGATAGTGACAAGAACGGCAATGGGGGCAACCTCGGCTTCGAGGCTGAACTGTTCAAAGCCGCCGACAAGCTGCGCGGCAACATGGAGCCCAGCGACTACAAGCACGTCGCGCTGGGTTTGATCTTCCTGAAGTACATCTCCGACGCCTTCGAGGCCAAGCACAAGGCGCTGCTGGCCGAAGATGCACTGGCCGCCGAGGACAAGGACGAATACCTCGCCGACAACGTGTTCTGGGTGCCAAAGGAGGCGCGCTGGTCGCACCTGCAAGCCAACGCCAAGCAGCCCACCATCGGCACCCTGATCGACGACGCGATGCGCGCCATCGAGAAGGACAACGCATCGCTCAAGGGCGTGCTGCCCAAGGATTACGCCCGCCCTGCGCTCAACAAGGTGATGCTGGGGGAACTCATCGACCTGATCTCCGGCATTGGCCATCTGCTCCCCTCGCCCTCCGGGAGAGGGGCCGGGGGTGAGGGGCAATCCTTCGACATCCTCGGGCGCGTCTATGAGTACTTCCTCGGCCAGTTCGCCGGGGCCGAAGGCAAACGCGGCGGCGAGTTCTACACCCCGCGTTCCGTGGTGCGCGTGCTGGTGGAAATGCTGGAGCCGTACTCCGGCCGCGTGTACGACCCCTGCTGCGGTTCAGGCGGGATGTTTGTCCAGTCCGAGAAGTTCGTGCAGGAGCACGGCGGCCGTATTGGCGACATCGCCATCTACGGCCAGGAATCGAACTACACCGCCTGGCGGCTGGCCAAAATGAACCTGGCCGTGCGCGGCATCGACGCCGACATCCGCTGGAACAACGAAGGTAGCTTCCACAAGGACGAACTGCGCGACCTCAAGGCCGACTACATCCTGGCCAACCCGCCCTTCAACATCTCCGACTGGGGTGGCGATCGCCTGCGTGAAGACGTGCGCTGGCAGTTCGGCGTACCGCCCGTGGGCAACGCCAACTACGCCTGGCTCCAGCACATCTACTGGCACCTGGCCCCCAACGGCACGGCGGGCGTGGTGCTGGCCAACGGCTCCATGAGCTCCAACCAGTCGGGCGAGGGCGAGATTCGCCGCGCCATGCTCGAAGCCGACGCGGTGGATTGCATGGTGGCGCTGCCCGGGCAGCTCTTTTACTCCACGCAAATCCCCGCCTGCCTGTGGTTTCTGGCCCGCAACAAAAACCCCGCGAATGGCAAAACCGGGGGGCTGCGCGACCGGCGCGGGCACGTGCTGTTCATCGACGCCCGCAAGATGGGCGTGCTGGTGGACCGCACCCGGCGCGAACTCAGCGACGAGGAGATCCAGAAAATCGCCCGCACCTACCACGCCTGGCGCGGCGAACCCGACGCGGGCGACTACGCCGACGTGGCGGGCTTCTGCAAATCCGCCACGCTGGACGAAATCCGCAAACACGGCCACGTGCTGACGCCCGGCCGTTACGTGGGCGCAGCGGAAGTGGAAGACGACGGCGAACCCTTCGAGGAGAAGATGGCGCGGCTGGCGGCGCAGTGGCGGCAGCAGCGGGACGAGGCGGCGAAGCTCGATGCGGCGATTGAGGCGAACCTCAAAGAACTGGGTTTCTGGGAGTGACTTCGATGAACCCAGAGGCGCTACGCAAGCTGATCGACACTGGGGAAACCCAAGCCGTCGAATTCAAAGGCGAAGAACGTACGCCGCTGAACGATCGCACGCTGGTTGAGGCAGTGGTGTGCCTCGCCAATCGCAGCGGCAGCGACACCGGCTGGTTGCTCGTCGGTGTCGAGGACGATGGCCGTATCACCGGGGCCCGGCAGCGCCATGACCATGGCACCGATCCCGACCGATTGGCCGCGCTCATCGCTGCGCGCACGCGGCCGAGCCTGTCGGTACGGGTGTACACCGTCACGCTCAATGGTGTTCCGGTGCTTGCCATCGAAGTGCCGCCCCAGCGCGTGCCTGTGGCCACGAGCGAAGGCGTCTTCCTGCGTCGCGCACTCGGTGGTGACGGCCGCCCGGCCTGTTTGCCGATGGATGCGGCCGCAATGCAGTCATTGCAGGCCGACCGTGGTCTGCTCGACCCCTCGGCACAGGTCGTCGCTGCGGCAGGTTGGCATGACCTCGACCCGCTGGAGTTCGAGCGCTTCCGCCGCAGTGTCCGCGAGCGCCGCGGGCGTAGTGACGAGTCGTTGCTCGATCTGCCCGATCTGGAGCTGGCCAAGGCGCTCGGTGTCGTCGATGCCAACGGCCAGGTGCGCGGTGTGCGGCTCGCGGCGCTCCTGCTGTTCGGGAAAGAAGACGCCTTACGCCGCTTGGTGCCCACACATGAAGTCGCATTCCAGGCGCTGCGCGGGCTGGAGGTCGAAACCAACGACTTCTTCCGTTGGCCGCTGCTGCGCGTGATGGAAGAGATCGAGGTCCGCATCCGCGCACGCAACCGCGAACGGGAACTGATGGTGGGGCTGTTGCGTGTCGGCGTTCCCGACTACGCGGAGCGCGCCCTGCGTGAAGCGCTGGCCAACGCCCTCATCCACCGCGACTACCAGCGTTTGGGCGCCGTGCACTTCCAGTGGCACGCCGACCATATCGAGATCAGCAATCCCGGCGGACTGCCGGAGGGTGTGCGCCTTGACAACCTGCTCGTCACCGCGCCGCGCCCGCGCAACCCGCTGCTGGCCGATGCTTTCAAGCGCGCCGGCATCGTCGAGCGCACCGCGCGCGGTATCGACACCATCTTCTACGAACAGTTGCGCAACGGCCGCCCGGCGCCCTCCTATGCCCGCAGCGACGCCACGACGGTTGTCGTTGTCATCCCGGGTGGCGAAGCGAACCTCGATTTCGTACGCCTCCTCGTCACCGAAGCGCAAAGCGGCCGGGTACTGGGGCTGGATGAACTGCTCATCCTCAACGCCCTGTGGCAGGAGCGTACGCTCGCCACGGACGCCGCCGCTCGCCTCATCCAAAAGCCCGAAGCAGACGCCCGGGCAACCTTCCGTCATCTCGTGGAGGCTGGGCTTGTCGAGGAGCGCGGCCAAAAGAAAGGCCGCACCTGGCACCTTTCCGCCGCCGCCTACCGCGCCCTGGGCGACCGGGCCGCGTACGTGCGCCAGCACGGCTTCGAGCCGCTGCAACAGGAGCAGATGGTGTTGCAATACGTCCGGAAGCATGGCTCCATCAGCCGGGGCGAGGCGGCTGACCTGTGCCGTCTCGGCCCGATGCAAGCATACCGATTGCTCAAGCGGCTTGAGACAGAGGGCAAGATAGCACGGACTGGAGGCTCTACAAAGGGTGTCCGATATGCCATGGCGAGCAAATAATCGCTCGCGCGCAATTCATAATTGCACGCGAGCAAATAATACGACGGAAGCAGCCGCCATAATTGAACGGTCGCCAAATAAGGAGCCTCTTGTGAGCTGAGGTCATAAACTATGAGCGCGCACGAAAAAGATTTGACCGCGTTCATCAATATGAGCACCCGGCCAAAAACCACGCGTGCAAAGAACGACCTTCTGTTCACTTGGGCATTGCCCGGTCCAGCAGGTCAGGAATACATGCCGCTTATTAAACGAAAAGCCGTTTTCGTTTAATAAATCCCAGTACTATTTAACGAACGCTAAACAAGGATCCGGGATAGCATGAAGCGAGGACTCACAGGAAGACACGAAACCACCTCCATGAGCGGTGAAAACGTTCGGGCCTTCGTACCGGCTCCACTACCACCCGATCCGCCGCTTGAGGACACCCCCGCGCGGCGCAAGCTGCTCGAGGAGGTGACGCTGGCGTTGGGACGATTGGACAGCATCACCCTGTTGCTTCCCGACCCCGAACTGTTTCTCTATTCCTACGTGCGTCGCGAGGCGGTGCTCTCTTCGCAGATTGAAGGCACCCAATCCACCCTGACCCAGTTGATGCTGTTTGAGCTGGAGGAGAGTCCGGGGGTACCTTTCGATGATGTGGTGGAGGTCTCCAACTACGTTGCGGCACTCGACCATGGCGTTGCGCGACTCAAGGAGGGCTTCCCGCTCTCCAATCGTCTGATTCGGGAAATGCACACCGTGCTCCTCTTCCGTGGGCGAGGGAGCAACAAGGGCCCGGGGGAATTCCGCCGCTCCCAAAACTGGATCGGCGGCACGCGGCCCGGAAATGCCCTTTTTGTTCCGCCGCCCCCGCACCTCGTGCCGCAGTGCATGGCGGATCTTGAGCGCTTCTTGCACGACGAGAACAACCCGTACCCCTCGGTGCTCAAGGCCGCGCTGGCCCACGTGCAGTTCGAGACCATCCATCCGTTCCTCGACGGAAACGGGAGGATCGGGCGGTTACTGATCGCGTTCATTCTGCATCACGACGGGATTCTTTCCCGTCCGCTGCTCTACCTCAGTCTCTACTTCAAGCGGCACCGTGAAACCTATTACCGCTTGCTCGATCGGGTGCGGACCGAAGGCGATTGGGAAGCCTGGACCGACTTTTTCCTCGAAGGCGTGCGGGAAACAGCGGGTAACGCGGTGGACACGGCCAGGAGGCTCATTGCGCTCTTCGAAGCGGATCAGCAGAAGATTCAATCCCTGGGACGATCGGCCTCCAGCACCTTGCAGGTGTTTCAGGCGTTCAAGGAGCGCCCCCTCCTTACCGTGGGCCGCATTTCGGAGCGCACCGGATTGTCCTTTCCCGCTGCGAATCAGGCTGTTGGGCGGATGGAAAAAAAGCTTGGCATCGTGCGCGAGATCACCGGCCGCCGCCGCGAGCGTGCCTATGCCTACGATCAGTACGTGGCGATCCTGAACGAAGGGGCGGAGGAATGAGGAGGGAGTTGGGTATGGGGAGTGAGTGGCTGGGTGAAGAATGCGAGATCGTGATGGGTCAGTCGCCGCCCAGCGAAACTTGCAACACAGTTGGAATTGGCATTCCGTTACTTAACGGACCGACTGAGTTCGGCCCGCATCATCCTTCTCCGGCGCAGTTCACCACTGACGTGCGCAAGCGTGCGATACCTGGTGACATTCTCTTTTGCGTTCGAGGGTCAACGACCGGCCGCATGAACTGGGCGGACCAAGAGTACGCAATCGGGCGCGGCATAGCCGCAATCCGGCATAAGTTCAAACCAGAACTCCAACCGTTCGTTCGGGCTGTTATCGAATGCTATCTCCCGGAGCTTCTGGCTCAGGCCACCGGCTCAACATTCCCGAACGTTTCGGCTCAACAACTTTCGAATCTCAAGTGGCCCGAGTTGGCTGCAGACGAACAACGCGCCATCGCCTACATCCTCGGCACGCTGGACGACAAGATTGAACTCAACCGCAAGCAAAACGAAACGCTGGAGGCCATGGCCCGCGCCCTGTTCAAGGCGTGGTTCGTGGATTTCGAGCCCGTGCGCGCCAAACTGGAAGGCCGCTGGCAGCGCGGCCAGTCGCTCCCCGGCCTGCCCGCCCACCTCTACGACCTCTTCCCCGACTGCCTCGTCGATTCGGAATTGGGGGAGATTCCGGAGGGGTGGGAGATTGGCAGCTTTGCTGATGTTGTAGAAATTATCGGCGGCAGCACGCCGAAAACTTCGGTTAGCGAGTACTGGGGTGGTGATATTCCGTGGTTTTCAGTCGTTGATACGCCAGCGTCAAGCGATGTTTTTGTTGTTCAAACCGAAAAGTCGATTACCCAATCTGGATTGAATGAGAGTTCAGCGCGGTTAATTTCCAAAGGGACGACGATTATTTCTGCACGTGGGACAGTTGGCAATTTAGCGATAGCTGGGTGCGACATGACGTTTAACCAATCTTGCTATGCGCTCCGCAGCAAAAATAGTCTAGGAAGCTATTTTGTCTTTCTGTCTGCGCAGCGTATGGTTGAACAGCTCAAAGCAATGGCCCACGGCTCGGTGTTCTCGACTATCACTCGACAAACCTTCGAAGCCGTACAAACCGTGCTTCCGCCAGAAAATGTGCTTCAACAATTTGAGCGAAGTTTCGCCAGCCTGTTCGATGAAATTCTCAACAACGTTAATGAATCCCGCACCCTCGCCAAACTCCGCGACACCCTGCTGCCCAAGCTGATTTCCGGCGAGCTACGGGTGAATGACGCAAAAAGAATTCTGGCTCGCATTGAACTTGATACAGCCACGCAAAGGAGAGAGCAATGAGTGTTAACACAGTCACCGTCCCAGCTTGGAATAATGCCGGTGTATTGCCACCAATTCGGCCGAACGCGTCAGGAAATAGTGGAGACCGATCACCCTATGTTGTCGATCTTGCAACGGTTTTTGATTATTTTTCTACGTCGCCTGAGCGCAAAACGATTTTGGATGGGCTGCTACGCTTTCGCGCCGACCTACATACCGCAGGTATCACCTCAGGGTTCCAATGGCTGGATGGCAGCTTCTTCGAACAGATCGAGACTTTGGAAAAAAGGCCACCAAAAGATATGGATGTGGTAACTTTTTTCCATCTTCCACAAGGGTGGGATCAACGCTCACTCGTTCAGCATCACGGTTCCCTGTTCGATCAGAAGCTGGTCAAAAAAAACTACGCAATGGATGCCTATTTCATCGTTCTCGGCCAGCCAACTAATAACTGGCATGTGAAGAACATTACCTATTGGTACAGCATGTGGTCGCATCGGCGTGACGGGCTATGGAAGGGGTTTGTGCAGGTTGATCTCGACCCCGCGCAAGATGGCCCGGCGCGTGCAGTTTAGAATCTCGCAGGAGGTCTCCATCATGGCTAAGGATTATTTGTCTATCGCCTCCGAAATCAAGGAGCTGGAGGACTTGTTGGCTGCCATCCCAGAAGACAACGTGATCGAGCGCTTGAGTCTTGAATCGCGTCTGGAATCAGCTCGAGCTGCTTTGACTGTATTGCCACAGCAGATCGCCCCAAAAGCACGATTGACGTTTCGTGGTCGACCAGTTTTTGGAAGTCACGGCATTGCGGCGGACTTCGGCAGCAAGGCGGCCGGTGCCTTTTCCGATGCCTTTGCCGCCGTCTGCGCCGGACTGAGTGAAGGCTTGCGTTACATGGGTCCCATTCCCAACCGTGACGAAAACCAACTGTTGATTACGGGTACGGCCATCGGCTCGTTCGGGTTCGAGTTTGAGTTGCCCGCGCCGGACCCATCGCTGTTTCCTCCAGAAACGGAAAAGACCCAGGAGGCCATGGTCAAAATCGAAGAGTTGTTCAGGCTTTCGGCTGAAGGAACGGATGACGAAATCGCCGAGGTCATCGAGGAGGTTCACCCGCGCGCGATTAAGAAAGTGTATGAGTTTCTTGAGCTGTTGGTTCAGCAGGAGGCATATTGTGGTCTTGAATTTGCCGATCGATTCTTCCGATTCGCCGACTATAAGCAAATCAAGGCATCTTGCGAGCGACTGAAATCCGACAACATTCAGGAGCGGGAAGAAACTTATCGCGGCGAGTTTCAGGGCGTCCTGCCTACGGCGAGAACGTTTGAGTTCCAAGTTATGGATCAAAAGGGGCCAATCAAAGGCAAAATTGACCTAACCATCGCTGACCCTGATGTTCTCAACCGGGAATGGCTACACAAGCCTGTTACCGTGAAATTCAATGTTATGCAGGTAGGTCAGGGCCGGCCACGATTCACCCTAATGACATTGGATGACCTCAGGCCATGAGTATCGACTGGTGCCCTGGCATTCGCGAAGCCTGCGGCTATTGGCGCGACGCGCCGATGTTGCAACAGACCTTCGAGGCAATGGAGCGTAATCTGGAACAGAACAACGATGCGTGCATCGACTGCGCCAAAACTGTCGTTGAAGTGGTTTGTCGTGTGGTGGTGGAGAGCTTCCACACCCAGCAAGCTCCGCTCAAGCTGACGGAGGAAACACCTTCGCTATCCAACTGGCTGACGGCTGCAATTCGCGCGCTCAAGCTCGGTGACGTGCGTGACGACCGGTTCAAGAAGCTGGTGTCCAGTCATCACAAGTTAGCCGACGCACTGAACGACCTACGTAACAAGGCGGGCCCTGCCAGCCACGGCAAAGACCCCTATCTGGCGCGGTTGGCAGAGCATCACCGCCGCAGCGCGGTTCTGGCGGCCGATGCCATCGTGGCATTTCTGCCTCAGGCCTATTTGGATGCACAGCTCGACCCGATCAGCTCCCGCGAGCCGTGGGAGCGTTTTGCGGCAGACAACGCGCTGATCGACGCCCACGTGGGGCTGGCGGTGGACGCCGAAGATGGCGACACACCGACTTTGCGATTCCTGCTGCCGAGCGGCGATGAGATCCCCATCAACATTGAAGTCAGCCGACTGCTTTACCTGCTGGATCGGGACGCCTATGTCGAAGCCCTGAACGCGGCGCGCGGCGCACCTGCTCCTGCAGCTGAGATCGTCGAAGGACAAGGAGAGTCGGCATGAAGTTGACGCGCATCGCCAAGCTACGGCTCCGAGTGTTCCGCGACTTTGCTTGGCCAACGGAACTGCACCCGTTCGCGCGGTTTAATGTCATCTATGGATGGAACGGCAGCGGCAAAACGACCCTATCATGGCTGCTTTCGCTCGTTGAGAAGAAAGCGACACTCCCTGAAGCTGAAGGTGAGGCGCGGCTGGAGTTCGATGGCACAACGAAGGTCGCAGGTTCCGCGTTCGCTTCGGCGCATCTCCCTCAGGTGCGGGTTTTTAACCGCGATTTTATCAATGCTACCCTTTCGCAGACGAGCGGTATTGCGCCGATTTACTTTCTTGGTGAAGACAGCATCGAGAAGCAGGCACGGGTAGAGCAGCTCAAGCAGGAACTCGCCACAATCATTAGTAAATTAAAGGCGTCCGAGGCCGGCAAGACAAAAGCAGAATCGACACTCGACGACTTCTGTAAGGGCAGAGCGAAAGTCATCAAAGAGCTATTGACCTCCGCGAACAGCCAGACCTACAACAACTACGATAAGCGAAACTTCAAGCGCGCAGTCGAAGCAATGGATTCGCAGCGCGCCGCAGGAGCTGTGCTATCCGACGATCAGAAGGCACAGCTCCATAGCCAGAAGAACGCCCAGCCAAAGCCCCTAGTCGGCAAGGTTGTTGCGCCATCCATCGAGCTTGATGCGTTGACTAGTAAAGTAGATACGCTGGTCGGTCGCTCTGTCGTTGCGCAGACGCTCGATGAACTGACCAGCAATGCCAAGCTTGCCGTGTGGGTGCAAGAAGGGCTTCATCTGCACTCGGGTGAGCACGCCACCGACACCTGCCGCTTCTGCCAGCAGCCGCTTCAGGCAGCGCGTCGCGCCGCGCTCGAAGCTCACTTCAACGATGCGTTCGCGGGCTTTCAGAAAGATCTTTCCGAGCTTCTCTCAAAACTGAATAAGGCCAAGCAGTCTGTGGCTTCGCTGTCGTTGCCAGATGATTCACGCTTCTATGAAGCACTCGAACATGAAGTGTCCACGGCGCGCGCAAAGGTTTTATCGGCGAAAGAAGAGACCGAAGCCGCGCTCGATGCCCTCATCGCGCGTGTCGAGGCTAAGCGCGATCAGCCGTTCGCACCCATCACCACGCAGGAACAAGCTACGGCGAATCCTTCCTCGATGACCGACTCAGTCGCCGCATTCAACGAGATCGTGGAAAGGCACAATCGCATCTCCCAAGACTTCACGGCGTCAGTCAACAGTGCGTGCGAAAAGCTCGAAGCCTCGTATGTCGCGGAGGCATACGCCGAGTTTGTCCGGCTCACGGATGCGGTAAAGGCCGCGGCTACCGAGCTGAATGTATTAACTGCTAAACAGGCCGAAATCAAGGCACAGATCGCTGAACTGGAACGCGCGATCCTCGACCATCGCCGTGGCGCTGACGAGCTGACTGCAGAGCTACGCGCTTACCTTGGGCGCGACGAGCTGCGATTCGAGGTGAAGGGCACTGGCTACGCGCTGACCCGCGGCGGCCAGTATGTCGCGCACTTGAGCGATGGAGAGCGCACGGCGATTGCGTTCCTGTATTTTCTGAAGTCGTTACAGGACAGAGCATTCGACTTGAAGAATGGGATTGTCGTCATTGATGATCCGGTATCGAGCCTCGATGACAACGCACTGTTCTCAGCCTTCGGTTACATGAAGGATCGCACCAAGGATGCGGGGCAGCTTTTCATCTTGACGCACAGCTTCTCGTTTTTCCGGCTGGTGAAAAACTGGTTCCATCACTTGCCGGGGCAACGAAAGAAAAAGATCGAAGACAGACCCGGTCGTTTCTTCTTGCTTCGTACCCGACGTCACACGGACGGGTCACGCACCAGCGAGTTAGGCCATCTTGATCCTCTGCTTGAGGAGTACGAATCGGAGTACCAGTACCTGTTCAAGCGCGTCCACGACGAGGCTCAGCGTAATGATGTAGTTGAGCTCGAACACCACTACGGATTGCCCAATGTCGCACGTCGCTTGCTTGAGGCTTTCCTTGCCTTCAAGTTCCCCGAGATAAGAGGTGAGGGGGTGCTTTACAAGCGACTCGAGCGGGTAGATTTTGACGGAGCAAAGAAGACCCGCATTCTCCGCTTGCTCGACACGTACTCACATGCTGATGCAATCCCCGATCCTGAGCACGACCTTTCTCTCCTTGCTGAGACGCAGCCCGTACTGCGTGAGGTACTAGAGCTGATGGAGGCTGTCGACAGGGATCATTACCTCGGGCTTATCAAGATGGTTGCTCCGTCTTCCGTCGAAGAACAAGGAGAACCGTAATGGCGTTTCTGTCGGAGGCCGCCGTGGAGCAAGCGCTGTTGGATCAGCTGCGCGATCTCGGTTACGGCATCGAGCGCGAGGAGGACATCGGCCCCGATGGACACCGACCGGAGCGAGAGAGCCACGACGAGGTCGTGCTGAAAAAACGCTTCGAGGCGGCCGTTGCCCGCCTGAACCCCGGCCTGCCAGCGCAGGCGCTGCAGGAGGCGGTGTGGCGGGTGATGCAGTCCGAGCTGCCCTCGCTGCTCGAAGAAAACCGCCGCCTGCACAAGCTGATGACGGAAGGTGTGGACGTGGCTGTACAGACCGTTCTGCAGCAGGCTGAGGCGCTGTCTTCTGAATGGGCTGTGCCAAAATCAAGAACTGGTGGTGCACGTGGTTAACGTCATTCTCATAAAGATTCATACATATAGATCGTTTGCCAGCAAATCATTAGGCTGCGTAATCAGGGCGAGCTATGGACGTTAAAACGGCGGCTGGGCCCATCGGGCATCTTGGGCAGGTATTTGACACCGACAGGCATCAACGCTTTCAGGTTGGCGACGCCATGCCTGGCCGCCAGCTGACTTGCCGACAGGCTGGAGCTCTGAATTGCCCGACGGATCGCCGGTGTTATCCGCCCGTTCTGGTGAAGTTTAACCGGCATGACCGATTGGCCGTAGGGGTTCCCGTTCGCCTTCACGAGCTGTCTGCTTGAAAACAAGCATCCCTTCTCACAAGTATATATTCTTCCGTGCCCCAACACGTAACGGCAGCACAGTTCTCAGACCAGCCGGGTGAATTCAGTGAAAATCAATACCTTGAAAAAAGCAGTCACTCAGCTCAGTATCGGAGATTCATGATGAACCCATCAAAAATTTTCGCCTTGGCCATCGCGTGCGGTATCGTTCTGTTGACGTTCAACTGGATGGCTCAGGCTCAGGTAATGTATGAACCGCTTCAGAACAAGGCGCCGCTGAGCATCTACAAGTATCCGAGAGTCAAGCTGGGTGCTGACCTGGAAGCAAATCTCACCCTGATCAAAGCCGATAACGGAAGGCTCAATATTACCGGCACAGTAAC
This sequence comes from Chlorobaculum tepidum TLS, assembly GCF_000006985.1. NCBI lineage: Bacteria > Pseudomonadati > Chlorobiota > Chlorobiia > Chlorobiales > Chlorobiaceae > Chlorobaculum > Chlorobaculum tepidum. Next base: position 678,068 of record NC_002932.3, read on the forward strand.
AAATGTGGGCAAAAGCAGTTGCAAGACAGCATCCGTGGCTGAACTGATTATGAATCTGGGTTATGCTCCACAGTATTCTTACGCGAAAACCGGTGTGTCGGACATTCTTGTTTCCAGGTCTTTCAACAATCTCAAGGCGGGCGATTCCATAGTGGTCAATGCGGTTTACCAGATTCCGGATTTTGGCGGCTGGGCATCCGCCAATCTGCCAGGCAATGCCAAACGCCTTTTCACCCTCCGCGTCATCAAGCAGGATGCTTCATCCTACAAACCAGATGAAGACAGCAATATCGAGAACAATGTCGCAGACGACGTTGTGTTCTATCGGGATTTGACACACTGAAAGAGTGGCGCAATGAATGACTTTGAGGCATTGGTCAAGATGGCATGGTCGCAATATGGCCATAAGGTTGGCTTGATCGATATCCAGGTTGAAGGAAGACCCGGCATCGGTTTCAGGTACAAATTTTCGGAATCAGGTTTGGCCGGCCGCTTTATGCGCCTGAGGCGGCTTCATAACAGCTATGAGCCAATGTTTGCCAATACCCCCTCAGGTACGAAGGGTACGAAGGGAATGATGCCGTGGAAATCTGGGAGCAACTGACAAGGGATACTGAGCCTTTGATGGAGAGGTGAGGTTTCGTTGGCCGAACTTTTTCTTCCTTTTTCCCTTCCTTGAGTGCGGTTTGCGAATTGTGCCTTCCATAACTTGGAACTGAAATAATGGTTATCGGCGACGTCGTTTGCGCCATCATCGAGCGTGATGGCCGGTTTCTCATAGCCCGGAGACCGGAGGGGAAACATCTTGCACGGAAATGGGAGTTCCCGGGCGGCAAGGTCGAGGCTGGCGAATCGGAGGCAGCAGCGCTTGATCGGGAGCTCCAGGAAGAGCTTGGAGTGAGGGTGGAAATTATCGAACGCCTCACTCCGGTCGAGCACAGCTACCCGGACCGGTCGCTTCGGTTGATCGCTTTTCGTTGCAGGATTGTCGATGGAGTGCCGGATGCTGGCGAGCATGAGGAGCTGCGATGGATCGAAATCGATGAAGCCGGCGCATACGATTTTCCGGAGGCAGATCTTCCCATTCTTGCCGAGTATCGCCTCAAAATCGCCGCTGTGCCACCGGGTGCTCCCGATCAGCTGCATAAAGCGGATTGAGTACAGCTCTTTTCAGGGAGGGCAAGGTTCATTGTTCCGGCTGAACGGGCGCAGTTCCGTGTCGTGCCTGGTGAACGCTCGCGTGATTTTTCAGCATTGATTGTTCTTAAGGCTTATATTTCAGGCGAGTGCAAATATGCGGTGATCCTTTTGCACCGACCAATGAGGCACGAAAGAGCGTATGCGGGCATTCCGGTTATGATTGAAACAATCACCTGGCGGAGTGACCGGGGATAAGGAGGATCGCCGTACTGCGGATCAATGGTCGTGCTTTTGTGAGCCGCTATCACAAAGAGCATATTCAGCTGTTCGAAACTGCCGGCGTGTTGGCGTTCATACCCTCGCCGAACTGAGTGCTATCAAGCCTGCAACACGCGACGAAATGCTCGCTGTTTCAGGAATTGGCGAGGTGAAGTTGGAGCGTTATGCGGAGGCTTTTTGCGGGTGATTGGTGGGGAGTAGGGGGAAAATTGTTGCGTTGGAGGTTTAAGATGAAAACTGAAAATATCGGCACCAATTTCGATGATTTTCTTCAAGAGGAAGGGCTTCTTGACGAAGCAAACGCCGTGGCGATCAAACGGGTGATTGTCTGGCAGATCGGTCAGGAGATGAAAGCACAGAAGCTGAATATTATCGCGAGAAACGACGATACTGAGAAAGAAATTTCGTTTTGAGCTGGAGGGGTAAGGCTTGGTTTTGAATGCGTCGTTATTTACCTTTTAAAGGAGATTGTTCGCAGAATATCGTGGGTAAATAGTGAATATGGGTCAATCGACTGAGGCACGGCCAAAACGAATGCGCTCTGCAAAGAGTGTCCGGCCAAAGGATAAATCACCTTAACGCTTTATCATATGATGAGTTATAAATGTCTTTGACCGAACTGTTAAACTTGTTCATCAGGGATGGTCATGTGAGCATCCTTCATGCCACCCACGAAATTCTGCGAAGAACCTAATTATGAAGTATTTGGATGTTGTAAAAAAGGCTGACACCATAGGGCTTTTTACTATAAAAAATGATATCGATATGGAATCGGTACAAAAAGATTATGAGGCATATAAGCTCAACCCAGAATAAATCACATAACAAGGCGCTGCACCGGGCGGCAATTCCGCTGCGCTCCATTGCCGCCGGTGAGCTTGGTCGTTAGCTTTCGAACGAGATCATTAAGGACGGTGGCATGGACTTGCTGGTTGTTCTTGCAATAGTCTTAGGCGTAGCTGCAATTTTTGTTCTCCTCCACCTCCGCCCGCTCACGGATGATGAGGTCCGAGTGTTGGCAGATCGGCGGAGAACAAAGACTATCAATTCCTATTACACGTTCGACAGAAAAGAATACTCCGTCAGCGCAGAATTTAAGAAGCGTATGGCGGCAAATGGTTCGTTCTATAATATTTCAGAACGATTGTTCGAGTTTCCCGCTCTCGCCGCGGGGCTACTGAAATACAAAAAACACGAATGGATCATAGTAGCGTTTGAACGAAACAAAGTCATCGCCAAGATGTGGGTCAACAAAGGGCCGGATCGATCGCAGGTTCATTTTGGAATTAGTCTGCCGAGTGTTCAGCAAATAGCGGCAAATGGTAACTACCGCTCCGTTTTGGTCTTTCACAATCATCCAAACTCAGATCCGTCGCTGTACTCAACCCGGCAAGCAAGCGATCGAGACAAGCAGACCGCTGGCGAACTGGCGGCTCAACTGAGATCGGCAGGGGTAAACCTCATAGAGTTCGTCTGTGAACGAGGCAGACATTACGAGTACTGGCGCTCGGTGTGCGATACGTTCTTGCCTCTCGAGGGCTTCCGTGAAGAGATCTGTAAGGTTAACGGCTCCAGCCGAGGTCAAAACTTTTCTCTTCATTGGGAGCGTCTGTTCGGATAATAGTGGCGCTATGCGCGGACAAACACGAAAGCTAACAAGCGCCTGCACGCGGATGGCCTACAGCCTTTTGCTTCCGGCCACCCGTGAGGCGCACCGTTAGACTCCTGCATCAATCCCTTCTCTACAAAATCCACACCCAGCATTCTACCGCACCGTCATCTTTCTGAAACTCATCGTGAGCGCGTCGAACATCAGCAGCGCGTCGTGACTTATCTTTATCTTCCGAACCAGCCAGTCATAGCCGTTTAATCGTCTTATAAAATATCGGAAGATCATATTCTACAATATCATAAACCATCTCGTCGCTGACAACATCATATCCGTGAGACAGAACATTCCTGAAGCCAATGATGTCCTTTGCTGATGGGATTTTGCTCAAAGAGTTCAGGCATTTCATCTCTTATTCTGCGCAGAATTTCGCCGATGATTTCAAACTCTCGTTCGACAGCCCTTTTTACAATCAAGTTATCAGAATATTCAACAGCCGTTAAATCACCAACAAACTGCTGGATGTGCTCGCAAGCTTCTCGCAGATCGATAAGCCAAGTCTCTTTGTCACGCTTCATAAATCACCTTCTCGTCTTGCAAGACACTGGCCTCGAATCGTTTGTTTCTCATGGCTGATCGTTCGATAAGATCGACCTTTCGGTGAAACAGCTTCTCGAATCTCTTCTTTGTTTCCATGTACTGCCTCAAAGGACTGCCCTGACGTTTGAACTCTACCAGCAAGTCAACATCGCTCTCAGGCCCTTCATCGCCTCTGGCAATCGAACCGACGATGCTTAATTTCCTGACCGAACACTCTTTGCAAATGGTTCGGAGCATATCGAGTGGTATTTCCATGAGTTGGCTACCCGGATTCTTGGTTTGCACTTTTGCTTGAAACGCTGTGCCTCGGTGTAAAGTAGCATTAATCCCGAATATCGTCAACGAGTCGATGCCGCGTTCAACTCGTGCGAAAATCAGGGGATGCTCACCGCAGTGCTCTCAGGCAGCAGTTTTTCATCCACACAACGCACATCTTGAATTCCTCCGTACCGCGACTTTGCGGAAACTCATCGTGAGCGCATCGAACGTCATCAGCGCGTCGGTCAGCAGTGTGCCGATGTTGAGCAAATATTTGATCGCTTCGATGGCTTGAATCGATCCGATGACGCCCGGCAGTGCGCCGATAGGGCCTTGTGGAATAGCCTCTTTTGATTCGTCCTCTTCGTGGAAGATGCAGCAGTAGCAGGCTGTTTGCCCGGGGATGATGGTCATGGTCTGGCCGTGGAAGTTACGGATTCCGCCGTGAGACCATGGTTTCGATGCTTCGTGGCAGGCGCGAGCGATGAGGAAGCGGGATGCGAAGTTGTCCGTGGCGTCGATGACGAAGTCGTATCTGGCGAGAATTTCCGTGGCGTTCTCTTTTCTCAGCCGGAAGGGGTGAGTTTCGATGCGGATCGACGGGTCGAGCGCTTTGAGACGCTCCTGCGCCGAGGCGGTTTTATTCGCACCGACCGAGGCGGTCGTGTGCAGAATCTGCCGTTGCAGGTTCGAGAGATCGACCGTGTCGCCGTCCATGAGGCCAATGGTGCCGACACCTGCTGCGGCAAGGTAGAACGCAGCAGGGGAGCCGAGGCCGCCTGCACCGATGACCAGCACTTTCGAGTGCAGCAGCTTCTCTTGCCCCGCCTCGCCAACTTCCGGCAGCGCGAGGTGGCGGGCGTAGCGCTGGCACTGCTCGTCGCTGAGGCTCACGTGCACTCCTCTGCGGGCAGGGGGTTGTTGTAGGCCGCGTCCCAGTTTTTGAACACTGGTTCCAGATCTTTTGCGCGCAATGCGGCGCAAAACGCTTCGACGCTTCGGTTGTCGCTCACCTCGAACTGGCTGGCTCCAGCCGTCTCCTTTTCGACGTAGCCGCCAACGGTGGTGCGGCTGGCGATGCTCATGCGGGTGATGCCGAGGCCAGCCATGCCGTCCCGAAAATTCGAACTCTCTCGCGTCGAGAGCACCAGATCGACATCCGGCATTCCGATGCGGAAGGCGAAGATCATTCGTGCGAGGAAGCGATCCGAGACCGTGAAGCTGGGCTGAAAGCCGCCCTCCTGCGGGCGGATGCGGGGAAAGGAGACCGTGACGCCTGCTTTCCAGTACGTTTTGCACAGATACCGCGCGTGGCGCAACACGGCGAGCGCTTCGCCGACCGGCTCCGACAGGCCGAGCAGTGCGCCGATGCCGACGCTCCGGATGCCGCCGGTGATGGCGCGTTCCGGCGTTTCGAGCCGTTCGAGGAAATCCTGCTTCGGCCCCCAGCGGTGCAGCTCGCGGTAATGATCCGGATCGTAGGTTTCCTGGTAAATCGTCAGGCCGGTGCACCCACATTCGGCCAGGCCGCGATACTCTGCGACGCTCATCGGAAACGCCTCGACGGCTACGCGCGGCATGTGGCGGGCGGCGATATCCACGGCGCGACGCAGATAGTCGAATCCCACCGAGTTGGTGCGCTCGCCGGTGAGCAGCAAAACGTCGCTGACGCCGAGAGCCTTCATTGCGAGCAGCTCCTTTTCGATTTCGTCAGTATCCAGCTTGCGGCGCGGCGAACGTCTGTCCGAAGCGAAGCCGCAATAGACGCAACCGCTCGAGCAGAAGTTGGAGAGGTAGAGCGGCGTATAGAGCGAAATGACGCGCCCGAAACGGCGCAGTGTCACTGCCTGCGCTTCGGCGGCAAGCCGTTCGAGCGACTCGTTATCCGTTTGTCGCAACAGCGGTTCGATATCTTCCGACAGCCGCTCGTCGGTCAGCCATGCGGGCAGCGCAATCATCGAGTAGCTCCCAGGAACGAGGTGAGCGGGCTGGTTGCGACCGCCGATCCCGAACGTGGCATCAGCCCTGCGTTCCGTGCCTCGAATCCCGCCTCGACCGCCTTGGCGAAGGCCAGCGCCATCGCCGCCGGATCGCGGGCGACCGCCACGGCGCTGTTCACCAGCACCGCCTCGCATCCCATCTCCATCGCCGCGCACGCTTCTGATGGCGAGCGCAAACCCGCATCGACAATCACCGGAACCGAGCTCTCGCGGATGATGATTTTCACCATCTCGGCGGTCGAAAGTCCCTGCCCGCTGCCGATGGCCGAGCCGAGCGGCATTACCGAGCTGCACCCCACCTCTTCGAGGCGCTTGGCCAGCACCGGATCCGCCGGAATGTAGGGCATGACGATGAACCCTTCTGCGGCGAGAATCTTGCACGCTTCCCAGGTCTCGATCGGGTCGGGCATCAGGTGGTGCGGGTTCGGGTGAATCTCGACCTTGATGAACGGGCTGCCGGAGAGTTCGCGCGCAATGTGCGCCGCCTTGATGGCCTCTTTGGCCGTCGCCGCGCCGGAGGTGTTAGGCATCAGCGTGAGTCCCTCGATTTCCGACAGCGGGCCGAACAGATCATCCTCGGCCTGTTCGCGATTGAAACGTCTCAACGCCACGGTAACGAGCTGCGTACCCGACGCGCGGACGGCCTTGATCATCGCCGAAGTGCTGCTGAATTTGCCGGTGCCGAGAATCAGGCGGGATGAGAAGGTGTATGTGCCTAAGCGAAGTGAATCCATGGAGTTACAGTAACAGACTTTAAGCTGGCGACGATCAGCCTCCGCCAGCGAAAACAAGAATTTCGACCTGATCGCGCTCCTGCAAGATATACGAGTCTCGCTGGTCGGGACGCACGATATGTTCGTTGACCACGACAGCCACCGGCTGACGATCAGCGTCCGCGATGACCAGCAGCTCCGAGACCGTCGATCCCGCCGGCACCTCCTTGCGCTCGCCGTTCAGGGTGATGTGGATCGTGGACATGGGAAATGGATAGTGATAAACGGTTTGTTTCGTGCCTGACGACAAATATACATGTTCCGCGTTGGCCTCAAAACGAATTGTACATGCCAGAGTTATTGCTCCGGCCATTAAAGCTCTTAAACAATTGCCCCGGACTTCAGTTTGGGGTATGCGGATAAGATACAATGAATCAGGGCTTTAGCCTAAGATTTTACTACAGCGTCGATTGCGATTTTTTGTTGCCAGAGTCGTAATGACAGATCGAAACCGGACGGAGGGTGTTTACTCTTCTTTTGAACCCCGGCTTGAAAGCCGGGGCAATGTGAATGTAAGATTTTCAAATATCCGTCGGGTTGAAACCCTCCTGAATGATAAAAGCGGATTTCTCACGCTTCGATGTCTTCAAACAGCGCAGTGCTGAGGTAGCGTTCGCCGGTGCTCGGGATGATGGCGACGATGGTTTTGCCTGCGGATGACGAGCGTTTCGCCACTTCGATGGCTGCGTGAACCGCCGCGCCGGAGGAGATACCGCAGAGGATGCCCTCCTGCGAAGCGAGTGCCCGCGCGGTCGAGATCGCGTCGTCGTTGCTCACCGTCACCACCTCGTCGAGCAGCGAGACGTCGAGCACATCGGGCACGAAGCCCGCGCCGATGCCCTGGATTTTGTGAGGCCCCGGCTGCCCGCCGGAGAGCACAGCTGAATCTTTGGGCTCCACGGCGATGCTTTTGAAGTTGGGCTTCAGCGCCTTGATGAAACGTGATGTGCCGGTGATGGTGCCGCCCGTGCCGACGCCTGAAACAAGCATGTCAACGCGCCCTTCGGTGTCGTTCCAGATTTCGGGGCCGGTGGTCGCCTGGTGAATCAGGGGGTTGGCCGGGTTGCGGAACTGGCCGGGGTTGAAGCTGTTTTTCTCCGCCTCGACGATCCGCGCCGCCTCTTCAATCGCCCCTTTCATCCCCTGCGCTCCGGGAGTGAGCACCAGCTCCGCGCCGAGGTAGCGCAGCAGTTTGCGGCGCTCGATGCTCATGGTTTCGGGCATCGTGAGCAGCAGCCGGTAGCCGCGCTGGGCGCAGACGAAGGCGAGCGCGATGCCGGTGTTGCCGCTGGTCGGCTCGACGATGAGCGTCCGGGCGTCGATTTTCCCCTCGGCTTCGGCAGCTTCGATCATGGCGCGCCCGATGCGATCCTTCACGCTGCCGAGCGGGTTGAAGTATTCAAGCTTGAGGAGAATATCGGCGTCGAGGCCCTTGGCGAGCTTGTTGAGCCGCACCAGCGGCGTGCGTCCGATGGTGTTCGTGATATTTGCGATGGTGGCCATGTTGTTGAATTTTAGATGGTTGCAAGGGCTTGCAGGAGGTCCGCTTCGAGATCCTCCGCGTTTTCGAGGCCAATCGAGAGCCGCACGAGGTCGTCGGTGCAGGCGCGTCGGTCGCGCTCGGCCTGACTCAGTGGGCCGAGAGTCATCCGCGCGGGCGAGGCGACGAGTGACTCCACGCCGCCGAGGCTGTCGGCGATGACGAAGAGTTTCAGGCTCTCGATCATTTTGCGGACTGCCGGAAGTCCGCCTTTCAGCGCGATGGTCAGCATTCCGCCGAAGCCGCTCATCTGGCGTTTGGCCAGCTCGTGCTGCGGGTGAGACTCTAGTCCGGGGTAGATGACGCGGCTCACCGCCGGGTGCTTTTCGAGCGCTCGCGCCAGATGCAGCGCGTTTTTCTGGTGCTCCTCCATACGGATTTTCAGCGTCTTGATGCCGCGCGAAATCAGCCAGCAATCCCACGGGCCGGGAATCGCGCCCGCCGCGCCCTGGTAGTTGCGGATCGTGAGATTGAGGTTGTCGTCCGACGCGACGACCGCGCCGCCGATCACGTCGCTGTGCCCGCCGAGATACTTGGTGGTGCTGTGCACGACAATGTGCGCGCCGAGGTCGAGCGGGCGCTGGAAGTAGGGGCTGGCGAAGGTGTTATCGACCGCGAGTACGATGCCACGTTCGTTGGCGATCTCGGCGAGGGCGCGGATGTCGCAAATCTGCAAAAGAGGATTCGAGGGCGATTCGATCCAGATCATGCGGGTTTCCGGGCGGATGCACTCGATATAACTCTCCGTTGCTTCGCTCGCCGCGTAGGAGGTTTCGACGCCCCACGGACGCATGAGCTGCTCGAAAATCCGGTAGCTGCCGCCATAAACGTCGAGGCTCGAAACGACGTGATCGCCCGGTTTGAGCACCTGCATAGCGGCCATCATCGCCGCTACGCCGGAGGCAAAGGTCGTTGCATGTTTGCCATTTTCAAGCAGCGCGAGGGTCGATTCGAGCGCCGAGCGCGTCGGGTTGCCGATGCGCGAATAGAAAAATTCACCCCGCTCGTCGAGGCTGGGACGCGCGAAAGTCGAGGTCTGGTAAACCGGCGGCGTCACCGATCCGGTGCAGCTCTCCGGCGTATTGCCGTCATGGATGGCGATGGTTTCAAAGTGCATGGGTTGTTGTGCTCGTTCGTTTTTGCGGATGTACGGACAAGGTAAGCACAATTCGCGGTTTCCGGGCTACCGCGTTTACGGTATATTTATGGTATGATGTTAGTCGTTCAGCCCATCCATTGCTTCAATACAAAAAAGCCTCCATAATTCGGAGGCTTTTTTGTGTCGGAAACGAATGGCTAAAGAATTATACAATCATATCCTCGCCGTTTGCATAGAAAGCTTTTGAAATCATCGGAATGCAATTCATTCCTCATGGAATAAAGTTATCAAGTTGATTGTTGCTCAATCCCATTTTCTTGAGTTCTTTGAATTTTTCCATCCTTCTTGCTTTTGCATTGTCAGCGTTAGCTGTCGCTTGGGCGGCCTCAGCTTGAGCAAGGCAAAGAGCGGCCTGCATCGCTTGGTTGAAAAGTGTTACGGTCAAGAAAACCGGCATCTCCAGCCGGTCTTCTGTCTATCATTCACAACAAATTCATACTCCCGCCAGTACGTCGTCGAGCGCGGCGATGAGGTCGTCGGGGTGCTCCAGGCCGATCGAGAGGCGGATGAGGTCGGACGACAAACCGCTTGCGACTCGCTGCTCCTCTGTCATTTGGCTGTGCGAGGTGCTTGCCGGGTGCAGGATCAGGCTCTTGGCGTCGCCGACGTTGGCCAGGTGCGAGAAGAGGTCGATGGTGTCGATGATCTTCACCGCCGCGTCGTAGCCACCCTTAACCCCGAATACCACCATGCCGCCGAAACCGCGCTTCAGATCGCGCGAGGCGAGTGCGTACGACGGGTCATCCGGCAGACCGGGGTAGCGCACCCAGGCGACCTTCGGGTGATTTTTCAGATGCCCGGCCACCTTCAGCGCGTTTTCGGAGTGGCGGATCATGCGCACCGGCAGCGTCTCGACGCCCTGGATGAAAATCCACGAGTTGTCGGGTGAGATTGCCGCGCCGAGGTTCCTGAGTGGCACGGTGCGCACGCGGAGCGCGAAGGCGATTGGCGCGAGCGGTTCCGGCAGGTCGATGGCCCAGCGCAGGCCGTGGTAGTTGGCATCCGGCTCGGTGAAGAGCGGATGGCGTCCGGCCTCATCCGTCTGTCGATCGGCATCGAAGATCCGGACGATCTGGTCGCCGACCTTCGCCAAGCGCTTGCCTGAATCATTCCCGAATATCCCCGTTTTCTCCCACTTCTGTGCAACGCAGGTTTCCCGGCTTTTCCGCTGCCCGACAGGTGCTGGCGGAGCGCCGGGAAGGGGATATCCGCTTTTTTTATCTTGCGCGGCTGGTTATACTCCGGGAGCATTTCCGCAACGATCATTCTGTTCCGCCCAGCATGTCCGCTCTCTCGTTTCGAGGCAACTCGCCCGGCATCGAATACACCGTCAAGGTGAGCCAGCGGGCGCGCTATGCCCGCCTGAAAATGTCGCCGGTGGAGGGGTTGACGGTGGTGGTGCCGGTCGGCTTCGACAAAAAACAGGTGCCCGCGCTGGTCGAGAGCAAGAGGGAGTGGATTCTGAAGGTGCGGCGAACCTTCGACAAGCATCGCGCTGCCGCACCCGCGCAGGGCGACGCGGCGTTGCCGACGGTGATCGAGCTTGCAGGAATCGGCGAATCGTGGCGGGTCAGATATCGCAGCGAGCCACGTCAGCGCATCACGATCACGGAAAAGGGCGAAGGCGAGCTTGAGGTTTCCGGTCCGGTCAGTGAGCACGCCATGTGCTTTGCGGCGCTCGAACAGTGGCTGAAACATCGCGCGAAGCTCAAGCTCGGGGCGCAGCTCATGCGGCTGGCGTCGATTAACGGCTTCAAGGTTTCTGGAGTGTCGGTGAAAAAGCAGAAAAGCCGGTGGGGGAGTTGTTCGTCACGGGGCAACATCAATCTCAATCTCAAGCTGATCTTCTTGCCGCCGCTGCTGGTGCGCTACATCATGATTCACGAGCTGTGCCACACGCTGCATATGAATCACTCCGCCCGCTACTGGGAGACGGTTGCGCGGTTCGATCCGGACTGCGTCGTCCATGATCGCGAGATGAAACATGCGTGGCGCTTCGTGCCTGCGTGGTTTTCCAACGCTCGCTGACGGCGGTCGCGCGTTTCAGCGCTTTTCGAAGCGCTGGTTCGGCATCGATTTGATGCCCGAAAAGATGAGCGATGCGACGAGCAGTATCACCCCCCAGACAGCAGAGATCAGGGTCGTCGCCACTCCGGGCAGCAGACCGAACTGCCAGAGGGTCGTGATGCAGAGCGCGAGCCAGAGCGCCACGATGGCGATGGCTTTTCCTTTGGCAATCGAACGCATCAGGGCCGGGATCGATGCGATGCACAGGCATCCTGCCGTCAGGAGCCAGTATGCGGGTTCGTGCGGAATAGTCATCATTCGGGATTTCGTGCAGGATTTTTTCAGGCCGCATCTTCACTTGCCACTGTTCCTGAAAACAGGCTGAAACAGTACATTGAAAAGAGAGGCGGAGAATCCTAATCATTTTTCTGCCATGAATATAGGAATTCCAAGGGAAATCAAGATTCGCGAGACCAGGGTGGCCTGCACTCCCGCGGGCGTGCGGCAGCTCGTCGGTGCGGGGCATCGCGTGGTTGTCGAGCGCGGCGCGGGCGAGGCGAGCGGGTTCAGCGACGAGAAGTACCGGTTGGCCGGAGCGGTGCTCGCTTCCTCGGCTGAGGAGGTCTGGAAGAGCGAGCTGGTCGTCAAGGTGAAAGAGCCGCTGGCGGAGGAGTATCGCTTTTTCCGGAAAGAGCTGGTCATCTTCACCTATCTGCATCTGGCCGGAGTGCCGGGTCTTGCCAAAGCGCTTGTGGATTCAGGCGTTACCGCCATTGGTTATGAGACCGTCGAGGTCGGCGGGCGTTTGCCGCTGCTCGCGCCGATGAGCGAGGTCGCCGGAAAGATGAGCGTGCTCATGGGCGGATACTATCTCTCGAAGCACAACGGCGGCGAAGGAAAGCTGCTGTGCGGCGTGCCGGGTGTGCTGCCCGGCAGGGTGCTCGTGCTTGGCGGAGGCGTCGCCGGCATGAGCGCCGCACGGATTGCTGCAGGACTTGGCGCGGAGGTGACGGTCATGGAGACCAACCACGACCGGATGCGTGAGCTGGAAGCCCAGCTTCCCGCCGAAGTGCATACGATCTACTCGAACGAGCAGCATCTCGAAGAGCTGTTACCGGGAACCGACCTGTTGATCGGTGCGGTGCTGCTTCCCGGCGCGACTGCGCCGAAGCTCGTCACACGCGGCATGGTGCAATCGATGAAGCCCGGTGCGGTGATCGTCGATATCGCCATCGACCAGGGTGGCTGCGTCGAGACCTCGCGCCCGACCTCGCACGTCGATCCGGTTTTCATCGAAGAGGGCGTTGTCCATTATTGCGTGACCAACATGCCTGCCGCCTATCCCGCCACCTCGACCGAGGCGCTGACCGGCGTGACGCTGCCCTACGTCCGGCGGCTCGCCGACCTCGGGCTGGAGAGCGCGATGGTGGTGATGCCCGGTCTCGCGGGCGGGTTGAATGTCTGGAACGGCAAAATCACCCAAGAAGCGGTAGCCCGCTCGCTTGGAATGGCGTGTGGGGAGAATCCGTTCGCGTGAGGGTGGGGAACGAGAATGAGACGGATGGGAGTTATGGGACTCGTGAGAGAAGCGTTGGATGCTTTTTACAATTCATAATTCAGCATTCATAATTCGCCTTCACGGTACGAGCAGTTTGAAGCCGGTTGCCTTGTCGGGCAGGCGGCGGGCTTGGGTGCCGAGCAGTTCCACCAGAATGACCTCCATGACGTGCCAGACTTTCACGCCGTTGCGCACGCAGCCGGTCACGGTGTTTTCCTCGCGGCCACAGGCCATGTGCAGGTGCACGACCGGCGCGCTGGTGTCGTCGGGGAACAAGGTGCCCGTGCCGACGATTTCGTGCGCGTCGTACAGTTCGTGCTCCATCGGATTGACCGGGTAAGTGCGGCTCTCTTCCGGGCCGACGACCAGTTTGCTCTCTTTGTCCGCTCCGCCGACCACGTTCAGGTAGGCCCGCTCGATCCCTTTTTCCTTCGCAAATCGTTCGATCTCTTCGTGAAAGATGTCGCCATCTTCAAGCCGGATGACGAAGACCCTTCCTTGTTGTGCTTCCGAGTATTTCATGCGCTGTGAATTCAAAAGATTGTAACTGTCGTTGCCGGTCTGCCGGTAAGGTAGCGATTCGGCTGCTTCCGGCAAGCGCGGGTCGGTGGATTTAGCGCTTGCCGGGATTGAGCCGCCAGATGCCAAAATTCAGCCAGGTGGCCAGAAGGCTCCAGCAGAAGTAGGGAGCGAGCAGCGCCGCCGCGAGCGGGTTGGTGTTGGCGAAGAAGACGATGATGGCGGCAAGCGTCGCGTCCATGAAGAGCAGATCGATGAGGGCTGCCAAGATTTTCTTTTTTCCGAAAAAGATCGAAGTCCATGAAAATCCTGCCAGAAAGTGCGCAGCCAGAATGACAAGTACCGTCGTGGCGTGAGGTTTGACCGGAGTCCGGAAATAGACAATCAGTGCTATGGCGATGAGCACGTACAGCGTTGACCAAACTGGCCAGAACACCTTGTTGGGTGGCGTCAGTTTCGGCTTGTTAAGCCCGTCATACCAGCTTTGCATGGTTCACTCTCCTTTTTCCGGAATAATGTTACGCCGCTGCAAATGGTTCCGATAACCGAAGTCGCCGTCAGGGATTGAAGGTGATTTGCAGGTTGTCGCTTTCGGCTTCCGTCATGGTGTAGGTGCCTTTTCTGCGGATGATGAGGCCTTTTTCTATTCCTTCGGGAATCATGCGAGCGGCGACATGGTCTGCCTCAGCGGCGTTGCACTCGGTGTTGAAGAACAGAGCCAGCGCATTGGGCTCGGCAGCGTCGAACTGTAGCAGGAAGTCGTTGTGATTGATGAAGACCAGGTCATCATAGGCGTAGGTGACCTCGTGGCCGAGCGCCTCGATCATTGCCATGACTTCGCCCAGCGGGCGTAACGGAGTTTGTTCCATGTTTATCGGACGGTTGGATTGCGGTTGCTTCCTGTCGCTTCTTACTAACGCGGAAGAGTTTGTTTTTGTTTAATAAATAAGATATAATTTTAATATCGACTAAAAAAATAAGTCGATTATTGACAATAATGTATGAAAAGGGGGGGGGTATGGCCGGAAGCGCATTGCAGACATGGGAGAAGGTGCTTGAATACGCATCGGTTCCACTGCATGGCACCATGTCGAGAAAAATCAGGAAAGGGGTCAAGTTGCAGATCAATGAGGGCACGGTCTATGAAAATGCCGTACTGTTTATCAGCGACCTGTTTCTGCGGGTGACCGAGGACTCTGCTGACACTTCGGTTAACACCTATTACAGCATCGATTCGATCGCGAGCATACGAACCTACAGCACCAAGGAGTGACGCTGGCCGGTTTCCTTCGATGTTTATGTACGGTAAGCGTGTTTGATCATGACACTTGACCCCGGTGTTGGCAAAAACTGCTGAAGTTTTACCGGACATGTCACGGAAGTAAATGACCGAAGTGACCGTTTTGCGGCGCTTCGGTCATTTACTTCAATATAGTTGGCTCTGTTCTTTACACGAGAGAACTCATCTTGATGGTTAGCACAACGCAGACAAGAATCAAAAATGCAATAAAGGACGCGATGAGCATGTAGGTTTTTCTTGACCATCCTCTCGAAATACCGACATTCAGCAAGTAGCTTGCGAAAACTCCAACGATTATTCCGCCAGCGATGTAAGCGAGCATCGCAAGTATGGCCAGCTTGCTCCAGACCAGCACAAGCTCGAAAATTATGACTACGGCTATCAGCAACAGCAAGGCAAAAAGGTAAATTTGGCGAGAGAGCGGGGTGGTATGTCGAATATCGAACGTTGCTGTCCGTTCGGCGTCGTTTGCCGATCCCGGCCAGAGCCGTGGCAGCCACAACATGCTGTAAAATGTTCGCATGACAGCGGTTAGCATCATGATTGTCAGAGTGAATGATGCGGTCAAACCCGAGCCAAGGATAATCTTTTTGTACAGTTCTCTGGTCGCTTTATTGGCATCAGGCACAGGAAGCGCCGAGAGCTTGTCTTTTCCGTCGGCCGTTTTTGCATACTCGTTATAGTAGGTGATTTTGGCGTTGTCGAGCAATTCTTGCATTGCTTTCGACAGCGCCTGATTTCTCTGATTGGCTTCAATCATCGCGGCTGCCGCTCTTCTTGCCGGATCGCCTTCGAGGGGAGCCGGAATTGCATCATGCAAGACCAGTATCACAGAGACCTTGTCTCCCGATCGTACAACCTGGGGTGTGTTCGGTTTAAGCTTGTTTAAAACTGCGAGAATGGGGGCGGGGAGCTGTTCGGAGGTCAGCGCTTTGAGTGAGCTGTTGAATGGTTTCTTTTTGGCTTTCAGTTCATCGAGAAGGCCGCTGAGTGGTGCTCCATTGGTTGCCATGGCGTCCAGCGACTCCAGAAGCGGCATATCGACGCCGGGAAAGATGACTTCTTCAAAGACATAGAGCTTTCGTCCCGCAAACAGTTGGGGCGCATTCTGAACAACCGATTCTGCCTGGTCGGGAGTAACCGGTGCCTGATTTCCCGCAAGCTTTCTTTCGGCCAACCCTGCCAGCACGTTTTTCTGTGCGGCATACAGCGCCATGCTGTAGTCCGGGTTATTGTCGAGCTTCATCTCTTTGGCTTTTCCGGCCAGAAGTTCGATACGAATCAGGTCAGAAAGAATACGCCTTTTCAGATTGGCGGAATCTTCTGCACTCATGCCAGGCATTGCGGTGCGTTGGTAAAAATAGTCTATCTGGCGATTGGTAATTTCTACGCCATTGACAACTGCCGCCACGCCGCTATTCGACTCTTGAGCGGATTTCTCAGAGCAGCCGACAAGAATGGCGAATAGCAGCACAAAAAACAGAGAGGTGATTTTTTTCACGGTTTTATGAAATAAGTTATGCTCTCATTACGAACAAGATACACGGCAAATATAAAGTGAAACCTGCCAAATAATGAAGTTAAACTTACTGCTATTTCTTTTTTCCATTCCCTTGACCCAGAACAACGAAAACCCGGAAAGTACCGGGTCTTCGTTTCTCTCACAACAGTCATCAGCAAGAGCTGTCAAAAAGCAACCTCTTCTTTTCTGCTCTCATACAGCTTGCGTCCGCCAGCGAGAAGTCCGCCAATGCCAAGCAGCATCACGGTAGCCGGTTCAGGCACCGGGCCGGCGGTTGTGCCGCCCCCACCTGTACTAACAGTCCAATTTACAGTCTCGTTGGGAGCTGATGAGGTAACATAGAAACCATTAATAGTAACAGATCTTCTATTTGGATTAATTCTTCTTGTCACGGTCTATACCGCGGTATAAGCATCTGCGAGTGTACTATTAATCATGTTTGATGAATCGCCGATGCCAGTCATTATGCCTGTTGTCGTTAGCGTAATGGTATCGCCTGGATTCAAAACAGAAGTACCATCGACCGTAAGTTTATAGTTCCACTGGTTGGGGCCTGTGCTGGTGTTAACAAATGTGATGTTGGCTAAAGCCTGAGAAGGCTCGAAGCCGGTCATTAGGGCTACGCCCAAGCCGATTGTTGATAAGAGTTTTTTCATGATCGTCTTTTTTTTGTTATCGAAAAGCCGATAACAAAAAAAAGCGCAACGCTAACCACTGTTGTTCGGGAAGGGGTAAAAGGACTGCTTAACGATTAGCCCTATTCTACCGTCGAGAGGTTTGCAGTGATTCAAGGGTACTGCATTATTTGATACTGCAAATTAAGTGTAAGAAATATGATTCGGATTTGGAAGAAAAATTTTGACTTTTCTGTTGATTCATGCAGAAAGAAAGATATTTAAGGAATATGATTTTCTTGTTTTTTTATCAAGACGTCATAATGTTATAGTTATTTTATATTCACTGGATATAAAATTAGTATTCTGATTTGCCCCTTTCCCGTTCGCCAAGAACCATGATTTGCTCTGCTGGCGCGTCACCCTTTCCATGCCAGATTCCCGCTCCGAACGTTGCCGGAGCGGGAATCTGCTTTGAGCGGGTTACTTGCCGGAGCCTTTGCTTTCGATCTTCGCCTGCAACTCTTTCTCTCGTTTGACGCTGGCGACGAAACCCGCCGGGCGTCCCTGTACGGGCAGGCCGAGCAGGCTTCGCGCGCGGTCGAGGGCGTCGTCGATGTTCCCGAAGATGTTCTCCTCGCCGATTTCATCCGCGAGGCCGTATTGCTGCATCGCAAAGAGCGGCTGGGTGTGAACTCCGGAAAGAATGAGTGTTGTGCCCGATTTCCGGCAATCGTTGAACAGCTCCTTCAGCATGTTCAGGCCGGTGGCATCGATGCTCATCACCTTGCGCATTCTGAGAATCCGGATCGACGGCGCCTTCTCGACCACGTGCATGGCATCTTTGAACTTTGAGGCTGCACCGAAAAAGAGCGGGCCACTGATTTCGAAAACATCCACGCCTTCAGGGATGCTCCGGTTGACGATGGCGTTCGGATCGGCCTCGTCCTCCTCGTCCTTCAGCTCGCCGGTGATGACGCCGACGTTGGCCAGACTCGCCATGCGCTTCATGAAGAGGATCACCGAGAGCAACATGCCGACCTCGATGGCGATGGTGAGGTCGAAGATCACGGTAAGGCCGAAGGTGGTCAGCAGCACCGCCACGTCGCTCTTCGGGCTTTTGAGCAGCTGTCGGAAGACGTGGTGCTCGCTCATGTTCCAGGCGACCACGATCAGAATCGCCGCCAGAGTCGGCATCGGAATCAGCTTGGCCCACGAGCCGAACACCAGCATGATGCCGAGCAGCGTGATGGCGTGCACGATGCCCGCAATCGGTGTCCGCCCGCCGTTTTTGATGTTGGTCGCCGTGCGGGCGATCGCGCCGGTGACGGGAATGCCGCCGAAGAGCGGCGAGACGATGTTCGCCACGCCCTGAGCGACAAGCTCCATGTTTGACTTGTGTCGGGCGCCGATCATGCCGTCGGCGACCACCGCCGAGAGTAACGCCTCGATGGCTCCGAGCAGGGCAATGGTGGTGGCGGGCATGATGAGGTGGCGGATGGTCGCCATGTCGAGCGACGGAAAGCTCGGCGCGGGAATCGAGGCCGAAATGTCGCCGAAGCGGGTTTCGATGGTGTCAACCTGGAGATGCAGCATGTGCACGGCCACGGTGGTGACGATGAGGGCGATCAGCGGGCCGGGGATTTTCCGCGAGACTTTCGGCCAGAACACGATAATCAAGAGGGCCACCGCGCCGACGAGAATCGTCTCCGGGCTGGCCGTCGGCAGGGCTTTGAAGTAGGCGGCCCACTTGTCGATGAAGTCGGCGGGTACGCTGGCCATGTGCAGACCGAGAAAGTCCTTGACTTCACTCGAAAAGATGATGATCGCGATGCCGCTGGTGAAGCCAACCACGACCGGATAGGGGATGAACTTGATGAGCGAGCCGAGGTGTGACAGGCCCATGATGATAAGAATCACGCCCGCCATGATGGTGGCGATCATGA
Organism: Chlorobaculum tepidum TLS; assembly: GCF_000006985.1. Lineage (NCBI taxonomy): Bacteria > Pseudomonadati > Chlorobiota > Chlorobiia > Chlorobiales > Chlorobiaceae > Chlorobaculum > Chlorobaculum tepidum. The sequence goes on from NC_002932.3 coordinate 696,892, forward strand.
GGCCGTTGAGGCCGTACTGCTGCACGATACCGTAGAGAATAACGATGAACGCACCGGTCGGCCCGCCGATCTGGACGCGGCTGCCGCCGAGAAAGGAGATGAGGAAGCCGCCGATGACGGCGCTGATGAGGCCCTTTTCGGGCGAAACGCCCGAGGCAATGGCGAAGGCGATGCCAAGCGGCAGGGCCACGATGCCGACGAGAATTCCGGACACGATGTCACGGCCAAGCTGCTCCTTGGTCAGCTCTGGAAGAACGGTAAACAGTTTTGGTTTGAACATTTGCTGGAAATGGTCTGATGTGAAGGAACGGCAGTTCCCTGCCACCGGCGGACGGCAAATCGACGGGTCGCCCGAACGGATAATGCCCGGAAGGGTTCGACTCTCCGGGCTCATTCGGGTTGACGATGTCGTCGGGTTGCTTTTCCCCAGTCAGCCTTGAATTCTGCCAGGGATTCGTTCAAGAGCTTTCCGGCAAGCGTTGCCGCACTGGTGCAGGAACTGTCAACTGGTTGATAATGTATGATTTTCACCGGATTATCAATGGCTCAGTCAAAATATTTGAGGTGCATTTGCGCCTTTTCTCTTGGTATCTTACACTGAAGCAGACCTGACGCACCACCGCTTGTGCATGGCGCGCATACTGAGTTGCAATGATTCTTCTCTGTTTTCCCGGTTCTGAACAAGGTATTGGAATGCATCAGTTTGAATTTCTTGGACAACTGGTCCTGATCGGGGCGCTTGCCATTGTCAATATTCTCGTGTTCCAGAAGATCCGGATTCCTCCGGTGATCGGCCTGATCTTCACGGGTATCATGCTCGGGCCGACGGGGTTCCATGTTATCCGGAACAGCGGGCTGATTTCGACGCTTGCCGAAATGGGCGTCGTGCTGCTGCTTTTTACCATCGGGCTGGAGTTTTCGGCCGATGATCTGAAAAAACTCCGGAAGATCGTCCTGTTCGGCGGAACGGCGCAGATTCTCCTGACCGGTCTGGTGATCGCCATGTTTTCGTACTGGCTGATGGATGCAATCGGCAAGTCGGTTGGCAGCAAGGAGGCGCTCGTGCTTGGCTTTTCGTTTTCGGTTAGCAGTACCGCGCTGTGCCTGAAAATTCTCTCTGACCGGGGCGAACTTGGTTTCGATCACGGCAAGATCGCCCTTGGCATCCTGATCTTTCAGGACATGGCCATTGTGCCGCTGATGTTCGGATTCAGCTTTCTGACCCGCGGCAGCTCGATGCCGCTCGAATCATCGTTTGAGGAGATCGCGCTCTTGCTGCTCTTCGCCATCGGCATGTTCGGCGGATTCCGGCTGCTGATGCCGAAAATCGTCCGGATCATCACCGAGCTGCACGCGGGCGAGGTGCTGGTGCTGGGCGCACTGGTGCTCTGCTTTGGCGCGGCATGGCTCGCCTCGCTCATCGGCCTTTCCCTTGCGCTCGGCGCGTTTATGGCCGGAATGGTGATCGCCAGTACCGACGGCAGCCACCGCATCAGCCGCACCATCGATCCTTTCAGGGAGGCGATGACCAGCATCTTTTTCGTCTCGGTCGGTCTGTTGCTCGACGTGAACATGATCGAGCTGCCGTGGCTCATCGCTATCGCCCTCGTGGTGCTGGTGGTCAAAGGGTTGATCATGACCGGCATTTTGATGGCGCTTGGTTTTTCGTTGCGGGTCAGCCTCATGTCGGGCATGGTGCTGGCACAGATTGGCGAGTTTTCCTTTGTGCTCGCCGGTACAGCCAAAGATGCCGGGCTGCTTGACCAGCACATGTTCCAGTCGATGCTGGCGGTCATTGTCGTTACCATGATCGTCACCCCGGCGCTGATCTCCGCCGCGCCGAAATTTGCTGCCCAGGTCGCGCCAGCGCTCGGCTTTATGCCACTCGCATCCAAACCAGAGCCGAAACAGCCAGCGCGCGCCGCTGCCGGGCCGATTGTCTGCCGGGGTGAAATTCACGCCGCCATTATCGGATTCGGCCTGATCGGCAGGAATATCGCCGCCGTGATGAATGCCACAAACCTGAACTATACGGTGCTTGATACCGACCGCAAGACTGTCAAGACGATGCGCCGCCAGGGCGAGCCGCTTTTTTATGGTGACTGCACGGAGCGCAAGTCACTGTTGCGTATTGGCGTCGATCACTCCCGCGCCGTGGTGATCTGCATTCCGGAAATCGACGCGGCCATTCAGTGCATCCGCCTCGTGCGGGAGATCAATCCCGGCGCGTTCATCATTGTGCGTTCCCGTTCACTCGAATCGACGAACCGTTTTTACCGCGCCGGAGCCGATGCTGCCGTGACCGAGCTGTTCGAGACATCGATCCAGATGTTTTCCGAACTGCTCAAACACTTCAGGGTCGAACCTGAAACGATTCTCGCTCAACAGGAAATTATCAGGCGCGAGGGCGGCAACATTTTCCGTGAACTGGTAACTGAAACGGATGGTTCCGGCGACGATCCAGCTAAAAAATCTCAAAATGGCGCGGGCTTCGTCACTTCTGAAACGTGATGGCAACATAGCGTGCAATCGTGATTTTTACATACATTGAACGGTAGTGTCCATCTGAACTTCTTTTGAAAAGTCATGGATAACGTGCCGGAACCATCGTCTGAAAAATTCAGAGCTTATCGGCAGAAGCTGCTCGATCAGCTCGAAACTTCGAGCCAGGGCGAACGGCACCGGGCTCAATACGAGCTTGAGCTGATGCGCAACAGCCATTTCGTCAAAGTCGGCGGCCTGCTGCATCACTATCACGATTCGGGGCCGGAAAATCCGCGCGGTACCGTGCTGCTCATCCATGGCTGGGATTGCTGGTGGATGTGGTGGCATCGCATCATCCGTGAGCTGAATGCCGCGGGATACAGGACGGTAGCCTACGACATGAAAGGGCATGGCTGGTCGGAAAACGATCCCGAGAACCGTTATCAGATCGCTGATTTTGTGCGTGACCTCGATGAGCTGATCCGGGCGATCGGACTGAAAGATTTGCATATCGCGGCATTTTCGTTCGGGCCGTTCGTGGCGCTCGACTATGTCAACACGTACCCGAACAGCGTCCGGTCAATGGTGTTTTTCAACTTCGGTTATCTTCCGAACAGCGAATTCATTTCAAAAGTCGCGCCTGCCACGATCATTTTCATCTTCAATATCATGATGCGGAAGCTTACTTGGTGGCTTCCCGCCTACATCTTCGCCCGGCTCGTGCTTTCGAGAAACTCGGTCATGATGCATGACATCAAGGTCGGTTTTGAGAGCCTCGGATTCTGTGCATCAGAGGCCATTGAGCAGACGGCACAGCAGATTACAGCCATGGAAACGACCCAGATGCTTCCCGATATGGTTCGGGCTGTCAGGGTGCCCATACTGTTCGCGGCTGGAGAGGGAGATGTGATCATGACCTGCGAAAACGCCAGAAAATTGCAGGAAATGACCCCATCAGGCAGCTATCTCTGCGTGCCGGATTGCGGCCATCTCATCACGCTGGAGCTTCCACAAACTGCTGCGGAGATTGTGCTTCAGCACATCAGCAGCAATTCGTGAGCGACCGGTCGGCCTTGCGCACTGCTTCGACGAACTGCCTGATCTTCAGCGCATCCTTGATGCCTGGTCCCGACTCGACGCCGCTGGCCGTATCGACGCCCCAGGGCCTTATCAGCGTCACGGCGTCACCGACGTTCTCCGGCTTCAGTCCGCCCGCGAGCAGCGCCCAGCTGAAATCACGAGTTTCATCAAACAGCGACCCCGCTGTTTGTGCCTCGATGCTCTGGCCGGTGCCGCCAGCCATCGCCGGGCTGTAAGCGTCGAACAGAAAGCTCCTGCATCCCGTTTTTTCAGTGAACTTTCTCACCTGCGAAACCTCAAAACCCGGACTTGGCCGGAACACCCGGATCACCCGAACGCCCTTGATCTGCAAAGTCTTTTCAGCATCGTAGTCATCCGAATGGAGTTGCGCGACCAGCAAGCCGCAGTGGCGGCAGATGTCGTTGATCTCCTCGGGCGACTGCTCAACGAAGACACCGACCGGCGTGACCAGCGGAGGCAATCCGGCGATAATGCTTCGGGCCGTTTCGGCATCAATCCTGCGGGGGCTTTTGCGGCTGAAGTTGAAGCCGAGGGCGTCGGCACCAGCGAGCGCTGCTTCCAGGGCATCTTGCGCGCGGGTGATGCCGCAGATCTTGATTTTCGTCATGAGCGAGCCGGAATGTATGTTACAGAAAGCTGAATAGAAAGGTAAAAAAGCCCGCTCTCTTTTTCGCGCTCATTCGGGCTTCATTTTGTGTTTTAAGCTATTTATCCGTATAATTAAAGCCGTTTTCAGAACGATCTTCCGCGAATGATGGGGCGTCGCCAAGTGGTAAGGCATCGGCCTTTGGAGCCGACATCCGCAGGTTCGAATCCTGCCGCCCCAGCAAAAGAGTCGGATATGATAACTTTCCATCCGGCAGGAGCATAGCCCGCCATCTCCTTGAATATTCCATTCCCGGCACTTGCGCCCGTCAGGAACCTCGATGAACCGAACCGACCCCACCACTGAATCATGAAAGTGCTTGAACCGAACCCTGTTGCCGCCTCGTTTCGTGACGCCGTCCGCCGGCAGATTAGCGAGGAGCAGCTTACGATCAACATTGTTGGTATTCTCGCCTCAGACGACCCCGCCTCGATCACTTATGCCGACTATACCCGCGCCGGATGCGAAGATGTTGGCATTCATTTTGATCTCAGGAAGTGCGAGCCGGAGTCGGTGAGAGCCACCCTCGAAGCGGCTAATCGCGACAGCGCTGTTCACGGCATTTTCGTCTATTACCCGATCTGGGGCGACAAGCGCGACGCGGAGTTGCGCGACCTGATTTCGCCACACAAGGATGTTGAGGGGTTGTCGCCGCACTGGATCAAAAAGCTCTACGCCAACGAGCGTTTCGACGACACGGAACGGAGATTCAAGTCGATTTTGCCCTGTACGCCGCTGGCCATTATCAAGCTGCTCGAAGTCACTGAAGCTTACGCACCCTTCGGCTTGCCGTTTGGCGGCCAGCAGATCACCATTTTCAACCGCTCGGAGGTCGTCGGCAGACCGCTTGCTTACATGCTCTCGAACGACGGCGCACGTGTTTACTCTTTCGATATTAACGGCGGTTTTGTCGTCGACGTCAACAGCTCTGACCACGAATCGCGCCCCGTCACGCGTGAGGAGGCGCTCAGCCAGTCGGATATCGTTATCACTGGCGTGCCGTCGCCGCACTTTGAAAAGGTGAGGGCTGAGGAGCTGAAGCCGGGCGCGATCTGTCTCAACTTCTCCTATATCCAGAACTTCGAGCCGGAGGCCAAAGAGGCTGCGTCGCTTTACATTCCGAGGGTCGGCCCCATGACGGTGGCCATGTGTATGAGAAACGCCCTGCAACTCTATCACAACTACCACCATGAAGTCTGACGGAACGCTCGGGTGGAGCGCAATCTCCACCTATCTCGACAGTCTTGCCAGCGCTGACCCCACTCCCGGCGGCGGCGCGGCGGCGGCAGTCACGGCGGCACAAGGCGCGGCGCTGCTCTCGATGGTTTGCAACCTGACCATCGGCAAAAAGAAGTTCGCCGATGTCGAGCATGAAGTCCACTCGATTCTCGACCAGTGCGAAACCGCCCGCCGCCAGATGCTCAACCTCGGCGACCGCGACATGGAGGTGTTTGGCACGATCATGCAGATCTACAAGATGCCGAAAGCGACGCCGGAGGAGGCCGATGCTCGCCGGGCTGCGATCCAGCAGGCGCTCAAGGCCAGCGCCGAAGTGCCGTTCGAGCTGTTCAAGCGCTGCCTGGCCATGTTGCCTCTCGCAGATCGCCTCGAAAAGATTGGCAACCCCAAGGTGTTGAGTGACGTAATCGTTGGCCGCTATCTACTGGTTGCCGGGCTGATGAGTGCCATGGCAAACGTCGAGGTCAACCTCGCCAGCATCGACGATGCCGAATTCTGCAAAGCCAAACGCGAGGTTATGCTTCCAGCAATCGCAAGCATGGGCGTGAGCTGGCGGGGGCTGGCGGGCGTTTAATTGGATCTGACTGATTCGTCTGATCTGTCCGATTTTTAAACAAAAAAAGCCGCCCTTTTTCGGGCGGCTTTTTTGGCGTTGATCCAGCGGTGAACCGCAGATCAGTAGCGGTAGTGTTCGGGCTTGTAGGGGCCTTCGACCGGTACACCGATGTAGTCGGCCTGCTCTTTGGTGAGCGTGGTCAGCTTGGCGCCAATCTGGCCGAGGTGCAGCCGCGCAACCTCTTCGTCAAGCTTCTTCGGCAGGCGATAGACACCAACTTTGTAGTCGTTCTGCCAGAGTTCGATCTGGGCGAGCGTCTGGTTGGTGAAGGAGTTGCTCATCACGAACGACGGGTGGCCAGTGGCGCAGCCGAGGTTCACCAGGCGGCCTTCGGCGAGCAGGTAAATGCAGTTGCCGTTTTCGAAGACATACTTGTCAACCTGCGGCTTGATGTTGATTCTGGTCGCGCCCTTGAAGTTGTTGAGCGCATCGACCTGGATTTCGTTGTCGAAGTGGCCGATGTTGCAGACAATCGCTTCGTCGCGCATCTGCTTGATGTGGTCGAGGGTGATCACATCCTTGTTACCGGTGGCGGTGACGAAGATGTTGCCTTCCTTGACAGCCTCTTCCATGGTGGTGACTTCAAAACCCTCCATGGCGGCCTGCAATGCGCAGATCGGGTCGATCTCGGTGACGATCACGCGAGCACCGTAGGAGCGCATCGAGTGGGCGCAGCCTTTGCCGACGTCGCCGTAGCCAAGCACAACGACCACCTTGCCGGCGATCATGACGTCCGTGGCGCGCTTGATGCCGTCAGCGAGCGACTCTCTGCAGCCGTAAAGGTTGTCGAACTTCGACTTGGTGACCGAGTCGTTGACGTTGATGGCCGGGAAAAGCAGTTCGCCCTTTTCCATCATCTGGTAGAGGCGATGCACGCCGGTGGTGGTCTCTTCGGAGACACCCTTCATGCCGGCGGCAACCTTGTGCCAGCGCTGGTTGTCTTCGGCGAAGACAGCCTTGAGCTGCTGGAGGAGCGCTTTCTCTTCGGCGTTGCCCGGGGTTTTGTCGAGCATCGAAGGATCATTCTCGATCTTGTAGCCGAAGTGGATCATCAGGGTTGCGTCGCCGCCGTCATCGACGATGAGGTTCGGGCCGAGGCCGCCTTCAAACTCAAGAATCTGACGGGTGCACCACCAGTACTCGTCGAGGGTCTCGCCCTTCCAGGCGAACACCGGCACACCGGCGGCAGCGATAGCCGCTGCGGCGTGATCCTGCGTCGAGAAGATGTTACAGCTCGCCCAGCGCACGTCCGCGCCGAGTTCGACGAGCGTTTCGATCAGGACGGCAGTCTGGATGGTCATGTGCAGGGAGCCAGCGATGCGGGCGCCTGCCAGTGGCTTCTTGCCTTCGTATTTCTTGCGCGTAGCCATCAGGCCCGGCATCTCTTTTTCAGCGATTTCGATCTCTTTGCGGCCCCATTCGGCAAGCGAAATATCGGCCACCTTGTAGTCGAGCACTGCTGCTTCTGTTGTCATGATGTCAGCGTGTTTTCAGTTTTTTCAGAATAAGGGAAAGCCTCCGGGACGCAAGTCCGCAGAGGCTTTCAGAGGGTTTTTGATCAGAGGCCCAAAGCGGCTTTCAGCTCGGCAACCTTCTCGGTCTTTTCCCACGGGAACTGTTCGCGACCGAAATGGCCGTAAGCAGCCGTGTCGCGGTAGCACCAGCCGTGCGGACGGTCGAGGTTGAAGCGGCGGATGATGGCCAGCGGGCGGAGATCGAAGATCGCCTCGGCTTTCTCCTGGATCTGCTCGTCGGAGAGGCCGTGCTTGCTGGTGCCGTGGGTGTTGATGTAGATCGAGATGGGACGGGCAACGCCGATGGCGTAGGAGACCTGCACGGTGCACTTGTCGGCCAGACCTGCGGCGACGATGTTCTTGGCCACGTGGCGGGCTGCGTAAGCCGCGCTGCGGTCAACCTTCGACGGGTCTTTACCGGAGAACGCGCCACCGCCGTGCGGAGCTGCGCCGCCGTAGGTGTCAACAATGATCTTGCGGCCAGTCAGACCGGTGTCGCCGTGAGGACCGCCGATTTCAAAACGACCGGTCGGGTTGATGTGGAACTTGGTGTTCTCGTCGATCAGCTTGGCGGGGATCACCTTCTTGATGACGTTTTCGATGACGTCATTCTTGATGACGGCCTGGAACTCGGCTTCGCTCATGCCTGCCGGTTCGGGATCGTGCTGCGTTGAGACCACCACGGCCTCAACGCGGAGCACGTTATCGTTTCCGTCGTATTCGAGCGTCACCTGGCTCTTGGCGTCGGGGCGGAGGTAGGTCATGATCTTGCCCTCCTTGCGGATTTCGGCGAGCAATCTGACCAGCTCCTGCGCGTACTGGATGGCGGCAGGCATCAGCTCCGGGGTCTCGGTGCAGGCGTAACCGAACATCATGCCCTGGTCGCCAGCGCCAACGCGGTCGAACTCGTCGGCGATCTCTTCCTTGCGGTCAACGCCACGGTTGATGTCGGGCGACTGCGAGTGCAGGGCCGAGAGGATGCCGCAGGAGTTTGCGTCAAACATGTATTCTCCCTTGGTGTAACCGATCTCGGTAATGGTTTTGCGGGCGATGGTCTGGACATCAACGATGCCTTTGCTGGTGACTTCGCCGCCGACGATCACCTGACCGGTGGTAACGAACGTTTCGCAGGCGACGCGGGAGTTGGGGTCCTGTTTGATGAACTCATCCAGCACGGCGTCGGAAATCTGATCGGCCACCTTGTCCGGATGGCCTTCTGAAACTGATTCCGAGGTAAAGTAATACCTTGAATGTGACATAGTTTCCCTTTCGGTTTTTTGTTAATCGAACGACAAGAACGGCAGGTGTCCGGCGGTTTGCCGATGCGGTTTTCTCGTGAAGGTGAATGTCGCGGAGGGACAAACGGGACACGGGAAACCTTTCGGCAAGCTCCGGGGACAACTCCCGCAAGAGAGCTTTTGGCACCGTGTCCATAGGTAATGGGGATGCCGGAAAATCAACGACAAATGTACGAATTCGAAATTTGCCATGCAAGTTCAATGTGGAGGGCTAGGTGAATTCTTCTGTGGCAGGAACCGGTGGACGATGTGGATAAAAGAGAGGTAAATAGTTAGCATGAAGTTCACAATACTGAGTGGTAATGGATGGCGTCAATGGTTTATTTTCTCGGGTGATGAGGGTGTTTTGCGGAAAAACCTTACCAGACAATAATAATAATCATCTGTGATGAACATTGGTGGCTTGTTCAGGAAAACCGGCGTGGTGTTTGCGCTGTTCGTGCTGCTTTCGGGGCGGCCGTCGGTGCTTTGGGCCGAGGCGTGGAAGTTCGGGGTGATGGGGGATACGCAGTGGACAACGGCCGATCCTTCGGGGCAAAATCCGCACACTGTGCCGGTTTCGATCATCCGGCAGGTGAACCGGCAGTTCATTGATGCTGGCGTGAAGTTCGTCATTCAGGTCGGCGACCTGAGCGACGACGGCAAGGAGATTTCCGAAGAAGAACGGGTGGCTGCCGCTCAACCGCTGATCGATGCAGGCATCGGTTTTTTTGCTTTCCGGGGCAATCATGAGGCTAAAAGTGCGGAGAACGGTTACGGTGCGCCCGGCTTCCGGCAGCGTTATCCCCAAAATCGCGACGGCGGTTTCACGAAATCGGATGGCGGCTCGTTTACCGTTGGTTCGAATTTTAGCAGTCCGGTCAAAATCAGCCGCGATCTCGACGGATTGAGCTACTCGTTCGATTTCGGCGAGGGCCAGGAGCGGGCGCGTTTCGTCATCATTGACAACTGGCCGCTGCCGGGTCGCCTGGTCGCCAATTCGACGCACTATCCTTCAGGCTACACCATTGCCGACCAGCAGCCCTGGATTAGCGCCCAGCTCGACAAGCACAACAGGAAAACGCCCCACGTTTTTGTCTTGTCGCATCAGCCGCTGATTGGCGAGGGGCACCAGGACACGCTTTTCAGCGGCTTCGCCAATGAGCATCCGGAATGGCAGAACCGGTTTTTTGAGAGCCTGCAAAGCAACGGCGTGCGCCTGTTCATCTGCGGCCACGATCACATCCACCAGCGCTCGGTCATTACGAGTCCCGACGGCAAATCGAAGGTCGAACAACTCATCGTGCAATCGAACAGCAGCAAGTTCTACACGCCGAAATCCCTCGACGACACCAACTGGTTCGGCCAGAAAAGCCGCGAGATTTCGGTTTCACAGGAGCGCGAGTCGGTCGGTTACTATATCTTTACCATCGACGGCCCGAGCGTGACGGTCGATTATTGGGCCGACGACCACGGCCACTGGCAATCCGACGCCAACTTTCCGCAAGGGGCGGGTCGTGCCGACACCGGCGTGACGCCGCAGTTTCACTTCGTCAAAAAGGAGCGCTGGAGCTACAGCCTGAACGGCAAGCAGTTCCTCGTTCCGCAGGGCGCGAGCTACACGGTGGTGCGGGATCGGTTCAATGGCTGCGAAGCGCGGATTCTCGATGGCCTCAACACGAGCGAGTCGCGAGATGCCAGCCTCGACAGCACCGGCCAGGGGCGGCCTCTGACGAAAGTGGTCAACACCGGCTGGATTGCTGCCAAACCGTCCAGGCATAGCGGCAAAAATCCGGCAATCCCTGTTTTTCAACTCAGCGGACTTGGCGAGTCGGGCAGTGATCACACCGATCATTATGTACTGTCGATGAGCTATGACCCGGCAACGGTTCGTCAAAAAAACATTGCCAGCGGCGGGTTCGGTCTTGTGACGCAAGACGCCGCCGGGCGGTGGCTCAACGCAGTCGAGGCCAATTCCGGCGGCGCGGCAACCTTCATCGACGGGCCGTGGAGGCGCGGTTACGCGCTCGGCTCGCATGGCATCGACCGTAAGCATCACCGCGCTTGGGCGGTACTGAACCATGAGGGCGCTTTTGCCGTGGCGAATTTTTCTGCACATTGAGGCTCAAGCCCTCGCCGTCAATTCAAGAATGGATAACTGAAATGGAGGTCTGATAACCGGAAATGTCCTGCAACCGGAGACAACCATGCTGCTGCAAAAATCCAAAGTTCTGGTACTCAACGCGAGTTACGAACCGCTGAGCATCTGCGATGCCCGCAATGCCGTGCTACTGCTCTTTTGCGGCAAGGCGATGATGGTCGCCAGCCATCCGGAGCACCGTATCCGCACGGTAACGGAGAACTTTCCGCTGCCGAGCATCGTCAGGCTGATGGTGTACGTACGAATCGATTACCGGGGCGCGGTGCTGAACCGTAAAAACCTCTTCAGGCGGGATGGATTCAGGTGCCAGTATTGCGGCTGCAAGGATGGCTCGCTGACGGTCGATCACGTCATGCCGAAATCACGCGGCGGCGAGGACACCTGGGAGAACCTCATCACCGCCTGCAAGTCCTGCAATACGAAAAAGGGAAACCGCACGCCATCAGAAGCAGGTATGGCCATGCTGAACAAGCCGTGCAGGCCGAGCAATATCACCCTCATGCGCCAGCACTACCGCTCGATCTCCGACGAGTGGAAGCCCTACCTCTTCATGAGCTGACCGGCAAGCAAGCCGCTCTGCCCGCCGGTTGCGAATCATCCGCTCAGCCCATCCGTATTTCCGAATAGTCGCCGATGTTCAGCTCGTGGCCCATCGCCGAAACGATGGCGTTGTTGCCGACGATCGACCGGTCCAGCATGATCTCGCTGACCTGCGACTTGCGTCCGATGATGGAGTTCATGATGATGGAGTCCCTGACGACCGCATGTTCGGCGATGGTGGCGTTCGGGCCGATGATGGAGTTGGTGACGGTGGCGCTGTCGGCAATGAAAACCGGCGGGTTGATGATGCAGCCGGGAAGTGATTTTTGCCGGGTATCCCTCTGCAAGAGAACTTCGTTCGTTGAGAGAAGCGTTTCAGGTTTGCCGCAATCGTACCATCCCTGCACCGGGAAGGTTGAAAATGGTTCGCCGAGATCGATCATGTGCTGCAGGGCGTCGGTAAGCTGGAATTCGCCTTTGGTCCGGATGTCGTTGGTGATGATGTAGTCAATGCTGTTGAAAAGCGTGCCTGCCCTGTGCAGAAAATAGAGTCCGACGATTGCCAGATTGCTCACCGGTTGCTCCGGCTTTTCCACGAGCCGCACGATCCTGTCGCCCTCGGTGACCACCACCCCGAAGCGTCTCGGATCATCAACCTCTTTGACCCCGAGCGTCGAAATACTGCTGCCGAGTACCAGCTTCAGGTCGACATCAAAAATGGTGTCTCCGAGGATGATGAACAGTGGCTCTTCATCGATCACATGCGGTCTGCACATATGGACCGCATGGGCGAGACCGAGCTGGTCGGCCTGGGTGACAAAGGTCAGTTTGATAGCATAGTGTGAGGTGAGGTACTCCTCGATTTTGCCTCCGAGATAACCAACGATGATCACGGCCTCATCAATGCCCGATTCGATGAGTTTGTCCATGATATGCCCGATGATCGGCTTGCCGGCTACATTGAGCAGTACTTTCGGTTGGGAAAAGGTATGCGGACGAAGACGGCTTCCGACACCGGCAACGGGAATGATGGCTTTCATGTCAGGGGTCGCTTTTGATTGACTGAAAATATGCGCATCAATTTACTTCAATTGCAGGAGATTATCATGATTTGAAAGTCGGTGAAAAAACATCGTTCAGGTAATCGGAGAAATTGCGTTCTTGCAAGTGGTGTTGTGTTTGCGGGCTTTTGTGCGGTAAAAGATCATTGTGACATCATAGTGAAACAGGCATGGAAAAAAGCTGAAATCTTGTATCTTTTGCACGGTTCTTTCCTATAACAATCGTTATAGGAAAGGTTGTTCATGTAACGTTTTACTTCTTTCGGGCAATCATGGCCAATGGAACGGTTAAAATAGCGGAACAGTCAGGCGTGCTGCCAATTGCCGGTGACAAGATTGTGCTGATTACGGCCCGCGGTTCCGGGCGCTGGATCATCCCCAAAGGGTATATCGAGAAAGGCATGTCGCCCGCCGAATCTGCTGCAAAGGAGGCATGGGAGGAGGCTGGTATTGTCGGAAGCGTTCGGCATGAAGAGATCGGCACCTACTCATACCGCCGTCCGTCGGGTATCTTTTCGGTCAGGATTTATCCCCTCGAAGTTGAGTCCTTGCTTGAGCAGTGGGATGAGATGCATGTCCGTCAGCGTCGGCTGGTCACGCCATCGGAAGCTATAGAGATGATTTGTCTCAAGGAGCTGAGGAGTCTCATAACTGATTATCTGATAAAGCGTTTCGATTTTTGATCCGCTGATCATTGTGCTGTTTGCTCTCGGTTTTTTGTGAAGGGTTTCTGAAAATTTTGTTTGGTGATTTCGGCTCAAGTCGTATATTGCAAGCCTTCCGTTAAGACGGGGCATGGCGCAGCTGGTAGCGTGCCTGCTTTGGGAGCAGGAGGTCCCGAGTTCGAGTCTCGGTGCCCCGACCAGGGAGAGCAATAACTGATTGAAAAGCGTTATGTGCCCGTAGCTCAACCGGATAGAGCATCAGCCTTCTAAGCTGAGGGTTACAGGTTCGAGTCCTGTCGGGCATACAGGAAGAGGATTTTTCGCTTTTCATGGTGATTGTAGCTCAGTTGGTTAGAGCGCCAGGTTGTGGCCCTGGAGGTCGGGGGTTCGAGTCCCCTCATTCACCCCGGTTCTGTAATGGGCTTCCGCAATTTAACGGGAAGCGTTTTTGGAATTGAACGGCCCCATCGACTAGTGGTTAGGTCATCACCCTTTCAAGGTGGTAGCACGGGTTCGAATCCCGTTGGGGTCACACTATAGCTCCGATAAACTTCGCGGTTTTGACGTGAGTTGAGTATACACGCTGGTTATCAAGCTCTGTGCTGTTGCAGGTTCAGAGCTTTTTTTGTTAGGTTGCGGCATCTCTGAACATTGCCGGTCATTCGATTGCGCGGCCTCGGCTGGCATGCTGGCGCATCGGCTCTGCATCGTTCCTGACGATTTTCCGAGATGCTTTTCATGAATGCATTGCACTAATACCCGCCCATGAAAATCTCCGTCAACTGGCTCAAGGAGTTTGTTCCCTCTCTTTCATTTGATTGTTCTGGACTCGTCGATTACCTGACCTTTCTTGGTCTCGAAGTTGAAGATGTTTTTGAACAAAAGCTGCCCGACCAGAAGGTGATTGTCGGTAAAATTGTCGAGGTCAGACCCCATCCGAATGCTGACCGGCTTCGGATCTGCATGGTCGATACGGGCGAAGGTGAGCTGCGGCAGATTGTCTGTGGCGCGCCGAACGTCGAGGCTGGCATGATGGTGCCGGTGGCTACCATTGGCGCTGTGCTGACGGCTGTTTCCGGTGAAACCTTCACCATCAAGCCTGCGAAAATTCGCGGCGAGCACTCGTCCGGGATGATCTGCGCCGCTGATGAACTCGGATTATCGGATGATCATGATGGTGTGATGGTGCTCGACGAGGCGTGTGAGATTGGCCAGCCGCTTGCCCGCTACCTCGAAACCGACACGGTGCTTGACATCGCTGTGACGCCGAACCGTCCCGATGCGCTTTCGCATCTTGGCGTCGCCCGCGAGCTGGCCGACTGTAACGAGATTGTCTATCCGCAAGCACCGGTGATCGAGTTCACTCGTGGCGGTGGTCTTATCGAGGTACAGGACGAGGAGTCGTGTCCTTACTACACGGCCACGGTCATCAAGGGCGTGACGGTTGGTCCGTCGCCGCGATGGCTTGCCCGCCGACTCGAACAGATCGGCCTACGCCCAAAGAACAACATCGTCGATATCACCAACTACATTCTTCATTCGTTTGGCCAGCCGCTGCACGCTTTCGACTATCACCAGCTTGCCGGTAGCCGCATTGTCGTGCGCAGCGACGCCGAGAGCAGCTTCATGGCGCTCAATAAGGTGGAGTACCAGCTCCAGCCAGGTATGACGGTTGTTTGTGACGCGCGTGAGCCGGTGGCTATTGGTGGCGTGATGGGCGGCCTTCATTCGGCGGTTACCGATAAAACCACCGACATTCTGCTCGAAGCTGCGTACTTCAATCCGGCCTCGGTCAGGAAAACCGCCAAGCAGCTTCAGCTCTCTTCTGATTCCTCTTATCGTTTTGAGCGCGGTGTCGATCCGTGCAACGTGAAGCGGGCCGCCGAATACGCCATCGCCATGATTCTTGAAATCGCTGGCGGCAATGTCGATTCCGCCGAGGCGTGGGGCGACATGCCTGCCGCACAGAAAATCGTGTCACTCAGGCCCAAACGTGTTAATGCTGTGCTCGGCAGTTCGATCACCGCCTCCCGGATGGTTCGATTGCTGGAGAAAATCTGTATCAAGGCGGTCTCGCAAGAGGCTGTGTCGGACGATGTTGATTCTATCGCGTTTTCTGTGCCCTCCTTCCGGGTCGATATCGAACAGGAGATCGACCTGATCGAAGAGGTCGCACGCCTGTACGGGTACAACAATCTGGAACCGGCACCTGTAATGGTTTCCAGCTATCCGGTTAGCCGCAAGGTGCCTGAATATTTTCCCGATTATTTGCGTAGCATCATGATCGGCCTGAATTTCAGGGAGGTGCTCACCAACCCTCTGATCAGGAAAGCCGAAGCTGACTGCTTCAGCTCGATGCTGGTCAACGTGCTCAATCCGATCAGTGAAGAGCTCGAAGTGCTTCGCCCGAACCTTGCCCCCTCGCTGCTCAAAGTCGTTGGGTACAATATGCGGCACGGCAATCGCGAGCTTCGCCTTTTCGAGGTTGCACACGGATTTGAGAAGCAGCCGGAAGCCGGGCGCGGCAACGAGGGGCCACTGTCGGCATTTCTTGAAAAGGAGTTGCTTTCGATGGTGATAACCGGTCGACGTGAACCCAGAAGCTGGAACCGCCAGGACGAGAACGTCGACTTTTACGATCTCAGGGGCGTAGTGGAGATGTTGCTTGAAAAGCTGAACTTACTTGAAAAATCAGCTTTCAATATTTATAATGCTCGAACTATTGGTATTGAAATCACCTCGACGGAAAACGGGAAAACGTCCGTTCTGAAGGCGGGGACGGTTCAGCAGGTCAACCGGGAGGTGCTCGATGTTTTTGGTCTTGATCAGGATGTGTATCTGGCTGAGCTCGATGTTACGCTGCTGGAGCGATGTTTTGAGTCAGGCGTGATCTATGAGCCCCCGTCGAAGTTCCCCGTGGTTGAAAGAGATCTTTCATTCGTGCTTCCCCGTCATATTCCGGCCCAGCGCCTGATCGATCTTGCAAAGGCGAGCGATCCGCGGGTCAGGTCGGTTCGGATTTTCGATGTGTTCGACCGAGGAACAACTCAGGGAGAACCCTCAACGCGAAGCGTGGCGCTTTCGCTTGAGCTTGCCGACAGGTCGGGAACCATGAACGAAGAGGCGATCAGCGCCGTCATCTCGAAGGTGATTGACAATGCCAGGAGTGAACTTGGTGCGGTAATTCGGCAAGTTTGATCCAGCCCGGTTTTATGGATGCAGCAAACGAGCATAATGATCATCAGTTGCTTGCGGGCCTCGAAAAGAATGTGGGGCGGCTTGTGGAGCAGTTGTCCGAGTGCCGAAAAGAAAATGAGTTATTGAAATCTGAGGTTTTGAGCCTTCAGAACATATTGCGGTCATTCAAGCTGCCTGGTACCGAAGGGCCAGAGCCAAAGGTTTCGGGGACTTCAGGCGAAGGATTTTCCTACGCCGACAAGCTTCAGATCAAACAGAAGCTGGTGATGATTCTGCAAAAGATCGAGAGGGAACTGAGGGGAGAGAAAGCCGGATTTTAATGCCCATGGAAAAGATCAGCGTCAATGTGTATGGCGACAGCTACCCTTTGCGGGTAGAGAACAGCGAACTGACCGGAAAGGCGGCAAAGGATGTCGATGGTGTCATGAGGCGTTTCGCCGCCAAAGCTCCGGATCTGGAAGCAAAAAAGCTGGCCGTTTTGGCTGCGATCCAGTTTGCTGAAAAAAAGAACGAACTTGAGGAGGAGCTGTCGCAGCTCAGGCAGAAAATGGCTCATATCAATGAATTTATCGAGCAGAATTTGCACTAAAGCGTTACATTGAAAGCAAGCGAAATATCCGCACCACAGCGAGAGGTGTTTTGTAAGTAAAAGAACTAACAGGATAGAACAGGGAGTCAAACTCTTCATTTTGATTGCAGGCCTTGCTGCCTGGCGGTGATGAGCCGTTGGCATCGACACTTTTCGAAGCGTCGCATTGGAAGCAAAAAACCTGAAGGAGACGCCCACCGTGGTTAAACGGGTTCTTGAATCTTACACATCTCTTGAGGGTGCGGTTTTTTTTGTTCAATTTTGAAAGGCCGGTCTCATTTTGGCCGGTTGAAAAAGGAGGATAGTTAATGGGAATAGTCATAAATCTGTTTCTCATTATTGCGGCATCCATAGTCTTTTTTGTGGTCGGTTTTTACATCGGTCGATTCTTTCTGGAGCGCATCGGTACCACCAAGGTACTCGAAGCTGAAGAACGTGCCGTGCAGGTCATCCAGGAGGCTCAGAAAGAGGCCAATGACTACAAGGAACTCAAGGTCAACGAGGTGAACCAGGAGTGGAAGAAGCGCAAGCGTGAGTTTGACAGCGAAGTAACCATCAAAAACAACAAGTTTGCCCAGCTGCAGAAGCAGATTCGCCAGAAAGAGGTGACTCTGGCTAATCAGATGCGGGACATCAAGGAAACTGAAAAGAAGCTTCAGGAGCAGAGAGAGGAGCTGAAGCATCAGACTCAGAACGTACAGAATCGATCCGCGGAGCTTGAAAAGACCATTTTAGAGCAGAACCAGCGGCTGGAGAGTATCTCGAACCTGACCGCCGAAGAGGCTCGTCAGATGCTCATCGACAACATGATCGCCAAGGCCAGGGAAGAGGCGGCCGAAACCGTTCACCAGATTCACGAAGAGGCCACGCAGAAGGCCGACCGGATCGCCGAAAAGATCATGCTGACCGCTATCCAGCGTATCTCTTTCGAGCAGGCGACCGAGAGTGCCCTGTCGGTGGTACATATCCAGAGCGACGAGTTGAAGGGGCGTATCATCGGACGCGAGGGACGCAACATCAAGGCGTTCGAGAATGCAACCGGCGTGGATATTATCGTCGATGACACTCCCGAGGTGGTCATTCTCTCCTGCTTCGATCCGCTCCGCCGCGAGATGGCCAAGCTGACTTTGCAAAAGCTGCTTGTTGACGGCATTATCCATCCGGTGGCGATCGAAAAGGCCTACCAGGACGCTAAGAAAGAGATCGAGGATGTCATCATGTCTTCCGGCGAAGAGGCGATTTCGTCGCTTCAGATTCCCGACATGCCAGCAGAAATCGTCAACCTGATCGGTAAGATGCGTTTCCATACGGTTTACGGTCAAAACCTCTTGCAGCACAGTCGCGAGGTTGCTATGCTGGCGGGTTTGATGGCCGCCGAACTGAAGCTCGACGCCAAGCAGGCTAAGCGCGCCGGCCTCTTGCACGACATCGGTCTGGTGCTGCCTGAGACCGAAATGCCGCATGCGCTGGCGGGCATGGAGTTTCTCAAGAAATTCAATATGTCGCCGGTGGTGCTCAACGCCATTGGCGCTCATCACGGAGAGGTCGAGAAGGCGTCGCCCATTGCTGACCTGGTCGATGCGGCTAACATTGTGTCACTGTCGAGGCCCGGCGCGCGCGGCGCGGTTACGGCCGAGGGTAACGTCAAGCGTCTCGAAAGCCTCGAAGAGATCGCCAGGACCTTCCCCGGCGTGATCAAGACCTACGCTCTGCAGGCGGGCCGCGAGATCAGGGTGATCGTCGAAGGCGACAATGTTAGCGACTCTCAGGCCGATGTGCTCGCCCACGACATTGCCAGCAAGATCGAGTCGGAGGCGCAATACCCCGGCCAGATCAAGGTGACCATTTTGCGCGAAAAACGCTCGGTCGCCTTTGCAAAGTAAAAAATCTGACTGATCGAATAAAAAAGGCTGCTTCGGGAAAATACTGGGCAGCCTTTTTTATTTGTGTTGTACTTCTTATCTCAGATTGCCCCTTTGGTCGATTTGATTTCTGTGCTTTCGACCTTCACTGCCTGCTTCATCGCGTAGGCCAGCGACTTAAAGAGCGCCTCGATCATATGGTGCGTATTCCGGCCCTCCAGAACCGCGAGGTGCAGGTTTGCGTTCATCGTTCGCGAGAGCGACACAAAGAAGTGCTCTACCATCTCGGTTGAAAGCCCCTGGATCACCGGGCGCTGAAATTCTGCCCTGAAGACGCAATAGCTACGCCCACCGAGGTCGATCGAGCACTGTGCCAGCGCTTCGTCCATCGGGATGATCGCCCAGCCGTAGCGTCCGATACCTTTTTTGTCGCCAAGCGCGTCCACGATGGCTTTGCCGAGCACCAGCGCTACATCTTCTACGGTGTGGTGGTCGTCAACTTCCAGATCGCCGCTGCACCGTAACTGCACGTCGATGCCGGAGTGGCGGCTGAAGTTGGTGAGCATGTGATCGAGAAAAACCACGCCGGTCTCGATGGCCGACGTTCCTGAACCGTCGAGATTGACGGTGGCGGAAATGTCCGTTTCAGCAGTTTTGCGGCTGTGAGATGCGATGCGCTGGGTCATGGGTGTTGATTCTGACATGAATGATGCTATCTGAAAAATTTGTTGATAAGGCCAATGACGAGGCTCAGGATGATTGACAGGACGATGGAGCTTCCGAGCGGAAAATAGAGCCGGAAATTCTCTTTTTCGATATGAATGTCGAACGGCAGGTGGCCGAACCATCCCAACCATCCATTTCCGCCCGATTTCTGAACAAGCATGATAAGCAAACCGAGTGCAGCGATCGATGCGCCAAGCAAAATGAGCATTTTGCCAATTCCTGAAAACGGGTCTTGCATATTGTGAAAAAGTTGCTAAATTAAGGGCACATTATTGAAAGATACGATAGTTAGCGGAAATTTCATCAGATAGCTGGACATGCTCAACAGTTTTGTCGTCATTTTTGCCTTGCTTGCAGCACTTCTGCTGATCGTATCAGTGCTGTTGCAAAGCCCCAAAGCTGGCAGTGGTCTGACTGGAGGTATTTCGAGCCTCGGCACCGTGCAGACTCTCGGCGTCAGGCGTACCGGTGATTTTCTGAGCAAGACTTCGGCGATTCTGGCTGGTCTGGTTATGGTTCTTTGCTTCATTGCTCAGTTCACGCTTCCTGCCCGTCATCAGGAGGGCACAGGCAGCAGCATCCTGCAGAAGAGCGCTCCAGCATCGCTTCCGGTTAACAATCTTCCGCAGTCGCTTCCGACTGGCAATATTCAGCCTGCGGCGGCTCCAGCAGAACAACCGGCAGCACCGGCAAAATAAGATTTGCACTCGTAGCTCAGTTGGTAGAGCAACTGACTCTTAATCAGTGGGTCCAAGGTTCGAGTCCTTGCGAGTGCACCAGAGAGAGAAAGCCTTACAGAACGTTACTGTAAGGCTTTTTTGTTTTATCTATGTTTCGGTAAATAATGCATAGGCAGATTACCGGTGGATACGTTCAGAGCGCTCTCTTGCGCCTTCGGGAGAACGACATTCTTTTGGCTCGGAAATATGTCGTACTAAAAGCACTGACTCGTATTACGGTTGTTCCACTGCGAATGACAATGGTTGATGGTGTTCAGATAATTCGCTTACCACTCTGCCGAGTGCAGCCCGACGATCTCCTTGTACGCAATTGCGGTGGCGCAGGCTGTTACCGGAGCCGAAACCAGCAGGCCGACGCCGAGGGCGAGCGCGCCCAGCACATTGACAAGGAACAGCACAACCGCGAAGACGAAAAAGGCGAACCAGTTTTTCGTGATGATCTTGCGGCTCGTCTCCATTGCCTGCCAGAACTCCATGCCGTGGTCGATGATGAGGAATGTGGCCAGCATGTAGCCGATGGCGAGATAAATGCCCGGCAGGATGAGCAGCACCAGCCCGACGGCTACGAGGATGCCGCTTGCCAGCCCGGCGAGGAAGAGTGGCAAGAAATAGTTGAATCCCTTGAAAAAGTCGCTGAACTGAAGCTCCTGGCCGGTCATGATTCTGAACGCCGCGATGGTGTATCCGGCGTAAAGCGGCGCGGCTATGGCTGAAAAGAGTAGCGAGCCGAATGCGGCCATTTTCGAACTCACGATCGAGGCCGCAAAGCAGATGAGTGTGAAGCCGATGAACTCGCCAATGTTCCCCTTGAACATCTCCCACCCCTTCCGCACATAATCGGAAGTGTTGACCTGATAGCCATCCTCGATGAGCTTGTCAAAAAGCGCGGGGTCGACTTTTTGTCCGAAATCAAACGGTGCCATGATTTTTCTCCTGTTTTTTTCTTCACTTCTGCCGATGGTCGCAATCAGGAAAAACAGCCTCTCCTTTCCGATCCACCGTTACAGAGCGCAAGGCTATGTTCTTTTGGACGTAATTTACTCAAGCCTTGTCAGAGCGCAAAGTGTCATTCCGTATTCCGGCGGGGCGGCTCTCGGCAGCCACTATTGCAGAAACTGCGTTCCGCTGTATATTGTGAGCGGTCTGCGTTCCTGAACGGGGGATGCGGCTGAAAAAGGTTAACAGACATGTCATGAAAATTTTTGATCGATACATTCTCAAGGAGCATCTCGGCACCTTCTTTTTCGCGTTTGTAACGATCATGTTTGTGTTCATTCTCACCTTTCTTACTCAGTTTCTTGAACGCCTGATAGGCAAGGGGCTCGATTTCAGAATCATACTCGAAGTGGTGGCGTTGCAGTCGGCCTGGATGGTTGGACTGGCGGTGCCGATGGCGGTGCTGGTTTCGACAGTCATGGCCTTCAGTTCCCTGACCAACAGCTCGGAGCTGACGGTGATGCGCGCTGGCGGCATCTCGATCTATAGGCTTGTTGCGCCGGTGCTGCTCGCCGCGCTTGCCTTGTCGCTTATGATGGAGCGCTTCAACAACGTGCTGATGCCCGAGGCCAACTACAAGGCCAATGCCCTGTTTGCCGACATCACCCGCATGAAGCCCGGTCTCGGCATCGACAAGAACGCTTTTTCCGATGTGATTCAGGGTTACTCCATTATGGTGCGGGATATTGACAACGAAACCGGAGAGCTTCGTGACATCGTGCTCTACGATCGCGGACGGCCGGATGTTCGCACCGTGATCATGGCGGCAAGGGGGCGTATCCAGTTTTCGCAGGATTACAGTCATCTCGTGCTGACCCTCGAAGATGGTCAGATTCACGAGCTCTCTCTGCCGGCGATGGATAGGTATCGCAAGATGGTTTTCGCCAGGAACCGTTATGTTTTCGATGCGACCGGATATGGCTTCGAGCGCACTGATGACGGCAAGCGACGCCGGGGCAGCAAGGAGCTTTCAGCTGCCGAACTGCTGTCGATGGCCAGAGAGTTTCGCATGAAAGACCGCATGGCCGAGAGTTCGATCGACAAGGGAATCGCCGGGTTGAGAGCGGAGATTGAGTCGATTCGCAAGCGGAGCAGCACTTCTCCAGCATCCTCGCCAGCGCTGCTGCCGCCCGCGGTGACCGGACGCGCCATCGAATTGGTCGATACGATGATCGACAATGCAACGGAGCGCATCGGGCAGATGCGGGAAAACCGTGAGTCGTTCTACAATTACATGATCGAGTATCACAAGAAATATTCGCTCGCCTTTGCCTGCGTGGTGTTCGCCATGATCGGCGCGCCGCTTGGCGTCATGGCGCGGCACGGCGGATTCGGTGCGGGCGCGGCGCTGTCGCTTTTCTTTTTCGTGCTCTACTGGGTACTGTTGATTGGCGGTGAGAAGATCGCCGAACGAGGCCTGCTGTTACCAGCTATCTCGGTCTGGCTGCCCAATGTCGTACTGGCCGTTACCGGTCTGTTCATGATATACCGCCTGAGCAGCTCGGCCAGCGGATCAGGCCGGTAAATTGAGCCATGCACCGTTCGGCTTGCCTGCTTGACGTGGAGTTCAGTCCATAATTGCGAGGTGAAAAGATTCAGGTCGTTGCCAGACTCCGTGACCGGTCGTTGCCAAAATTTTTTCTTTGTTTTTTAACTCTGATTCTTGCGACAAAGAGAATAAAAAAAATATATTACCGTATGATTAAAGTTAAGAAGCATGTGATTTAAGTATTAGGTTTCGGATTAATGCCCGACATTCCAGACCCTGTCAAATCTCCATCCGTCCTCTTTGTTTCTCTATCTTTCGCTGTTCCCGCATCTCTCATAGTTTGTCAGTTGCCCCTTGTTTTTCATCCATCATTAGGATCAATTTCATGAATAATCTCGAATTGTCACTGATTGTTGGCGTCGGGGCCCTGTTCGCAGGAATGCTCGGCTCGCTGACAGGACTCGGCGGCGGAGTAGTTATCGTGCCGTTGCTCACACTCGGACTCGGCATCGATCTGCGCTATGCTGTCGGAACTTCGCTGGTCGCTGTCATCGCGACGTCATCTGGCGCTGCTGCAGCCTATGTCAAGGAGGGTTTTTCGAATATTCGCATCGGCTTGTTCCTCGAAGTGGCCACCACCGTCGGCGCCCTTGTCGGCGCATTTCTTGCCGGTATGCTTGCGACCAATATCATCGCTATCATTTTCGGTCTCGTGCTGCTCTATTCGGCATACCTGTCAACCAAGGCTAAAGAGGATCACTCCGATGATGTCAACCCCGATCCGCTGGCGATAAAGTTCAAACTCAACAGCAGCTATCCCACCGAAGAAGGCGTCAAGCACTACAGCGTACACAACGTCGGTGCAGGCTTCGGCCTGATGTGGCTTGCGGGCATTCTCTCCGGTCTGCTTGGCATCGGCTCGGGCGCGGTCAAGGTGCTCGCGATGGATCACGCCATGCGTCTGCCGTTCAAGGTTTCGGCCACAACCAGCAACTTCATGATCGGCGTGACCGCTGCCGCCAGCGCCGGCGTCTATTTTCAGCGCGGCTATATCAATGCGGGGCTGACTTTTCCAGTCATGCTTGGTATTCTTGCCGGTTCGTTTATCGGTGCAAAGCTTTTGATGGTCGCCAAAACGAAGTGGCTGCGGCTGATTTTCGGTGTGGTGATTTTTGCGCTCGGTCTCGAGATGATTTTCAACGGCATAACCGGGAGGATCTGACGATGAACGCACACCACAAACCTGAAATGAACGACCTTCGCATGACGGGCATTATCGGCAATCTTCTGCGTTTCGGCGTGCTGCTTGCCGCGTCGATCGTCCTGGTCGGCGGCATTCTTTTCCTCGTCCACCACGGCGGCGAGCTGCCGGAATATCATATTTTTCGCGGCTCTTCGTCGCCATTGCGCACCGTGCCGGGAGTCATTCACGGCCTGATGGCTTTCCAGAAGCGAGCCATCATACAGCTCGGCTTGCTCCTGCTCATCCTGACGCCGGTTGTGAACGTGCTGTTTACCATTTTCGCTTTCTGGGTGGAAAAGGACAAGCTCTATGTGGGCGTTGCGTCGCTTGTGTTCATGTTCCTGCTTTTCAGCCTCGTCGGCGGCAAGTTCTGATTCCGCCGCACGCTTGTTTCAGGGCCGCCTCGACGCGGCCCGTTTCATTTCCGTCAAGCCGAAATCGCTTTTTTCCTGCCATTTTCATCGACGCTGACAAAGGTTATCCGGGTGGTGAACACCAGCTCTCTGCTACCGGTGCTGATCTCCTCTCTGGTCACATCCACGGTATATTCCACCGAGGTGGTGCCGATATGGTTCTTCTTCGACTCGAAGCAGAGAATGGTACCCTGCCGGATGCTTTTTTTGAACTTGATGTTGTCCATGCCGACCGTGACGAAGTTGCAGCCGGGATAGTCGAGCGTCACGGCGATGTAGCTGACCTCGTCAATCCATTTGAGCAGATTGCCGCCGAACAGGAAACCGTAATGGTTGAGGTGCTCCGGCATCACGAGCTTGTATGTTTCCATGATTGTTGATTTTGTAAGGTTTTTAGAAAATAAGGGTTATAAGTTCTGTAGGTTCAATGAACGATTTTCGCGACTGGTTCAACTACATAAAATTCATCATTCTCTTAACGGCTTGACCATGAGCACCTGCTCCCGCTCGATGATGACGTTGCCGGGGGTTTTATGGTCTTTTTTGAGGTATTTCTTCTGGGTGCAGATGACCGGTACCAGTTCGGAGTGCTTTGCCGATGAATGCCACGCGGCGATTTCGGCGGCGCGTTGAATTTCTGATGTGTGGCGCATGGTCGCGCCTTTGAGCACGCAGTGCGAGCCTGACGCGCCTCTGGCGTGAAGCCAGAGGTCGTCGGGTTTGGCGAAGCCGAAGGTGAGTTTCTCGTTGTTCGCGGAATTTCTGCCGATGTAGAGGGTGATTTTGTCGCTGATCGGTATCGTCTTGAACGGTGGCATTTTCTCCTTTTTGTTTTTGCTGTTGCCTGATGCTCGTCTGCCGGAGGACGAGCTGGTTTCGAGTGCCTGCTGCAAGCGATCAGTGGACTCGGCTTCGTCGAGTGTGGCGAGTTTCTGGCGGAGATGGTCGAGTTCTGCGCGGAGTTCGGCGCGGCGGAGCTTTAGCGCCGCGGCTTTTTTGCGGTTTTTCTTCGCCTGCGTAAAGTACCACGCGGCGTTTTCCTGGAGGTTGAGACCGCGTTTGAGGGGAATCGTCACGTCGGGAGAGCCGGGGGCGAAGAGGTTCGGCACCGTCACCGCGGCGTCCAATGGCTCGATTGCGCCGATGGCTCCAGTGAGCAGGTGGCCGTATCGTTCGTTGCGCTGCGAAATCTCCTCCGGATCGTGTCCGGCATTCGCTGCGAGTTCCTTTTCAAGCTTGCCGATTTTCGCCGTCAGCTCCCGGCGCATCGCCACGGCTCGTTCCCGCAAGTGAAGGTGGCGGTACATCTTACGGCTGTAGTGGTTCAGCGCGTCGATGACGCTCTCGAAGGTCGTCGCCTCGCCCTCCGGTGCTGGCGGGAAGAGCGAGAAGGCAGGTGGCTCGCCGGGATTTTCGATGACGCACGGGGTCGGGGAGGCGAGGTCGTAGAAGATGGCGACGAACGCCGAGTAGAGCTGTTCAGTCGCATCGCTTTCGGTTATCGCGAGGAGCCGCCGGACGAGCTTGTGGTCGAAGCCTGGTAGCATCGCGAGCAGTCGCCGGTCGAGTGGCACCGTGCTGTCGCCCTCTTCAAGCTTCCGTCGGAACAGTGCCGGGTCGGAGGCGAGCTGCTCCAGCGCCCGGAAATATGGCGTGCCGGCAGTCGTCTCCCCGAACGGCGTATTTTCGAGTTTGCGAGCATCCTTGAAGGCATCGACGATTACGCCGTCGCGCACGAGCAGCATGTTGGTTTCGGCGCTGAACATTCGTAGCACGAGCGCGTGGCCGTCGTCGAGAGCTAAGCTGATCTGCCGGTCGGCGGGCGAGATCGCCACGCCGGTGACCTGCCGTTCATAGACCTTGGTCATGATGCTCGCCGTGTTGCGATTCTTGCGGTTTAGTCCCTCGCGAGTGTAGAGCGAGAAGTGCGGCGAGCGCACGGTGACAATGAGTTGCAGATGCTCGCCCTCCTGCGTGACGAAGGCGAGCGTGAGTTCGTTTTTCTGCTGCGAATGGATTTCGAAGAGGTAGCCATCCGCAAGCCGGTCGTGCAGCTCTGCGGCTGCGTGGTAAAGCGTAAAGTAGTTGCGGAGCATGGACTTGAATGGTTGCGGAGGCGCTTTCTTTCCTCTATTTTCCTGAAATAATCTAAACACAAGATAGCAATGCAGGAAGAAAGCAAAAGTGGTTGCTGCTGCGCATCGTCCTCCGGTCAGCACGATAGCGATGGGGCAGAAAAGCGGCTCGGGTGGCACGAATATTTCATGTGTGTGGCGCACCTCATTTCGCGCCGTGCGACCTGCACTCGGGGCCACGTCGGCGCGGTGATCGTGCGCGACAACAACATCCTTTCGACCGGTTACAACGGCGCGCCCTCCGGCCTGCCTCACTGCAACGAGACCAACTGCAAAATCTACCGCAGCATCCACCCCGACGGCACGGTCGAGGAGAATTGCGTCAATACGATCCACGCCGAGATCAACGCCATCGCGCAGGCGGCCAAGCACGGCGTATCGATCAAGGACGCCGACATTTACATCACGGCGAGCCCCTGCATTCACTGCCTGAAGGTGCTCATCAATGTGGGCATCAAGACGATCTACTACGACAAGCCCTACAAGATCGAGCACATTGCCGAACTGCTGCGCTTGTCGGGCATCAGGCTGGTGCAGGTCAACGCCGTCAACTGCTGATCGGAAAGATGGGTATGGCAACGAATCCAGCGTTAGCGGCGCGTCCGGAGGATGAAACGTACATGTGGCGCTGCCTTGAACTGGCTGAACGCGGCGCAGGCAGCGTGAGCCCGAATCCGATGGTCGGTTCAGTGATCGTCTGCGCTGGGCGAGTCATCGGCGAAGGGTGGCACCGGCAGTACGGCGGTCCGCACGCCGAGGTCGACGCCATTGCCTCGGTCGAGGACGAATCGCTGCTTCGGCAATCGACGCTGTACGTCAATCTGGAGCCGTGTTCTCACTACGGCAAGACGCCGCCATGCGCTGATCTGATCGTCGAAAAGCGCATCCCGCGCGTGGTTGTCGGGTGCCTTGATCCGCACGAAAAGGTGGCGGGTAAGGGGATCGCCAGGCTTCGTGAAGCCGGAATCGAGGTGACGGTCGGCGTGCTCGAAGCGGAGTCCGAGCGGCTCAACGAGGCCTTCATGACCTCGCATCGCAAAGGGCGTCCCTTCGTGGCGCTCAAGACCGCGCAGACGCTCGACGGGCGTATTGCCACTTCGCTCGGCGCGTCGAAATGGATAACCGGCGAAGAGTCTCGGTGCCAAGTGCACCGCCTGCGATGCATCTATGATGCCGTTTTGTGCGGCGCTTCGACCGTGCTGGCGGATAACACCGAGCTTACCGTGCGTTTTTGCGCTGGCCGCCAGCCGTTGCGCGTGCTGCTTGATCCCCGGCTTCAAGTGCCGCACGAGTTCCGGATTTTCAACGACGCGGCCAAAACACTCGTCTTCGCACTTCGGGAAGAGGCCGATCCTGATCTTGTCAGGCAGCTCGAAGCGCGAGGCATCGAGGTGGCAACCGTCGGTGAGGCCGAAGGCAGTCTTGATTTCGCGGAGGTATTCGCGGAGTTGCACAAACGCCGTCTGCTCTCAGTGTTGGTTGAAGGTGGAAGCCGGTTGGCGTCGGCGATGGTCAGATCAGGTTTCGTCGATAAATACTACGTCTTCATCGCGCCAAAGCTGTTCGGTGGCGATGGCCTGGCAAGTTTCGGAGCGCTCGGCGTGACGCATCCCGATTATGCTGTCAAACTCAGCTTCAGCGGAATCCGGCGATTTGGCGAAGATCTTCTTCTCGAAGCATATCCTGTACATTGATGGCTGGATTTTTTAAAAGCACAAGCAATAGCAGGAGGTCCCGCCGAAGCCACAACAATAAAGGAAGAGTCAACACTTCATCCGGAGGGTTTATGAATAACAACGATCTTGGCAAGCTCCTGATCCGCTTGTGCGTCGGGGGGCTCATGCTGTTTCACGGCGTGTACAAGCTGATTCACGGCTACGGCTTCATTGCGGGTAAACTCAAGGCCGCGCATCTGCCCGTCTGGCTGGTTGCCGGCGTGCCGGTTGGCGAAGTGTTTGCTCCGCTGCTCATCGTGTTGGGCATTTACACCCGTCCCGCGGCGCTTGTCGAGGCATTTCTGATGGGGGTGGCCGTCTGGCTTGTTCACATGGGTCAGCTTACCGCGCTTGATCAGCATGGTGGTTACGCCCTCGAACTGCAAGCATTCTACTTTTTTGGCTCCATCGCTATTTTCTTTCTTGGCGCTGGCCGCTACAGTATCTCGCGTGGCACGGGAAAGTGGAATTGATGCCTCGCCAAATATAAACCGATGACTGAATTCTGTAATTCCGTTGTCATTCCTCGCCCGGATTACAGAATTCAGTACCAGCAAGAAGCTCCCCGGGAATGCTCTTCGATATAGTATGAAACAAGGTGTGTTGCCGGGACTCGCGGTATTGGCTTGTCCGGCTTCGCAAATCGTCAGGCGGCGCTGACTTTCTGCAGTTTGACGATTGCCGCTTTTTTGGCGCGGCGGCCCTCATCCCACTCGCTGCCGAACATGGCAGCTTCACTGAGCTTGTCCATGATTGCTGTCAGGTTTTTGATCTGCCGTCTGTCAGCACCTGCAAGTTCAGGTTTCACTTCGATTTTCAGAATCTCATTTTGCACACACTGGATTGCATCAAGAAATTTATCCTCTTCGATATACTTGAGGATGAGTTGTGCTACACTTACTGTCATAGACGAACCACGATTACATGTTGTGTCGCGGTACGAATTTCAGCTCATACCATGACACGATGATTGGTAAAAAGAGAAAAGGTAAACTTTTTGAGTGCTTACGGCACGTACACTACTCGCTCGATATACGAATCTGTACGGTGCAAATATATCAGGTACAAACAAAAATTGCTAATCGTTTTTTATAACCTCGAAATAACCGCCGCAGGCAACAATTTTTTTTTATCGAGAAGTCGGGATTCTGCCAATAACTTTCTTTTTTTAATCAGTTAGATCCATCCGAGTCCCGGTGCCTTTGTTTTGATCTCAGAGCTTGTGACGCCATTTTTGTGCTTTTCCTTGTCATGCATGCACGAATTCCTGATTGTTAGAGCACATAAGGCAAAAGTCCCTGAGAGTCAGTTTTTTTCGATCTGCTGTGCCTTTCCGTGCTGCCAGATTTATTGTAACGCCGCCTTGCGGTTGCCGGTTTTTGATGTATTGAAGACCTTTGACGGGTTTGAATAAGCAGGTGCCGATGCAGCTGTAGATGTTTTTCGAAATCGTTCTTGCTGCTGGGAGCAAGTTGCTCTGCCCTTTTACGTAGTCCGTGTTTTGCGGGAACGGGCAGTTCGGGATGTCTGAAGCTCTGCTTTTTTGTGTCTTTGTTATTCCAGAAATCCCGATTGATCTGGTGTGGATAATAAAGGTACCATTGAAAACGATAGACCACTTGTTGGGAGTATACGAAAAGGCATTCTCGAAGGGCATGGTATTTTTTGCTTTCAATATCTCGAAAATCGCATGTAAACAAGTTAGTGACTATGAATGTGCCATCTGACGTTTTGGCGAAAATTCTTCTTGATTGAAAATCTGCTGCCGGTGCGGTACCTTGTTTCGCAAGCCGATAGCCGAGCGGAGGTGAAATGCTATCGACAGTGCGGTCATTGAAACAGAATACAGTAAGTACCATCGTGAATCACGTTTTTGAATTCAGCAATGTCAGCGCTTACCGTGGCGGAACAAAGGTGTTTGAAGGGCTTGACCTGAGTATTCGCATGGGGGAGAGCACGGCAATTCTCGGGCCGAACGGGTCAGGGAAGACGACGCTGCTGAAGTTGATCTCTCGCGAAATCTATCCGGTTCATGCCGATGACTGCCGGATGACGGTTTATGGTCGCGACCGGTGGAACGTGGAGGAGCTGCGTTCCCGGCTCGGCATTGTTTCCCATGATCTGCAACAGAATTACGGGGTTTACGCCAAAGGCCGGGAGGTGATGCTTTCGGGATACTATTCAAGCATCGACACCTGGCCGCACCAGCTGTTCAGCGCTACTGACATTGAACGTGCCGAGGAGTTGATGCGGCAGCTCGGTGTCGAGGAGCTTGCTGACCGGCCGTTCGGCAAAATGTCCACCGGACAGCAGCGCCGTTTCCTGCTCGGACGCGCGCTGGTGCATGGGCCTGAGGCGCTGCTGCTCGACGAACCGACCAGTGGTCTCGATATTTCGGCCTCGTTCCAGTATCTCGATACGGTACGAAAGCTTATGCAGCAAGGCACGCAGCTGATTCTCGTCACCCATCACATCCATGAAATTCCGCCGGAGGTCACGCGAGTCATCTTCATGCGCAAGGGGCGCGTCGTGGCTGATGGCGACAAAGAGGCCATGCTGACCTCGTCGAACGTTTCCAGCCTGTTCGGCTGTGGCGTTGAGCTGATCGAACGGAACGGCTATTACCAGGCGGTACCGGCGGGTTGACATGATGAATTGAAAGGGGGACGAAGAATCTAATCTTCTTCTTCCATCCTGTTTGTTTTTTCCCAAGGAACGGAACGCCATCGCTTCCGGTTTATGGTGCAACTGCTTCTGAAATCTTCATCTCACCTCAACCATTGACATGATTATGGCAACCATTACGCTCAAGGGAAATTCCATTCACACCGCAGGTGAGCTTCCGGCTGTCGGCAGTCAGCTCCCAGCGTTTACCCTTGTGAAAAGTGATCTTTCGGAGGTTTCGCCTGCTGATTTCGCTGGCAAGAAACTCGTGCTGAACATTTTTCCGAGTCTCGATACGGCTGTTTGCGCGGCTTCGGTGAGGCGCTTCAACAAGGAGGCGGGCGAGCGTGGTGATGCTGTCGTGCTCTGCATTTCCGCCGATCTTCCGTTCGCGCAGGGGCGCTTCTGCACCACCGAGGGTCTCGACAATGTGGTTCCCCTGTCGGTGTACCGTTCACCGGAGTTTGGCTTGGATTATGGCCTGACCATTACCGATGGCCCGCTGAAAGGATTGCTCTCTCGCGCGGTGATCGTTACCGATGCTTCCGGCAAGGTGCTCTATGCCGAGCAGGTACCCGAGATCGTACAGGAGCCGGATTACGACAAGGCTCTGGCTGCGCTCGCCTGATTGTCTGCTGACATTTTTCTCTCTGAAGCCATGCCGTCGCGCGACCGCATGGCTTCTGTTTTCCTGCCCGATTTTTCATTTCAGCCACGGTATAACGCCTGTGATTTGAGTGGTATTACGTCTGTACTTCGTATCTTTTTCTCACATTGTTTCCCCTTGGTTTTTCGCGTTCCTCACTCATAACGCAAACCGCAAATCCATGACAAACCCCGATTCCCCAGCATTATCGCCGGTCGAACGCAGCCTCGCAGAAATTCGGCTTGCTGAACTGACCGCAGCCAAAACCTGCTATTCCTCCCCGGCCACCTGGGAGGATGAGGTGCTCTATTTCCTTATGCTCGACCGGTTTTCGGACTGCAGGGAGCATGGCGGCTTCAATGATGTCAGCGGAGCCCCGGTTGTTGCGGACGGGACGCGCACCACGCTGCTGTTCCGCATCGAAGCCGATGCGAACAACGCGGACTGGCAGCAGTGGTTCGAGGCGGGCCGGGGGTGGTGCGGCGGCACGATTGCCGGTATGCGCGACAAGCTTGGTTACCTGAAGCGGCTCGGCGTGACGGCGATCTGGGTCAGCCCGGTGTTCCGGCAGGTGACCGGCAGCGACTCCTACCACGGCTACGGCATTCAGAACTTTCTCGATGTCGATCCCCATTTCGGCACACGCGAAGAGCTGCGTGATTTCGTTGCTGACGCGCACCAGCTCGGAATCCGGGTGATCCTTGACATCATCCTCAACCATGCGGGCGACGTCTTCAGCTATCATGACAATCAGCCCTACTTCTATTACCAGGGCTGGCAGTGGCCGGTCAAGGGGTACAGGCTGAATCAGGGCGATGCGGGCAGCATTCCGTTCAGCGACGGAGAGGCTCATCTGGAAATCTCGATGGAGGCTGCGATCTGGCCGGTGGAGTTCCAGAGCGAGACGACCTGGACGATGAAGGGCGAAATCCGCAACTGGGACGTGTTTCCGGAGTACCTCCAAGGTGATTTTTGCTCGCTCAAGGATATCGATCACGGTTGGGCGCCGGACGACCCGGCAGAGAGCTGGGACCTCGAAAAGCGCATCAGCCTGTTCCGCCCCTCGGCGGCGCTTGATCACCTTATCAAGGTTTATCGATTCTGGATGGCGTATGCCGACATCGACGGCTTCCGGCTCGACACGGTCAAGCACATGGAGCCGGGCGCGGTGCGCTACTTCGCCTCGGCGATCCACGAATTCGCGCAGACGCTCGGCAAGGAGAACTTTCCGATCATTGGTGAAATTACCGGTGGGCGCTCTTACGCGATGCAGATTCTTGATGTGACGGGTCTCGATGCAGCGCTTGGCATCGGCGACCTGCCGGACAAGCTCGAATTTCTTGTCAAGGGCTGGCGCAGTCCCGGCAATCCGGATACCTCCGAGCAGGAGGGGTATTTCGATCTCTTCTGTAACAGTCTGCTCGATGGCAAGAACAGCCATCAGTGGTACTCGAAGCACATCGTTACCATGATCGACGATCACGATCAGGTGGGCGAGCAGCGCAAATACCACTTCTGCGGCGATTCGCCCGAGGGCCGGAAACTGCTGAAAGCGGCGCTGGGGCTGAACCTCGCCACCGAAGGGATCAGTTGCATCTACTATGGCACCGAGCAGGCGTTCAACGGAGCCGATCCGCGCAGCGACGACCACTCATGGGGTGACGTGTTCCTGCGCGAGTGCATGTTCGGCGGGCCGTTCGGATCGCTGCAAAGCACGGGCCGGCATTTTTTCAACGAGGAGCATGAGGTCTATCGCTTCGCTGGCAGGCTGGCGGAGTTCCGCAAAAGCGAAATTGCCCTGCGCCGTGGACGCCAGTATTTGCGGAAGGTTTCCGCGACGGGCAGCGAGGACGATTTCGTCTATCCCCAGCCGGTTAATGGCGAGATGCACTGGGTGGTCGCCTGGTCGCGCATTTTCGCCGAGACGGAGTGCCTGTGTGCCATCAACACAAGCCTCGAACGCGAGCTGACAGTATGGGCTGTGGTTGATCACCAGCTCAACCCGCCCGGCAAAACGATGCGCTGCGTCTTTTCGTCATCACCGGAGCAGGAAGGCGAAGAGATAAAGGCAGGGCCTGTCTGCGGCTCGGCGGTGAAAATCACGGTGCCACCAGGCGGCTTCGTCATCTATCGCTGAGATGCGGTGTTTGTCAGGCTAATCATGCCACCTGGCGGAGTCGGGAGTTTTTCCGGCCCCGCCTTTTTTGTTACTATTGTTGTCAGATAAATGGTATTGCGGCTGTCTTAAAACCTGGGAGCTCGGCGTTCCCAAGGGCATCACGAAAGAAACGAATCAAACAAATATATGTTCACTGGCATAGTTAAGGATGTTGGAGCCATCGCTGCTTCGGCGCGGCAGGGGAGCGGGATGCGGCTGAAGGTTCGCTACACTTCTGAGGCGGAGTTCGGCGATCTCGCTATCGATGAGAGCGTGAGTATCAATGGAGCTTGCCAGACGGCGGTGGCGGTCGGGCCGGGGTGGTTCGAGGTTGATACGGTGGCCGAGACGCTCAAGAAGACGACGCTTGGCTCGTTCCGTCCGGGTACGAAGGTCAATCTCGAACGGGCCGTGCGGCCGATGGATCGGCTTGGCGGGCACTTCGTGCTGGGCCACGTCGATGGCGTCGGGCGGGTGTTGCGCATCGAGGAGGTTGGCGGCAGCCGGATGATTTCGGTGGCGTTTGACTCGCGCTTCGATGCGTGGATCGTCTCTGCCGGCTCCATCGCCATCGACGGCGTCAGCCTCACCGTGGCGTCGGTCGAGCCGGGCCAGTTTACGGTGGCGATCATTCCCTACACCTTTGGCCATACCACCATCACCGGTCTCGCCGCCGGCAGCGAGGTGAACCTTGAATTCGACATTCTCGGCAAGTACGTCGCCCGGCAGCATACGGCGGCCGCCGCGCCGTCGCAGGAGCCGAGCCGCATTACCGAATCGTGGTTGAGCGGCCAGGGGTTTGCATGATGCCGGACGAACACTCGCAATCCGATCTTTTCGGTTTCTCCGATCCGGGCCGCTCGTCCGCGAAAAGCAACCGCTTTCAGCCGCTTGCCGAACGGGTGCGCCCGCGCTCGATCGACGAGCTGTTTGGTCAGGAGCACCTCGTCGGCCCCGGCGGGCCGGTCAGGAGTTACCTCGAACAGGGTCGCATTCCCTCGATGATCTTCTGGGGGCCGCCCGGCTCTGGCAAGACCACACTCGCCGAAATCTGCGCCAGATCGCTGAACTACCGCTTCGAGCAGCTCTCGGCAACCGACGCAGGCGTCAAGGATGTGCGCCGCGTGCTCGAACTGGCGCAGAAAAGCCGCTCCATCGACGGGCGGCAGATGCTGCTTTTCATCGACGAAATCCACCGCTTCAACAAGGCGCAGCAGGACACGCTGCTGCACGCCATCGAGCAGGGGCTCATCGTGCTGATCGGCGCGACCACCGAGAACCCGTCCTTCGAGGTGAATCGCGCGCTGCTCAGCCGGATGCAGGTTTACATTCTCAACCCGCTGAGCGAAGCCGAGGTGCGGCGCGTCGTCGAGCGGGCCATCGAGAGCGATCCGCAGCTCGCCGCCGCCGGAGTCGAAATGCGTGACATGGAGTTCCTGCTCGCCTATGCGGCGGGCGACGCACGCAAGGCGCTCAACGCGCTCGAAGCCGCCCTGTCGCTCGCGCCACGCGGAACCGCGCCGGTGGTGATCGACCGCACGCGGCTCGAACAGGCGCTCCAGCACCGCGCTCCGACCTACGACAAAGGCGGCGAGGCGCACTACGACACGGTGTCTGCCTTCATCAAATCGATGCGCGGCTCTGACCCCGACGCAGCGCTTTTCTGGATGGCCAAAATGATTGACGGCGGCGAAGACCCGAAGTTCATCGCCCGCCGCATGGTGATTTTCGCCAGCGAGGACATTGGCAACGCCGACCCCTACGCGCTCACGCTCGCCGTCTCGGTGTTTCACGCCGTCGAGCTGATCGGCCTACCCGAAGCGCGCATCAACCTCGCCCAGGGCGCGACCTACCTGGCCTCGTGCCCAAAATCGAACGCGAGCTACGAGGGTATCAACGAGGCGTTGTCGGATGTCAAAAAGGGCGCCGCCAATGCCGTGCCGCCCCTCTACCTGCGCAACGCCCCGACTGACCTGATGAAAGAGATTGGCTACGGCAAAGGCTACCGCTACCCCCACAGCTACCCTGGCCACTTCGTCGAAGAGCACTACTTCCCCGAGCAGATGGAGCCAAAAGCTTACTACCGCCCAACCGGCGAGGGCCGCGAAAAGTTCATCCGTGAACGGCTGGAGGGGTTGTGGAAGGATCGATATGGGGATTGATTGGATCGCGCTGGAGGTGGTGGTATATTTGGAGCACCTTACAACAAACAGAATGCCGTCATGAACCTGCACAGAATAATCGCGCTTCTCGTTCTCTTTTTCGTATGCTCAACTCCCGTCCACGCTGCGGATGGAACGGAGCCGACGGCAAGGCCGCCGCTCGTCATCAGCCTTGACGATGCGGTGAGGATCGGGGAGCAGCATAACCGGGAGCTGGAGATTGCGCGGCTGGACAAGCTAATGGCGAGGCAGAAGGTTCGGGAGTCTTGGGCCGAGGTGCTGCCGCATCTTTCGTCGAGCCTGACTTACACCCGCACGCTGAAGCCGTCGGTGCTGTTCCTGCCGTCGAGCATTTTTGGCGGCACGGGAGGTACGCAAGCAATCGAAATCAGTTCGGACAATTCATCCATCGCGTCGCTCAATCTCAGTCAGAACATATTCAAGCTCTCGGCCTTCGCGGGCATCAAGGCTGCCGGGCTGGTGCGCCAGATCAGCGACCAGTCCTTTCGCAATACCAACGCCGGGGTGGTCACCTCGATTCGCCGCGCCTATTACGATGTGCTCATCGCCACCGAAAAGCGCAAGCTGGTTGAGCAGAGCATCGCCCGCTGGGAGGAGGCTCGCAAGGATACGAACGCCCTCTTCAGGCAGGGGGTAGCTGCTGACATCGATACCCTCAAGGCGTGGCTGTCGGTCGAGAATCTCAGGCCTGACCTGATTCGCGCGCAGAACAACGAAGCGATTACGGCGACCAATCTGAAGCGGGTGATGGGCATCGATCAGGAGACGCCGCTGATCCTGACGAGTACGTTGACATTCCACGAAATCGAAATGCCGAAAAGCGTGGCGGCAGCATACAGCGAAGCGCTCGACAAGCGTCCGGATGTGCGGAGCCTCTCGCTTCAGGCAGAAGCCGAGAACGCGAAGGTGATGGCCGCCCGATCCGAGGGGCTGCCGGTGCTGAGCGCTTTCGGGCAGCTCGAAGCGCAGACGCAGTTCAACGATGGCACCTCGCTCGCCTCGACGCGCTGGCCGGTTTCATCGACGGCGGGTTTGCAGCTTTCGGTGCCGATTTTCTCCGGCTTCGCTACGAGTGCGAGGATTCAACAGGCGAAGATTACGCGCTTGCAGACCAGCACAAGGTATGAAGACCTGAAGTCGCAGGTCAGGGCCGACGTCGAGGTGCGCCTCTCGAACGTCGTTGAAGCTCGCAAGCGCATCGACGTGCAGTCGAAAACCATCGCCGTCGCCGAGCGGAGTTATAAAATCACCATGCTGCGCCTTCGCGAAGGCATTGGCTCGCGCCTCGAGCTCACCGACGCCGAGTTGCAGCTCGATACCGCCAAAGCCAACTATCTCCAGGCAGTGTATGACTACCTTGTCGCGTCGGCGGAGCTGGAAAAGGCGCTGGGAAGGATCGAGCCGACCGAGTCGAAGCTGTGAATGGCGATGAGCTGAAATCGAGATCGAAATCGGTTATTTCTTCAGGGCAGCCCCTTTGCGGCTGCCCTTTGTATTGCTGGCGACTATCGCTTCATTCTGACCGCGCGGACGATCATGCTTGAGGCTCGTTTCGGATTGCGTCCCGCCGCGAGCGATTTGGCGGCGCGAACGCCCGCCCGCGCGATTCCGCTGATTCCGAACGGTTTTCCGTTGATCGAGCGCTCCAGCTTTTCGCTGTACCAGACGTTGTAGAGTGTGTCGGGTATCCATCTGCCTATGTTAAGGATTGACAGACCGTGCTTTTCAAGCAGCTTCTGGAGCGTGTCGGGCGAGAAGTGGTAGAGGTGGCGCGGAGCGTCGAGGGCGATCCAGTTGGGGCCGTAGCCGCGAGCGTCGAGGCTTTCGATGTTGGGCACAGCGATGATGAGCTGGCCGTCTGGCCTCAGCAGCTCGCGGGCTTGGTCGAGCGCTTCGCCGATGCGGTGCAGGTGTTCGAGCGCATGCCAGAAGATGATCCGGTCGAATCGGCGGCTGTCGAAATCCGCGTCGCACAGGTCGGGTTTTGAAATTCTGAGTCCGGCGCGTCTTGCCGTGGATGCGGCTTGCCGGTCGGTTTCAACGCCGAAGAGGTTCGTCAGCGGAACGCCGAAATCGCCCCGAATTCGCAAGAGCAGTCGTCCCGTTGAGCATCCGACTTCAAGCACCTGCGTCGCGTCGGCAGGCTTTTTTATCCCTTTCATTACCATGCTCGCTTTTCCAGCCATAAGAACATCGCTGATCGCAAGATAACATTGGTCACGCAGCGAGCGGGAGTTGGTTTGGTTCAGGAAAGGGTCGTAGGCTTCTGCAGGGTAGTGGGTCGCCATCTCGTCCGGACCGGGCCGTGGGTTGAGCATGACGAGGCCGGATGCCGATGATTGCACGAGTTGCCAAGGCTCGCCGTGCAGGTTAAATCGGTCGAGGGCTTGCAGAAAGGGGGTGAACTCCCTGCTTCCAGTGATTGGGCAGGGGACGGTTTCCATTTTCCGGAACTACGGCTTTTTCGGTTCGCTTTGAAGCTTCTTGATCGCCTCGCGGAGTTGGATGTAGGTCTGGCGCAGGTCGTTCGAGAGCACCTTGGTTTCGCCGAGCACCGGCATGAAGTTGGTGTCGCCTTCCCATCGGGGTACGATGTGGAAGTGAATGTGCTCGTCAATGCTACCTCCCGCAACCCGCCCGAGGTTCGCGCCGAAGTTGAACCCTTGCGGTTTGATGGTCATTTTCAGCGCCTTCATGCAGAGGTTGGACATGTTGAAAATCTCGACCATCGTTTGAGCGTCAAGATCGCCAAAATCCGGTGTCTGCAAGTAGGGGATGACCATCAGGTGGCCGCAGTTGTACGGGTAGAGGTTCAGGATGGCGAAGCAGAATTCACCCCGGCAAAGCACGTAGCGCTCCTCGTCCTGTTCGGGCGGAATGTCGGCGAACACCGATTTGCCCTCCTCTGGAGTGAAAGGCTTTTCTTCCTTGAAGGTCTGCATGTAGACGTCGCGCCACGGTGAGTACATTCTTTGCATAGGGAATTTCTGCTAATCTGTTGCGCTATCCGGTTGCTGCGTTTATCCCGCCAAGTCGGGACAGTGATGATTATGAGAGTTTCCGGGAATGCCCTAGTGGCAGGGAAAAAAGATGCATTGAAAAACCAGAATGCCGTTGTGTACCAAAGGTGGGACTCGAACCCACACGAGCTTGCGCCCACTGGATTTTGAGTCCAGCGCGTCTACCAGTTCCGCCACTTTGGCATGAGATTCAATGAACAGATGAACAGTGCGAGAGAAGGGACTCGAACCCTTACGCCTCACGGCACTAGTTCCTAAGACTAGCGTGTATACCAATTTCACCACTCTCGCTTCATGAAGCGCTAATATACGTGGTTTCAGGATATTATAAAGATTTTGATCGAATTTTCCCGATTTTGTCCCGATGAGGGAAAAAATCCTTTTGGATGCGATTCCAGCCAAAACCGGGATCGCTACCCAAACAGATTTGCCTGGTTTCAGATGGCGATTTCGAGACCGTAAATCTACGAATCAATGCCTGCAAAAGCTGAGGCAGGCGCGGGTTCGCTTCGGCGTTCTCCTGTTTTCGCTTTCTCAGGGAAAGGATTATCTTCATTAGCGCTTGAAATGCGCCATCTGGATCATTCACCATCATTTTGCCTGGTTTTTAATGCAGCTCGATACACGCCGGTTCGCCTCTCTGGTCTCATGGATCATCAGTCCTGTCGTCGTGGCCCCGGCAGTTTATCTGCTTATTGTTCTGTATCGTTATTCGGCTACATCCAGTCATCTCGACTGGTTTCTGGTGCTGTTTCTTTCGGCCACGATTGTTCCGATGTTCCTGATTTACGGACTCAAGAAGATCGGCCGGGTTTCGGATTACAATATCACTTTCCGGGAGCAGCGATTCCTGCCGCTGCTGGTGCTGGTTGGGGTCAATCTCGTTGGCTACGAGCTGATGAAGCAGCTCGACGCGCCGCGATTTCTCTCGGCGATTCTGCTTTTCAATGCCGTCAATACGGTCTTCATCCTCTTGGTCACGCTTCAGTGGAAAATCAGCATTCATCTCTTTTCCCTGACCTCGTCTATCGCGCTGCTCGTGCTCTCCTTCGGGCT
This sequence comes from Chlorobaculum tepidum TLS, assembly GCF_000006985.1. NCBI lineage: Bacteria > Pseudomonadati > Chlorobiota > Chlorobiia > Chlorobiales > Chlorobiaceae > Chlorobaculum > Chlorobaculum tepidum. The sequence continues at coordinate 737,029 of NC_002932.3, forward strand.
GCCCGCGCTGGTGTTGCTCTGCTTCGTGCCGCTCCTGATGTGGTCGCGCATTTATCTCAAGGCCCATAACTTTATGCAGACGCTTGTTGGCAGCATCATCGGTTTTCTGCTGATGTACGGTGAATTCAAATGGTGGCTTGCACTGTGAGTAAACGGCGTTACAGCGTGGTGCTGGTGACATACGGGGAGGTCGAGAAGCTTTCAGTGCGCGCGCTCTGGCCGAGTTCCCGGAAGATCATCGAGGTGATTACCCGCAAGATCGTTCCCCTGCCGAAGCTGCTTCTCTACATGATTGCCGATTACCGTTCGGCTAAGCACTATCTTGACTGGAAGCTGCACTGCTACCGCTCACGACTGGTGGAGATCAATCGCAGGCAGGCGCTTGGCGTGGAGGCAGCGCTCCGGCGCAATCCGCGATTTGCCGGAGAGAACGACGAAATCGAGGTGGCTGACGCATACTATTTTGTAAAGCCATATCTCGAAGAGGTGCTTGATCGCTTCTGGAGCCGTTCGTATGGGATTGTTGTTGTGCCCATGATACCGGTCGAGTCTGCCTTTTCGTGCGGCCCGGCGTGCCAGATGGTGACCGATCACTTTGGCGAAAATCATCTTGGCCTGGTAAGAGTGGTGCGCGGTCTCTGGAAGGACGATGAACTGCATCGTCTTTATCTGGATCACCTGTTCTCGTCGCTTCCGGCAGCGTGGCAAGGGGCAAAGGGCGGTGAGAAACAGGGACTTGTGCTGGTCATTCACGGCACGATCGTCAAAAATCGCAAAGGTGAAAAGCCCTCCGTTTTTACCGGCCTCGATGAAACGATGGAGTTTTTCCGGCTGATGAAAGAAAAAATCATGGCCGATCCCCGCAACGTGTTCGGCGAAGTGAAGCTCGGCTGCCTGAACCACAGCAGAGGGGGAGAGTGGACACCCGAAACCGTCGAACTGGCGCTCGACGAGTTTGCCCGTGAAGGATTTCGTTCGGTGGCGATGTTTCCTTTCGGCTATTTTGCCGACAACAGCGAGACCGATTACGAGGCCAAAAAGCTGCTCGACCGTTCGTCCGCCGACCGGAAGCACTATATTCCCTGCGTGAACGATTCACCGGTGTTCGCCGCGTGGCTGGCGTCGAGGATCGCCACCGAGATCGAACGGCTCGACGTCCAGCGCGAGGTTTTCAGCGATGGCCCGTCAAGGAAATGAACAAACAACAGCAGAGCATGAATACCAATAGATCTGCTCAGGAGATGAGCGAAACGTCGCCGGAGTACGAGCAGAAGTACCAACAGGCGATTGATTGTATCGAGAATCAGGAATACGGCCAGGCGATTTCGATACTCGACGAGCTTGCCGGGGAAGCGTCGCGCGACGCGAAGCTGCGCTATGCGCGCGCCGTGGCGCTGCTTTCCAACGGGGAGTACCGGCGCGCGGGCACTGACCTTGCGTTCACGGTTGCGCTCGACCGGTCGAATCTTGAGGCGTACCGGCATCTTGGTTTCGTTCTGCTGACCATGGGCAAGGAGGAGGCGGCCATCAAGGTGCTCGAAGAGGCGCTCCGGCGTGATCCCTGTTTCGTGGAGGCGTGGTGTGTGCTGGCCGATGTCCACATGGATCTCGGTGAGCACGACAAAGCGCTCGACGCGCTCGACAGGGCGCACGAGCTTCAGCCCGGCAATGCCGAGGTGCACTGCAAGCTGGCCATGTACTATATGTCGCGGGGAGACATGCGCGGTCTTCGAGCCGAGTACGAGGTGCTTAGGGAGATCGAGCCGGACGTGGCTGCCCAGATTGCCGAGCTGCTGCCGTGATGTATGGTAAATAATATGGCAGGGTCTTGAACTCACTCAAAACAATCAGATTGCGATGAAACTGTTTCCGGACGAAGACAAAAAAAAGAATTTCATGAAACGGGGGCTTCCGGTCGTTCTTGCGGTTGTCTGGACGCCCATAATCTGGATGGTTCTGGCGGCCTTTCTCGGGCCCGCGATGGAACGGGTCATCGGCGTATGGCAGGTGACTGTTGCTATACTCGCCGTTGCTACATTGTTGGCAATGGTTGCGCTGATCCGGTTGTTTAAAACGCTCGGTTTAAAAATATTTGACAATATCGGTTGATTTTTTAATAAAGATCATTTATTTGTCGCCTTTGCTTTAAAAAAAACGGATTAGGTGAATTTTGCGATATTTGGTCTGCCCTGAAAAAATCAGCTTTTTATCTGAAGATTGAGAAGATTTTTTTATATTGGCGGCACCTGATTTAGCGGCCCTTCAAGCCTGTCAGAAAAAGGGAACTTGTTACTCCCTTTACCAATAAAGTCAAACAACAGAACATGGATCAGACGTTAAGCGGTTTCGGTACCGTATTCGTGTTTCTCGTACTCGGTATTGTGTTCGTCGTAGGTGGTTACCTGACGGCGAGAATGCTCAGGCCGAGCAGACCCAACCCCGAAAAGAATTCTACCTACGAGTGCGGCGAGCATGCTGTCGGCAGCGCGTGGGTCAAGTTCAATATCCGATTTTATGTCGTTGCCCTCATTTTTATCATTTTCGACGTTGAAGTCGTCTTCCTCTATCCCTGGGCTACGGTTTTCAAACAGCTTGGCGCTTTCGCGCTGGTTGAAGTGCTGATTTTCGTCGGTATTCTTGTACTCGGACTTGTCTATGCCTGGGTCAAGGGTGACCTGGACTGGGTTCGCCCGACTCCAAATATCCCGAAAATGCCGGAGATGCCTGTTCGTCGCTCCGGCAAGGCGAACGGATAATCTTTCAATCATCATCGATTTTACGCTATGGGTTTGCTTGACGCCAGAATATCGAACCGCAACGTGCTGGTGACTTCGGTTGACAACGTGATGAACTGGGCTCGCCTCTCCTCCCTTTGGCCGATGGGTTTTGGTCTGGCCTGCTGCGCTATTGAGATGATGGCCACCAACGCTTCGAACTACGATCTCGAACGTTTCGGTATTTTTCCTCGTTCGTCGCCCCGCCAGTCTGACCTCATGATCGTGGCCGGAACGGTCACCATGAAGATGGCCGAGAGGGTGGTGACGCTTTACGAACAGATGCCCGAACCGCGCTATGTGCTGTCGATGGGAAGCTGCTCGAACAGTGGCGGACCCTACTGGCATCATGGTTACCATGTGCTCAAAGGTGTTGATCGTATCATTCCGGTCGATGTGTACGTTCCCGGCTGTCCTCCGCGCCCCGAGGCGCTGATCGGCGGCCTGATGAAAATCCAGGAGCTGATCCGGATGGAGGGACTTGGCATTTCTCGCCAGGATGCCCTGAAGAAGCTTGCAGGAAAGCGTGTTGATCCGCAGCAGGTGATCGACCAGGTTCGCAAGTCGGCTACGGCATAACCACTATTATCTATCAAGAATTCAAGGGAATGGAAGAAGCAGCAAACCAGATGTCGCCAGCGGTGCAGCAGAGCAAAGCCGCTTATGATAATATAAAGGAGCGATTTGGCGATGCGATATCGGAGTTCGACGCCAATCCGACCATGCCGTTCTTCGAGGTGCTTGATGTCAGCAAGTGGGTGGACATTGCGCTTTACATGCGTGACAACTCTCTTCTGCAGTTCAACTACCTTGCCTGCCTGTCGGGCGTGGACTATCCCGAAGAGCAGAAGCTTGGCATCGTCTGCAATTTGGAGTGCATCGGCAAATACACCCACAAGATTGCTGTCAAGGTCAAGTGTCCGCGTGATGGCGGCTCGATTCCGTCCGTCTCGTGCGTATGGCACACCGCGAACTGGCACGAACGCGAAGCCTACGATATGTACGGCATGGTTTTCGAAGGGCACCCCGACCTGCGAAGGATCCTCTGTCCGGAAGACTGGACCGGTTTTCCGCTTCGCAAGGATTACCAGGTTCAGGAGACCTATCACGGCATCAAGGTTCCGTATTGACGCCATAACCCGTAAACAAGCATTTTCCGAGTCATGCAGGAATTAGGCAAAGCTGAAACGAACTCCACCAGGATCATCCGTCAGGACGACAAGCGCGTCACTATCGAAAAGGATCTCGATACCGAACATATGGTGCTCAGCATGGGGCCGCAGCACCCGTCAACGCACGGCGTGCTCCGTCTCGAATGCATCACCGACGGTGAAGTGGTCGTCGAGGCCGAGCCGTACCTCGGCTATCTCCACCGCTGTTTCGAGAAGCATTGCGAAAAGATTGACTATCCGGCCATCGTGCCCTATACCGACAGGATGGACTACCTTGCCGGCATGAACAACGAGCTGGCTTACTGCATCACCGTCGAGAAGTTGCTTGACATCGAAATTCCCCGCCGTGTCGAATTTATCCGTGTCATCGTCGCTGAGCTGAACAGGATCGCTTCGCACCTGGTGGCCATTGGCACTTACGCTATAGACCTTGGCGCTTTCACACCGTTCCTCTTCTGCTTCCGCGATCGAGAGCACATCATGAGCCTGCTCGAATGGATCTCCGGTGCGCGTATGCTCTATAACTATATCTGGATCGGTGGTCTTGCCTATGATGTTCCTGCCGATTTCAAGACGCGTGTTGCCGAGTTTGTCACCTACTTCAGGCCGAAAGCCAAAGAGTTGTACCAGCTCTTGACAGAGAACGAGATTTTCGTCAAGCGCACGTACGACATTGGCATCATGCCTGCCGACGTAGCGATCAACTATGGCTGGAGCGGTCCGATGCTTCGTGGTTCCGGCGTCAAGTGGGATCTGCGCCGCAACGATCCCTATTCGGTCTATCCCGAACTTGATTTCGATGTTCCGGTACCGGACGGCAAGTTCTCCGTTGTCGGTGACTGCCTGTCGCGCCATCTGGTTCGCGCGCTCGAAATGGAGGAGAGTCTCAAAATCATCGAGCAGTGTCTCGACAAAATGCCGGAAGAGCCGAACTTCAACTCGCGGGCGCTTATTCCCAAGAAGATTAGGCCCAAGGCTGGCGAGGTCTATGGCCGTGCCGAGAATCCGCGTGGAGAGCTTGGCTACTACATCGTCAGCGATGGAAAATCGACCAGCCCGGTGCGCTGCAAGGCCCGTTCGTCGTGCTTCGTCAACCTGTCGGCGATGAAGGATCTTTCGAAGGGGCAGCTGATTCCCGATCTGGTGGCCATCATTGGCAGCATCGATATCGTGCTGGGTGAAGTTGACCGCTGACCGTTTTCAAGACAACACTTTTATTTCAAGAAGGTTCGCCTATTGATATGAGTTCATCACCATCTCTCAATACCTGGTCCGACGCCCTTTCAGGTTTCTCCATCGGCTGGTTTCCGCTCGGGCTGGTTATCGTTGCGGCTATTCCGCTCGTGTTCATCGCACTCTACGCGCTGACCTACGGTGTGTATGGCGAGCGCAAGATTTCAGCTTTCATGCAGGACAGGCTTGGTCCTATGGAGGTTGGTTTCTGGGGTCTTCTGCAGACGCTTGCCGATATTCTGAAGCTTCTCCAGAAAGAGGATATCGTGCCGACCGTGGCCGACAAATTCCTTTTCGTGATCGGCCCCGGCATCCTGTTCGTTGGTTCGTTCCTTGCCTTTGCAGTCTTGCCCTTTGGCCCGGCCTTCATCGGCGCAGACCTGAATGTTGGTCTGTTCTACGCTGTCGGCATCGTGGCTATCGAGGTGGTCGGTATCCTTGCCGCCGGCTGGGGTTCGAACAACAAGTGGGCGCTTTACGGCGCGGTTCGCAGCGTCGCCCAGATTGTCAGCTATGAAATTCCTGCTTCCATCGCTCTCCTGTGCGCCGCCATGCTGGCCGGCACTCTGAGCATGCAGCAGATTATCCTGATGCAGGCCGGCCCGAATGGCTTCCTGCACTGGTTCCTCTTCACCAATCCGATCGCGTGGCTGCCTTTTCTGATCTACTTTATCTCCTCGCTTGCCGAGACCAACCGCGCACCGTTCGATATTCCTGAGGCTGAATCCGAGCTGGTTGCTGGCTACTTCACCGAGTATAGCGGCATGAAGTTCGCCGTGATCTTCCTGGCCGAGTATGGCAGCATGTTCATGGTGTCGGCGATCATCTCCATCGCGTTCCTCGGCGGCTGGACTTCGCCGCTGCCGAACATCGGCGGTCTCGAACTGAACACCATGACCAGCGGTCCGGTTTGGGGTGCCTTCTGGATCATCATGAAAGGATTCTTCTTCATTTTCGTGCAGATGTGGCTTCGCTGGACGCTTCCCCGACTCAGGGTTGACCAGCTCATGTATCTCTGCTGGAAGGTGTTGACGCCTTTTTCCCTGGTTTCATTTGTGCTGACAGCCATCTGGGTGATCAACCATTAATCGTGAGGCTGGCTCAAGAGAGAATACAAAGGCAAGCAAGACGAACAACAAACTATGAGTGAGTACTTCAGCAATATAAAGACCAGTGTGACCACCATCGCGACCGGCATGGGCATCACCCTCAAGCACTTCTTCAATGCGGTCAAGCGCAAGGGAGATGCGGGTATCGACGATGCCGACTATTTTCGCCAGGTTGACGGTCTGTGCACCTTGCAGTATCCGAAGGAGGCGATTCCGACGCCGCCGCATGGCCGTTACCGGCTGTATTGCAACATCAACGACTGCATCGGCTGCAAGCAGTGCGAACGCGCCTGTCCGGTGGAGTGCATCACCATCGAAACCATCAAGACGACCAGCGATGATCTGGAAGCTTGCGGCAAAACCTCCGGCGGACAGCAGAAGCGCATGTGGGTGCCGGTTTTCGACATCGATTTGGCCAAGTGCATGACCTGCGGCATCTGCCAGAGTGTTTGCCCGACCGACTGCCTCTATCATACACCCGTCGCCGACTTCTCGGAGTTTGACGTCAGCAATATGATGTACCACTTCGGTAACCTCTCGAAGATCGAGGCCGAAGCCAAAAGGAAAAAGCTTGCCGAACAGCAGGCCCAGGCGGCAAAGGAGAAAGCCGCGGCTGGCGGCGCTCCGGCACCGAAACCGGCTCCAAAGGCCGCTCCGCAGCCGAACCCGGGCGACGCCCGGTAAGCATCCGGAAGGAATTGATTACCAACAAGTGCAGATAACCATGAATCAACTGACCATCGCCATCATCTTCTACATCTTCGCGGCCGTTACGGTACTGTCGGCGGCGTTTGTGGTCTTTTCGAAAAATGTCATCTACTCGGCATTCTCGCTGCTCTTTACCTTTTTCGGTGTCGCGGCTCTCTATGTTTTTCTGAGCGCGGACTTCATCGCTGTGACCCAGGTGGTCGTCTATGTCGGCGGCATTCTGGTGCTCCTGCTTTTCGGTGTTATGTTCACCAACACCATCATGTCAACCGAGCTGAAGGCTGACGTGCTGAACGTCGTGCCAGGCATTCTTCTGACGCTGCTCCTGATTGTTGGTATGCTTTTCACCTTCTACACAACCGGAAGCTGGATGCCGGGTGAGATGCAGCTCAATGGCAGCGTGGTGCAGAGCATCGGTCTTGAAACCATGTCGCGCTACATGCTGCCGTTTGAAATGTTCTCCATCGTACTGCTGGTCGCCCTGCTTGGCGCTGCTTACCTGGCCCGCTACGACAAGGCAAACAAAAAAGAACATTAAGGAGTCTTCATGCTAACGCAACAGTTACTGTCGATCGGCGTCAACCATTTTCTGACCATTTCAGTCATTCTTTTCGGTCTGGGCATGTTTGCCGTCATGACCCGCAAAAACGCCATCGTTATCCTGATGGGCGTCGAGCTGATCTTGAACGCGGCTAACATCAACTTTCTGACCTTTTCGAAATACAATGGCGGCATGGAAGGGGTGATGTTCAGCCTTTTCGTCATTGTGCTGGCTGCCGCCGAAGCCGCTATCGCACTTGCGATCGTGATCAATATTTTCAAGACCTTCAAGACGGTCGATGTATCCAGCGTGGACACCATGAAGGAGTGATCCGCCCCGGTAAAACACTTATAGCTGCAAATTCTTTGTAAAACGAAACATGATGCACAGTTTAATCCAGTTATCCATCGCTGTCCTGCTACTGCCGCTGCTCTCGTTTGTGGTGCTGATATTTTTCAACCGCAGGCTCCCGCGTGGTGGCGATTTCGTTGGCGTCGGTCTGCTTGGCACGACGCTGGCTATAGCGCTGTATATCTTCTGGACGGTGATCGTTCAGCACTACGATCCGGCCTTCAGGCTTGCGTGGGATTTCACCTGGCTTGATTTTGGCAATGTCCCCGGCGTCGGACCGCTGCAGGTCAAGATGGGTATCGTGATTGACAACCTGGCGGCGATCATGCTGGCAATGGTTTCGCTCATCAGTTTCCTGGTGCACCTCTACTCGACCGGGTATATGAAGGGGGAGATGTATTACGGACGCTTTTTTGCCTATCTCGGCATCTTTACCTTCTCGATGTTCGGCATCGTGCTTTCTGACAACCTCTTTTCGATCTACATCTTCTGGGAGCTTGTCGGTCTTTCGTCTTACCTTCTGATCGGTTTCTACTTCCACAAAGACAGCGCCGCCGACGCGCAGAAAAAGGCCTTTCTCACCAACCGTGTTGGCGACATCGGTATGTGGCTCGGCATCCTGATTCTCTATTCCCAGTTTCACACCTTCGGCTACCAGGAGATTTTCAACCATATCAAGAATGGCGACTTCCACATGTCGCAGGCTTGGCTGACCGCCGCCGGCATTCTGCTCTTCATGGGCTGCGTCGGTAAATCGGCCCAGTTCCCGCTGCATGTCTGGCTTCCTGACGCCATGGAAGGCCCGACTCCGGTTTCGGCGCTCATCCACGCGGCAACGATGGTTGCGGCTGGCGTCTATTTTGTGGCCCGTATCTTTGTGCTTCTGACGCCGGATGCGCTGCACGTGATCGCTTTCATCGGCGCATTCACCGCTTTCATGGCGGCAACCATCGCCATCACGCAGTTCGACATCAAGCGCGTGCTGGCCTATTCGACCGTTTCACAGCTTGGTTACATGGTGCTCGGTCTCGGTGTCGGCTCCTACTCCGCCGCGCTGTTCCATCTCCTGACCCACGCTTTCTTCAAAGCCTGCCTCTTCCTCGGTTCCGGCGCGATCATCCACGCGATGCATCACGAGCAGGACATGCGCTGGATGGGAGGCCTGTACAAAAAGATGCCCTGGACGTTTGTCACTTTCAGCATCGCCACATTGGCGCTTGCCGGTCTGCCGCTAACCAGCGGCTTCCTTTCGAAAGATGCGATTCTGGCCGGTTCGCTCGGCTTCGCGCAGGCCGAGGGCGGCGGCATCTACTATCTCGTGCCAGTGTTTGGCTTCGGTGCCGCAGTGCTGACCGCCTTCTATATGGGCCGTCAGATATGGATGGTCTTCTTCGGCGAGAACCGTACACATCTGAAACCGAAATCGGCGCACAGCATGGATGATCATGATGACGGCGATGTCGATCACATTCATGACGCTGCGCACGGTGGTCACGATCATCATCCGGTGCACGAGGTTGCCTGGAACATGAGGCTTCCGCTGGTTGTTCTTGCCACGCTCTCTGTCTTTATCGTCTTTTCGCCTGATCCGCTTGATGGCGGCAAGGGCTGGTTCATGCACCTGGTGCAGACTCCGGCCACGGTTGTCAGCGTTGCCGAGATGGCGCACGAAGGCGCGCAACTTCACGCTCCGGAAGCTGGCAAGTTGCTTGCTGAGGCGCATACGGATACCCAGCATGTCGAAGCCGCCACATCGCGTGAGGCTGAAGGGCAGCATGGTCCTGTTTTCGCTGATCCCCGTCAGGCTGAGATTGCTCACATGACGCACGCCAATCACTACACGGCGATCAAGCTGTCGTCGATCATGGTGGTTATCGGTATCGGTATGGCGCTCATTGTCTATGTTTTCAGGATTATCGATCCCGACAAGACGGCGCAGGCGATTCGTCCGCTTTACCTCTACTCGTTCAACAAGTGGTACTGGGACGAGATTTACGACGCAACCATCATCAAGGGCTCCATACTGATCTCGAAGATTCTTGCCTGGTTCGACACGAACATCGTTGACGGTCTTGTCAACGGCGTGGCGACGATCTTCAGGAAGTTCGCCTTCTTCAATGGCGGCGTTGACAAATATGTAGTTGACGGACTGGTCAACTTCACGGCCTTCACCGTCCAGACGACCGGCGCGGTCTTCAGAAAGATTCAGACGGGCAAGGTGCAGACCTATCTGGTCATGGTGGTTTTTGCGGTTCTGGGCTGGTTCGCCCTTTACTTTGCGCACCTCGTCAAATAACCGAACGATTTAATTTTTACTCTCCGAACATAACAGGTATTGAACATGCTGAGCTTCATTGTATTTCTGCCGATCATTGCCGGACTTGTCATTTTGGCTGTGCCCTCGTCGCAGAAGCAGATCATCAGGATCGTCTCGCTCCTGGCTGCTCTCGGCCAGGGCGTGCTCGCCGTCCTCATCTGGCGCCATTACGACCCGACGATGGCGGGTATCGTGGCCGCTCCCGGTGGATCGCCTGTCGGCTCCTTCCAGATGATCGAACGGATTCCGTGGATTTCGCTCGATCTCGGCTCGTTCGGCCCCCTGAACATCGAGTATTTCCTCGGTGTTGACGGCCTTTCGATCACGATGGTGCTGCTGACCGCCCTGATTTCAATTATCGGTGTGCTTTCCAGCTGGCCGATCCAGAAGCAGGTCAAGGGCTACTTCATCCTTTACAACCTGCTCAGCACGGCCATGATGGGCTGTTTCGTGGCGCTCGATTTCTTTCTTTTCTACGTGTTCTGGGAATTGATGCTTCTGCCGATGTACTTCCTCATCGGTATCTGGGGTGGTCCGAACCGTGAGTATGCAGCCATCAAGTTCTTCCTTTACACCCTGTTTGGTTCGGTGTTCATGCTGCTGGTCATGATTGGCCTCTACTTCAGCGTCACCGATCCGCTCACTGGCCATCACACTTTCAGTCTTGTTGCCATGGCTGACCAGGCAAACTATATCAAGGGCACGATTCTTGGCCCTGACAGCGTCACCTGGAGATATGTTGCCTTCATTGTGCTCTTCGTCGGCTTTGCCATCAAGGTTCCGATGTTCCCTTTCCACACCTGGCTGCCTGACGCGCACGTTGAGGCTCCGACTCCGATCTCTGTCATTCTGGCCGGTGTGCTGCTGAAGCTCGGTACTTACGGCATGATGAGGATCAACTTCCCGCTCTTTCCTGAGGTTTACCAGGCAGGCCTCTATGTGATTGGTGTGTTTGGCGCGATCAACATCATCTACGGTGCCTTCTGCGCTCTGGCCCAGCAGGATCTGAAGAAAATGGTTGCTTATTCGTCGATCAGTCACATGGGCTATGTGCTGCTCGGCCTGGCTGCGGCCAACACCGAAGGCATGATCGGCGCGCTCTACCAGATGTTCAACCACGGCACCATCACCGCTATGCTTTTCCTTCTGGTCGGCGTCATCTACGATCGTGCTCACGCCCGCCAGATCGACAAGTTTGGTGGCCTGGCTACCTATATGCCTGTCTATACCGGTTTCGTGATCGTCGCATGGTTTGCCTCGCTTGGTCTGCCGGGTCTCTCCGGCTTCATCTCAGAGGCGCTCGTATTTGTCGGCGCGTTCAGCGCTCCCGTTACTCGTCCGATCGCTATGGTTTCGGTGCTCGGTATCGTTTTCGGCGCGGCCTACCTGCTCTGGTCGTTGCAGCGGATGTTCCTCGGCAAGCGCAAGCCGGACGCTTTGTACGATCTCGAAGTTGATGTCGATGGACACGAGCATATTCACTTCCATGACTGGAAAGGCAAGCTCGATCTCGATGCCCGTGAACTGACCATGCTCGTGCCGCTTGTGATCATCGTCATTGCGCTCGGTATCTATCCAATGCCGGTTATGGGTCTCATTACGACCAGTGTCAACAAACTTGTCCAGGTTCTCACTCCGGTTGCCATGTCGGCCGTGCATTGATTTGGTGTTCCGTTTAAAAGCATAAACGTTGGAGAAATATGTTTGAAATGCCATCAGGCGCTGAAATACAGAGCATCATCTCGATCCTCAAGGGTGGTGCCGGATATTTTGTCCCTGAAATCTATTTGTCGGCGCTCTTTATGGTGCTGATACTGCTCGATCTCATCACGGGGAAAAAGAATCGCGGATTACTTGCCACGGCTACCATCGCCGGTTTGCTCGGCAGTGTCTATTTTATTTTCAAGCAGCAGACGATGCCGGAGGTTCAGTTCTTTTTCGGCATGTACGCGCTTGACCGCTTCGGTATCTTTTTCAAGTACTTTTTCGTGGTCTCCGGCGTTCTTGCCGTGCTGACCACCGTGATCGACGAGCAGCTCAAAAAGCACGAGTCGGGCATGGGTGAGTACTATGCGCTGCTGGTGGCTATGGTGGTCGGCATGATGATGATGGCATCCTCGACTGATCTGTTAATGATGTTCCTTTCGATGGAGCTTGTTAGTCTTTCGGCTTACGCGCTGACCGGTTACCTGAAGCGCGAACCTCGCTCCTCGGAAGCGGCCCTGAAATACCTGGTGTACGGCGCAGTCTCCTCGGGAATGCTCCTGTATGGCTTCTCGCTCTTGTACGGTATGACCGCCGAAACCAATCTTACCCGCATCAGCATGGTGCTTGCCGCGCATGGCTACGATCCGCTGGCGATGATACTTGCCGTGCTGCTCATCATGGCAGGTCTCGGCTACAAGATGGGCGCGGTACCGTTCCACTTCTGGAGCCCCGACGTTTACGAGGGCGCACCTACTCCGGTCACCGCCTATCTTTCGGTTGCCTCCAAGGCTGCCGGTTTCGCCATGCTCATGCGTTTCTTTTTCGTGGCTGTGCCTCACGGCTTCGATATGTATGTCAGCCCGCTGCACATTGACTGGCTCTCGATCCTGATACTGGTCTCCGCGGCTTCGATGATCTACGGTAACGTCGTGGCTATTTGGCAGAAGAACGTCAAACGTCTGCTTGCTTACTCCTCGATCGCCCACGCCGGTTATCTCTTGCTCGGCATCATCACCATGGATCAGCTCGGCACACAGGCGGTTCTGGTCTATCTCGCCGCTTATCTCCTGATGAACTATGGCGCTTTCTATGTGGTGATTCTCATCGCCAACCACACCGGAAGCGAAAACCTTGATGACTACAAAGGTCTTGGCAAAAGAATGCCGTTGCTCGGTGCTGCCCTGACGGTGTTCCTCATCTCGCTGGTCGGTCTGCCGCCGACCTTCGGCTTCATCGGCAAGCTGATGATCTTCTCAGCGCTGCTCGCCAAAGGCAGCCTCTTCATGTGGCTGGCTCTGATCGGTATCCTGACCAGTGTTATTTCGCTCTATTACTACATGCTGATTCCGCTCAACATGTATCTGAGAGAGTCGAACACTCCCGAAGAGGGCGTGATCGCGACCGGCATGGGCGCGAAGATCGTCACCGCTTCGCTGATGATTCTGACGTTGTGGTTTGGTCTGTTTTTCCAGCCAATTGCCAACTATGCAAGATATTCAACGTCTATTTTCGGAGCGTTTCTGAACTGAACGGTCTGACATAAACGCTTTTTGACGGCCTTAAAAAACCTGGTAAATCTTTTTGATTGCCAGGTTTTTTTATTTGAAGCTTTTTGATTAGTTAATAAATTTCTGAAGGGTTCGTGATTTTAATAATAACAATTGTAAATCATATTTACCTGTTATCTGGCGACGTTCATCCGGTACAGGAGGAAAGATGCAGGCGAAATCCTCATCAGGAATCTGATGAACGCCACGCAGCAGACGCAGGACCATCTGGTGCACTTTTATTACCTGCATGCCCTTGACTGGGTTGATGTGGTCAGCGCATTGAAGGCTGATCCCGGCCAGGCTTCTGCGATCGCGCAGAGCATTTCGGCTTGGCCGAAGTCCTCGGTCGGCTACTTCAAGGATTTGCAGAAGCGCCTCGTGGCTTTTGTCGAAAGCGGTCAGCTCGGCATCTTTTCGAACGGCTACTGGGGCCATCCTGCCTACAAATTGCCGCCGGAGGTGAACCTCATCGCCGTGGCGCACTACCTCGAAGCGCTCGATTTCCAGAAAGAGATCGTCAAGATCCAGACCGTCTTTGATGGCAAGAATCCGCATCCGAACTATGTCGTTGGCGGTATGGCCTGCGCGATCGATCCGAACAGCGATACGGCGATCAACATCGAGCGTCTCAACATGATCAAGAAGATCATCGACGAGACGCAGACCTTTATCGATCAGGTTTACATCCCTGACCTCATCGCCATCGCCGGATTCTACAAGGAGTGGCTTTATGGTGGAGGTCTTGGCAACTTTATGAGCTACGGCGACTTTCCGGAGACCACGCTCGACGATTACGAAAAGCTTTTGTGGCCGCGCGGCATCATCATGGGCAAGGATCTTACGACAGTGCTCGACGTCGATCCACGTGATATGTCTCAGATCAAGGAGGAGATCGCCCACAGCTGGTACACCTACAGCAATGGCAGCGATCAGGGTTTACACCCGTGGGAAGGGGAGACCAACCCTAAATACACCGCTCCGAAGCCACCGTTTGAGTATCTCGATACGGACAAGAAGTACAGTTGGCTCAAAACGCCGCGCTGGAAAGACCAGCCGGTAGAGGTCGGTCCGCTGGCCAGCGTGCTGGTAGCCTACGCGAAGGGTGATTCGATGATCAAGGATACGGTCGGTATGGTGCTTTCGAAGCTTGAAGTCGGCCCCGAAGCACTCTATTCGACCCTCGGACGAACAGCCGCGCGCGGCATCGAGTGCAAGCAGACCGCCGGCTTCATGCGCCACTTCTACGACGAGCTGGTTGCCAACGTTAAAACCGGTGATTACCAGACCTTCAACAGCGAACGTTGGGAGCCCTTGACCTGGCCAAAAGAGTGCAAAGGCTTTGGCTATACCGAAGCGCCGCGCGGCTCGCTCGGTCACTGGATCAGGATCGAAAACGGCAAGATCGGCGACTATCAGATCGTGGTGCCATCGACCTGGAACGCTTCACCGAGGGATGGCCGTGGCAACTCAGGCGCGTACGAAGCTGCCTTGAAGGGCACGCCGATGCACGATCCCTCGCAGCCGCTTGAGATCCTTCGCACGGTGCACTCGTTCGATCCTTGTCTTGCCTGTGCGTCGCACGTGTTTGACATGAATGGTAACGAGATTACGAAGGTAAGGATCGTTTAATACGGAGGTTATCATGGGACGGATTATTGAGGAAATCTATGTGTGGCGCCTGCCGGTCAGGCTCTACCACTGGGTCAACGCCTTCAGCATCGCGGTACTGCTTGGCACTGGTCTGTATATTGCGTACCCCGTGTTGGCCGCACCGTCCGGTGAGGCGGTGTTTCACCACGGCATTGCGACCTGGCGGGGCGTGCACTTTGCGGTGGCCTTCGTGTTCATCGCCAACTTCCTGTTCCGGATGTACTACGCCCTGATGGCCCGGGACGACCAGTATGCCCGTTTCGGCGGTTTTCAGCCCTGGAAACCCTCGTGGTGGGGCAAGCCTTTCAAGGAGCAGATGGCAGCGTACCTTTTCCTTCGCAAGGGTGAGCCGGACTACGTCGGCCATAACCCGGTGGCTGCGCTGACCCACTTTCTGTTTATCTTCTGCGGTTCAGTGTTTATGATTGCCTCGGGACTTGCCATGTACGGAGAGAACAACCCCGGCGGCCTGAGCGAAACGCTGTTTGGCTGGATGCTTCCACTTTTTGGCGGAAGCTGCAACTTGCGATTTGCTCACCACCTGATGGCTTGGATTTTCCCGTTCTACATTCTGGTGCACCTGTACGCGGTGTTCCGCCACGACATCGTCGATCGCAGCAGCGTGACCTCTTCGATCATCACTGGTTACAAGCACAAGGTTGAGAATGAAGCAGCGTTGTAATTGATGATCGAAAATGAAGCATTGATAACTGGGGCGGGCCGTGTGTCCGCCCTTTGGCTGTTCAGTAAACCGAAGCTCGAATGCTTTTTCCATAACTTTCATAATCTTTTAGTTTTTCCCCTGTGAAAACAATCAACGTAGTCGGTCTTGGCAATATTCTTTTCGGTGATGAAGGTTTCGGCGTGGAGGTGGTTCGGGCGCTGGAGGCTTCCGGCGATTGGCCGGAAACGGTGCAGTTCGTGGATGGTGGCACGCAGGGACTCTACTTGCTCGATTATTTCGAGTCATGCGATGCCTTGATGGTTTTCGACTCGATCATCCCGGTTGAGTTCGAGCCGAAGGTCTATTGCTATCGTAAAGAAGAGCTACCCGCTTTCATTCACCGCAAAATGTCAGCTCATCAGATGGGTCTGAGCGAACTGCTCGCCGTGGCCCGGCTGCATGGGCGGGAACCGTCGGAGATCGTGCTCATCGGTGCGCCACCGCACGATCTCGGACTGGGCAACCCTCTGAGCGAGCCGATGCTCCGGCATCTGGCGCGGGCCGTCGAAACGGGACGCGAGTTGCTTGAAGAGTGGCTGGTAAAAGTAAAGGCATCCGGTTTCCCTTGCGTTGCAGGGGATATCCGGATGCCTCATCGCTTTTAGCTGTAAAGAAATGCTGACGTGTGGTCAGTGGTTGCCGATCAGGCGCAGGAACTCGCTTCGGGTAGACTGGCTGGTCATGAAATCTCCGGACATGGCGGAGGTTGTCGTCACCGCGTTCTGCTTCTCCACGCCGCGCATCACCATGCACATGTGTGTCGCTTCGATTACCACGGCCACACCGCGCGGGTTGAGCACATTCTGAATGGCGTCCCTGATCTGCTGGGTTAGCCGCTCCTGTACCTGCAAGCGCCGCGCGAACACCTCGACGACTCTTGGAATTTTCGATAAGCCCACGATCTTGCCATCGGGAATGTAGGCCACGTGCGCCTTGCCGAAGAAGGGGAGCATGTGGTGTTCGCACATCGAGTAAATATCGATGTCCTTCACCAGCACCATCTCGTCGTACGACTCTGTGAACACCGCTTTTTTGAGCAACTGCTCTGGATCCTGCCGGTATCCCTTCGTCAGGAATCGCAGGGATTTGGCCACCCGCTCGGGGGTCAGGAGCAATCCTTCGCGCTCCGGATCCTCGCCAACCCCTTTCAGCAAGCTGTATACGGCGTCGGTCATCGACCCGAGCACCTCCTCGTCACGATCATGCGACTCGTCGAAGCACTCATCGAGATCGCATTGCGAAAGTCGTGATTCTGCAGATCGGTTATTCTCCACGGTAGGTGACACTGTTTTTTCCTGTTTCATGTATTATGACTTCATGGAGGCTAACCTCCTGTTTGGTAATGGTTTTCAGCCGGGAATCGAGAATCTCCCAGACGATGACGGCAAGAATCTCTGTTGTCGGGACGTGGCCTGCAAGTTCGTTGACCTCATGGTTCAGATGCCGGTGGTCGAACCGTGCCACAATCTCCTCTTCAAGAATTTTCTTTAGCTCCTTGAGATCGAACAAATAACCGGTTTTCCGGTCAATGATGCCCGATAGGGTGATTTCAAGCAGATAGTTGTGCCCATGTCCATACTTACCAGAACATTTTCCATAGAGCTGCTGGTTTTCCTCGTCCGATAGCTCCGGATTGAACAGACGGTGGGCGGCATTGAACTCGATTTGGCGTGTAACGTAAATTTTTCTCGGCTTTTCGACGATGTCGTTCATCAAGGGTATCGCTGGTGTTTCATTGACTGTCTTCCAGCATCTGCCGGATGACGGGGATTCGATGTGATTTTTCAGTTTAACCCGGCCTGCCAGTTATAAGTTTCAGCGTTCAGACAGCTGAAAACACCATACTCTTCAGCGTTTGGTGACAACGAACGATACAACATCTGGTGGTGGAAATGAAACGGTAAAAGGGGAATGCTTGTTGTTAACATCAAAAACGCCAGAGTTGTGTTGAGCGGCTCAGGCAATTTTAGATTTACTCGTCGTGACAGTGGTGTTGCGAAGATTTCATTCACGAAAAAAACAATTTAACCTCTTATGGCTCAAACACTTGACGATCTTATCAGGACAAGCGAACTTCCCGTATTTATCGATTTCTGGGCCGACTGGTGCGGGCCCTGTAAAATGGTGGCTCCATCCGTCAAACAGCTCGCCAGCGAGTTCAAGGGACGGTTGATCGTGGTCAAGGTCAACGTCGATCAGCAGCCTGACGCGGCGGCCCGTTTTCAGGTTCAGGGTATTCCGGCCCTCATGCTTTTTGTTGGTGGTCAGCTCAAATGGCGCACTGCCGGAGCGATACCCTACCAGCAAATGCGCCAGGAAGTGCTGAAAGCGATCGGGTGACGGAGAGCCATTGCTTTTGTTGATGGACTGGACGAGGTGTACAAAAGGTGGCACAAAAGGTGGCAACAATGAGGGCGCGGCTACAGTGGCCGCCCTCATTGTTGCCTATCAATCTTTTCGTCGGTTCATCACCATCACGTAGTAAAGTAACTGCATGATAGCCTGTGCGGCGGCGGCTACGTAGGTCAGGGCGGCGGCGTCAAGCACGGCGTTCACGCCTGCCATTTCACGCTGCGAAACGATGCCCTGCGAAACCAGCAACTCCTTGGCGCGTCGGCTGGCATCGAATTCCACCGGCAGCGTCACCAAAGCGAACAGTGCCGTTCCCGCGAAGAGAATGATTCCCGCCCACGCCAGCGAGCTTCCAAGCACGCCTTGCATGAACAGGCCTATCATGAACAGGATCGGCCCGAGATTGCTGCCGATCGACACCACCGGCACCATCGCCGAGCGGATGGCCAGTGGCGAGTAGTTCACCTTGTCCTGCAAGGCGTGCCCGGCCTCGTGTGCCGCCACGCCGACCGACGCGATGCTCGGCAGGCTGTAAACCTCCTCACTGAGCCGCAACACCTTCTGGCGCGGATCATAGTGGTCTGAAAGCATCCCGCTGGTCATCTCGACATTGACATTCTCCAGCCCGCCTCGCTGGAGAATTCGCAAAGCCGCCTGCGCGCCGGTCACGCCATTCTGCGTCGCCACCTGCGAATATTTCTTGAACGCCGATTTCACCTTGAACTGCGCCCAGATGCCAAGGAGCAGCGGGGGCAAGGCGAAGAGAAAATATGCCGGATCGAAATAAAACATGGTTCTATCGAAAAATTGTTGAACGGTTTTAAACGGTAAATCTGCCTAAAAAAACAACAGAGGGGCAAGAATCGTTTCGATGAACAGAGACAAGAGCCTTGCGCTTATCGCGTCACGAATCTTCCTGTTACACTAGAGTTGGACGATAAATCTCCAAGCCTCTTGCATTGCGCAAGCGGGCAATAAAAAAAGCCGTCCTATACTGACTGGACGGCTTTTTTAGTGGTGGGGACAGGACTTGAACCTGCAACCTTCGGGTTATGAGCCCGACGAGCTACCAATTGCTCCACCCCACGATGTTATGGCTCTAAATCTAACCCAATAATCGGATTATGCAACTGAAAACCCGGAAAAGTCAAAAATAGTATCAGCGAGCTCATTTTCTTTCGACCAGCGTTATCTGGTGGAGGTAGCTCGTTCGCAACCACCGGAATTGCAAATCGCCCGAACAGATGTGCTTTCTTTCGGGCGATTCGGTTTTTTGGCGTGACGGATTTCATGGCGTTGCGACCAGAATCCGTCCATTTTGTTACGGTTGTGGGGGCGGTACTGGATAGGCGCGGAGGCTCGGCGCTGGCGGGTCATACTGCTTCAGGTAATTCGGATCGACGCCTTCATTGCCTTTCAGATGCATCGGTTCAGGCGGCGAATTGGTGTCGAATCCCTGGCTGGCTCCATCCCTGGCCCCTTCGTCGCTCGGCTCTCTCGTGGCAGCCTCACTGTCTCTCGATATAGCCTTCAATTGATCGAACGCACTTTCCGCGTGCAGATTCGTTGGCGCAAGCGCTCCTGAAACGGCAAGCAGGATCAGCGTGCTGAATGCTTTTTTCATTGCGGTAAGTTTGAGATTGTTTTTTGTATCGATACAAGAACAATTTTTGAAAAATAGATGGTTTCCATTAATTTAAATATTGAACCATTATAATTTAAAAAAAATTTCAGTTTGATGTAATTGATCAGTAGTAGATTGCAATCGTTACAGTCTCTTCTTCCGGTTCTGCATTTTCGGGTTAGTCGCATCAGCGGAGAAGAAGCGTGAGTGCCTTGCGCAAGTCAGTGCTGATTGCACCATCCAACAGGCCCTGTTTGAACATGAAGTGTTCCGTTCAAAGAAGTGTCCGGCTGATTTCTCTTTTGGCCGTCCTGGGCTTTTTCCATGGCACAGCCGCTGCCACCTTGTGGTCTTCAGGGCCGCGCCAGACCGGCGAGGTCGTTCTCGACGAGATGGTTGCCGGGGCGGGCGGCTTCGTCGTTCGCGTCGGAAGCAACGGATGCACCAGCAAAAACTCGTTCGAGGTGCTGGTGAACAAAAAACCGGGTCTTACTGATCTCGCGCCGCACTACGAACTGACGATTGTCCGCAAGGTGCCAGATGAGTGCAAGGCGATTGTCGAGGATGGCACTGTGATTGCGTATGATCTGAAGCAGGATCTCGGCATCTCTGGTCACTACACCTATACCATTGCCAATCCCGTTTATTCGCCGCGCCCATACGCGGATACGAGTGATTACTATCTGCCTAATGCCTTGAAGGATGCGGCGCCTGATTTTCCCAAGGTTACAGAGGTGCGCCCCGAGCCATTCGAGAAGTACACTGCCAGGCCGGACTTTTTTTCCTGCCTTCTACCCGTTGATTGGAAACGGAGTCCCGCCGATCCGGAGGGTGACGCAAAAGCTGGGATTTACGAGGTGCAGCTCACAAAAGAAGAGCTTGCCAAACCGGAGGATGGCGAGAAATATTACTTCCCGCATCCGCTCATCTACGTTGGCTACTACGCCCCCGGCAACCGTGAGGGGAAAACGTATGCAAACTATCTGGCCGATTACGACCGGCTGATGCGCAAGAACACGGGCAGCAAACAGTCATCGTACAGCAAACCGGTGAAGACGACGGTCGCCGGGCTTGAGGCGACTGTTACCGATTACGAGGTCTGGCAGGAGCTTCCGCGTGGCCCGCTGTTTACCACAAAGTACTGGCTGAAGGCTCGTTTCGTGTTTGTCAAAGCAAGGCAGGGATTTTATGTGCTGGCATTCAAAAGTCCAAAAGAGTTCTATATATAATCAGGGCTTCCCCACATTCCAGACGGTGCTTGACTCTTTCGTTCCCAAACGGTAAAACGACTTCGCCATGCCGGATATCAGGATAAAACCGACGCGCTCCACGTTGACTATGATGCGAATTGCGTCGTTTATCGTGGCGCTTGTCGGCGCGGGTATGATTGCGGGCGTTGTGAGCAACGGCCTGCTCGAAGAGGGCGGCGTGTTCGTGATGGTCTGGATCGCCGCCTGCGTCGGGATTGTCGGATTCGCGATTTTCAGCGCCTTCAACCGCAAGGTGATCGAAGACGGAATCGTCAGCATCGAAGATGCGGGGGAGTCGCAATCCGCCTCTGATGCCCAAAGCGCGGAAGCGCGTCTGAAAACGCTCGACGGCCTCAAGCGCCAGAAGCTTATCAGCGATGATGAGTACCAGAAGCAGCGGGAGAAGATCATCCAGAGCGTGTGAAGATGTTGCTATCATCAATCAACAAAAAAGGAGTAAAGATGGACAAACAGGTTGACCATTCCAACGGTAAGCGCCGTTCAGGATCGGACAAGGGCGAGCGCATGATCGCCATCGGGCAGAAGCTTGGTGTCGCGATTCCGGCGGGGCTGCTGCTTTTCTGCGGTGTGAATGCCTCAGCGATGACTCGAGATGCCGTAAACATATCCTTCTCGCCGGACGCCGTACGGGAGAACGAAGTCGCCCAGCACCTCACGGCGCTTTCGGCCAATCCGCAGGGTGCGCTTCTTGCCGACAACGACAATCCGCTGCACGGCAACACGCACGTTAATAAGTTTGACCCCAACATACATAATGATTATTCGGATAGCGGCGTGCACACGGACAGCCACGGCAACGAGCACTGCAACACGCACGGCGACGCGAACCGTTATTGAAGGGCGACCGGTATGACGAGCAGAGAGGAGTTTCTCGAAAAACTCGCTCAGGCAGGCACGCTGAACCTGATTTTTCAACTGACCGATCAGTGTGCGCTTTCGTGCCGGTATTGCTTCGCGAAAGGCTCCCATCCATCCGGAGGCCTTCGCATTGCCGATGACCTGCTCGATGCGGCCATCCGTAGCGCGTTCGATACGCGCCACCACCAGGTCTCCTTCGAGTGGACAGGAGGAGAGCCGTTTTTCGCAGGCATCGATTTTTATCGCAAGGTCGATCGCCTCCAAAAAAAGTACGCTACCAAGCCCTACGCGAATACCATTCAGACGAGTGGCTACGTGCATGACCGGGAGTTGATCGCCTGGCTTGCCGGGCACGGTTTTCGCATCTCCTCTACCATTGACGGCCCGCCGGAACTGCATGATTTCCAGCGCCCTGTGAATGGCGGCGGCCCGTCGCTCGGCGCGGTGCTCGCAACGCGCGAAACGATCATCGAGCATCAGGGGCACTGTGGCTGCATTTGCACGGTTACGCGGAACAGCCTCGGCAAGGAGGGGGCGATTCTTGATTACTACCGTTCGCTCGGCATTGAAGCCTTTCACAGCAATCCGTATTACTATTTTTCCAAAAATCTTGTTGGCGACGAAAGTCTCGCGCTTGATGCTGACGGCTACGCCGCGTATTTTATCGCCCAGTTCAACGCCTGGTTTGAGGGCGGGCGCAAGCTCCCGATGCCCGGCACGCTCAACTACATTCTGCGCTCGCTGACTGCAGGAGCCGGGTTGAAGCAGTCGGTCTGCACCTTCGGCGGGCGCTGCCTGACCAATTTTCTGGCCATCACGCCCGATGGCGATGCGTGGCTTTGTCCCAAGTTCGCGGGGTTCGATGAGATGCGCCTCGGCAACGTTGGCAAGATGGCTATCACCGACATCCTTTCTGACGCCAATCCCGCCATGGCGCGCCTCATCGACGAGCGCCTGGATGCGATACACACCTGCGAAGCGGATGAGTGCCGCTTTCAGTACCTTTGCAACGCGGGGTGTCCTTACTACTCTTTCATCGCCAGCGGAGGCCGGAACATCGCCGTGAAGGATTCCCTTTGCACAGGCAAGCAGCTGCTTTTCGAATACCTCGAATCGGTGGTCGAGCTGATCGATCCCGCTCGACTTCCCGAACCCAGCCCCCTCGAACATGCGTAACATTATCTGTCGCACGGAGGCTGTCCGCCGTCTTTGCATTGTCGCGTTGCTCGCTCTGCTTCTTTTGCCCGTCGAGTGATTCCTTTTTTGTGCCGTGAATGCTGAGGGATCTATTTCAATAGAAGTATCACGACTCGCTTCAACGGTGTAAACAGGGATGCTGGATGAGCGATCAGGTTTCAACTGCGCCGTGCGATCACGAGTGGTTTGACTCTTACCAGCGCTTTAGCTCTTTCTCTCCGGAATCGGTGCGTGATGGTTGTCATCCAGGAATCATGGAGCATCTACAATCGTCCCAGAAGGCGATTGTTCTCGTTCATGGTCTTTCCGATTCTCCTTACTTCATGGCGGCGATCAATCCAAAAATCCGGGGCACACGCTATCTCTTCTCGGCGGTTTTCGATCATGCGGTCACGACCATGGATGCACACCGGCCGTTTTTCTTGCCCATATTCCCACCCACAGCCGAGAGCAACAGTTACGCTTCGATCGCCACACCTGCCTCCTGATCCAGCACGATTACACGGCGAATATCATCAATTCGCTCGCCACGGCGGCAACTGTTGTTCGACAACATTCTGAAAACGCCGAGGGGCTGGTGTATCCCTCTGAAAGAGTGGTCACACCGAGAAGTTTCCGGGGGAATCCATTGCGCAATCCGGTGCTCATTCATCTTCAGATTCACGATTACCAGGTGAAACGGAAATAAACGGTAACGTTGCTTGAGAGGAACTATCTCATTTTTTTTGTTATTGTTATCATTGTTGGTGAATCAGGGAATCCACTCGTTTCAGAATGGTTCGGGCAATGGTAAAAAGGCTTTTGAAATTCTGCGTTATCCCGGCGATCGCTGTGTTCTTGCTTGTCGCCATGCCGGTAGCTGGCCAGGCAGCGCAGATTCGCGCCATGTCGTTGACGGGGAGCGTCAATGCGGGCAGCGCGGCATATTTTCTCCGGGTGCTTGATGAGGCGAACCGGGATAACGACACGTTGCTGCTCGTGGAGCTCGATACGCCGGGCGGGCTTGTTTCGTCTCTCCGGCAGATGGTGCAGGGAGTGATGGCGTCGCGCGTGCCGGTGGTGGTCTATGTCGCGCCGTCCGGAGCGCAGGCGGCTTCGGCGGGGGCGCTGCTGCTGCTCTCCGCCAATGTGGCGGCGATGGCTCCGGGCACCGAAACCGGCGCGGCCCATCCGGTCGATATAAGCGGCGGCGGCGAGAAGGGGAGCGTGATGGGCAAGAAAATCGAGAACGATCTTGCAGCCTTTGCCCGCAGTCTTGCGCAAAAGCGTGGCCGCAGTCCCGAATGGGCTGAGCGGGCCGTGCGGGAGAGCATCGCATCGACGGCATCTGAAGCGCTCGCGGCGGGCGTGATCGATACCGTGGCGGACAATCGCAAGGAGCTGCTCGTGTCCATCGATGGCCGCAAAGTCGAGACAGCTATCGGTGAATTGATCATTCGCACAACCAATGTGCCAGTTAAGGAAGCGTCCCCAACTTTCGGCGAAGAGGTGATGATGGCTATCGCCGATCCAAACATCGCTTATTTTCTGCTACTGCTCGGCCTGGCCGGTCTCTGGTTCGAGCTTTCGACACCGGGTGCGGTGCTGCCGGGCGTGGCCGGAGCGATTGCTCTTGTGCTCGGCGCGTGGGCCATGCAGCTCCTGCCGGTCAACGTCACCGGCCTCCTGCTCATTCTGCTCGCCATCCTTTTTTTCGGGCTGGAAATCTTCGTGGTCAGCAGCGGAGCGCTTGCGATCGCCGGTCTGGTCGCGCTTTTCATCGGTTCGGTCATGGTGTTCAATCAGCCGGAGTTAGGCCTCGTCATCAACTGGTGGGTTTTTCTTCCGCTTTTTCTTTCATTTTCGGCGGGAGTCCTGTTACTTGTCTTTGTGGTGTTTCGTTCTACCAGACGCAAGGCGATCTCCGGCAGGGAGGGGCTGGTCGGTGAAACAGGTACCGTTGAACGAGCCATCGGAGAGGGCAAGGACGGCAAGGTGTTTGTGCATGGCGAACTTTGGGACGCATCGGCAAACGGTTTGATTCCTGCCGGATCACAGGTAACGGTCACAGGGATCGAGGGGATGAGGCTCATGGTGAAACAAAATAGCAAGGAGGAGTGATATGCTTTTCATGAATATTCTGGTTTTACTGGCGCTGGCGGTGGCGTTTTTCGTTTCCGCGGTCAAGATTCTGCCCGAGTATGAGCGGGCAGTCATATTCCGGCTTGGCCGGATTATAAGAGCCAAGGGGCCGGGACTGATCATTCTGATTCCCTATATCGACCGGATGGTGAGGGTTGACCTGAGAACGGTGACGCTTGACGTGCCTCCGCAGGACATCATCACGCGCGACAACGTTTCGGTCAAGGTGAGTGCCGTGGTCTACTTCCGGGTGATCGACCCGATCAAGGCGATCATCGATGTGGCCGACTTCCATTTCGCCACCTCGCAGCTCGCCCAGACGACCCTGCGCAGCGTTTGCGGGCAGGGCGAGATGGATAATCTGCTCGCTGAGCGTGACGAGATCAATGAACGCATCCAGTCCATTCTCGACAAGGATACCGCGCCGTGGGGGGTGAAGGTCGGCAAGGTCGAAGTCAAGGAGATCGACCTTCCCGAGGGGATGCGCCGGGCGATGGCCAAACAGGCCGAGGCCGAGCGCGAGCGCCGCTCCAAGATCATCAATGCCGAGGGCGAGTTCCAGGCGGCACAGCGTATCTCTGAAGCTGCAGCCATTATTGCGCAGAATCCGGCAGCCTTGCAGTTGCGCTATCTCCAGACCTTGCAGGATATCGCCGTTGAGAACAACTCGACTACGATTTTTCCTGTGCCGATCGATCTGTTAACGTCATTTTTTGAGAAAAAAGCGTGATCCGGTTTTCCATTTCTTCAATCATCAAACGATACGGTCATGATTACCATCAAGTCGATTCTCTGTCCGATGGATTTTTCCGATGCGTCGAAGAAGGCATACCGCTATGCCTGCGAGTTCGCCAAGTCGATGGGGTCGAAGTTGATACTGCTGAATGTGATTGAGCCGCGCCCGATCGCAGCGGATATGACCCTGAATTACGTGCCGCTCGAAGAGGATCTCGCCGCCGCCGCCAGGGAGGATTTCGTTCCTATGGTCGATGAGGCCAAGGCGGCGGGGATCGATGTGAGCGCCGATGTCATCATCGGCATTCCCGCGGAGGTGATTCTCCAGAAAACGCTCGATTTTGACGTGAGCCTCGTCATCATGGGCTCGCACGGCAGGACCGGTCTCAGCCGCCTCCTGATGGGTAGCGTCGCCGAAGCGGTCGTGCGCAAGGCGCAAGTGCCGGTGCTGATCGTGAAGGCGCAGGAAAAAGAGTTCATTAGCAAGGAATAACGGCGTAGGGGCGGCTCTTTGCGGGTTGAATTTCCAATCGGACGGATCAGACGGATCTGTCTGATCGGAAAGCCTTCAGCAGCTCCACGGCTCCGGTGAAGGGGCTGAGCTTTCCGGCGAGCACTTGTTGCTCGACCTCTGCTTTTGCTTCTTTGACCCGCACCGCGTTGTAGAACTGGCGTTTCAGTTGCTCTTCGGCGATGGCGTGAAGCAGGTGGCGCGACTGCTCCCGGCGCTGCTCGTTCCACTCGCCGCTTTGCTGCATGGCTGCGGCAAACGCTTCGATAGTTTTCCACACTTCGCTGACGCCTGAGCCTTCGAGCGCGGAGGTCAGCAGCACCTTCCGTTTCCATCCCGAATGCTTCTCCGGCAGGAGCCTGAGCGCAGCCTCGAAATCAGCTTTAGAGTTTTCGGCGATTGTCTGCCGTCCGGAGTCCGCCTTGTTGACGGCCACGAGGTCGGCAATCTCCATGATGCCGCGCTTGATGCCCTGCAGCTGGTCGCCGGAACCGGGGAGCATGAGCAGCAAAACGAAATCCACCATCGAGTTCACCACGATCTCCGATTGGCCGACGCCGACCGTTTCGACGATGATGACCTCGTATCCGGCGGCTTCGCAAAGCAAAATCGTTTCGTGCGTTCGCGGGGAGGTGCCGCCGAGGAAGCCCGACGACGGCGTCGGGCGGATGAAGGCTTCCGGGTGGGCTGCGAGCCGCTCCATGCGCGATTTGTCGCCGAGGATGCTGCCCTTCGAGCGCGAGCTGCTGGGGTCGATGGCAAGCACCGCCACCCGTTTGCCCTGACGAACAAGGTCAAGGCCGAGCGCTTCGATGAAGGTGCTCTTGCCCGCGCCCGGCGCTCCGGTGACGCCAATGCGGATCGAAGCGCTTCCGTCGCCGAGGCAGCGGTCGAGAATCTCGTGCGCCAGCTGCTCGTGCTCCGGGCGGCTCGACTCGACGAGCGTGATGGCGCGGCTCAACAGGCGGCGGTCGCCGTTCCTGATGCCTTCGACGAACTCCTCAACCGTGGGTTCATGCCGATGCCTGCCGCTCATCGCCTCGCCCGGTTTCCGCTCACTGGTGATGTTCGAGCAGCAGCGCGAGCAGCTTGATGGCCGCTTCGGCGATCACCGTGCCGGGGCCGAAGACGCCCGCGATGCCGCGCTCGTAGAGGTAGTCGTAGTCGCGCTCCGGAATGACGCCGCCTGCGATGACGAGAATGTCGCCGCGCCGCGCCTCCTTCAATCCTTCCACCACCTGCGGCACTAGTGTTTTGTGCCCGCCCGCGAGGCTTGAAATACCGACGATATGCACGTCGTTGTCGAGCGCCTGCTGCACGATCTCCTCCGGCGTCTGGAAGAGCGGCGAAATATCGACGTCGAAGCCGATGTCGGCAAATGCCGCGGCGATCACCTTCGCGCCGCGATCGTGCCCATCCTGGCCGACCTTGGCCACCAGAATTCGCGGGCGGCGATTCTCTATGGCGATCTTGGCGGCTCGCCACACCTTTTCGCCGGTGGACATGCAGAACGAGCCACCGAGGAAGCCGAAGCTCGTGGCGCACAACACGACCTCCTTACCATCAATCGCGCCGTCGCCCGTGATGAGTGCCGTCGTCATGCCGTTTTTCACGCGCTCTTCATGGAGTTTGTTGGCGTATTCGGGGAAATTCAGAATATCGCGGTCAATGATATAGCGAGTTTCCTGGTGCTCGGTGAACGCATTCTCGTCGAGTATCAGTTCGATGTAATCGCGGGCGCTGAGGCGGACATAGCGGTGACCGCAGGTGGCGCAGACGAAATTGTCAGCCAGCAGCTTGCTGTAGAGCACCGGATCGACGACATGCCTTTTATCATCGTTTTAGCAGCGGCTTGTGGCGGCTGATGAAGAGGTTCTTTTTCGGCTTGTCGATGAAGAAAGAGACCTTTTTTTCATAGGTGCGGATATGCTCCTCGGTCGTCGTTTCACACTGACCGATTTTCTGCCAGCGTTCGATGCGGCGCTGCTGAAGCGATTCGGCGGGCGCTTTGCCGAATGCCTCGATCCAGCGTCCTGTCACCTCGCGGAACGATTCGAGCGCCTCGTTTTTGAAGCGGTGCGTTGGGCCTGCCGGTTCGGGAAGCAGCTCGTCCACGATGCCGTTTTTCATCCCCTCCTTCGAGGTGATCTGCGAGATTTCGGCGGCGAGGTTCGCCTTGTCCCTCGTCCGGAACAGAATCGACGAGCACGCTTCTGGCGAGATGACCAGGTAGGTGGAGTACTCCATTGCGAGTACCGCGTCGCAGCCGGTCAGGGCGATGGCCCCGCCGCTGCATCCGCGGTTGATGATGACCGAGATGGTCGGTACGGTCGCCTCGGCGAGCGCCTGCATGCAGCGCCCGATTTTCCATGCGATGCCACCAGCCTCCGACTCCTCGGTCGGATCGGCTTCAGCCGTGTCGATTACCGTGATAATCGTGCGCCTTTCGCGCTCGGCGAGGGCAATCGCTTCGATCGCCTTGTCGAACGCAGCAGGAGTCGGCATGCCTTGGTTCCAGCGGCGCATTTCATCCTGATCTTGCGTGATCCGGGTCAGTTCACCAAAGTCGGAGGTCGGTCCCGACTGCTGGCCGATGAGCATCACCGGCCAGACCTTGCCGTTGCGCCGGAGTTCGGCGCGGTGCGTCTGGATCAGGCGACTGCCGTGGAGATCGTTTGCAAGGAACTCCTCCACGTTGTCGAACACCGTGAGGTAGTCAAGGTACTTCGGGCGTTCGGGGTGAAACGAGAGCTGGTATTTTTCATATTCCGACAGCCGTTCGATGGAGTCGGCGCTGTAGCTGAACCCTTTTGTTTTTTCGAAAGGCAGGAAGAAGTGTTTCACAGGCAATGAATGAATAAATGATCGGGTTTGGGGCACGTCTAAAAACTTATTCCAAGCCTCGATTGCTGCGTTGGATGGCGCTCAAAATCCTTGCTTATTATCAGTGTTCCGGTTTCTGCGCTCCAGGCGTCTTGCGCTCGTCTCTCTCATGACACTTTTTTAGTGTGTGCCCTTCGGTTCAACGAATTCGACAAGCGCGCGATTGGTCTGGCGCGGATGGAGAAAGACGATCTTTTTGCCCCCCGCGCCTACCAATGGTTCACCAAGCGGAGTGAGGCCTTCATCGGCGGCCCGTTTGGCCTCCGCCTCAATGCCATCGGTCGCCCTTGCGAACGCCACGGGCCTGAAGCGCTCCGGCAAAAAGCGCCACCTTGTCGCGGAACTCGCGGTAAGTGAACTTCTCGATGGTGCCGGTTACCGGGCTGTCATAAATGACGGCGATCTGGTTGCCGCGTCCCTCATCGACGTGCCGGTCAAGCGCGTTGTAGCAAGTGTTGGTGACGCCTCCGGCGAACCAGCGGTAAAACGGCGGATTCGAGTCGTCGAGCACCTTGTTCCACGGCTTGTACCAGTGGAGATTTTCTACAAGCGCGCCCCAGAACTCTTCCGGGTTTTCAATCGACTGACGGTGAACGTCGTTGTAGCGTGATGATATACTGCAAGCCCCCTTGAGCTATGAGGTTAATGATGGTAAGGGAGTGGCGGACTGCCGGATGATGGTGCTGTGCAAGAAGTAGTGCTGCTGTGAGTCCCGCATGTCCTCGAATGGCTGGATGTTGATCTGAAAATAAAATTCTAATGAAAATAAGAGATTACATCACTGGAACGATTGCTGTCTTCTCATCTTCTTCTCTTTAATAAAAGTTGTCCGGAGGCGTCGCCTCGCGCAATCAGTTTGAGCTGAGTGAACAGGGTGATCAGCGCCGGAACGGAGAGCGACTCCGCACGCAGTTTGAGCGTGGGTTCCGGTACTCCTGAAGTGTCGTAATACTCCTTCAGGTTATTCAGAAGTGTTTTCCTGCGCTGGTGGAAAACACGGCGGACGAAGGTTCGGAATCCTTCGCTGTCTTTGACCGGATCGACAGCCTTCGGCACCATTTTGATGACGGCGCTGTCCACATCCGGGCGGGGTTTGAAGACGGCGCGGCCTACCTTGAACAGATATTTCACGTCACAGAAGGCCTGCATCTGCACGGCGAGGATGCCGTACTCTTTCGTGCCGGGTACGGCGGCGATGCGCTGGGCGACTTCGTGCTGTATCATCAGCGTGGCCGAGGCGATGAGGTGCCGGTTATCGAGCAGCCGGAAGAGGATCGGGCTGGTGATCGAGTAGGGAATGTTGCCGAGCACCGAGAGTTTGCCGCCTGCAGCCAGCGGTTCAAGTGGTACTTTGAGGAAGTCGTCTTCGATCAGCTCGATCTGCGGATGCTCCTCGCGGTTGAACTTCGCCAGCTCCCGGTCTTTCTCGATGGCGGTGAACGACGGCATCACTTCGAGAATCGCCGTCGTCAGAGCGCCAAAGCCGGGACCAATCTCAACCACCCGGTCGCCCTCCTTGATGCCCGATTCCCGGACGATCTTGCGCGGAATGTTCCTGTCGAGCAGGAAGTTTTGGCCTAATTTTTTTTTTGCCGCTATATGCGTATGCTTATATTCAACTTTTGTCATCTGACTGGGCTTGGTGGGCGCAACTCAATATCAATGGCGGGGTTAACCCGGCAGGCACTCAGGTCCTGCATAGCTTTTTCAAATTTAAGGTATTCTGTCATTAATGGGAGAGAAAATTACCATCGAACAGACCGCGAAGTATACTTCACGGGGCAACAAGGCTACCCGCACCGGATTTGGCGAGGCGTTGCTTGAAGCCGGGCGTGAGAACCCGTCTGTTGTCGCTCTCTGTGCTGACCTGACCGGGTCGCTGAACATGCATCTCTTCCGTAAAGAGTTCCCGGAGCGATTCATCCAGACCGGCATTGCCGAGGCGAACATGATCTCCATGGCCGCCGGCCTGGCCACTATCGGCAAGATTCCCGTGGCCTCAAGTTTCGCCGTTTTCGCGACTGGCCGCGTCTTCGACCAGATCCGCCAGTCGGTCTGCTACTCCAATCTCAATGTCAAAATCTGCGCTTCGCACGCCGGCCTTACCCTTGGCGAGGATGGTGCGACGCACCAGATTCTCGAAGATATCGGTCTGATGCGCAGCCTGCCGCGCATGACCGTCGTCGTACCGTGCGATTACAGCGAAACCAAACGCGCCACCAAGGCGATCATCGAGCACGAAGGCCCGGTTTATCTGCGCTTCGGACGTCCAAACGTGCCGGACTTTACCGCCGATGAGGACGGCTTCGAGATCGGCAAATCCATCGAGCTGCATCCCGGCAAGGACGTCACCGTCATCGCCTGCGGCATCATGGTCTGGAAGGCGCTCGAAGCGGCCAGAATCCTTGAAAAAGAGGGGGTGTCGGTGCGCGTTATCAACATGCACACCATCAAGCCGATCGACACGCTCGCCATCGTGCGCGCGGCCAATGACACCGGCGCGATCGTGACCGCCGAGGAGCACCAGATGTACACCGGTCTCGGTGAGGCGGTGGCCAACGTTTGCGCCCGCAACATTCCGGTGCCAATCGAGATGGTTGCCGTCGAGGACACCTTCGGTGAATCCGGTAAGCCCGATGACCTGCTCCGCAAATACAAGCTGACTACTGAGGATATTCTGGAGAAAATTTACCTCGTACTGCGCAGGAAAGATTGAATTTGAGATCGGTCGGATCAGACAGATCAGTTTGATCCGATTAATCTATACACATTGACCGCAACCCCAAGGAGAACCACCACGATGGCAATGCCCAATTTTGGCGATATGATGAAGCAGCTTCAGGAAGCTGGCGCGAAGATGCAGGATTTGCAGAAGCAGCTCGAAAAGCTTGTTTCCGAGGGTGAAGCAGGCGGTGGCATGGTCAGGGCGAAGGTCAACGGACGGCAGAAACTGCTTGAACTCACCATTGATCCCGAGATCATGGACGATGTCGATATGGTGCAGGATCTTGTTGTGGCTGCCGTGAACAAGGCGCTCGAAGCCTCGGCGCAGCTCGCGCAGAGCGAGATTCAGAAAGCCGCTGGCGGCATGATCAACCCTGCCGACCTGATGAAGCAGTTCGGCGGTCAGGGATAATTTCTTCGGTTCATGCGTTACAGCTCAGGAGCCGTTGAGGCGCTTATCGAAGAGTTCGCGAAGCTGCCTGGCATTGGGCGCAAGACAGCCCAGCGCCTCACCATGCATGTGCTGCACGAACGGCGCTCCGAGGTCGAGAAGTTGGCCAGCGCACTGATCGACGTCAAGGAGAAGGTGATTCGTTGCTCAGTTTGCCAGAACATTACCGATCTCGGCGTTGATCCCTGCCACATCTGCACCTCTGCCGGGCGCGACCGCTCGGTTATCTGTGTCGTTGAATCACCCACTGAAGTGCTTGCTTTCGAGAAAACCGGCCACTACAAAGGGTTGTACCACGTGCTGCATGGCGTGATTTCGCCGCTCGACGGCGTCGGCCCCGATGACATCAAGGTGCGCGAACTGATCGCTCGCATCGGCGTGGATTCGACCGGCGGCGTGCGCGAAGTGGTGCTCGCGCTCAATCCCACCGTTGAGGGCGAAACGACATCGCTGTACATCAGCAAACTGCTAAAACCGCTCGGCATCAACGTCACCCGCATCGCCAGAGGCATTCCTGTTGGCGCTGAGCTTGAATTTATCGACGAAGCGACGCTGTCGCGGGCGATGGAGGGGCGCTCGGCCATCTGAGCCGCCAGCAGTCGCAACAACAGTTATTCAGTCATATTTGCAAGGAATGAACGGAGAGAAAAAAAAGGTTCTGATCATCGGCGGCGGCCTTGCGGGTCTGACCGCGGTCAAGAGGCTCGTTGATCGCGGGTTTCAGGTCAAGGTGCTCGAAAAACGACCCATCTATGGCGGCAAGGTTTCTGCCTGGAAGGACGAGGAGGGGGACTGGATCGAATCCGGCACCCACTGCTTTTTTGGCGCGTACGGCGTGCTCTACGATCTCATGAAGGAGATCAAGACCTACCACGCCGTCATCTGGAAGGAACACCAGCTCACCTACACGCTCGAAGGGGGCAACAGCTTTACCTTCAACACCTGGGACCTGCCCAGCCCGCTGCATCTGCTTCCGGCGATCATCAAGAACGGCTACTTCACCTTCGGCGAGATGGCCGCTTTCTCGAAGTCGCTGATTCCGCTTGCGCTCCAGAAGGCCAACTACCCGCCAACGCAGGATCACCTCACCTTCGCCGAGTGGGCCGAGCAAAAAAAATTCGGCAAGCGGTTGATGGACAAGATGTTCCGCCCGATGTCGCTCGCGCTCAAGTTCATTCCGCCGGAGGAGATTTCGGCCAAGATCATTCTTGACGTCACCGAGACCTTCTACCGCATTCCCGATTCGTCGCGCATGGGCTTCCTGAAAGGCTCGCCGCAGGAGTACCTGCATCAGCCGCTCGTCGATTACTCCACGCAGAAAGGCGCGGTGTTCCAGAACAACATCACGGTGGACGAGCTGCTCTTCGACGGCCAGCAGATTCGCGGCGTACAGTTGCGCAACGGTGAGATTCTCGACGCGGATTACTATGTCGCCGCGCTGCCGATTCACAATCTCTGCAAAGTGCTGCCGTCGTCGCTCAAGCAGCAAGACCGCTTTTTCGGTGATCTCGACAGGCTGAAGGGCGTGCCGGTCATCTCGGTGCAGCTCTGGTACGACCGCGAAATTTCGCCTATCGACAACGTGCTCTTCAGTCCGGATGGCGTGATTCCGGTCTACGCCAATCTCGCCCGCACCACGCCCGACTACCGCATGCTGCGCGGCGAGCGCTTCGAGGGCAAGACGCGCTTCGAGTTCTGCGTCGCCCCTGCGCGTGAGCTGATGGCGCTGACCAAAGAGGAGATCATCGCGCGGGTTGACCAAAGCGTTCGGGCCAACTTCCCGAAGGAGACGCAGGGGGCGAAAATCCTCAAGTCCACGCTGGTCAAGATTCCGCGCTCGGTCTATGCGCCGCTGCCGGGGATGGAAAAGTTCCGCCCGACGCAGAAGACGCCGGTTGGAAATCTGTTCCTCGCGGGCGGATTCTCGCAGCAGCTCTATTACGATTCGATGGGCGGGGCGGTGATGAGCGCCAATCTGGCGGTCGATGCGCTTGTGAAGGC
Source organism: Chlorobaculum tepidum TLS (assembly GCF_000006985.1). NCBI lineage: Bacteria > Pseudomonadati > Chlorobiota > Chlorobiia > Chlorobiales > Chlorobiaceae > Chlorobaculum > Chlorobaculum tepidum. Next base: position 771,593 of record NC_002932.3, read on the forward strand.
GGCCTCCGACAATGGCCATTGACGGTCGCTGGAAAAGATTCGGGAAACTTTTCGATACCGTGCAAAAGTTGTTCTTTTTCCCGATTTAAATGTTATATTTGCTGACCTTTTTGAAAGTGACCCTCGGGTCATCAGGCCCTTGTAGCTCAGTGGATAGAGCAGCAGTTTCCGGAACTGAAGGTCGGCAGTTCGAATCTGTCCAAGGGCGCAAGGAACAATGTTTTTTCGGGGTGTGGCTCAGCTGGTAGAGTGCTGCGTTCGGGACGCAGAGGTCGTGGGTTCGAGTCCCGCCACCCCGACACCAAAGGCGGTTACAGCAGGTACTGTAGCCGCCTTTTTCTTTGTCTGTAAGATTTGGTTTTCACTTCTCACTCTTCGAAATCGAACAGCCCTCCGCTTGTTGCTTTCTGTGGTTTGCGCATCCGGTCGGGAACGGCGGGGAGTTCGCTGGCGCGGAAGCTCTCGCTCGCGAGGATCGATTCGAGCAGCACGGCCTGGGCGGGGTAGCCGTCGATGGGTCAGCACGCAAGCTTTTCGAGTTCTGTTACCCAGTTGTTAAAAAGCGGGCAAGCGTCGCGCATTTTAGGGATACCGATTGCCGTGGCGATGGCAATGCCGGTCGTGGTTTTTCTGGACCGGTTCGAGAGTTTTTCCAGCCTTTTGGACGGTGCGGTTGTCGTGTGATCGTTGATTTTTTCCGGTTCACCGCATTCGGCGAGAATGTGCTCGATTGCCTTCAGCGGCGCTCCAGAGGTTGTCGCCAGGGTGGGCGGGTCACTGAAATAGAGAGCTTCTATTTCATACATGGAAATGTAGGGAATGAAGCACCGGGTGGGATCAAAATTTGAAAACAGGGTATTGATTTTTTCAGCCGTAGCCTGGTTCATGATTTGGGCCTTGCGGGCATGTTCCGTCTGTTGTCTTCTATGGAAAACTGATCGAGCAGCAGGGGCGATTGCGTGGCGATAATGATCTGCGTTCGTTTTGCCGCATCACGAATCAGTTCACCGAGAATCCTGATCGCTTCAGGATGGAGGCCAAGTTCCGGCTTGTCAATGACAATCGCGGATGGCGGGAAAGGCTGCATAAGTGCCGTAGCGAGGCAGATGAAGCGAATCGAGCCATTGGAAAAGTGATAAGGCTGCATTGGAAAATCGGAGCCTTTCTGTTGCCACATATTTTCGTTCTTCACTTACAAGAAAAGTATCCTCGACAGTAGGGGTCAAGTCAAAACGGTAGAAGTTCGATCCTTTGCTGAATTGGCTGTCCGACATGAATTCAAACTCCATCGAAATTGCCGGAGTGTGTTTCGGGCCATTGTGGAGGACATTGTCTTGACAGGAAAGGTAACGAGTGGGTAGCGAGGACGTAAACTACGGCGCGCGTCCGGTGGATGGGGGGGTGAGCTGGAAGCAACGCTTTTCCGACGAGGTTCGTCCGCAGATGAACAAGGAGGTGTGGAGTCGCGCTGGTTGCACGCTGAGTGGAAACGCCAACTTCTCGGGAACTTGTTTCGCTTCTGTTCTATTTGAGGATAGAAATATCGCTGAATAACCCGGAAGTTATGGACAGCACCATGAAACATCGCCTAGAGAATATGCTTGGATATCTTGAATCGGAGAGCTATTTGATGGCGTACAGGACGCTGAATGCGATCGTTACGGAGAATGAAGCATCAGGCGAGTTGCCCTCTCTCGAAACCTCGACGGCTCTCGAGGTGATGCAGACCTGCCTGCGCATTATTGTCGGTGAACGGGTGGGGCACCCCGAAGTGGCGAAGCATTTCGCCCAGACGGTCAGTTTCTACGAGCGTCTGGCTTTGCTTCTGACAAAAAAACTTCTGGGTGACGACAGTGCTGCCGCCGAGGTCGATATTCTCCTTTTCTGCCACGACGCGCTTGCGAAGCACAGGCGAAACTGAATTTGCTGCATGAAGCGACCGGATCACGAAACGATTTGCACGGTTTTCCGCTTTATGTTATCATATGAATAAATGTTCATGTGTTGATGGCGCCGATCAGTAAAAAAGATGACGGGCTTTGCCAGCAGACTTGTGATCATCCCGATGTGGTCGAGTCTGTGCGTCAGGCCATGCCGGATGAGAACCAGCAGCAGGAGCTGGCGCAGCTTTTCAAGGTGCTTGGTGACCACACGCGAGTGAGGATACTCAATGCCCTGTATCGCTCGGAACTGTGCGTGTGCGACCTCACCTCGATTCTCGCCATGAACCAGTCGGCGGTTTCCCACCAGTTGCGGGTTCTGAGAGATGCGAGGATTGTCCGCTCGAAAAAGCAGGGCAAAAATGTCCTCTACGCACTCGATGACAGCCACATCGCGGAGCTTATCAAAATCGGGTTTGAACATGTGCAAGAGAGATAGGAGGGCTTTTTTTTTGATCAAATCATGAATATGTGATCATGCGAAAATGTATAAACAGCCAAAGTGGTGAACCATGCCTGACGTGATGACCGTTCTGATCAATATTCTTTCGGCTTCCTGGTCGGTGTTGCTTGATGCGGCGCCTTGGGTGCTTTTCGGTTTTCTGGTTGCTGGCCTCGTCAAGGCGTTTGTGCCTGAAAAGCTCGTGGCGGCTCATCTTGGGCGTGGCTTTTCGAGTATCGTGAAAGCCTCCGCTATCGGCGTGCCGATTCCGCTGTGCAGTTGCGGGGTGATTCCGGCGGCGGCGGGTCTCAAAAAACAGGGCGCGGGAAAGGGGGCGGTGGCCTCGTTTCTTGTTTCCACTCCGGAAACCGGCATCGACTCGATTGCAATCACTTACGCGCTGCTCGATCCACTGATGACGATTTTCAGACCTGTGGCGGCTTTCGTGACGGCCATTGCGACCGGCGTTGCCGTCTCCTTCACCGGCACTGACGAGCCTGCTGCTGCACCTGCCTCTGGGGGCGGGTCTTCGGGTTCAAGTTGTTCATGCGGCTGTGGTCACAAAAAAGTCGAGAAGCCAGGTGTGGCGCAGAAGATCAGGTCGGGTTTCTCCTTCGCGTTTGGCGAACTGCTCGGTGATGTGGGTGTCTGGCTGCTGGGCGGCGTGCTGCTTGCCGGTCTCATCTCGGTGTTCGTATCGGGGCAGTTCGTGGAGCGTTACCTGTCGAACGATGTCGTTGCCATGGTTATGATGCTTGCGATTTCGGTGCCGATGTACGTCTGCGCGACCTCATCGACACCCATTGTCGCGGCGCTCGCGTTGAAAGGTATTTCGCCGGGCGCGGCGCTCGTGTTTCTTCTCGCCGGTCCGGCGACCAACGCCGCATCGCTGCCGGTGATCTCGAAACTGCTCGGCAAAAAGGGCACGGTGGCCTATCTCGTGGTCATTGTGCTGATGTCGCTCCTGTTCGGCATCCTTGTCAACTACCTGTACGCCTGGCTCGGTCTGGATACGAAAAATTGGGT